>JAENYF010000012.1 GCA_016841905.1 Desulfoscipio geothermicus | reverse complement strand
GAGATAGGCTGTCCGAATAAAAAGTGAAATACTAAGAAAAACGAAGGTAATTAAAGATAATCAAAGTTAGTTAAGGGAGGAAAAACTCATTAACAGCTGAAGAAATAATTGCCTCTCTTTCAGAAAAAAAGGACTGGTCGCCCAAAACCATAAAAACATTTATCAACAGACTATTGCCAACTTTCTTGAGGAAAAGGTTTTATCCGAGGGAAAAATCGTCCATTACTATGTGTGATGACGAGAGCGGGGTCGAGGTGCCTGAATTTATTAAGGAAAAATGCCTTGGAAGTACTCTATGTATTTCATGCGGTACCTTAACAGGTTTCTTTAGTTTTTTTTTAAATGCAGCACTGTCAACAAAATCGAAAAAGCAATCCCTGCAAGGTAAGTAATAAAGATGATACATGTATACACCGGGTACCTCTTTACGATTCCCCAAACAGTTTAAGTCGTTGCTTTAGAGGGCACCTCTTATATTTCTAGCTAAGGCGTTGTTGTGCCATATGAGATATCCGTTTGCTTAATTGGTAACAAATCTTTTTTTTGTAGTCTTATTCCTTTTACCACATGGTTTAAACCTAGAGAATGCTATTATTGCATCCAAATTGGAGTTATGAGCCAAAATATGTTAACATACATTAAATTTCTTCAAAAGCAAAGGAGGGGGAAAATGCAGGAAAACAGTCAAAAGAAAGATATGTCACAAAATGAAAGGATGTATATACATAGCAGAAGTTGGCATTCACTTGAAGAAAACGTTGTTATTGAAGCTTTGTTGAGCAGCAAAGCAGGGCTTGATCCAAAAGAAGCAACCGATCGTCAAGCAATCTATGGACCAAACGCCCTGCCGGCTAAGAAATTGACTACTATATGGGAAGTATTGTTTCATCAGATAAAAAATCCTTTGATTTTTATTCTTATAGCTGCAGCGGTAGCATCATTGGCTATTGGTGAAATGACGGATGCCATATTTATCATGATTGTAATTGCTCTGAACAGCTGTTTGGGAGCGTATCAGGAGTATAATGCGGAAAAGAGTGCGGCAAGCTTGCAGAATCTCCTTAAGATTAAGGCAAGAGTAAGGCGGGGAAGCAAGGAATTTGAGCTTCCTTCGGAAGAGCTTGTACCCGGAGATATTGTTTTATTGGAATCAGGATACAAGGTTCCTGCAGATATTCGTCTCCTGGAGGCTAATAATCTTTCTTCCGACGAAAGTTTTTTGACGGGAGAGTCTATTGCAGCAACAAAAGGAATCGGTCTGCTACCTGAAAACATCGGGGTGAGCGAGAGAGAAAATATGGCTTTTGCCGGTGCAACAGTTACAGCAGGTCGAGGAATGGGGATTGTAGTAGCTACGGGACTGGAAACAGAAGTAGGGCAAATTGCGGAGCATGTAAATGAGTCGGAAAGCGCCAAGCCTCCTCTAGTCATGAGAATGGAGAGATTTACAAGACAAATCAGTATTCTGGTTTTGTTAATTAGTGCTTTTTTGGCAGTAGCATTAAGAATTCAGGGTCTAGATGCAGCATCTATCTTTTTCTTTGTTGTGGCTCTCGCGGTTTCCGCTATCCCGGAAGGGTTGCCTGTTGCCCTTACGGTGGCTCTTTCCATTGCTGTATCCAGGATGTCAAGAAGAAATGTGATTGTGCGGAAGCTTCCTGCTGTGGAAAGTCTGGGCAGCTGTACGGTAATTGCCAGCGATAAAACGGGAACTCTTACCGTGAATCAACAAACAGCACGTCTGGTTTATCTTGCAGATGGGCAGGGGTATCAGATTTCCGGGCAAGGATATAACGGGGAAGGGGAATTTTCCCCTGTTAACCAGGGAGAGATTTCTGATGCAGAAAGGAGTCGTTTAAAGGAATTATCCATTCTGGCGATGCTGGCTAATGAAGGGTCACTCACCCAGGAAATGGGAGAGTGGGTCCATTATGGTGATGCCATGGATGTAGCCTTTTTGGCTATGGGCTATAAGATGGGGATCAATCCGGAAGAAGTGCGAAAAGAAACCAATATTTTAGGGATGATCCCCTATGAATCGGAACGAAAATTTTCCGCTGTCTTTTATCAGAAAGAAGCTATCACATTTATGGCGGCAAAAGGTGCAGTAGAGACAATACTGAATTTTTGCAGCCAAATGCAGGGGAAAAACGGAATTGTTGACATCGACAAGTTAAAAATTGAGAACCAGGCAGAAGAGATGGCGGCTCAAGGCTACAGGGTATTGGCGGTGGCAGAAGCTAAGTATCCGGGATTCGAGAAAAAAGATGTTTATCGGGATGAGGATCTGCCCCAAATGGTTTTCTGCGGTTTGGTAGGCTTCATTGATCCCTTACGGCCGGAAGTGCTCGATTCCGTTAATACGTGTAAGGATGCTGGGATTAAGGTCATCATGATCACAGGAGACCATCCGAAAACTGCCCAGGCTATAGCAAGAGAATTGGGCATTGCCGGCGATAATGAGTTGGTGGTAACCGGTCAAGATTTAAGCGAGGCAGGCAATTCCAATAGCCCGGAATTTATCAAACTGGCTTCTTCTACTCATGTATTTGCCAGAGTTTCCCCTACGCAGAAACTGGAGATAGTAGAAGTGCTGATCAATCAGGGAGAATTCGTGGCTGTTACAGGTGACGGGGTTAATGATGCTCCGGCCTTGCGCCGGGCCAATATCGGTGTTGCCATGGGATCCGGTACGGATGTGGCGAAAGAAATCAGTTCTATGATTGTGACTGATGACAATTTTTCTTCCATTGTGTCGGGAGTGGAAGAAGGGCGATTTGCCTACGATAATGTACGAAAAGTAATCTATTTGCTTATTTCAACTGGTGCCGCCGAAGTTGCGCTTTTTGTCGCTTCCATATTTGCCGGACTGCCTTTACCCTTGCTTGCGGTGCAGCTTCTTTGGCTCAACCTGGTAACCAACGGCATCCAGGATGTTGCCCTTGCTTTTGAAGGTGGAGAGCCAGGTGCCATGAAAAGAAAACCAAGGAAAACCAACGAAAAGATATTCAACCCCCAGATGATAAATCAAACGGTGATTTCCGGATTGACAATGGGCGCGATTACCTTTGTGTTTTGGTATTTCCTGGTGGAAGTACAAATGATGGATGAAACCCATGCACGTAACATCATCCTGTTACAGATGGTATTGTTGCAGAATGTCCATGTGTTTAATTGCCGGTCGGAATTTGTCTCAGCCTTTAGGGTGCCGATAAGCCGGAATTACATTTTAGTTGCGGGTGTATTGGTTGCTCAGGGGATTCATATCCTGAGCATGCATTTGCCTTTTATGCAGACCATTCTTAGGATAGAACCGATAACTATTTTTGAATGGCTGGAGGTCTTTGCATTGGCCTTGCCACTGTTATTGATAATGGAAATCTATAAGCAAATTTCGAATTATCGAGCTAAGACACGATAAAGACACGGGGACGTTTCAAAAATACTACCTATTAAAGGGGGATCGGTCAATCTCGTTTTCGATTTTGTCGCACTGGAATACATCAGCAGTGCAGGGCTGCGTGTATTTGACATCACGGGATTTTCTGGAATTATAAAAATCAATTGACATGCAAAGTGCAGCAGGGACTGAGGCAGAGGGACGGGGATAAACCCCTGTCCCTTTTCCTGCAAATTAAAGATAAAGGAATGGAATGAATACAAATGCAAGAAGTAAGAGATAAAAAAGTTTTCCCGGCAAAAGTGGAACTGATTCCGGAGATTAGCGAATATGTCTTTGATTTTGTGGAAAAAGCGGGGCTGCACCCAAAACAGGTCATATAATGCGGATATTGCCCACCGGGAAATAGATGAAGTCCATAATAAACGGGATGAAGGCAAAAATATCTTTACTCTGGTTTTTTATGCACTTAAATCAAAGGGATGAAGCGCTGAAATGGGACGCACCGTATATTCATTTGCCTTGTGAAGTCACAGCGGCAATATATTCAACGGCGCCGTCTCTTTTTTATAGCAATGCTTTATAATAAGCCTGGAGCCCATTTTATCATTTTACAAGGCTGAATTGATGTGTAAGTTTTGTGACGTGCACAATTATGCTATGATACTTAGGGGTTGGATAATGAATCAAATACAGGTTGACAGAAGTAATAGCCGGTGCTAAAATCATTTTATCATTATCAGTTATAAACCGATGAGCAAGAGAAGTAGGAATGATTGGCTGTACTCAGAGAGCCGCTGGCTGGTGGGAATGCGGTTACAGAGATGATTCTGAATGGACCTGCGAGGGCGACTCGAAACCGGTAGGGAGTAGACGTCGACGGGAACCCTGTCCGTTATCAGTGGGGTGCATATGATGGTATGCAAAATAAGTGGGCGATTTTTATCGTCAATTTGGGTGGTACCGCAGAAGCTTAAAGCTTTTGTCCCTTTATGCAGGGACAAAAGCTTTTTTATTTTTATCGCGCAAATAGCATCAGTAACCGGAAAGGAAGTGGCAGACATGTCCAACGGGCACTTTGGCAACCACGGGGGACAGTATATCCCCGAAACGCTAATGAACGCAGTGCTTGAGCTGGAGGACGCTTATTATCATTATAAGAACGACCCTGGTTTTCAAGATGAGCTGACAGAACTGCTGAATAATTACGCCGGTCGCCCCTCTTTGCTTTACTTTGCCGAAAAGATGACCGGAGATTTAAAGGGCGCTAAAATTTATCTCAAACGGGAGGATCTCAATCATACCGGCTCGCATAAAATCAACAATGTGCTCGGTCAGGTGCTGCTGGCTAAGCGCATGGGCAAGACCCGCGTAATTGCGGAGACAGGCGCGGGACAGCACGGGGTGGCCACAGCCACAGCCGCCGCTCTCATGGGGCTGGACTGCGAGATATTCATGGGCAAGGAGGACACCGACCGGCAAAGGCTCAATGTATACCGGATGGAGCTTTTGGGGGCGCAGGTACATGCGGTGATTAGCGGTACCCAGACGCTTAAAGATGCAGTCAACGAAACCATGCGTGAATGGACAAATCGCGTTGCAGATACTCATTATGTACTGGGCTCAGTGATGGGGCCACATCCCTTTCCCACTATAGTGCGCGATTTCCAAAGCGTGATTGGTCGGGAAGTCAAGCAGCAGGTGCTGCAAAAAGAAGGCCGGCTGCCTGATGCTTTGCTGGCCTGCGTGGGCGGTGGCAGCAATGCGATGGGAATTTTTTATAATTTTATCGAAGAGCCGGGGGTTCGTTTAATAGGCTGTGAAGCTGCCGGGCGCGGCGTTGATACCGCCGAGACGGCGGCCACTATAGCCACCGGTACGGCGGGCATCTTTCACGGCATGAAGTCCTATTTCTGCCAGGACCAGTACGGTCAAATCGCACCGGTGTATTCCATTTCAGCGGGACTTGATTACCCTGGGATAGGGCCCGAGCACGCTCATCTTTACGATACAGGCCGGGCGGAATATGTGCCGGTTACTGACGACGAGGCGGTAGAGGCCTTTGAATACCTCTCGCGGACGGAAGGAATTATCCCGGCTGTTGAAAGTGCTCACGCGGTGGCTTATGCCAGGAAGCTTGCCCCTACGATGGGTAAAGACCAAATCCTGGTAGTTAACCTTTCCGGCCGGGGCGATAAGGATGTGGCAGCCATAGCGCGTTACAGGGGGGAACAAATCGATGAATAAATTACCACAGGTATTTGCAAACGGCAAGGCGTTTATTCCTTTTATCACTGCAGGCGACCCGGAGCTTGAGGTAACGGAACAGCTGGTGTATCAAATGGCGGAGGTCGGCGCGGATTTAATTGAGCTGGGGATCCCTTTTTCTGACCCAATAGCCGAAGGGCCGGTGATCCAGGAGGCAGATAACCGTGCTTTAGCTGCAGGCACGACGACGGATAAAATATTTGCCATGGTAGCGCGCATCCGACAGTGCTGCCAGGTGCCCATTGCTTTTATGACCTATGTAAATCCCATCTTTACTTATGGCACCGAGCGGTTCATGAAAAACTGCCGGGAAGTTGGCGTGTACGCGGTGATAGTGCCGGATGTGCCCTTTGAAGAAAAACAGGAACTATTGCCGTTTTGCTCAACATACGAAGTTGACTTAATCTCCATGATTGCCCCTACTTCAAACCGGCGCATACGCAAGATCGCTAGTGAGGCGCAAGGCTTTATTTATTGCGTATCGTCGCTGGGGGTCACCGGAGTGCGCCGGGAACTCAGCAACGACGTGGAGCAGATGATAAAGTTAGTTAAAGAGGTTAAAGATATCCCCTGCGCCATTGGGTTCGGCATTTCGACACCGGAACAAGCCAGGCAAATGGCCCGGCTGGCTGACGGCGTGATTGTGGGCAGCGCCATCGTAAAAATTATCGGCCAATACGGCGCGGACTGTGTGCCTCATGTTGTGGAATATGTGCGCAGCATGAAAAACGCGATTGAATAACATAAAATTGAATATCAATAGTTAAACCGATGAGCAAGAAAAGTAGGTAGGGGAAGGTAGCCCAGAGAGCCGCTGTTGCTGGGAAAGCGGTGTACCGGAACATACTGAATGGACTTGCGAGGGCGGCTCGAAACCGGTGAGGAGTAGACGTCGACGGAAACCCTGTCCGTTACCAGTGGGGTGCATATGATTAGTATGCAAAATGAGCGGGCGATTTATATCGTCAATTTGGGTGGTACCGCAGAAGTTAAAGCTTTTGTCCCTTTACAGGGACAAAAGCTTTTTTTAATGCTATAAAAGCGGCTAAGCGCAGGTGAAATGAGGTTGAGTAGATGATTAGACCTGATAGTGATAACATTCCGGCACTGGCGAAGGATTACAGCATTATACCAATCTGCCGGGAAATCTATGCCGATGTGATTACGCCCATTGCACTGCTGAGAAAGTTTTCCGACATCAGCCGGCGTTATTTCCTGCTGGAGAGTATCGAGGGCGGGGAAAAGTGGGGCCGTTATTCTTTCCTGGGCTTTGACCCGGTGCTGCGCGTGTACGGTAAGGATCATAAAGTTACCATCGAACAGAACGGTAAGGTTTGCCGGCTTCAAACTAGCCGTCCTTACGATGTGTTGCGGAAGATTCAGCAGGATTACAAAGCTCCCTGCCTGCCTGATATGCCGCCCTTTACCGGGGGATTTGTCGGCTACTGGGGTTACGCCATGATTGGTTACGCAGAGCCGAAATTGGCCATTAAGCGAGGCGACTTTAATGATTTTGATGTAATGCTCTTTGACAAAGTTATTGCCTATGACCATCTCAAGCAAAAAATCTGTATTGTGGTGAATATGAAAACCGACCGGGTGCTGGAAAACTACGGCAAGGCCACCGCGGAGCTGGAAGCCCTTACCGGCCTGATCAGGGATACCCGGAGGCTGCCCGGGCTAAAGAGTGAGCAAAATGTCAGCTTTACCTGCAATGTGAGCAAGGAAGAATACTGTCGAATGGTCGAGCGGACCAAGGAATATATCCGGGAGGGAGACATCTTTCAGGCCGTAATCTCAAGGCAGTTCGTTGCTCCTTACCAGGGCATCTTGCTTAATGCCTACCGGGTGTTGAGAACCACCAATCCTTCGCCCTACATGGTCTATATGAATCTGGATGGGGATGAGATTATCAGCACCTCTCCGGAAACACTGGTACGTTTACAAAACGGGCGGCTGACTACTTTCCCGGTGGCCGGGTCCCGGCCGCGAGGCAAGACCGACGCGGAGGACCGGCGCCTGGAGGCCGAGCTGCTGGCTGATGAAAAGGAACTGGCCGAGCACAACATGCTGGTTGATCTCGGCAGGAACGACCTGGGTAAAATTTCGCAGTACTCCTCGGTTGAAGTCACCAATTATAAGTCTATCCATCGCTATTCCACTATCATGCATATTTGTTCCCAGGTGGAAAGTAACATCCTGCACGGTTGTGACGGGTTCAGCGCCCTTGAGGCGCTGCTGCCGGCCGGCACCCTGTCCGGTGCGCCAAAGATCAGGGCCTGTGAAATTATCGATGAGCTGGAAGAGCAGCCGCGGGGGATATATGGCGGCGCACTGGGTTATCTCGACTTTACCGGGAATATGGATACCTGCATTGCTATTCGTATGGCGGTAAAGAAGGGTAATCAAGTGTATGTGCAGGCGGGTGGCGGTATTGTGGCCGATAGTATCCCGGAAAACGAGTATGAGGAATCCGGCAATAAAGCCCGGGCGGTAATTAACGCGATATGCCGTGCAGCGGAGGTCGATGATTGATGATTTTACTGATCGATAATTACGACAGCTTTGCCTATAACCTGGTGCAACTGGCCGGCAGCATCAACCCGGATATTCAAGTAGTGCGCAATGATGAATTGACCGTGCCGGAGATTGAAGCGCTGCGGCCTTCGCATATTATTCTATCGCCCGGTCCCGGTTACCCTCAAGATGCCGGCATCTGCGAGGATGTGGTTTACCGCCTGGCGGGAAAAGTGCCCATCCTGGGGGTGTGCCTCGGGCACCAGGCGATCTGTGAAGTGTTTGGAGCTAAGATAACTTACGCCAGGCGGCTGATGCATGGCAAGCAGTGTACCATTACCCTTGATAACGCATGCCCCCTCTTTAAGGGGTTGCCCGGTCATATTGAGGCAGCGCGCTATCATTCGCTGGCAGCGCGAGACCATACTCTGCCTGACCAATTGCAGGTCATCGCTAAAGATGAGCTGGGCGAAGTGATGGCCGTCCGGCATAGTAGGTACCAGGTTTACGGCGTGCAGTTTCACCCGGAATCCATCATGACCCCCCGGGGGCAGGTAGTGATAAAAAATTTCATAAATTTTTAGGAGGAGATAAAATTGATTAAAAATGCTATTCAAACAGTAATCAGCGGCCGGGATCTGGACTTTGCTACTGCTAAAGAAGTAATGAACGCCATGATGGACGGAACAGCTACCCAGGCGCAAATGGGTGCCTTATTGACCGGGCTGCGCATCAAAGGCGAAACTGTGGAGGAAATTACTGCCTGCGCTACGGTAATGCGGGAAAAAGGCTTGAAGCTTAACCCTGTACGCAATGTGATTGATATCGTTGGCACCGGCGGTGACGGGACGAACACCTTTAACATCTCCACCACCTCTGCCTTTGTGATTGCGGCCGGTGGTGTTCCGGTCGCCAAGCATGGGAACCGCGGGGTATCCAGCAAAAGTGGGGCGGCAGATGTCCTGGAATGCCTGGGGATTAACCTCAACCTGTCGCCTGAACAAAGCGAAGCAGTATTGGCCAAGAGCAATATTTGTTTCATGTTCGCCCAGCTTTATCATGCCTCCATGAAATATGCCGCTCCGGTGCGCCGGGAAATGGGCGTACGGACCATTTTCAATATATTGGGACCCCTGGCCAACCCGGCGGGAGCGACTATGCAGCTAATGGGCGTATATGACCGTAAGCTGGTTGAACCGTTGGCCCAGGTGCTGGCCAATCTGGGCGTGGTAAGGGGTGTGGTGGTCAGCGGCGGCGAGGAGGGCATGGATGAAGTAACCCTGACCGGAGAAACCTGCGTTTGTGAAATTAGGTATGTCAAGCTGACCTCTTATATAATCACTCCTGAGCAATTTGGCTTCAGCCGCTGTAACCTTGAGGATTTGGCCGGCGGCAGCCCCGAAGAAAATGCCCGGATCACCCTGAATATTTTAAGTGGCGGGGAGAGAGGCCCCAGGCGCGACGTGGTAGTGCTGAACTCGGCCATAGCCCTTTATTTGGGCATAGATGATTGCACCGTAGCAGATTGTATTGAAAAAGCTCAGGATATCATCGATAGCGGCAAGGCTCTGGCCAAACTGGAGCAGTTTCGCCGGCTGACCAACGAGGTCGCCCAATGATTATCGATAAAATTGCGGCAGCCACCAGGCACAGAATTGAGCGTAAAAAAGCGGAAGTGCAGCTGGAAAAAGTTAAACTCGTAGCTCTGAGCATGGGGTCCGGTACCGGATTTACCTTTGCCGCGGCCTTAAATAAACCGGAGATTAGTTTCATTTGTGAGGTAAAAAAAGCTTCGCCGTCCAAAGGAGTGCTGGTGACTGATTTTCCCTATCTACAGATCGCCGGAGAATACGAACAGGCCGGAGCAGACGCCATATCGGTACTGACGGAACCTGAATACTTCCAGGGCAGCGACGATTATCTAGTGCAAATAAAAGAGGCGGTTGCACTGCCGGTGCTGCGCAAGGACTTCGTAGTTGATGCTTATCAGCTATATGAAGCTAAAACCCTGGGTGCGTCGGCTGTTTTGCTAATCTGCGCTCTGCTGGATACCCGGGCCATCTGCGATTATCTGGCTATCTGCAGTGAACTGGGCCTGTCGGCACTGGTCGAAGCCCACGACGAGAGGGAAATTGATGCAGCTATGACAGCCGGGGCAGGGATTATCGGGGTGAACAATCGCAACCTTAAGGATTTTACAGTTGATATTAGCAACAGCATCAGGCTGCGCCAGTTAGTACCGGAAAATATTCTCTTTGTCGCGGAAAGCGGTATTCAAACTGCCTCTGATATCGCCATGCTGCGGCAGGCCAAAGTCAACGGTGTCCTGATCGGTGAAACACTGATGCGCTGTCACAATAAGCAAGCTAAGCTCGCCGAATTGCGAGGTGGGGCTAATGACCAAAATTAAAATCTGCGGTTTAACGCGCCAGGAGGATATTGAAGCAGTGAACCGCCGGCTGCCGGACTATGTGGGTTTCGTGTTTGCCCGAAGCCGCCGGCAGGTGACACCTGAACAGGCCGCTCTTTTAAGAGCCGGCCTTGATGCCCGCGTTCAAGCAGTTGGGGTTTTTGTCAATGCACCGGTTACCTCGATAGTGGAACTATGCTATATCGGGGTAATCGATGTGGTGCAGCTGCACGGGGATGAAAGTGAAGCATATATCAAGGAACTCAAGGATCAAATTAATTGCCCGGTTATCAAGGCCGTGCGTGTGCGGAGTGCGGAACAGGTGTTGCAGGCCGAGCAGTTATCTTGCGATATGCTGCTGCTTGATACTTATCAAAAAGATGAATACGGGGGCAGCGGCAAAACTTTTGACTATGCGCTGGTTCCTGATTTACAGAAGCGCTTTTGGCTGGCCGGCGGGCTGGATAATAGCAACCTGGCCCTGGTCATTGAGCAGTGCCGGCCTTATGGCGTTGATCTCAGCAGCGGTGTGGAAACAGGTGGCCTGAAGGATGAGGATAAGATCAGGCAGGTTATTAAAACAGTGAGAAGTTTAACAGGATAAACGAGGGGGCAGCAAAAATGATATTTGTATTAAAACCGGGTGTGCCGCAAAAAAAAATAATACAATTTCAGCAGATGATTGAGTCCCGGGGCCTCAAAACTTTCCTCAATACAGGCACGGAACATACCGTGGTCTGTTTGATTGGCAACACAGCGGTAATAGATATGGATGCGGTGGTGCAAAACAACGCTATTGTAGAATTTGGCAAACGCGTAACCGAACCCTATAAAGCAGTAAACCGAACCATCCATCCGGAGGATACTCTAGTCAAGGTAAACGGTGTAACCTTTGGTGAGGGCATGTTCCAGGTTATCGCGGGGCCTTGCTCTGTTGAGAGCGAAGAACAAATTATCGCGGTGGCCAGGTCAGTGAAAGCCAGCGGTGCCACGCTGCTCAGGGGCGGTGCTTTTAAGCCGCGTACTTCACCCTATGCCTTTATGGGACTGCATGAAGATGGGCTGCGCCTTTTGCTGAAGGCTAAAAAAGAAACCGGCTTGCCGGTGGTGACTGAGATCATGAACCAAACCCAGCTATCTTTATTCGAGGAGATCGATATCATCCAGATTGGTGCCAGGAACATGCAAAATTTCGACCTGCTCACGGCAGTGGGGCGGTTTAACAAGCCGGTGCTGCTGAAAAGGGGGCTGGCCAATACCCTGGAAGAGCTGTTGATGAGTGCCGAGTATATTTTATCCGCGGGAAACAGCCAGGTTATCCTGTGTGAGCGAGGAATTCGCACCTTTGAGACAGCTACCCGGAATACCCTGGATTTATCTGCTATTCCCTTGCTCAAACAGAAGTCTCACCTACCGGTGATCGTCGACCCCAGCCATGCCGCCGGCCTGCGGAACCTGGTGACTCCCCTGGCACGTGCTGCGGTAGCGGCGGGTGCAGATGGTTTGATGATTGAAACTCACAACGACCCGGCCCGGGCTTTATGTGATGGTGCACAGTCAATTGATTTGGCGCAGTTTAGAGATTTAATGGCGGATTTGAAACGCCGGATCGCCTTTGAGGGGAAAAAGATTGCTACGATTTAGTTTTGATGCTTTTTATTATTGACATTTAGTATTGGGGAGGGTTATAATTTGTTAGTAGTTTAGTAAATTACTAAGAGCTGAAAGGATATAAAAACATGGATAAGCAAAAACGCAAGGAGTTGCTGGAGGAGTACAAGAAGATTAAGACCTACATGGGTGTCATAAAAATAACCAATAAAGCCAGCGGCAAAATTTACGTTGCTTCTTATCCTAACTTAAAAAACAAGTGGCTGACCATTCAGGCCCAGCTGGACATGGGCAGGTTTGCCAATACCCAGCTGCAGCAGGACTGGAAGGATCTGGGGCCTGAAGTCTTCACCTACGAGGTGCTGGAGGAAAAGGATGCCGGCGAAGTAACCGACAGGCGCTGGGAACTTAAACAAATGACCAAACCGTGGTTGGAGAAATTACAGCCCTATGGAGACAGAGGCTACAATAAGCCGTCTTTACCATAAAAACAAAAGTTAAAGTATGGTTTTTGCCTGATGCAGATTTAATTGCCTGGCGAAACAATTTGCCAAATCCAAAGATGGGCTTGTTTTTCGTGCAACAAACCTATATAATAATATTTGCTGTGGCCCCATGGTCAAGCGGTAAAGACGCTGCCCTCTCAAGGCGGAAACAGGGGTTCGATTCCCCTTGGGGCTACCAATAAGAATGTTATTTGTATAAGCCATCTTTCTGTTATGGAAAGATGGCTTATTCTTTTAAAATCTTGTTAAGGGAAGAAACCTAATGAGTTCAACATTGTTAAAGAATTGTACCTTATGTCCGCGGGCTTGTCAGGTAGACCGTACCCGGGGGCAGCGAGGGTACTGCAGGCAAACAGCGGAGTTGGTGGTAGCGAGGGCTGCTTTGCATATGTGGGAAGAACCATGCCTTTCCGGGGCCAATGGCTCAGGTGCGGTGTTCTTTTCCGGATGCTCACTAGGCTGTGTCTATTGCCAAAATTATCATATTGCGCAAGGACTGGCCGGTAAGCCAATCACCATAGCCCGGCTGGCGGATATCTTTTTAGAACTTCAGGGGCAAGCAGCCCATAACATCAATTTAGTAACCCCCACCCATTACGTGCCGCAGATTATCGAAGCTTTAATACTTGCGCGAGGAAAAGGTCTTGTTGTACCAATTGTCTATAATTGCAGTGGTTACGAAAAAGTAGAGACGCTGCGGTTGCTGGAGGGTTACGTGGATATCTACCTGCCGGATTGTAAATATATGTCCCAAGAGGTGGCCAGGAAATATTCCCATGCCGCGGACTATTTTGCTATAGCTTTAGCAGCAATTAAGGAAATGGTGCGTCAGGCCGGTGAGCCTGCTTTCAATGAAGAGGGTTTGCTAACCAGGGGTGTGCTGGTCAGGCATTTAACACTTCCCGGGTATCTCGAGGATTCAAAGCTGATATTAAAATATTTATACGATTCTTTTGGCGATAAAATTTTGCTCAGTATTATGAACCAGTACACTCCGTTAGCACAGATAAATCAATATCCGGAAATTAATCGGAGGGTAACCGAGCAGGAATATAATGCTCTGGTGGATTACGCTATCGCTCTAGGTATAGAAAATGGTTTTATTCAGCAAGGAGAAACTGCTTTGGAAAGCTTTATTCCGGAGTTTAACTGTGAGGGAGTTTAAATTTTTTGTTAGCCTTGACATTCAAAAGCTGCAAAGCTATAATCAAATCAACATTTAGTAATTTAGTAAATCACTAAATTTGAGGGGGCCAAATAATGAAGATACCGACTACGTTAAAACATAAACCGGTGATTGTCTCTGAAAACTACGAAAATGTGGACGGCAGGTACGCGTATGATACGGATGCTAAGGGCCTTTCATTAGGCCTGGCGCAATGGAATGACCGGGGTAAAGTAGAAATATCAGCCAAAGTGTGGCGGCATACGGGTGAAAAATGGTCCAGGCAATCTGAGGAAATGCCGCTGCACCGTGTGCTCGACCTGGCCATTTTAGTCTGCCGGGCAAAATTACATTTTCAAGAAGCTTACCGGTATGAGAAATTATATAATCCCGAAAAGCCGGTCATCGATCGGGTGGGTTTACAGGGCGACGCTATGACGGTGGCTGTCTGTACCGATAATGAAAAGATCGATGAGGATATTAAGCTATTCAGCCAGGCGCTCAGTAATGATGATGAGCTGCTCGGAGAGCGGTTGCGTACTCTAGCCAGAATTTTAGAGGAGATGGGCTATTAAGCCGGGGCTAAAAAAGCAGTTTTTTCCACGGGTCATTCCGGCTGTGATCAATTTCCTTACTGCGGGCTAAAATATAGCTGTGGATGGCCTGATCTTCGGCCAGCTGTCGCCACACAGCTAGCACTTGCCTGACAAAGCGGGAATCCAGCCGGCTCAGCTCACCCAGCTGCACCAGGGGGCAGATAAGCCAGCCGGCTTCATCGAATACCAGGCTGATATCTTTGCCGTCTTTAAGATAAGGAGTAAGGGGAAAGGTGCGGCATAACAGGGGCCGCCTAACTCTGGGGCATTTGCCCCGGCAGTGCAGGATATAAGAATATTCCCCGGGGAAAGCTGCTTCTATTTTTGGGATCGGGGCTGTTTGGCACCAGGCCAACCCTTCAAATAGCTTTTCTTCACCCGGCAGCAGGTAAACCCCCGCCCCATTGTCCCATTCGGTACAGCATTTGGAACCGCAGAGTCTACCGCAATCGACCGGCAGCGGCGTGACTTTATCTAACTGTTGGTAATAAAAAGACCAATTGATTTCTGCCATGCTGGTAACCTCCATTTTCGGTACATTTATCATACTACAGTTTTAGCCGCGATAAAACTGGCAAAAACTTAAGCATTGACATCCTTTTGCGGAGGATGTGCAATGCTTTTTTGTTGTTATTTACTTGCCGGTCTGGGTAATGAGAGAAAATAACAAATGTTATGTTGGCGATTTGGTGACAGATGCTTGCAATGCTTAATAATATATATAAGTTATGTTTGAAGGTAGTTAAGGAAGTTTTTGAAATAGGGAGGTAATGAGTGATGGAAATATTTGAACAGGTAAAAGCGATACTGGTTGAACAGTTTTTTAGAGAAGAAGACGCGGTTAATATGGATGCGTCCTTTGTCGATGACCTGGGCGTTGAATCTTTGGATTTTGTTGAACTATTACTGGCATTGGAAGATGAGTTTGATCTAATGATATCCGATGAAGAAGCGGAAAAAATTCATACCGTAGGTGATGTAGTGATGTTTATTGAGGAGCGTCAATAAGTTTAACACTTGCGGTTCGGTGATATAAGGTATTGGTAATAATATGCTGATTATGTATAATGCCGTCATATTATCCGGCTGAGCTAGTGGTTAACTGCATTATGGATTTTATCGAGGCGGAACGGTCCGGGGCAAGCTAGCCGATAATAATTATGGCCGGTGGCTCACCGATGGATTTGGGAAAAGTTCGCCTGTCCTATCACCTTGCCTATACCAGGGGATAATGGACGGTGGAACCTGAACAGATTACCTCCGACTGGATTGAGCAGTGCATTTATCGCCCGGACCTGAGCAGGTGCTGCAGGTGGTTATATCCGGTGCATTAAGAATAATAAATTGGTGAGCAAATTAAAGAAACCTGCCGGCTCGAAGATTAAATATAGAGCGGCCAGTAGAACGGGTTGATGGAGCAGATAGATGAGCAGAGTATGCTGCCCGGCAACTGACAAGGGCTTAAGCAGCTTGCTGTTGGACTTGATAAGGCCTTTTTTTTGTGGATAGACAAGCTTGCTGAGGGCTATACCCCATAGAAAAACTCCCCACCAGGGTATTAAAGGAAAGTAATCAACCGAAGCAAAGCCGGGCGTTCTAAACCCCAGCGGTACAAGCCAGTTATGACTAATAGGTAATGAGGAAGTGAATTCACCGCCCAGCATAACAGCTGCTCCGATTCCCACCATCATATAGGGAGAAATTTTTTTTATCACCGGGTAGAGTAACAGGCAAACGCCTAAAAATTGCAAAATGCCGAACACTATGTTCGAGCCGGGCACCGCGATACTGGTAACCAGAAAAATGACGCAGCCCCAGCCGATTAACTTAAGCCCCCGGACAGTGTTATTTTGGCTAAAGGAACTGCTCAATCCAGCTACCAGAATAAATAATGTAGCAGCTGCTTTACCGAGCAAGTAAAATAAGCCCTGCTCATAAGCGACGTCAAAGTTAAAAAACACATTGAGGTCGTAAAGCAGGTGGTAGGTAATCATTAAGATTAAAGCAATACCTCTGGCTAGATCAATTTCCCATAACCGCGGCTGAGCAGTCCGTTGCATGGATATTAATTCCTTCTTTGGAGAATTTGTTATTTACTTGCACTATAACAAACCGGACCTTTCAAGGCAAGCAAATAAGCTGTAATTACCACTGACCAGGTTAACCGGCGGCGTTATTGCTACAGGCTGTGTTTACGCCGGGATTGTGTTAAATTATGAAAAGGCCCTAAAGGGGGCCGGTCGGTCCTCATTAGGGCTTTTTCGTGTTTTCGCCAAGTAAACGGCCGTATTCGGCTGCCCGGGTCATGGCTGTTGCGTGGTTCAGGATCTCACCTTGATGATCTACTCCGTCAAAGCAAAGGGAAGCCAGTAGTTCGATTTCCAACATCTGAAAAAAATAATTAGCAACCTGCCTGGCACCGTCAAAAACCTTGGGCAAAGTAGAGCCCGCGCAGCTAATAAAAATGCCCTGGCGGGCAAGCCTGTTTTGGTCGGTGATGACATTACGTTTTAACAAATATTTCGTCGCCCAGAACTGCTGGGCTCGGTCAATGAAGGTTTTAGCCTGGGCGCAAATGCCCATGGAATAAATAGGGGCGGCTAAAATTATCCTGTCGGCGGCCAGGATTTTTTCATAAAGCATTCCAGCATCGTCTTTGAGCACGCATCGGCCGGTGGTATTACAGCCCTCACAGGCCTGGCAGGGCTGATAATTAAACCCCGCCAGGTGGAGATATTCCGTTGCGCAGCCTGCCGCCGCACAGGCATCCAGCGCCTGCCTGGCCAGCAGGGCGGTATTGCCATTTTTGCGCGGGCTGCAGGCCAGAGCCAGGCAGCTTAGCATGACTTATTCCTTCGCAAATTCATCCTTGCCGGCGCCGCAAACAGGGCAAGTCCAATCATCCGGTAGTTTATCAAATGGAGTTCCCGGGGCAACTCCATTTTCCGGGTCACCTTGGGCCGGGTCGTAAACATAGCCGCAGATATTGCATACGTAGTTATCCATCTTTTCTGTCCCTTCAGCTTGTTTTGGTACAAAAGTTGGTGCGGTGGGTGGTACGGAACCTCTTTTGATTTGTTGATAATACGCATAAGTCATGGGAGTGCCTTCTAAAAATACCTCAGCATTGGTAATCCGGCCGATAAAGATATGATGCGTTCCGGCGTCTACTTCATTAATCACTTCTGCTTCGAGGCAGGCCAGCGTATGTTCGGTGATAACCGGTACTCCGCTTATTCCTTGTTTATAGCTAACCCCCTGAAACTTATCCACATCTCTGCCGGACTTGAAACCAAATTGCCCAACTATTGACAGTGGAGCTTCCTGGGCTAGTACAGATACACCGAATACCTTGCTTTCCCTGATAAACTCATTGGTTAAGTTTTGTTTGTTAATACTAATTGCCACGGTGGCCGGCTCGCTGGAAATTTGGAAAACTGTATTGGCTATTTGGCCGTTGATTTGCTCGCCCTTTTTCGATGTAATAATGTAAAGACCATAGCTGATCTTATACAGCGCTTTTAAATCCAATACCAACACCTCCATAAAAAAACTTCTTCAAATAGGCTACCCATAATTATTTCCCTTTAATGGCTATATATACAGTCAGCCAAATTGGTGCCTAGTAATTTTGGCACCATAGCTCATAATGAGCCTGTGGGTGGTCACAGGCCGGGCATATTTCAGGTGCCTCGGTACTTTCATGCATGTACCCGCAATTACGGCATCTCCAGACTACTTTTTCGGAGCGTTTGAAGACCTGGCCTTTCCGGATGTTTTCCAGGAAGGCGAGAAAACGTTGCTCATGGCCAACTTCTGCTGCCGCAATGGCTCTAAAAATTTTTGCCAATTCAGGGAAATCCTCTTCGTCTGCAATTTGGGCAAACTCGGGGTACATCTCGATATGCTCGTGGTTTTCCCCAGCTGCAGAGGCCTGCAGGTTCTCCGCTGTGGTGCCGATTATCCCGGCCGGGAAGCTAGCAGTAATTTCCAGATCATTGCCTTCTAAAAACTTAAACAGCCTTTTCGCGTGCTCCTTCTCCTGATCAGCTGTTTCTAGATAGGCAGCTGAGATTTGCTCGTAACCCTCCTTTTTAGCGACGCTGGCAAAATAAGTGTAGCGGTTTCTGGCTTGAGATTCACCGGCAAAGGCAGCGAGTAGGTTTTTTTCAGTGCGAGTTCCTTTAATTGACAATATATATCACTCCTTACTTATTTTTTATTAGGCCTTCCAGAGACCGTGCAGGTTGCAATATTCTCGAACAATAATGTTGCCATCGGCGATATTGAAAACTGCTTCTGGTTTGTCTCTAGGTTTTAAATACTTCCTGTATATTAATTGTTCTCCAAATAGTTTGTTGTCCACAATGACTTCGATCCATTCGATATAATGCTTTTCTTCCATCGGGTGTTCAACGCTGCCCACTTTGACTGTAACCTTGCCATCGGCTTTTTCCACTACGGGCACGTGTTTTTCGTAGGCGGCGTCGACAGTGTTTTCCACCATACGTTTCATGGGTTGATTGCAGCAAACCAGCTGCCCTTTACCCCCGTGTTCTATTTCGACTATATTGCCGCACACATTACATTTGTAAACTTCATACCTGTCAGCCATGATAATCCTCCCTTAAATTTTATAAATCATATCAATTAAACCATAGAACGATTTTTTTGTTAAGTAGTCCAAGACAATTTTTTTGAATATTTAAAATTATTTTATATTCAAAATTAGTTCGCCCATTTTCCTTCCAACCTCTTTAACTGCTACCATCTCAGATTCATTGGGTAAATACAGCATGTTGACCGTGTCCAGTGGCATTTCCATGCCCATTCCCTGCATAGCCGCAGCTACTTCCCGGGCGCCCTGGCCGCCCCAGCCGTAAGAGCCAAAGGCCAAACCAAGCCGGTTTTTGGGGCGTAAACCCTTCATGTAGGTGAGCAGCGCGCTCACAGTGGGCATCATGCCGTTGTTTAATGTGGGGGTGCCGATTAGTACCGCTTTGGATTCCAATAAATCATCCATCACTTCAGAAATATGGCTGGTTTGCAGGAATCTTACCACAACTGGTACACCTGCTTCCTCCAGCCCTGCTTGCAAAGTCAAGGCGATCTTTTTAGTGGATTCCCAGATGGTATCATATACGATTAATGCCCTGGGCTCAGTTTGGTTGCTGGCCCAGCGTCGGTAAACAGGCAAGATTTTATCAATATAAGAACGCCAGATGACGCCGTGACTGGGAGCAATGGTGTCGATATCTAACTGTTCAACAACATCCAGAGCTTTCAGTACATTATCGCCATAGGGTAAAACAATATTGCTGTAATAGCCGGCTGCTGCTTCACGAACGATGTCCCAGCCGACCTCATCATCAAAACGACCTGTGCTGGCCATATGCTGGCCGAAGGCATCATTGGGCAGCAGTAACTTTTCTTCCGGGATATAGGTAACCATGGAATCAGGCCAATGAACCATTGGTACATGCACAAATTTTAAAGTGCGCAAACCGATGTTTAATTCCTCGCCGGACTTTACAACCATAAAGTCCCAGTTATCCTGTTTGTAATACCGTTTAAGCCCTTTTTGGCCTTGGGGAGAGGTAACCACCTTGGCATTGGGCGCAAGCTCCATGATTTTAGGCAGGCCACCGGAGTGGTCCATCTCCACGTGGTTGGAAACCACGATGTCAATGCGGGAAGGATCGATGATTTCCTTAATCCTGTCAAGCATTTCGTTGACCATGTAGTATTTTACTGTGTCTACCAGGGTAATTTTGTCGTCGATGATCAGATAAGCATTGTAGGTAGTTCCCCGGGGCGTTACATGACCGTGAAATAAACGCAGGTTCCAGTCAATTCCCCCTACCCAGTAAATGCCAGGTTTAATTTCCAGCGGTTTCATATGTAACTAATCCCTCCTCTTTAAAATTATATACACTATTAATTTATATGAATTATAATATAGACTTAGCTATAAAGTCAACATTTAGTTTTGTTAATTGACTAAGGATTACATTTACAAATATCTGACTTTAGTTAACAGAACTAATCTGCATGGTACCAAGGATTTAGCAGACTATTTGTTGAATAAAACACATGGAAATAGTGGTAGAGTATGCCGTGATAGGAGTGTAAACGTTGGTCAGAAAGAGTAAAAAGCAGGAAGAAATTTTCACACCGTCCGGTCACCATGTGGACAAGGATTTAATGAAGGTATTAGTCAAGGTATCGCCAGCGCTGCAGGCGTTAATTGCCAACCAGATTGATTTGTTAGAAATGCTGGAGGGAAAAGCAGCTAATAACCCTGTCCTTATTGAGCAGCACAGGGTGGAGTTATTGCAGGTGGAAGAAGAGATTGCCAATGCTTTTTTCAACCATGTACAAAAGAAAGAAAAAACCAGAGAAAAGAGGTTGCTGAAGAAGGGCAATACCGCCGTACCATTTGACCTTAACGATGGACCTGTACCAGCCATGGACCCGAGCGTGGCCGCAAAACCGGTTCCCGATAGGAAAAGCAGGGATGCCCAGGTGCAGGAAGATGACCGGCCTTTAGCATACGACATGTTTTTTGAGCTTGAGTCGGGGAGCGAGGGACCCGGTCTGCCCTCAGCCAAGTATGAAACCGGTCACCGTCCCACGGCCGGCCGGGATACCGGGGTGGATGTGCGGCGAGTGGCTTTGGGGGCATCCATCAAGGCGTTGCAGAGTTTCCTCGGCCGTGAATTAAATGAAGAGGAGATTAAAGCGCTGGAAAACCAGGTGGATTCATACCTGACCTAATGGTGTGGTAGGCCAGGCATTATGTTTTACCATAAAGCCTGGCATAGAGGGCCATGCGGCGTAATCTGCGGCGCATGGCGGGGGAGGAGATGCGGTAGATATCCAGCACTTCCTGTAAGAATTTACTGGCCAGCTTAGTTTGTCCAGTGCTTTTAAAATATTTACCAGCCTCGTAAAATGTCCGCACCGAGCCATATCGCAGTAAATTTTCTTGCAGCTCCTCCACTGGCGCACTGCCATCTTTATTCCCGTATTTCAATAAATAAAAATATGGATAGCCCTGGGCAGCTTTGGGGTTAATTTCAATCGCTCTGGCCACTTCCTTCAGTCCCTCCGCCCGGCCAAGATGCAGCAGTGATGCTCCAAGGTAATAGTGGGTCAGAGGAGAATCCTCCATTTTTACCAGTGCCATTTGCAGCTGGTCCACTGCTCTTTTATAATCGCCCCGGTCATAGTACAGTTCGCCCAGTTCCATCCGGGCATTGGCGTTGTGTGGGTTAACGGCCAGTTCACGTTGCAGTTCGCCCAGCCTTTTCTTCCGGCGCAGGGGTGCTGTGTAATCCGGTAAAAAACCGATAAAACTCCGGTCAATGACCAAATAAACCAGGATGATGATTAATAAAGCCACCAACGGGTTGCGGGTAAGCATGGATATTAGCATAAAAAGTCCGAAGGTTTTCAATGATATCCCTCAATTACTTAACGATGGTTAACGGTATACTGGTATTCTGCAGTACCTTTTGACTTACACTGCCCAGAACCATGCTTCTCAATGCACCCATGCCCCGGCTGCCCAAGATAATATGTTCTATTTTTTGCTCCTGGGCGAACTTGATGATGGTATCAGCCGGCTCCCCTTCCAGCAGTACTGTTTGCACGGTTAATCCGGCTTTGATAAAAGCGTTTCTGGCTTTTTCCAGGGCTATACCGGCTCGTGATTCTGAAAACGGCGCAATTACGCTAATAACAGTAACCTGAGTCGTAGGATTTTCTCTGGCTAAAGCAATAGCAAAATTAACGGCCTCCATAGCATTATTTGAACCGTCCGTGGGCACCAGGACCTTCATCCTTAATCCCCCTTTCCATGTAATTATTATATTTTAGGGAGTTTAAATGCACAATAGACTTAAAAGTAATTAATTAAATATTATAAAAAATAACAAATTAATTGCGATTTTCTGTTGACAGACGGTTATATTTTTAATAAGATAAGGTCAGCGAAGGTCAAAGTCAATGTCAGACTAGTAGATGTAGTTATATCCATAAAATTTGCTAATAATATAACAACAGCCATGACCGGGAAGGCACCCGGAACAATTTCAAAGGAGGTTTTATAAATGGGAAAAACTGTAGGCATTGATCTTGGTACTACTAACTCGGTGGTGGCGGTGCTGGAGGGCGGCAAACCTACGGTCATCGTAAATGCGGAAGGCTCCCGTACTACCCCATCAGTAGTTGCTTTTAAGGATGACGGGGAAAGGTTGGTGGGCCAGGTGGCCAGGCGCCAATCAGTATTGAACCCGGAAAATACGCTGTATTCGGTAAAGCGGTTTATTGGCCGGCGGTATTCTGAAGTAGTTGACGAACGGTCCCTGGTCCCCTATAAGGTTGAGGCTGGCCCCAGCGATGTTGTGCGCTTTCAAATCCGCGGCAAGGAATATGCGCCTGAGGAAATTTCCGCGATGGTGATGCGTAAGCTGGTTGATGACGCGTCTAAATATTTGGGGGAATCCGTTACCGATGCGGTAATCACTGTGCCGGCTTATTTTAATGATGCCCAGCGGCAGGCGACCAAAAATGCCGGTAAAATAGCTGGTCTAAATGTGCTCCGGATCATTAATGAGCCCACGGCGGCGGCGCTTGCTTATGGTATGGATAAAAAGCTGAACCAGACTATCCTGGTCTTCGACTTAGGCGGTGGCACCTTCGATGTATCTATATTAGAAGTAGGCGACGGAGTGTTTGAGGTTAAATCAACCAATGGTGACACGCACTTGGGCGGCGATGATTTTGATAAAGCTCTGGTGGATTGGATGGCTGAGGAGTTTAAGAAGGATTATGGTATTGATTTGCGCAACGACAAACAGGCTTTGCAGAGGCTGACGGAAGCGGCTGAGAAGGCTAAAATTGAGCTTTCCTCCACGATGGAAACACAGATTAATCTGCCTTTTATTACAGCTGATGCCAGCGGTCCCAAACACCTGGAAAGCAAGCTGACCCGGGCTAAGTTTGAAGACCTGACTCATCATTTGGTAGAGCGGTGCAGGGGGCCGGTGCAAGCGGCCTTGGCGGACGCAAAGCTGTCATCCCAGGATATTAACGATGTCATTCTGGTGGGTGGTTCCACCCGTATACCGGCGGTGCAAAACCTGGTGCGTGAGCTTACCGGAGGCAAGCAGCCCAACCAGAGCGTTAACCCGGATGAAGTTGTGGCTGTGGGCGCTGCGGTGCAGGGCGGTGTGCTGGCCGGGGAAGTAAAAGATGTGCTGCTGCTGGATGTGACCCCGCTATCCCTGGGTGTAGAAACCCTGGGCGGTGTAACTTCTAAGATTATTGAACGCAATACCACCATTCCGGTGCGGCGCAGTCAGGTGTTTACTACCGCGGATGATAACCAGCCCGCTGTGGACATTCATGTACTGCAGGGCGAGCGGGAAATGGCTCGGGATAACCGTTCCCTGGGACAGTTCAAGCTGGATGGCATTCGCCAGGCTCCCCGGGGTGTACCACAGGTAGAGGTCACTTTTGATATAGATGCTAACGGTATTCTCAAGGTTAGTGCCCGGGACAAGGATACTAACAAGGAGCAGACTATTACCATCACGGGATCCAGCAGCCTGGAGCAGGCCGATATCGACCGCATGGTGCGGGAGGGTGAAATGAACGCTGCAGAGGATAAAAAACGCCGTGAGGAGGCAGAAGTGCGTAACGAGGCCGACTCCGTGCTATACCAGGTGGAACGCCAGCTTAAAGATCTGGGTGACAAGGTGCCTATGAGCGATAAGTCACGTATCGAACAAATGCAAAATGATTTAAGGTCTGCATTGAAAGAAAATGCGCTTGCCGATCGCATTCGCACCCTTACCGAGGAATTGAAACAAGCGGCTTATAGCCTGTCCCAGCAGGCCTACCAGCAATCCGGGCAAGATGCCGGTACCGATACCGGTAATCATGGGAACGCAGCCAACAGAGGTTACGATGACGTTGTTGATGCCGATTATGAGGAAAGACCCAACGCTTAAATTTGCGTACCATAAATACCCGGTTAAGGCAGGTGAATAAATGAATGGGTGTAACCTATCAGGATTATTATAAAACCCTCGGTGTCAACCGTGACGCTACGGAAAAAGAGATTAAGGCGGCTTACCGCAAGTTGGCCCGGAAGTGGCATCCGGATTTGCATACAGGTAAAGATAAAGAAGAAGCTGAAGAGAAAATTAAACAAATCAATGAGGCCTATGAAGTGTTAAAGGATGCCGAAAAAAGAGTTAAATATGACCAGCTGGGAGCTAATTGGCAGTCTGGGCAGGATTTTCGGCCGCCACCCGATATGGATGGGTTCCATTTTTATACCGATATAAACGGTGAGGCGGGGGGTTTTAGTGATTTCTTTGAAATGCTGTTTGGCGGTGCTGCGCCTGGCGGTTTTAATAGAGCCGGGCGCGGGATGCGCCGTGGTCCGGTACGCGGCCGAGATATTGAGGCCGACTTGGAGCTGACTTTGGAGGAGGCCTACCGGGGCGGCGACAAAGTGCTGCAGTTGTCCAACCGGGAACTGTGTCCCACCTGCGGTGGTTCAGGTCAAATTGACAATGCCTTTTGTTATCGCTGTGGCGGAACCGGGGAGATTATGGGCAGCAAGACGCTTACGGTAAAGATACCCCCGGGAGTGAACCAGGGCAGCCGTATCAGGTTAAAAGGACAGGGAGGCGACGGTTTGGCCGGGGGCGCTCAAGGCGACTTGTACCTGAAAGTGCGGTTGCTGCCGCACCCCTTGTTTAAGGTGCAGGACAATGACCTGGAGACTGAAATAACTCTGCGTCCGGAGCAGGCCGTGCTTGGCGACAAGGTCTCAGTGCCTACCCTGGATAGTCCGGTATTGATGAAAGTGCCCCCCGGCATCCGGGCCGGCAAGCGCTTGCGGCTGCGGGGCAAGGGACTGCCGGTTACAAATGGTCGGGGGGATGAATATGTACGCATAAAAATAGATATCCCTGAGCAGCTGTCGGCGGAAGAGGAACAGCTTTACCGGCAGCTGGCTGAGCTAAGGAAAGGGGTGTAAGCAGTGCCGCAGTTCTACATGCAGATATATAGACATACTCTGCCGGCAGGTGATGAAGGTGCCTGGGTGGAGCTGGCGAGTCTGGGCATACACCCTGATTTGATTCAGCAGCTGGTTGAATTCGGTGTTATTGAGGTGCGCCACGGGAGCATACCTGTGCAACAGGTGCAACGATTATACCGGTTTCTGCGCTTGCGTCAAACCCTCGGGGTAAACTTAACCGGGGCGGTTATCATAATGGATTTGCTCGAACGTATTGAACAATTAGAGGATGAAATGGAAAAATTCAAAAATTATAGGTGAAAAGCTAAAGTATAACAATTAGAACTAAGAGGAGGTGGACAAATCTATGGATATCAACCATTACACACAAAGATCGCGGGAAGCCCTGGCTGCAGCCCAGCAACTAGCCGCTGCCAGGCATCACCAGGAGGTCACGGGGAAACACCTGCTGGCGGCGCTGCTGGCCCAGGAAGGAGGCATGGCAGCCCGCTTTTTGGAGCATGCCGGAGTTAGTCAAGTTAACTTAACTAGCCAGGTAGAGGCCGTCTTAAAAAAAATTCCGTCTGTCACGGGCTATGAAAGCTCATTGCATCTAAGTAGCTCTCTGGCCCGGATTCTGGCTCAGGCTGAAAAAGAAGCCCGGGACATGAAGGATGACTACATCAGCGTAGAACACTTGCTATTGGCCTTACTGGAGGAGGGGGAATCGGAAACCCGCGACTTGTTGCGCAAAAACGGTCTGACCAGGGACGCGCTGCTCAACTCACTGCGGGCGGTGCGGGGCAACCAACGGGTAACCGGTGAAAACCCCGAAGAGACGTACGAGTCTCTGGAGCGTTACGGTCGGGACATGACCAAACTGGCTGCTGAGGGCAAGCTGGACCCGGTGATCGGCAGGGATAACGAAATTCGGCGGGTCATGGAAATACTCTCCCGGCGCACTAAGAACAATCCCGTGCTCATCGGGGAGCCTGGCGTGGGTAAGACCGCCATTGTGGAAGGCTTGGCCCGGCGCATTGTGGCCGGTGACGTGCCCGAAGGTTTGAAAGAAAAGCGCATCATCGGGCTCGATATGGGCGCGCTGGTGGCCGGGGCCAAGTACCGGGGCGAGTTCGAGGAACGGCTGAAGGCTGTGCTTAAAGAGGTGCAGCAATCCCAGGGGCAAATTATTTTGTTTATTGACGAACTGCATACCGTGGTGGGGGCCGGTAAAGCAGAAGGAGCAATGGATGCAGGTAATTTATTAAAGCCCATGCTGGCCCGTGGAGAACTGCGGACCATTGGTGCCACTACCCTGGATGAATACCGCAAAAACGTGGAAAAGGATGCTGCGCTGGAAAGGCGTTTCCAGCCCGTGCAGGTTCAGCCGCCCTCGGTGGAGGACACCATTTCCATATTGCGAGGCCTCAAGGAACGCTATGAAGTGCACCACGGGGTACGCATCCAGGATAGCGCGCTGGTGGCGGCAGCTACTTTGTCCGACCGTTACATTTCCGACCGTTTTTTGCCGGATAAAGCCATTGACCTGATGGATGAAGCGGGGGCCCGCCTGCGCACTGAAATCGATAGCATGCCGGCCGAGCTGGATGAAATTACCCGCCGGATAATGCAGCTGGAAATTGAAGAGGCTGCGCTAAACAAGGAAACCGATCCCGCATCCGCGGAGCGATTGAAAAAACTCAAGGCTGAACTGGCCGAGCTGCGGGAAGAGTCCGGCGCTATGCAGGCTCAGTGGCAGGTGGAAAAGCAGGCTATCTCCCGGTTGCGCCAGCTGAAAAAGGAAATTGAAGAAACCCGCCAGGAAATTGAGCGGGCCGAGCGGGAGTATGATTTAAATCGCTTGGCCGAGCTGAAGTACGGCCGGTTGAATGAACTGGAGCGTCGCTTGAAAAGCGAGGAAGAACACCTGTCCGGCAAGCAAAAGCATGGCATGCTGCTCAAAGAAGAAGTGGATGAAGAGGATATCGCCCGGGTGGTGAGCCGCTGGACGGGTATCCCGGTGACCAAGTTAATGGAAGGCGAAAGGGAAAAACTCATCCACCTGGATGATGAACTGCATAAGCGGGTGGTTGGTCAGGATGAGGCGGTGCGGGCAGTGGCCGATGCCGTGCTGCGTGCTCGGGCCGGCATCAAAGACCCGCACCGGCCAATTGGTAGTTTCATTTTCCTGGGACCCACCGGTGTTGGTAAAACTGAGCTAGCCAGAGCTCTGGCACAGGCCCTGTTTGACGATGAGCGCAATATGACCCGGCTGGATATGTCGGAATATATGGAAAAGCATACCGTGGCCCGGCTTATTGGCGCACCTCCCGGTTACGTAGGGTATGAGGAGGGTGGCCAGCTAACCGAAGCGGTGCGGCGCAAACCTTACTCGGTGCTTTTGCTGGATGAGATTGAAAAGGCCCACCAGGATGTATTTAATGTGCTGCTGCAGCTGTTGGATGACGGCCGGCTCACCGACGGGCAGGGGCGCACCGTTAATTTTCAGAACACGGTGGTCATTATGACCTCCAACCTGGGCAGTCACGAGATACTGGCCTATCAGGAGCGCGGCGGTGATTATAACCAAATGAAGGAGGCCGTGCTGGGCATATTGCGGCAGCATTTCCGCCCTGAGTTTTTAAACCGGGTGGATGAAACCGTGGTGTTCCACGCCCTGAACCAGGCCCAAGTGCGGCAAATTGCGGGTCTGCTCCTGGAAAACCTGGCCAGACGTATTTACGCCGGTATAGGCATTAAGCTGGCCTGGGAGGAAAGCGCCTTAAATTTATTGGCCAATCAAGGCTATGAGCCGGTTTACGGCGCCCGGCCGCTCAAGCGGGTTATTCAACAGTCGGTGGAAACCGCCCTTTCCCGAATGATTATCAAGGGGGAAGTGGGGCCCCAGCAAACTGTTACCCTGCGGGCGGAAGATGGAAAATTGCGTTTCGAGTAAAGCAAAGTCTAAACAAGCTGCCCGGTGAAATGCGGGCAGCTTTAGCTTAATATATTGAGAAAACAGATAAAAAAAACCCGGGTGAACCCGGATTTTCAAAAAGTTGATAATTTAATTAGCGTAGTTTAGTCATAGCAATTGTGTCCATCAGTGGTAGATTCTCCCCATTCATCAGTCAGCCCTGACTTGCTGATAAAATCATCACACAGTCGTTTGTCGGCGTTCACTTGTTGGTTAGTTTTTTTACAAACGCAAGCTTCAATTTTCTTCCACTGCTTAAAATGCAGGCAATCTTTACATAGCATATTTTACACCTCAGTTCCTAACTAAAGGAATATCATTATGGGCACTATTATATTATATACTTTTATTATTAGAAAATCCAGAATTATTACGATAAATCCATGCAATATTGACAGATTATGGATAGCTTGTCCGGTAGCGCTTTACAAAGAGTATAATTATGGTAAAATATAAACAATAAGTTATCAACAAGGAGGCTTTTTATGAAAACGGATCCATCCGAACAAGACACCCTTGGTGCAATCAGGTATAACGACGAGGTAATTAAAACCATGGTCAATATGGCTATGGCCGAAGTAGAGGGTGTTGCCGGCATTGAAAGCCGCAGTACAGGAAATATTCTAAGCCGTAAAAGCGATTCTCATATCAATAAAATATCGATAGACGGGAAAAATTTAACTGTTGACCTGGCTATTATGGTAAAATATGGGCTATCTCTGCGGGAGGTAGCACAAAACGTACAGTGCAAGGTTCAGGAAAAGATTGAAGCTATGACAGATTTAACGGTCAACACCATTAATGTAACTGTAACCGCACTGGAAATGGAAGAATAACCTTCACGGCGCGTCTGGTTTTATTTTTAGTGATGGCATAACCATAAGTGCATATTGAGGAAATAATACCCGGCAGCTAAAAGCGGCCGGGTATTATTTCTTGAATTATTTACTTATTTGCATATGCAATTTTCCCCCCAGGGTTTTAAACAGTTCTACCCAGGCCAGGGTATCCTTGTCTCCCTGTTCTGCTTTACGCTGCAGATAGGGATAAAAGTCATGCAGCAACCGGTAGTAAATATTTTGGATCTTCCATAACTCAATTTCAAAGGGCAGTTCGTGAGTTAGGCCGGTCATCGTATCCAGGTTGTTTAGCAGGGTCAGGTTCATTGGTTCGGAATACAACTTTTGCGCTGTCTTTTCCATATTGGCCTTTAGCACATAGCCCAAGCTGACGTCATCAAGCTTAATGTCCAGCATTTTAGCTTCATTAAATAGGGTATTAATATGCTCAATATCCAATTCTTGTTCGTCAAAGGCATGGCGCAGCTCCGCGTTTAGGTTCAGGTCTGCGGTACACAGCAGGGCTTGTGGCAGAGGAATTTTTAAGTCTTTCAAAAACCGCATGAGCGTGGCATTATAATGATAAATTTGCTTATATTCGGCCTCGATATCCTTCAACGTGGAGTTTAATATTTTACTTAAGATGCTTCGCTGCCGGTCACGGAACAGCTCTTTTAATGAGAGAAAGGAACCATTTTCAAAATAGTTATCCAGCATCTGGATGACTTTATGAAAATCTGCCCGTTCAAAGGCATCGATGGCTTTTACCCGCAGCTGCTGGTAATGCTGTTCATCAGAAAATTCCTGAATGCTGCAGCTGACATTATGTACCGCGAAATAAATAGCACAGTAGTACAGGATGGTTGAATCCATTGTCACCAAGGAGGTTACCCGTATTTTGCCGATGGTGAACTTAGTAGAGCCGGCCTCCGTGGTATAATTATCCAGTCTCTCTACCTCATAACAGCGAATGCGGGAAATCCGTCTGAAGTTTTCAAACAAAGAGAGTGTGGCATAGTGGCCGCCCACATTGGTTAAATCCACCATGGCCGGGGTTATTTTATGATGATAGATATATACACCGTCCTGGTAGCGGGGGTCGTTGCTTTTTGCCTGGGCTAGCATTTCCAGAAATTGCGGTTCCAGCGGGATGGCAAAAATATTACCGGCCAGTTGAATTACCCGCCTGGCATACTGGAGTACCTGGATCGTTTCAATGCCTGATACATCATCAAAAAACCATCCACAGCTGGTGAACATCAGCATGGCATGTCGCTGAATTTCCAGCAAACTGAGTGCGGTCACATGTTCTGAGTCGTCCAATGGATGTATAGCGTGCTCGGCCAGGAAGCGTTCTCTGTTCTCCGGGGAACGGTCCAGTACCACGTCGATATATGCGTCACGGGCAGTCCAGGGATCTTTAAAGAGCCGGCTGGCGTGTTTCTCGTACTCAGGTGTTATCGCGTCGCGCAACCAGTTCAAGGCTCGGCGCAGCGGTGCCCTCCAGGTCTGGGTCCAGCCCGGGTGCTGGTTGGTACGGCAGCCACAGTCATCCTGCCAACGGTCTACTCCGTGGGCGCAGCTCCAGGCAGTTTGTTCTTTAATCTTCACCTCATGAGTGGGGGGGAACAGGGCCAGGAACTCACCGTAGTTGGTAATCCGGGCCAGTTTATGACACTCTATATAATCCAGAGCATAAGCCAGGGCCATTTCTCCGTGCCGGTGGTGGTGACCGTAGGTTTCACCATCGGTGGCAATGTGCACCAGTTCAGGCCGGTCGCTGCGGTCGGAAAAACCGCTCAGCAGCCGGTGGGCGAACTGTTCTCCATTGGAGAGCAGTTTTTCAAAGGCTACAGCCTGGGAAATTGGACCATTATAAAAGAAGATATTAATCTGGCGTCCTGTTTCGGGCAGAAGGAGCAGGTAGGGCATGGTGGAATCGATGCCCGCTGGGTTTACCTCCTGCCAAACTCCTCCGATGGCCCGTACCCGCTGGGCCTGGTAGGGCGATAAAATGGTGAATTTAATCCCTTCCTGAGCCAGGATGTCCAGCGTTTCCAGATCCACAGCAGTTTCGGGCAACCACATGCCCTCTGGATCCCGCCCAAAACGATATCTAAAATCCTCAATCCCCCAGCGCACCTGGGTAAGTTTATCGCGGCTGCTCGCCAGCGGCATGATCATATGATTATAAGCCTGGGCTATCGCCGAGCCGTGTCCGGAAAAATGCCGGCGGCTGTCCCGGTCAGCTTTGATGATTTCCTCGTAAACCTCGGGGTCACTGGTTTCCAGCCAATCCAGCAGGGTGGGGCCGAAATTAAAACTGATCCGGGAGTAGTTGTTAAAAATTTTCCTAATTAAATCCTTATCGTTCAAAATACGGGCTACGGTATTGGGTGCATAGCATTCGGCATTGATCCGTTCGTTCCAATCATGGTAAGGGTAGGCCGAATCCTGAATCTCAAGGAATTCAAGCCAAGGGTTTTCCCGGGGTGGCTGGTAAAAATGGCCGTGAATACAAAGAAAGCGTTCCATTTTAACATCCTTTCTTCAGGGGAAACTTTAAGCTTACATTATTATATGAGTACATAAATTGTCCTGTTGCTGTATATGAAGGTAGTTTACACTGGTTAGCCTAGCCTTATGCCAGGCGTCTATTTATCAAAATGAGCCGGTCTTCGTTAAATTCAGCTTGGACCGTTTCAATGTTAATTAAATTTTCTGCCTATTTTCCGCTTTCTCAGCAGGTTGATTGACCGCAATGTGCTTAAAACACCAGGCAGCCGGGTGAAATCCTCGATATCATGCCTGGCCTTACGCTGCCAGTTAGGATATTCTTTGGTGGTACCTGGAACATTCTGGGGTGCTGTTTCCAACCATAGGTCTTCCAAATTAACCAGCATTATCCGTGCCCGGCTGGCTGCCAGGTGCTGCAAACAACCCTTTAAGACCTGGCCGGGATGAGCAATGGGCGTCGGCAACCAGTCCTGGCGAAACAAAAAGCGGGACAGTCCCAGCCGGCTGCGCCGGTTTTCCTGCTGCCAGTATGCCGCAAAGGGTGGCATGTCATGGGTGTTCAGCGCAGCCAGGGACCTGGCCGGGGGCAAATTAGGGCCCCGGCGGTTGAGCCGGCCGAGTTCAAAGGGCAGAATATGCATCCGGTAAAGCTTATGCCTGCTCATGGATGCCCGGACTGCCGGCGGTACGGTACCCAGATCTTCACCCACCAGCAGCGTCCGGTGGCGGTGGGATTCCAAGGCCAGTATAGCATAAAATTCCTCGGCACGGTATTTGACGTATACCCCGTCTTGGGCGGTCAAGCCTCTGGGAATCCAAAAGAGCCGGTGCAAGCCCATGATGTGATCCAGCCGCAGTATGCCGGCGTGCTGCATGTGGTGGCGCAGGGTGGAGATATAATATCGGTAGCCCTGTTGCCTGATGCCTTCGGGGTGCAGGGGCGGAAATTCCCAATTTTGCCCAGAGGCATTCAGTTGATCCGGCGGTGCGCCGCATTGGGCTTCCAGGGCAAAGGCTTGCTGCTCACGCCATACGTCGTAGCCTACCTGGTGTACCCCCAACGGCAAATCGAGATACAAGCCTGCCCCCCGTCGACGGGCTTGGCAGGACAGAGCCTGTAATTGCTCCTGAGCCAACCACTGCACATATAAATGATACTGCTCGTCCGATGGCTTATAATCCCCGGGCTGTAGTGTGCCATTGCGCATTTGGACTGGCCACTGGGGCCAAACCATGTGCTTTTTTTCCATAGTGGCCCGAAAACGGGCGTAATCCTGGGCTGCCGGGTGTGCGGAAGCCCAGCTGTGCAGTTCAGCCGCCCTGTCCGGTAAACTGGTGCAACACTGGGCCAGTAATTCCAGTATCCGGCGTTTTGCAACCATACCTCGGCGGTAATCTACGTAGGGGGACTGGCGCAAAGCGGCCAGTTCTTCTTGGAAGTCCGCTGAATTTAGTAAATTTTGGGCTTCTGTACATAATTTTAGCTCAGGGGCAGCGGTTATGTCTAGATAAAACTCGTTCCAGAACAGTCGGCTGGCAGGCGAGTAGGGACTGGGTGAGAAAGGTTCATCCAAAAAAGCGGCTAATAGTGGCAGTGTACCTACTATGCTGCCGCCCAGACTTTGTGTCCAGCTCAGTAAATGTCCTAAATCAGCAACATCTCCGGCCGCCCAACTGTGCTCGGAGCGCAGTGCATAAAGGGGGATGAACACCCCCCACAGGCGTTCTGCGGCTTCCTTCGGGGGCAAATAAGCTTTTTGCGGAGCGGCTATCAGCATTGTTTGGCAAGTTAAACCGGGCATGGCTATGGTGCACTGGTGATAACCCAGGGGCGCTCTGCCGGGCAGGGGGATCTGCTTAACCTGATAATTGACGCCTTCCACCGTAGTTTCTTCCATCGGGGGAAGCATGGCCAGGTCACAAAACCATTCCCGTATTTCGCCGCTTTCCATCTCCAACCGGCAGTTAGCCCGGCTATTACTCAAGCGCACCGGCAGGCGCAGCCCGATTTGTATTGGTCGGTCTTCCCAGGCCACTGTCACCGGCTCGCAGCAGCGTTGCCATTGTTCCAGGCGTCTTTGCCGCAGAGCGCCCGGCACATCAGTCGGCTTGGCTAATGAGGCGCCCAGCGTTTGCAGTGCGGCCAGTAGCGATTCAGTAGAAGCCGGTCGGCGTTGCCCTCCAGCATCCCGGTAGGCTGTTTGCAACCCGTACATTTGGGAAAGTTGATGCAGCGTGTTATTCTGCTTATCCATTTGCTCTCCCCCCATCTTTATCAAGGGCAGTTTACTATCTTGTGTCATCCTGAGCGTTAGCGAAGGATCTAAGGATTCTTCACTTCGTTCAGAATTTCCAATATCATTAATTTTCATAAGTGTTCTGTATTTTCATATTCTGATGGTGCCGCGTTAGCGGCATGGATGTCTAAATGTTTAATGTAGGTATGATGAAACTGGGAATGCATTTCTAATTTACGCAAACTACTGGTTATTGTATGCAGTTTTATTGTGTTTAAACAATGGATCCTGCCGCCCGGGCCGCTCGATGAATTTCCCGGCTCTTTACTGCCATTGTATCATAAACGGCAATAAAGAAAGATATTACCACGGTTGATAGCTTTGATCTTGCGAAATTAATTTATAGGTTGGAAAACAAATATTTTTCTATTTTTGAATAATTTACATGTGTTCTGGAAGGTATAACAAATTGGCATGTTTAATTAATTAAATATGCCACAATTTCATCAATGAAAGGATGATACTTGGCCTTGCCTACTATTGACGATGGCATTTCTGGGCAATCTGCTAATCGTGCTGCCACACCCAGTACGATTGACCAGATTAGTTCTCTGCCTAACGAGGATAAAACAGCGATTATCCAAGAGCTTAAAGCAGAAATTATAAGGCTTAAAGAAGAAGTTGAAAAACAAAACAAGGCGGAAAAAGCTCTTTGTTTGTCCGAAGATAAATTCTATAAAGCATTTCATCATAATCAAACGATGATGGCTATTATAAGGTTTAGAGACGATATATATATTGATGTAAACAGCAGCTATGCAGAAGTATTGGGTTATAGCCGGGAAGAGATGATCGGCAGAAGTGTTTTAGAGCTGGGTGTCTGGGTGGATCTGAAGGAAAGGCAGGATGTTAACAAAAAACTGCTAGATAATGGTTATGCCAGAAATTGCGAATTTAAGTTTAGAAGAAAGTCAGGTGAAATTAGTTCTTTAGTTGCAACCGCTAATTTATTAAATGTAGATGGTGAAAAATGTATACTTGCTTCTTTAGTGGATATCACTGTACAAAAGAATGCGGAAGAGGCTTTGCGAAAATCAAAAGAATTATTCTATACAATTTTTAATGTGAACCCAATTCCAATGTTTATTATGTCTCTAAAAAATTGGACAATTATTGAAGCCAATGAGGCTACTCTAAATTATTATGGTTCTACCAGGGATGAATTGATTGGGGCAAGAACAGTTGATGTAAATTTCTGGGTGGACCCCGGGGAACGGGAAAAATTTGTAGAAGCAGTTACGAATGAAGGTTTTTTCAACAATAAAGAGGTGCGTTTCTTTACAAAATCGGGTGAAATAAAGACAGTTTTGCTTTCAGGAGTCGCTATAACTTGGAATAATGAGAAGTGTTATATTGCAATACATCACAATATAACCGAACTTCGCCGCTACCAAAATGAAATGGCCCGCTTGGACCGTCTAAACTTGGTAGGGGAAATGTCTGCCGGAATTGGTCACGAAATCAGGAACCCGATGACAACGGTTAGAGGTTTCCTGCAATTACTTAAAGAAAAGGACAGATATTCTCAGGACAAGGTATATATGGATATAATGCTGGAGGAGCTTGACAGGACCAATTCCATTATCACAGAGTTTCTTTCAATGGCCAAGGACAAGGCTGTTGAGTTAAGAAAACAGAGTCTGAATCAAAAGGTTAGGACAATCTTTCCTTTACTCAATGCAGAAGCAATCAAGCAGGATAAAAATATTGATATTGAACTTGGTGATATTCCTTACATAGTTATTGATAGAAATGAGATTAAACAGCTAATCCATAATCTTGTCCGTAACGGCCTTGAAGCAATGTCGCCAGGGGGGCTGCTGACCATCAAAACATTCAAGGATGATGATGGGGTTGTCCTGGCTGTACAAGACCAGGGTTCAGGGATTGCACCGGAAATCCTGGAAAGGATAGGAACACCGTTTTTTACAACCAAGGACAATGGGACCGGCCTGGGGCTTGCAGTTTGTTATAGCATAGCACAGAGAAATAACGCTCAAATAGATATTAAAACGGGTTCAAAAGGGACAACGTTTTATGTAAGGTTTAATACAAGCAATCAATGAAATACAAACGGCCAGGGGGGTTACCCTGGCCGTTTGCGTGCTTATGATTACCGACTTATTTATAGTACAGCTTTCTTGAATTCTTCTATACCGATACGTTCGATGAAGCGGGCGGTCCTTTCCTTGCTTTTAGCGTTGGCTGCATAATATTCGAAGCATTTTTTAGCCAGTGCAATAACTTCCTCGCTGCTTAAATTTTCAGCGATAACGTCCCCAATACGCGGACGGGCACCTGAGTTGCCGCCGAAAATAACGGTCCAGCCGGTTTTTTTACCGAAGGCGCCAAAGTCTTTAACATAGCTTTCGCCACAGCACATGGGGCAGCCCGATATGCCGATCTTAGTTTTGGCGGGCGTCTCCATGTTCACGAACATTTTTTCCAGCTCTCCGGCCAGCCCCAGGGAGTCCTGCATACCGAATCGGCATACCGCTGTGCCCGGGCAGGCCTGCACATAATGCACACAAAGTCCCACAGCGGGCCCTACATCCAGCCCCAGGTCCTGCCAAACTTCCTCGACTTTTTCCGGTTTCATTCCTACCAGCGCCAGGCGTTGGGCAGAGGTAATTTTAATGATAGGGATTTCATATTTACGGGCAACATTAGCTATATTTTCTAAAATATCAGGGGTTATTAAGCCCATCGGGGTTCTGGGTACAATAGCGTAAGTTTCCTTATCCCGCTGGAGAATCGCTCCCCTCGGCTCGTCTGCCATGATTATTCCTCCCTTTGACAAATATTTAATCTGTATGCGATTATGATATATTCAAGATAAAAGGCATTTTTCCTTCTCCGCAGCCTTAATTATGGTTAAAATAAGGCATTAAATAACTTTGTTCTTCGCTCCGAAATGACAGCAAGTTTGCCCTTTGGCATTGCTTGTAATGAAAACGCATATTCGGAAACTTTTGATTGTGTCAAAACAGCAACGGCACGAATATGCTGTGGTTATATGATGTAACACGAGCTTAAGCTATTTAATCAAATGCAAACAAGCTAAATTATAGTTTTTTTATGTAATATATTGGCATATAAGACCGGCACGGGAGGTTGCTTCAAATATAGTAAGATTGGGGGGACTAACGCTGTTTCAAACAGGAGATATACTGGTTAATAACGGCGGCGAATATGTCCTGGTAGCTGCGGTAGATGATCGGGAATATTTTGCATGGCCGCTCACCCTTGTTGCCAGGGGAGTTGGGCAGAAGCAATCTGGCGGTAAAGTTAACCTACCTGAGACGGTAAGTAAATGTTGGCGATGGCCCAAGCAACTGCGCACAGTTGCTAAGCAAGAACATCAAACAAACATGGTTGATGAACAGCTGGCTGATGGTGACGTGGCTATTTTAACTTCCTGCGGGATAAGCTGGTGTGTAGATTTAAGTCTGCAGCATAAATTGAACGATGACCATATTAAGTCTAGAGTGGGGGCAGTGACCAACCTGGAGCTGGAAAAGTTGTGGCGGCAGGATTTTGCCAGGCGGGCTGATCAGTTTTATCATATATTTCATGCCCCGACATCCTTTATGCCTGGGCAGAATTGGGTGTCCTGCTCAGGTAAAGTATATAATGAACTGGAGCTGGAATATTTAATTGACGCTTCGCTGGATTTTTGGCTTACCGCCGGCAGGTATGCAACCAAACTAGAGGAGCAATTAGCTGCTTTTCTAGATGTGCCCTTTTGTTTATTAACTAACTCGGGTTCCTCTGCCAACCTGCTGGCTGTTTCCGCTCTAACTTCGCCGAAGCTGGGCGAGCGGCAGCTTAAACCTGGCGCTGAAGTAGTCACGGTGGCTGCAGGGTTTCCCACCACCGTCACTCCCATTATACAGAACCGCCTGATACCGGTATTTGTGGATGTAGACATGAATACCGGTAATGTTGATGTAGAGCAATTGGGAAGCGCCATCAGCTCCAAAACCGGGGCCATTATACTTGCCCACACCCTGGGCAATCCCTTTAATTTGGATACGGTCACCGAAATTGCCCGCCGCCACAACCTCTGGCTAATTGAAGATAACTGCGACGCCCTGGGCGCCACTTATCGGGGTAAGTATACCGGTACCTTTGGTGATTTGGCCACCTTAAGCTTTTACCCGGCTCATCATATCACTACCGGCGAAGGTGGGGCAGTAATAACCGGTAACCCGCTGCTCAAGCGAATTGTCGTATCACTGCGGGACTGGGGTCGGGACTGCTGGTGCCCGCCGGGCAGTGACGACACCTGTTGTAAGCGGTTCCAGTGGCAGTTGGGCACACTGCCCTTTGGTTACGACCACAAATACACATACTCCCACCTGGGTTACAATCTCAAGCTTACTGACCTGCAGGCGGCTATTGGGGTGGCGCAGCTGGCCAGATTGCCGGAGTTTATTGCTACCCGCCGACACAATTTCCAGCTGTTATACGCAGGGCTGCAAAAGCATGCCGGTATGTTTATGCTGCCCCTGGCTACTGAAAACGCTGAGCCGAGCTGGTTTGGCTTTTGGCTCACCCTGCGGCCAGAAGCACCTTTTACCAGGCAGCAATTAATTGATTACCTGGAAGAACATCGGATCAGAACCAGGCTGCTGTTTGCCGGTAACATCACCCGCCAGCCTGCTTTTCAGGGTGTTGAACACCGGGTGGTGGGGGAGCTGAACAACACCGATGCGATCATGCACCGGACTTTTTGGTTTGGCCTGTATCCCGGTTTGGGTGAGAAGGAGATGCACTATATTCTCGACACCATTGATAACTTCATCGAACTGCAGCACAAGTAGAATAAAAAACCAGTGGAATAGATAATTGCACGGTAAAAGATAAATGCCTGCTGCTGGTGCCCCGGGCGCTTAAAACTGCCGGGGCATTATTTGTATTATCTCTTGCTTACCAGTGCTTACCATCAAAAATAATATATTCTTGACAAGGAATATTGTATTGTAGTATTGTTTGCATGGTGGCATACATGCTTTAATGAATAAGGAGGTGAGCATGATTAGTTCAGGTAAATTTGGGGAATTTATCACAGCCAAAAGAAAAGCTAAAGCAATCAGTTTAAGAAAATTGGCCGAATTAATGGACTTTTCCCCCGCTTATTGGAGTGACATAGAAAAAGGCAGGAGAAATCCACCTAATTATAATAAACTTGAGGAAATAACTAAAATATTTGCTTTATCAGAGGCAGAAATAAATCAGATGATTGACTTGGCCTCTAACGACAGAAATGAAATTCCAATGGATTTGCCCGAATATATAAAGAACAGTGAACTGGTCAGACAAGCCTTGAGAAAAGCACGGCAAAAGTCTGTTATAGAAGGGAAAAGTGAGCTTGTGGATCAAGCATGGCGAGATTTCTTACGAGCTTTGGATGTGAGGTAAATGCGTTAAATGTTTTCCCATTAACCAGTTGTTTTACATTTAGTTTTAGCTACTGTTGGAATCCTGGTCATTTTTAAAGACAATAAGTTTACTCAATACATAGTTCAAGATAATTACAATTAAATTTGCAACAATTTTCATTATTAGAGCATTCCATTTTAACAAGTCGACACTAACAATCATAATTGTCAAATCAAGTAATGCGGTTGCCATTCTACAACCAAAGAAGTTGCTTAATTCTTTTAGTAAGGTTTTAACGTCTGCAGAGTTACTTTCGAATACCCATATTTTATTGGTAACATAAGCAAAAAGAGCCGCTGCTATCCATGCAAAGACATTACTGGGTATATTACTAAGCTCAAAATTCTCATAGCAAATATAATAGACTGCAGTATTGATCAGAGTTGTACAGCCGCCAAAAAACAGGTAGTTAATCTTTTGTTTATGCTTATTAAATAACTCACTCATTATTATGACCTTGGATATTCGTTTCCTGGCAGATAAATAGTGGCCGGTGTTTAGTTTCTAGATAAGTTTTTGCTAAATATTCTCCCAAAATGCCCATACAGAAAAGCTGTATGCCACTGACAAAAAGTATGATACATACCATGGATGGCCAGCCGGCTACCGGGTCGCCGAACATTAATGTTCTGGCAATAATGATGATAATAAAAATAAATGCCAGTAAGCAAAAAAACATACCGGTAAAAGCGGAAATAGCCAAGGGGGCTGTTGAGAAAGCAACTATTCCTTCAATGCTATATAAAAATAAGCCCCAAAAAGACCACTTGGTTTCTCCTGCCACGCGTTCTACATTTTCAAATTCCAGCCACTTGGTTTTGTAGCCGATCCATCCATATAAGCCTTTGGAAAAACGGTTATATTCACTTAACTTTAGTAAGGAATCAACAAATTTTCTGGTCATTAAGCGGTAATCCCTTGCTCCATCGGCTATTTCCGTTCTTGAAATATTATGCATCAATTTATAAAAACACCTGGCAAAAAACGAGCGGATAAGAGGTTCTCCTTTTCTAAGCACACGTCTTGTGGCCACTGAGTCATATCCTTCTTCCTGAATAGCTCTCATCATTTCAGGAAGCAGTGCCGGGGGGTCTTGTAAGTCAGCATCCATAATCACAACGTAATCACCTGACGAATAGAATAAACCGGCATAGATAGCTGCTTCCTTGCCAAAATTTCTGGAAAAAGAAATATATTTAACACGTTCATCTTGAACAGATAAATCTGTTATCATCTCAAAAGTTTGATCCTCTGAACCGTCATTAACAAATATGATCTCAAAATCATACTCTAACATTTGTTTTGAGATGCTGGATATTTCTTGATAGAAATGAGGCAACGCCTCCTGTTCATTGTAACAGGGTACAATGACTGATATTTTTCCCATTGTCTCCCTCCATAAAGAAAAACACGAAAAGCTATTCTAATAAATAAGTTATAGCATATTCCGATGAAAACTCTTCATCATACTTTTCCAGGCCTTTATTTACCTCGAGAAGGGTATCTAATATCACTTTATTATCAGGGGAAATTATAAAATCATCAGTTAAAATTAAATAGGCTATTAAACGATCATACTTATTTAAAGCTCTAAGCAGGTGAAGGTTGTCTTTAGAAACAAATATTAACTGTTTATAATTGGTTAATTCTAAATAATAGGCAGTTAATTTCCAGTCGGCATCATAAACTACCAGACACGGGAGGTCGCTGTTTTCTTTTGCAATATCAATTACTTTTTGGGTGTCTTTGTATAGATAAAATATATCATTCTTCCATAAACCTGTCAGTGACAAGAAAATAAAAAATATACAAACGATATGAGGAACGATTTTATTGGAGGTGCAGAATTTAGTTAAGTTAATAAAGACTAAAACTACTACCAGAATAACCAAAGGATAAATTGCAACCATATACCGATCGACAATATATACCGATATTTTGGAGACAATTAAGAAATAACCTAGGCAAGCAAACATGATCATGGATAAATCAGATAATAAGATTCCGGTAATAAACTTATAATTTACATTAATAATATCTTTGTTGTTTTTGAGGATTGTGTATAAAAGCATTGCCATGGCTATGAATAATAAAGCATAGAGCAGATCATAAAATAGCTGATGGCTAATGATATTAAAATAACGCTCAAGGCGATATGCAGTATCAGAGGTATTGGCGAAGTTGTTAAAGGATTGGGTGCCACGGTTGCCTAGAAAAATATGTTTAAGCATGGGACTAAATATGATTACTGATGTGATTCCAGCAATACCTAGGGAAAACAAATATATTAATACTTCTTTGAATTGCCGGGCTGCCAGTAATTTTATAGTAAAGAACAGGCACAAGAAAAAGATATATATTAAAAAATAGTAATGCGTTAATGTCCCAAAAACGCTGAGCAAAACAAGTAAGCTGTAAAAGGTTATATCCAGTGACTTTTTAAAATAACTAAGATGCAGCAGGGTGATAGCCAATATCCAGACCGTCAAAAACATATACATGCGAATAAAAACCACAAAAGTAATATGGCCAAAGGAAAAAGCCCACACAGAGGCTAACAGCAACGCTAAAATATTGTTTTTTAAGAAATGTCTTGATATAAAATATAACAAAACCGTACTGAGGACAGATAGAATTAAATTTAATCCCAGCCCACCCCAAACTAGATATTTACCCGGCCATAAAGAGCAAAGTGTATGTATGATGATATAATACATTGGCGGGTGCACATCTGACGCTTGATTTTGCCAAACTTTGTTATATTTAAATCGACCATCTTCCGGGACAATGACATAGTTTTTTAAAATGCTATTATCTGTAAGTTGACCTTGGGGAAATTCAAATTTTGTGCCATTAGTATGGTTTGAAAGTGCATATGTAAATATTTCATCCATATGAAAATTCATTTTTTGCATGCCAAAATAAATACCAATAAAAACTTGAATAAGACATATAACGATTAATGGTATATAATATCTATTTTTCATATAATTCCTCTAAAATATCGGTTTATTTACAGTGTTATAATATTATATCAAGTAACGTAAATAACGGCAGTGCTTTTTCAAATGTAAGATTTATACTGCCGTACTTATATTATAATAATAAAATAAAGGACCTTACGATTCAATTCGCTGGTTAATCTTTATTTTGTTTAAAGCAGGTAGAGCTAAGATAATGTAGAAAAATAATAAATGTAGTTAACTAATGTAATTTATCATCGGAGAGGCATGTTCAGTGTCTAACAAAAAGAAAAAAAATAAGAGCTTTCGAGCAGAGGAAAACATTTATTCAGAGCAGTTTACCTCTATGGTATTGCAGCAAATTGGTTTTTGGGGTCTTGCTATGCTGCTGTTTATTCCGCCCTTTTTACGTGGTCTCTACTTCCCGGCGGAGCAGCAAAAAACGCTGATGTTTGCCGTGCTTGTTTGCTGGCTGGTTTGCTTGTGGTGCTCGAAAAATGATTATAAAATGCTCAGTGGATCGCTGGATTATTTTGTCTTGTCTTTGCTCCTTGTCTATATTATCTCCACCTTCGCAGCGGTGAACAAGGGACTGGCGATTAACGAAATTGTTAAAAATACTTTGTATTTCTTAAGCTATTGGTTGGCTTCCCGGCTTGTGCGCAGCAGGGAAGACGTTCATACATTGCTGCAGGTTATTTACCTGGGAGCCGTGGGTGTGGTTTTATTTGGCTTATTAGCGGCAACGGAACTGATCAATATCAATGATGCATTTATCAAGGGACGCATTTATTCCTCATTTCAATATCCCAATGCCCTGGCCAGTTACCTGGCGGCAGTATTTTTTATCGGCAGCTATCTGTGGTATCAAATCTGTCACCAAGATACGGGTGAGGGGCGTGATTATCGGTATCTGATACCGGAACTTCTATATGCCTGCGGTAACTTCCTGCTCCTGTCGGCGCTGATTGGTACCAAATCCCGTGGAGGTTGGCTGGTTTTTGCTCTCGTCTATGTAGTTTACTTATTTGGGTTAGGGGCCAGAGCGCGTTTGTCTGTGGTGTTGAATACGGCATTTACCGGCGTGGTAGCTTATTTTTGCATAGATAGGTTTATTCACCTGGCTTTGGATAAAAGCTACGGCAGTGCCTGGCTCTGGATATTGGCCGGGTTGGTGTTGGTAATAGGCGGCCAAGTTGCATACTTTTATACGCGCAAGTATTTCCTGCCCCGAGTTAATGACAGACAAGTAAATCTTGCCACAGGTGTTTTGTTTTCCCTAGGCATAGCCGGCACGGGCATTTGGTTGGCCGGCCAGCAAACAGTGCTGCAAAAGCTAATGAGCTTTGATTTTCTGCGCAACGTTATCGAGAGGATGTATTTCGTCGGAGATGCCTGGGAAATGTTTAAAGCTAGGCCCTGGCTGGGTTGGGGCGGCGGTGGTTGGAGAGAAGCTTATCCTTCTTTTCAAGATTACCTGTACAACTCTAACCAGGTGCATAGTTTTTATTTCCAAGTGGGTGTGGAAACGGGATTACCTGGATTGCTGGCGGTGGCCGGCATTTGGTTGACTGCCCTTTACTATATCTATCGGTTAATTAGAAAACGTCAGGATTACCCGGCGTTATATAAAATCGGCTGGCTTCTGTGCGCTGTTTTTCTGGTTATCGCCGGGCATGCCCTGATTGATTTTGATTTGTCCCTGTCCGCTTTAACGCTTTTGCTCTGGGCTACCCTGGGCTTGATTAATAGTTTATACCGCCGGTTGGCAGAAAGTACCTCCGGGCAGGAAGATCGTCAGCAGGATCCGGTGCCTAAAATCAACCTGAAACAAATAGCGGTGATATCATCTCTAACGCTTATTATATTTGGCGGCGCTCTAATGCTCACCATGGCCAATCATTTCGCCTGGCTGTCCGAAAGGTATAGACAAGTTGGACAGTTGGAAAAAAGCATCGATTTACAGCAAAAGGCCGTTGTTTATAGCCCGTTTAACGCTACTTACCGCGTAGAGTTAGCTAAGCTGTACATAGACTACCGGAATTATGAGCAAGCCTTGAATGCAGCCCGCCAAGCTGTGCGGTTAAGCTTATACAGTGCGGCAAATCGTGATATTTTAGCGGAAGCGGCTCAGGCTGCCAGGCAATATGAGCTGGCTTTAGAACAAGCCGAAAAGGCAGTAAGCCTAGCGCCGTTTCAAATAAAATGGTATGATGCGTTGGCCGGTAGACATTTCACCGCCGGGTACGCTTTGCTCAGCACTGGTGAGCAGCAGGCAGCAACCGGGTATTTTAACAAAGTTGTTGAGCTTCCGGAGCAAATACAAAAGTTGATGGCTAACCTGCCTGACCAGTATAAAAAAATGTGGCGGGACGGCCCCTTGCTAATTCCGACTGAGACGATATATTTTTCAGTAGGTGCTGCCAGCTACCAGTTGGGTGAGTATGATCAGGCCGAAAAAATGCTTAAACTCGCGGTAAACAGCACCAAGTCGGATGTGCGGGCCCGGTCATTGTCGTGGCTTTCCCTGGTATCGGATAAAAAAGGGCAAACCGGGCGGGCTGAAGAATTGCGCCGCCAGGCTGAGCAAATAATGCCTGGTGTGCTGGCGGAGTATGACAAGGTGAAAGAGTTGCCCATCTTAAAATAACAAACCTGTAGCTAGGGATGGAGGTTTGATGTGGATAATTGAACCTTGCTTAATTAATTGATATAATACGCTTGGATATTCGACAAAATACCTGGCTGGTGGTTAGCCAACCCTTGCTGCCAGCTTATCGATTCATGGCAGATATTAGGGAGGAATACATTATTTATTACGCTGCTGAATGTAATAATCAACATCTGCATGAACATTGGTCTATGCGTATGTTTTTATACCTGGTTATCTTTGCGGGTTTTTTGGGTCCGGTGCTTTTTATACCTAAGTTTATGGGAATTACTTTTTTCCCTTACCGCATACTGCTTATTTTATTTTGCATCGTACTAATGACCCAGGTATTCCGTAAAAAGGTATGTTTAAGTCTACCGGATAAAACTACCAGGTTATATATGATTTTTTATCTATTCTGGTTTGCTTTTGCGCTGCTTTCCCTGGCCTGGGCACCTGACCGGCTTGCCGGCATTAAGGCAATAATTTTACTTTTTACTTACATACTGATTGTTGTGTTATGTATATTTTGCCTGCATAAAATTGAGCATTTTACTGCTATTTATTATATGTGGCCGGCTGTGCTGGTTATCTTTTTAGCTCTGGCAGTCTGGGAAGTTACTACCGGTCATCATCTATCCACCTCGGCTTATTATATGGTAGAAAAACTTTCTTTTTTATACCGTCCCAGTGCTGTTTTTTTTAATACCAATGATCTGTCTACCTATATAGTACTAGCGCTGCCTTTTGTGGTTTCAATTATTCAATATAATAAAAATACTATTGTTAGATTAGCTGGTATATTGCTTTGCTTAATCGCGTTTGACATACTTTTTTACAGTGATTCAAAGGGCAATTTCATGGCCGCCGCCGTGCAGGCGATGGTGCTAATGGTGCTATTATGGCGTAAGAGCAAGAAAGACGCCTTATTATTTGTGACAATTACCCTGTTATTAATGTTGCTCGTTCCCTTTCCGGTCAATATAGCCGGAATTAATAGTGAAATGCCCTCCAATGCTCAGGACTTAGTTCAGCATACCGTGAATGATGTACAATCAGAAGATGGCTCGATAGCCAGTAGAATAGCATTGATCAAAAATGCTCTGATCTTTTCGGCTGGTTCATATGGTTTAGGAGTAGGCGCCGGCAATATTGAGTATATGATAGAATACCATGGTGTTTATGATACCAATGGCATATACAAAGTACATAACTGGTGGTTAGAGGTGCTGGTAAATTATGGCATATTAGTTTTCATGGGCTATCTTGTTATGTATTTGACAATCTTGCTTTCCATGTTTAAGGCTTATCAACAGGCGGAGGATAGCAGGCAAAAACAAATCAGCCAAGCCTTACTCTTGGCGCTAGTTGCTTTTCCGATTGGGGCAATTAGTACAAGCTCGCTGTTCACTTTTTTCCCCCAATGGATTTTATTTGGCTTATCGATAGCCTATTTATCCGCCCTAAAAAGAGAAAGCCGCATATAGATAAACTAATAGAGCATAGATTAGTGTTCCGGGAGTAGGTTATTAATAAATCCTATCGTTCCGTTACTAAAAGAAACGGGCTGTCTATTACGCATGGAATTTCCGGAGGAAGATAATGAAGTTTAGGCAAAGGTCCGCTCGGGCCAATAAAATAACAATTTCACCGGTAATAATTGCCGTAGTGGATATGGTGCTGGTGATCGCTAGTTTTAATCTGGCTTTTTGGCTGCGTTACGGGCAAAATATCGAAGCACGCAACTACCAGCCTTTTTTGGACACCATGCCGTGGCTGTGTTTTGCTACGGTCCTCATTTTCGGGGGGTTGGGGCTGTATGAGAAACGCCGCAACGGTTTTACTCCCGTTTTGCGTTCGATTATCATTGGCGTTATTGGTATTACCATGGTGGCGATAACTATTACCTTCTGGCTTCGTGGTTTCGCTTTTCCACGCAGTGTATTGTTGATTGCCCTTCTGTTGCAGCTGATCATCATTTCCGGCTGGCGGCTTCTGTATTGGCATCTGGAAAAGAAAATGCATGGGCAAAAGAAGTTATTGGTGATTGGTTATCCTGATGCTGACACCAAGTCGCTTCTGCAAAAAGTGATGGAAATGCCGGAGGGTTGGTTTAAGATTGACGGTGTACTGCCGCCCAACGATATACATAAACTAGCTGAATGGTTGCATAAGATTGATTCGGTATTACTGGTTTCCTCACTTTCCAAGGAGGACAAGGCCTGGATAATGCGTGCCTGCCAGGATGCCGGGCGGGAAGTATTCATCGTGCCGGACCTTTATGATACCTTGCTTTTAGGAGCCAACACGGCGCAAATTGATGATTTGCCTGTACTGGAAGTGCAGCATATGGGCATGAGTTTGTCACAAAGATTTTCAAAGCGTTCAATCGATATATGTGTCGCCCTGTTGATTTTAATTATTGCGCTGCCTATGCTGGTTTTATGCGGCTTACTGATTAAAACTACCTCCCCTGGCCCGGTATTTTATGTACAGCGCCGGGTGGGCATAAACGGTACTATTTTTAAGCTTTACAAATTCCGCACCATGATTGACGATGCGGAAAAGCATACCGGCCCTGTGCTGGCTGCGGAAAACGACGCGCGCATTACCAAAGTGGGCAAATTTATGCGTTCCACCCGGCTGGATGAACTGCCCCAGCTGTTCAACATCCTTAAGGGAGAGATGAGCTTAGTGGGCCCGAGACCGGAGCGCCCGTTGTTTGTCAGCCATTTTAACCAAAAATACAGCGATTACCACTACAGACACCTTGTAAAACCCGGTCTTACAGGCCTGGCACAGGTGCTGGGTAAATATACCACTTCCCCCCGGGATAAACTGTACTATGATATTTTTTACCTTAGAAACTATTCGCTGTTTTTGGATTTGAAAATACTGTTACAGACTATACCGGTAGCTTTAACAGGTGAGAGAGCTGCCGGTCAAAAGGCGATACCCAAAGAAAAGCTTAAAGCCATCGATGGTATATTAAATAGCGCGGGGAAATAGCAACAGACGGAGAAAATAGCAGTGGCAAACCAGGGTTTGGAAAAAAGCAAAAGCGAACCCGCTGTATCCCGGAAGCAGTGGCTCAAGATTATGCGCAATGCGGTTTATCTGCTGGTCGGTAATGTCGGTGTCAGGGCACTGACAGCGATAGCTACTATTCTGGTGGCCCGCTACCTGGGGGCTGAAAACTACGGGGCGCTGGCTGTGGCCTTAGCTATTGCGAATCTGGCAGGCTACTGTACCGATCTGGGCCTGACGCAAACTTTTATCCGGGAGGGCAGCATGCCCCGGGCGGACATACGGTCCTTAACCGGCAGCGCTCTGTGGATGAGGCTGTTATTTTCCGTAATCGTCACGGCCGTAGTGGTAATAGCTGTGCCGTTTATTTACCCGGAAATAGCAATGCAGCGGATCATCTTCTGGGCCACTCTGCCTGCCGTGTGGGGAGCGGCGTTGCAGGGTGTGGGGTCGGCCTATTTTCAGCTGTCCGAGAAAATGCAGTATACGGCCTTAATTAAAGGCAGTGCAGCCTTGCTTAACTGCTTGGCCTTGCTAGCCAGTATTTACTGGCAGGCTGAACTAATTTATTTTGCCGCTGCCTATGGCTTTTCGCAGCTGCTGGGCGGGGTTTTAAGCTTCGCCTTAATTTTGGGGCGTTTTTCTTTGGGCAGCTGGCAAAGGGGATTATTGGGTGAGATTAGCTATTTTACCTTGGCCGGGATGCTGACCATGGCTCTACCACAGGTGGGCACGTTGATTTTGCAGAAAGTGTCTGTACTGCAAGAGGTAGGCTATTTCGCGGCGGCTTACCGGATCCCAGGCCTCTTGTATATGATTCCTGGTACTGTGGCCGGGGCCTTTTACCCGCTGCTTTTCCGGCAGGGCCACCTGGACATTTATAATCATGCCAATATTGCCGCGGTGCAGCTAAAAGTAATGACCATACTCAGTGTAACTCTGGCGCTGCCTTTTCTTTTATACCCGGAATTTTTTATGGGCCTGCTGTTCGGTAGCTCATGGCGGACTGGCAGCCCGGTGGCGGCGCTGCAAATACTGTCCTGCCTGGTGGTGCTGCAGTCCCTGCATTTTCCCCTGGGTGACGCCCTAACCACCCGAGGCATGCAGCGCCGGCGTACTTATTGCCTGCTGGTGGGTTTGCTGTCTGCTATTGCACTGCAGAACACCTTAGGTGCCGGCTACGGAGCGGCCGGTGGGGCGGCCGCTGTAGTCGGCACCGAATTGATCATTGTTCTGTGTTTAAGCTTTAGCCTTCCCGGCAGCTTGGAGATGCTTAAGCAAAATATAAACAACCTGCTATTAGCCGTGGTCATCGGTCTGACCTTTATGGCAGCTCGCCATCAGGGCTTAGGACCGGCCATCGGCCTGTGGCTGCCTTCGTTGCTTTACCTGGCGGCAGCAATCTGGTTTAGCGGCCTGGCCAGGCAATTATGGCCTTACAAAGGAGTTGGCAACAAATAAATTGGCTAGGCAATCTCCCCCTAAGATATGTATGATCACCACAGTACACCAGCCCTTTGACACACGTATTTTTCACAAGCAAGCCCGCTCTTTAGTCCATGCAGGCTATGATGTGACGCTGCTCGCCCGGCACAGGTGTGATGAAATAGTGCAGGGAGTGCGCATCAAAGCTCTTCCTTTAGTTAATCGCAGGTTTACCCGGTTTCTTTACTTGACCGGCCTGGCCTTCAGACTGGCGCTTAAGCAAAGGGCCGACGTTTACCACCTGCATGACCCCGAACTCCTGCCTGTTGGGCTGTTATTAAGGCTGCTGGGCAAAGCGGTGATTTACGATGTGCATGAAGATAACTACACTTTTTTAAAACAAAAGGAATACTTGCCCCGTATCGTGCAAATACTCCTGCCGCCGTTATTTGATTTATTTGAACGCGGGGCAGCCCGCTGTATGACAGTATGTCTGGCAGAAAAGTATTACCGGGAGCGGTTTCCTCAGGGACGTCTGGTCCTGAATTACCCTGTGTTGCCTGAGCACCCATCTGAAACAGATAACGGCGCTGCCGCCCAACGGGTTAGGAAAATATTAAATCTAGAGCAACACGCTAACATTAAATGGCTGCTGTATACCGGCAATGTACTCGAGGAGCGGGGGGCACTACTACAGGCGGCTATTCCCAGGTTGCTGCCAGATGTGGGCGTGTGTTTTGTGGGGGAATGCCCGCCGGAGCTAGCGGAAAAAATGAAAAGCGCTGCCGGGGACGCGGCGGACCGCCTGATTATTTACGGCGTGGGACACTACGTGCCTCGGGAAGTGATTGATGCTTGCTATGCCGGCTACAACTGGCTGGCAGGAATGGCCATTTTTCAGCCCTCAGCCCATTATGTCAAGAAGGAATTGACCAAGTTCTTTGAGTACATGCTGGTGGGGTTACCTATATTGTGTTCGAATTTCCCAAACTGGAAAGCTATGGTACAGGATCAGGGATATGGCCTAGTGGTTGACCCGGGAAGCACCAAACAAATAACCGAAGCCATAAAGTATCTCAGCAGCCACAATGCTGAAGCCAAGCTGATGGGAGAGCATGGGCGGGAGGCTGTTTTACAGCATTATAACTGGCGTAGTCAGGAACGCAATTTGCTGAATTTATACCGGGAAGTTTTAGAGGGAGATTATTAATGGAGTGTGCTAATAAACTACCCGCAGTTTCCGTAGTCATGCCAATGTTTAACGAAGAAAAATATATCGAACAATGCCTGGCCTCGCTGCTGGCTAACGATTACCCCCGTGAGCTTACCGAAATCCTTATTGTTGACGGCATGAGCGTAGATGCTAGCCGGGCCTTGGTCACCCGGTACAGCAAGCAATACGCCTGGATAAAAATGCTGGACAACCCCGGCCGTACCGCGGCCAGAGCCATGAATCTGGGCATCAAACAAGCAGCGGGGGAAATAATCGTCCGGGTGGATGCCCATACCTTTTACGAACAAGACTATATCTCCAGCTGTGTTAAACTGCTTTTGGAAACTGACGCGGTAAATGTTGGCGGCGTGCAAAAACCGGTGGGTACTGATAATGTCACAGAGGCCATTGCCATGGCAACCAGCACACCCTTTGGTGTCGGGGACGCCAAATTTAGGTATGCCAGTGAGGCCTGCTGGGTGGATACCGTTTACCTGGGGGCCTGGTGGAAAAAAAGTCTGGTGGCTATTGGCGGTTACAATGAAAACTGGGTCATTAATGAAGACTATGAGCTTAACTATCGTCTGCGCCAGGCAGGAGGTAAAATACTGCTTTCCCCCCGCATTAAATGCTGCTACTATGTCCGGGGCTCGCTGCAGCAATTGGCCAGGCAATATTTCCGCTATGGCAAATGGAAGGTCAAAACACTGGTATCCCATCCCGGCTCGCTGCGCTGGCGCCAAATGGCCCCACCTGCCCTCGTGGCGGGGATAATGACTTCGGTTTTATTGCTATTGGCAGGGTCACCTCTGGGCTGGCTTATTCCTCTGCTGTACCTTGGGGTAACGGTTGGCGTGTCGGTAAAATTGTCCAGTCAAAGGGGCTGGCAGTACCTGCCTATACTGCCGGTGGCTTTTTGGTTGCTGCATTTCAGCTGGGGGGTTGGTTTTTACAGCGGTATTTACCCCTTTGCGATCAAGCGCCGGTAAAGATCCATATACTGGCGGGCATTTTGCTCCCAGGTAAAAGAAGACAAAACCTTGTCCCTGGCGGCTGCCGCCACTCGCGTGCTGGCGGCGTCGTTTTTAAGTAGCTGGATAATAGTACGCGCTAAACTTTCCGTGCTGCGTGGTTCCACGAGATACCCTGTTTGCCCGTCCTCCACTATATCCTCCACTCCTTCACCCCGGCAGCCGATAACCGATTTGCCCAAACCCATTGCTTCCAGGTAAACAACTCCAAAAGCCTCATTCCAGCTTGGCAAAACAAAAATATCACAGCCTGCCATATGTTCCAGTGCTTGTATATGAGGTAAGCGCCCCATAAAAACAACATGGTTGGTCAAGTCCAACTCCTGGACCAGCGCTTTAAGCCGGCCTTCTTCCGGACCGTCGCCAACGATGCGGTAAACCACGTCTGGGAATTCTTTAATAATTTGCGGCAAGGCTTTGAGGACCAGGTCATGGCCCTTGTAGTGATAAAGGTTGCCCACGGAAAGCAGCACTTTGCGCCCGTACTTATCCGTCGGGTAGGGATTTAACGCGGCGTTCTGCAGCTTGTCCGGATCTACGCCGTTAGGGAACACCATAATGTTCCTGGCGGCTAAATTGTCCAGCGCTGCCAGCTGCCTTTGTAGTTTATGACTCACCAGCACGGTCTGGTCAACCTGGCGGATGGCCTGAAGCACATTTTGCCGGCACCGGCTGCTGCGATGTACTGTCTCGGCTAGGTCCAGGCCGTGGATGGTTAATACAACAGGCACCTTGAGCTTGGCCTTGAGCAGGCTTGCCGCATAGCCTGCCGGTATAGCCACATGGGCGTGAATTAAATCAAAGCATTGGGTTTTTTTAATCGTGTCCACCAGGTCTTTGATGGCGTGATAGCATATGGCTCCGTATAACGAAAAAAGCAGTCCCTTGGGCAGCATAATTGTCCTTGGGTAGAAAACGTTTACGCCGTCTATTTCAGCATGCCTGGGTATTTCTCCGTAAGCACGCCATTTGCTGTTAAGCCATAATAAGCGGGGCGCATAATGTACCGGTGAGAGTACCTGAACACTTACGCCCAGCTTTTGTAGCGCCCGCACCTGTTCATGGACAAAAATACCGAAGGAGGGGTTAGTGGTATATGGGTAAAGATGCGAGATGACTAAAATGTTCATGTGTATTGCCTTTCCTGAGTTGAATTGCTACACAATTGCCTCTAGATTAAAGCGTATAAATATAATACTGAGGCTATGGTAATAAAGTAAACGGAATTAATATTTAATTATACACCAAACCTATATTTTGTCGGCAGCTAGTTTTACAGTTTAAAACGTAATAGAAGCAGGGTGAAGAAATTTAGGAGCTAAAACTGGTATGGATGCTATTAATGGGATATTGTAGCCAATGAAAAAAAGTCCGTGATATAATGTTAAAAATGTATAGATAGATTTTGGAATCAGTGGAGATTTGATTTGCAAACCGGGACAGATTATGAAAGAGGTGTAGTTATGGGCATCGAAAATAAACTGCAGGAATTAGGCATTGTTATCCCGGAAATTAGCAAGCCACTGGCCGCTTATGTGCCGGGCCGGGTGGCGGGTGAATTCATTTATGTTTCCGGGCAACTGCCCATCAAAGCGGGTGAAATTATTTATGCCGGCCGGGTAGGTGCAGAGCTTACCCTTGCTGAAGGGCAGGAAGCTGCCAGGCTGGCGGCAATTAATTGTTTGGCTGTTTTGCATGATACTCTCCAAGACTGGTCCAGATTGGTGCAAATCGTGAAGATAACTGGTTACGTGCAAAGCGGGCCAGATTTTTATGAGCAGGCTAAAGTGATCAATGGCGCCTCCGAAATATTGGAGCAGATTTTTGGTGAGCAGGGTAAACACGCCCGGGCGGCGGTGGGAGTTGCTGCTTTACCCTTGAATGCAGCCTGCGAGGTGGAAATGATCGTGCAGATTACGGTCTAACCTCTTCAAGATCAGGAGTAAGTAAGTCAAGTTAACAGTGAGTCTAAACTGTCGCAAGTAGTTCGTGTATGCTGCATTAAACAAACAGTCGGCTTAACCTTCACTAACTGACCATAGCCCAGCTGACTGTGCCGTTCTGATGAAGGCACTCGTTGGAATAGGAAATGAGTAAAAAAATGCTCCAAAGCCGCTCGCCTGCTTTAGGCGGGCTTTTTTCTGGGCAACTTTATAAATGGAAGAATTATTCATTAATCGACTTAACATCAGCTGCAAACCTGTGCACTGAGGCAAAGTAATTTTATCCATGCTCCCAGGCAGGTTTTTCGTGTTTTATCGACGAAATAATCATATTGATATTTGTTTACTATGTATAATGTTCTTGGTCTTGCGAAAGGTGATGCGGAGGGCTGTTAAATTGATCAAAATCAAAGACCTAAGCAAAGTTTATCAGACCCCAAGCCAAAAGATAACCGCTTTGGATAATGTGAGCCTAACTGTGGAGAAGGGCGAAATATTTGGCATAATTGGCTTGAGCGGAGCGGGTAAAAGCACTCTGATTAGGTGTATTAACATGCTGGAAAAACCCACCACGGGCTCTATTGTGGTGGACAGTCAGGAAATTACCAGGCTGGACAAGCGTGAGCTGCGTGCTGCCCGGCAAAAAATCGGCATGATTTTTCAGCATTTTAACCTGCTATCCTCCAGAACTGTCTTTGATAACGTCATGTTTCCCCTGGAAATAGCCAAAGTTTCCCGGCCGGAGGCTGTTCAGCGTGCCCAGGAACTCCTGGAGTTGGTGGGACTGGCGGATAAGGAAGATGCCTACCCCAGCCAGCTGAGCGGCGGCCAAAAACAAAGGGTAGGCATTGCCCGCGCCCTGGCCAACGGTCCCAAACTGCTGTTATCCGATGAGGCCACCTCAGCCCTGGACCCCCAGACTACCCGCTCTATTTTAGAGCTGCTGCGGGAGATTAACCGCCAATTAAATTTAACTATTTTGCTGATTACCCATGATATGAACGTCATTAAGGAGATATGTGACCGGGTGGCGGTTATCGACAGCTCCCATATTGTCGAGGTGGGCGCCAACTTCTTCCAACACATACCTTACCTGGACGACTATAATGCGAAAAATAATGCCAACCTGGCCTGGGCGTATAAAGTGCACAATGAACCGATGGGCGTATATTCTAACAAAATTGACAATTTGGACAAGCTGGCCGACGGGGCCAAGATAGGTATACCCAACGACGCCACCAATGGCGGCCGGGCTTTAAATGTACTGGAAGCGGCCGGGTTACTAAAGCTTACAGAAGGTGCCGGCGTAACCGCCACCGATGCCGACATCGTAGAAAACCCGAAAAATTTTAAAATCCAGATGATGGATGCTGCCATGCTGCCCAGGGCCATGGCGGATCTGGATTTGTGTGTAATTAACAGCAACTATGCTTTGGAAGGCAATTTAAATCCGGTGGAAGACGCTATTTTTATGGAACCGAAAGATTCTCCCTTTGCTAACGTACTGGTAGTGCGGGACGAGGATAAAGATAAGGAAAACATCAAGAAACTCGGCCAGGCCATTCAGTCACTGGAAGTGAAAAAGTATATTGAGGATAATTACGAGGGCAGCGTGATCCCAGCTTTTTAAGTAGTCAAGGAACCCTTGAAGAAGCTGAGTATGCCTTTGAAGAATTTAAAGAGCAATGGGGATAGATAGTAAGAGAGCCGGCACTGGATTTCCGGCTCTTTTTTTTTAGTAATACTACCAGTCATAAATATGGATGTCTTTCATGACTTACTATGAGTCTTTGATTGGACAATTCCAACATTCGCATGAAATGTTTGGAATTATGGTTATCATGCATTATAATCCATATATATATAGCAGCATTGAGGAGTGAAGGTATTGTATAAAGAGGTTCTGCCCAATATCTTTTTAATTGAAATTCCCTTGCCCAATAACCCGCTGAAAGCGCTCAATTCCTATATCATCAAGGGACCGGAAAGATACTTAATGATCGATACCGGCATGAATCGGAAGGAATGCTCGGAGGTCATGTATGTAGCCTTAAAGGAACTTAATGTACAGCTGGATAAGACCGACTTCTTTATTACTCATATGCATTCTGACCATTGCGGCCTGGTGGGGTCTTTGGCCACAGATACCTCTAAAATATATTGCAGCCGGCCGGACGCGGAGGTAATCTTAGAGCCTGCCGCCAGGGGGGAAGAGCTTTTGGCGGGTGCCCGCGGGTATGGCTTTCCTGAAGATGAGCTGCAAAATGTGCTGGAGAGGCACCCGGGTTTCAAATACGCGTCCCAGGGCGATATAAAAATTGACTACGTTCAGGACGGGGATAACGTCGAGATTGGGGATTACCATTTTCAATGTGTGGTCACCCCCGGCCATACCGACGGCCATATGTGCCTGTACGAACCGGACAAAAAGGTGCTGGTCTCCGGAGACCATATTTTGGATGATATCACGCCCAATATCTCTCTATTTATCTCCGGTAATCCCTTGGCTGATTACCTGGATAACCTGGAAAAAGTCTCTCAGCTGGATATTGAACTGACGCTGCCGGGGCACCGGAATTTAATTTACAACGTGAATAAGAGAATCGCTGAGCTTAAACGGCACCACCAGGAAAGAAACGCCGAAATTCTGGCGATATTGCGTCAAGGCAAGACCACGGCTTACCAGGTGGCCACCCAAATGAGCTGGGATATTGACTGCTCCTCCTGGGAGGAGTATCCCACACCGCAAAAATGGTTTGCCAGTGGCGAAGCCAATGCTCACCTGCGCTACCTTGAGGGGGTAGGCCAGGTGAGGAAAGAACTGGGCGATGGGATTAAAGTCTTTTCACTGAGCAAAATTGTGCAGGTATAGCTTGACTACTAGGCTTGGCCGATGAACTGCTGTCGCTGAGGTTACGATAAAAATAGCCGGCGGTTCATAGAAAGCGATGGACTTGAGCAGTTAAACAATAAATAAAAAAGAAGGTTCGAAATGATCGAAATCGGTAAAATGCAAAAATTGCAGGTTATGAGCATAACTGTGCTGGGAGCTTATCTAAATTTTCCTGTTGCCCAGGATGGTGATGATATTTTATTGCCTAAAAGGGAACTGCCTGAGGAACTGGCTGTAGGTGATGAGCTCGAGGTCTTTGTGAACAGTAATGCTGAGGGAGTAATCGTAGCTACGCTGGAAAAGCCAAAACTGACCATTGGCGAGCTGGGTTGTCTACAGGTTGTAGACATCACAAATTTTGGTGCTTTTTTGGACTGGGGCTTGCCGAAGGACTTGTTGTTGCCCATAAAGGAGCAAGTAGGCAGGGTAAAAATAGGGGATTTATGCCTGGTTGGTTTGTATGTTAATCAGAGTAATAAAATATGTGCCACGATGCGCATCTATGATTTATTGAGCAGCGAAGCACCCTACCAAAAAAATGACCTGGTCCAGGGAATTATTTACCGCATCAATCGAGACCTGGGTGTTTTTGTTGCTATAGATAGTAAATATCACGGGTTTATTCATAACAACGAAATGTTTGGCGACTTTACTGCAGGAGATGAAATCACAGCCAGAGTAAAAAAAGTTAGGGAAGATGGCAAGCTGGAATTAAGTTTAAGGCAAATGGCTTATAAAGAAATCGAGGGTGACGCCGAAAAGATTATGGAGCGTTTGAAAGCCAACGGTGGTTCGTTGCCTTTCAATGATTATAGCGATCCTGAGTATATCAAGGCCGAGTTAAATATGAGCAAACGAGCTTTTAAACGAGCGGTGGGGCGGCTTTTAAAGGAAGGGGCCATTAAAACTACCGAGGCAGGCATTGAGCTAATGTGGTAAACAGGAGGCGATCCAGTGGAAATAGCAGAGCTTAAGGAGTTTGTGCTGCAGAACGGGCTAACCATTGACCTGGTGCAGGCAAGGGAGGACGGTACATCAACTGCCTACATATACAAGGGCTACCAGGGGGACAGGCTGTTATTTAGCCATAACAAATTTAATATTAAAAAGACCATCAAGCTTGACGTGCTGGGGACCCCCTTGTGGGACATCATCGCCTTTCTGGAGCATGAAAATTGGCTTTATGATATGTTCATGCAGCATGAGGGAGTTAAGCCGCTGGAGAGGTATGTCGAAGGGCGGAGGCTGTTTATCAAGGTTCTGAACGTGTGCGGGCCTCCGGTCATCTGGCGCCATCATGAAGGGGCCAGGTTGCAAGTGATTACCGATAACTTCAACACTGAGCAGGGTTTTGCTTTTTACGCCGATGGGCACAAAGTAGCGGAAATATCAGGACGCGCTATCATCACCCCCAAACCGATCCAGGAAACTTTGCCCAACCATTTTATAGCCAGGTTCGATGTCCGGGATGCCCACGGCATGATCTGTGAAATATTTTGGCCCAGATGATGGAATTAAAACAAATGAAAGTGATGGTGTAGGCGATGCCGGTGCAGGGTATCGCCTACAAATCTTTCGGACCGGCGCGGGCCAGCTTGCCCGCTATCACACCTGCTGTGGGTAGAATTCAACATAGCCCATCTGTTCGTTGAGCGTACAGGCTATTCCTGGGGGCACGGCATGCTTGTCAATCATTTCTTGGAAGGAATGGTACACTGTATAACCACTGCCATGTTCAGGCGTTTCCATAAACACTAGATATTGGCCGCTAGCTGTTAGAGCTACCGAATATCGGGTGCCAATGTCCCTGCCTGGAGCGTCCTCTCTAACTTCTCGTAGTAACCAGGTGCCTTCAAAAGCAACTGTCCCGCTAATGCCGTTAGCATCAGAATATGCAAGCTTTATCCTGGTCATTGTTTCACCTACTTTCAATTGGAGTTTACGACACCAAAACGTGTGCTGTCAAAGGTACATTAATACCTTAATTGCATGAGGCTTAATGTAAAGTAAAAAATTTACTGGTCGCCCAAGCCTGGCAGTAGCAACCCTTCATTAAAAGGGAATCAAGAAAATATAGCGAATTAATAATATTAAAAAATTTGTTGAAGAAGGTATTATTATGCTGAGCAATATCAATGACCAGCTACTGGATCATTTCCATTATGGCCATGGGGCAGCCGAATATTTAAGGGGACAAATCCCCGGCTTTGTCCATAAGCTGAGGAGCTTTATGAGAGCGCGTACCGATATCCGGCGCTTACAGGAAGGGGAAAAAGTTGCCCAGTTAATTCTAGCCACCATGTATTTCCGGAATATCATGGAGCTGCGCTCCCAGGTAGCCACTTATGAGCTCATGCACATGATTCGCTATAAAAACCAATATGATCATACCGCCCACACGCTGTACCTCTTTCTTTTAGGGGTCTGGATTTACGATAGTTTACCCAATGTCAAAGAAGCAATTAATAACTCAATTAATGAAGTCCCCCACCTTAAAGTGAAACGTTTTCTCTTCCAGTGGACTTACGCTTCCTTGCTCCACGACATTGGCTACATATTTGATCACATTGTAGTTGACGCAAAAGTGCAAATTGATGAGGAAGGGCTGCGTTTATACGACGGCATGTTCGAGTATGCCTGGATTAAAAAACATATCATCGGTGATTTAAGGCCGGAATATGAAGCCATCCTGAGGAGGCTTTGCGGTGAGTTTGCCCGAAACTATAAAAGGTGGGATTTGGTTAATGAACCAACTCCGGAAATAATCATGAAAAAACTCAGCAATGTTATCTGGGTTAATGAATTTTTACCGGATCAGGCTGAAAAAACGGATGCTTTTGCCTGGCTGGCCATGGAAACCTTCGATCCCAACGGGGAAAAAATGCGCCAGGAAGCCATGCGCATCGCCTCGGAAGGGTACTATGTGGCTGATCAAAAAGATTTAGATCCCAAGGTGGATCATGCGGTGGCCAGCGGCTTAATGCTCTTTCAATATACGTCGGCCTGGTACTGGCTCTATCATAAGATACGGCTAGTAAACCAGCAGATGTACGACTCCATGACGCAAACAGCTAAATATGATGTGCCGTTTTTTGTCGAACACATCATTCCGGGCTGCAAAGCGGTAATTTACCACAACCTGCAGCAGATCGGGGACCAAATCATCAAGCTGGAGTTACATAAAGACCCCCTGTTGTATTTAGCGGTGCTTTGCGATGAGCTGCAGGTTTGGGACCGCTTTTATGTAGGGACCAATCGTATCATCACTTGGCGGCAGAGTGTTCAAATCACGGCTGAGGATATGATGATCGATGTTGATTTAAACGGTAATGACATGTTTATTGTTACTGAATTTTTCAATGTCGATAAAGAACGGAGAGTATCGATTCGAAAAAAACTCGATAGCCGGTTAACCGGTTGGAATCAACTTATCCAACTAAGGGATTAAAGCATCTTTCTTGCCGTTGCATCAACTAAAAAATTTCATTGCTGGTGTATATAGTCGTCAAATTGGTTAAAGAATAGTTTATAATTCCGCTAATTTTGTCGAACAATAGGCAGGAATGTTTTGCTAAAAATTGAATTTATATAATTAATTTGGTTGTATTGATCCGGTACGAGGCTAGCAAGCCGGCGGCGGGAAATATTTAGAGAGGAACGTGTCTAGATGAGGAATTTTTTGCTTGGAGAAACCAAAGAACTAGGCATCAAGATGTCTGGTGCGGATGGTGTGGCTTTCAAGATTTTAGAAGCGAGGTATGAGTACAAAAACCACTTGGGGGAAATCTTGGCATCCGGAGAGGCGATTGTTGAAGATAAGGCGATTTATACCAATTTGACTCCCACTGAGCTCGGTTTTAACCAGGTATGCACCTTTATCGTTAAAGTGCAGTCGGACAATAAGGAGAAGGGTATAGAGCAAGTTAGGCAGGATATTACTGTTAATGTAGTAGAAGAAAATTAGCGGGCTATTTTGGCCTTATTTGACGGTTTAATTACCGTACCGTCCTTACCCCTAGTTAGCGGGTGAGGGCGGTTTTTTTGTTAAACGTAGACCCTTAGTTATTGCAATAGCCTTGTAATGGGGGAAATAGTATTTATGGTTAGCGTATCATATATATGAAGGTTGTCTAAATTTAAAGATATTCTTAATCTAGAAAAATATCCAAAGGGGAAAAAGGAATTATATAGAATTAATCATTTTATACTATAAATGATTAAGGGACTGGTTTACTTGAATAGACAACAAAATCCGACTTATATGCAACTTTTGGATATAATTGATTTTTTTCCTGATCCTATTCTTGTTGTTGATCAGAATAGGAAAATAGTTGTTTGGAATAAAGCTATGGAAAAAATGACTGGTGTTAGCAAGGTAGATATAATTGATAAGGGCGAATATGGACCAGTTTTATTGGATCTAATTTTTTCAGATGATCTTACAACCGAAAAAAAATATCTGAATGTCGTGAAAAAAGAAAATACAATTTGCGGTGAGGTTTTTGTTAAATTACCATATAGTCAAAAAGAGGTATTATTGTGGCTAAAGGCATCGCCTCTTTATGACAGCGAAGGGAATATAGTTGGTGCTATAGAAACCGCTCGTGATATAACTAAATGTAGGCGTAACCATCCGCAAGAACTGGTAAATAAGCAAACCATTGAGCTAAAAACAGCAAATGAACAACTTCAAAAGGAAATTTACGAGCGGAAACAGGTTGAAGAATCATTACGAGAGCTCAAGGAACGTTACCGACAACTAGTTGAAAACTCACCAAACGCCATTCTTCTCCATACCAAAAATACACTTGAATTTATAAATAAAGCAGGTGCAAAACTTTTCGGCTTGGGGAGCATCCGCGATGCTGTTGGAACATCAATGATCGATTTAATTCATCCCGATTATAAGGACATTGTTGCAGAAAAGTGGCGACAGGTGCAGGATGAAAGAAAAATTGTCCCATTAATGGAAGAAAAGATTGTCAGACCTGATGGAAAAGTTTTAGATATAGAAGTGGTGACAGTTCCTTGTACTATTCAGGGTAAAACTATAATGCAGGCACTTGTTAACGACATAACCGACCGCAAGCGGGTGGAAAAGATGCTGCGCTTGTCCGAAAAAAAGTTCTCTACAGCCTTTAATGCCGGTCCTAACCCAATGGCAATTACTACGATTGAGAGCGGGCGAATAATCGATGTAAATTCAAATTTTCTTAGTTTTTTCGGTTATTCCCGTCAGGAAGTTATAAACAATACGATTGCGGATTTAAACATATACAAGAATCCGGAAGACCGAGCTAAGTTGATTAATTATATAGTGCAGCATGGATTTATTAAAAACCTTAATGTTAATTTTCGTAAGAGATCAGGAGATATTCGCATTGTTCTTTTTTCTTCGGAGATTATTGTTATTGGTGGCGAACAGTATTTACTTAGCGTAATCAGTGATATAACGGAACTTAAACAGGTTGAGAAAGCGTTGCGTTTATCTGAAGAAAGGTTTTGCAAGGCTTTTTATAACAATCCTACTCCAATGGTTATATCTAGGCAAAGTGATGATAAGCACATTGAAGTAAATAAGAGTTATGAACGTTTCTTCGGTTTTAGCCGTGAGGAATTAATTGGTCGAACAGTTTCAGATATATGTATATACAATGATATCGAACAATTTAAATTTTTAAAAAAACAATTAAAAGAGCAGGGGTATGTTCATAATTTAAATGTACTATTTAAAACAAAATTTGGTGATATTCGTAATGTGTTACTCTCCTGCGAGATAATTGAGCTTAATAACGAAAAATGTAGGCTTATTACATTAAATGATATTACGGATTATAAAAAGATGGAAGACAAAATGGCAAGCTTAGAACGATTGAATCTTATCGGGCAAATGGCTGCAGGAATCGGGCACGAAATTAGGAATCCAATGACTACTGTGCGTGGGTTTCTACAAATGTACAGAAAAAAGGATTCGTTTATTAAATATAAAGAAACTTTTGATCTCATGATTGATGAACTGGATAGGGTAAACTCAATAATTACTGAGTTCTTATCTTTGGCAAAAAACAAACCGGTAAATTTAAAATTAAAAAATATTAATCTAATATTAAAGAAACTTTTACCATTAATTAAAGCTGATGCTATTAATAATGAAATGGTTGTCGAAGTTGAATTAACTGAGGTTATTGACTTGCTGCTAGACGAAGAAGAGATTATACAGCTGGTCCTAAATCTCGTAAGAAATGGGTTTGAAGCAATGACATCCGGTAAAAGATTAAAAATTAAAACATTTTTAGATGGTAAGCAAGTTGTTTTAGCAGTGGAGGACCAGGGTTCAGGAATTAAACCTGAGGTACTTGAAAAGTTGGGCACTCCATTTTTTACAACTAAAGAAAATGGGACGGGTTTAGGGCTTTCGGTTTGTTACGGTATTGCTGAAAGAAACAATGCCACTATGAATATTGAGAC
>JAENYF010000085.1 GCA_016841905.1 Desulfoscipio geothermicus | reverse complement strand
CCAGGTAAAATTGTCAGCGGCAATACTATGGTCCCGCTCCGCTTTGTGTCTGAGGCCCTGGGCGCAAACGTTAATTGGGATGGAACTACACAAACCATCACTATCACATCTACAACAGAAACACCTGCTGGGCCGGTCACCACCCAAACAAAAGTACACTTTATAGACGTTGGCCAGGCCGATGCCATCTACATAGAGCTGCCCGATAATAATGACATCCTAATCGACGCCGGCAACGAAGCTGACGGACCTTTGGTAATTAATTATTTAAAAAACCAGGACGTAGATGACATTGAATTGCTCATCGCCACCCATCCGCACGAGGACCATATTGGTGGAATTCCAGCTGTTCTGAATGTCTTTGAAGTAGAAAAGATAGTTGATAGCGGTTACGTTGCAGATAGTCAAATATACCGCGAATATGAAGCTGCAGTTCAAAATGAAGGTGCAGTTTATCAGGAAGACAATCGCCGCACCTATACTTTCGGGGGCATATCCCTCCAAGTACTCACAGGCCCGGATACCTGGGACGACACCAATGACTTTTCGGTAATATGCCGGTTGGATACTGGAGATATTGAATTTCTGTTCACCGGCGACGCTGAAGGGCCGGCGGAAGCAGTACTATCCGGTAACCTGGAAGCAGACATCCTTAAAGTCGGCCACCACGGCAGCGGCACATCCTCAGCCGCTGCATTCATAAACCAAGTTAGCCCGGAAGTGGCCATCATATGCGTGGGTGCGGATAACAGCTATGGACACCCGGCGGATGAAACAGTTCAGAGGCTGCAAAATGCCGGTGCAAAAGTTTACCGTACAGACTTGAACGGGAATATAGTAGTAGCCACCAATGGCAGCTCGTATGAAGTGCAAACCAAAAAGGCCAGTATTATACCACAGCCTGTAGCGCAACCATCACCCATAAAGGTTGATCCGCAACCGACCCCGGCACCGGCATCAACCGGGAAATTTGTTGGCAGTACTCAATCAGATAAATATCACTATCCCGACTGCCGATATGCAGAAAGCATAGCCCCGGAGAATGAAATCTGGTTTAAAGATGCTGCAGATGCACAGGCGCAAGGCTACGTCCCTTGCGGGGTATGTAAACCATAAAAACCATAATTATTTGCATATATAATACCGGCTCAAAGGCCGGTGTATTTTTTTACTTTCCAAAACAACAACAGACCTTCCCGGAAAGTCCGATACCACAGGGAAGCCAGCTTGGTGCCCTGCTCCTGGCGATAACCATCAAACCGCCTCACTCTACATCATTAGATAAATAAAAATACCATACGTAGCATTTTACGAATGCCCTTTGTATGTTAATAATAGCAAGGGTAAAGTGGTAGGTAATATTAAAAAAAGAAATCGAGACTCTCAAAAATAGACAGTAATTGCTGTCAGGTTGTTAATGCTGCCCCATGAAGTCCAGCAATAGACAATATTAATTGTCCATGAATTGCCAAAGTTTATGACCATGCCGGCCTGAGGCCAGGGAGAATTATTGTAATTCTCCCTGGATAACAAGCTTCACCATATGATCATCAATAATCCGGCGGCCATTCTGCGCTCCGTAAATCATACAATGCGTGCAAGCCTTGTTAACGAGCCTCGCCGCACCGCTAGAGAATCGGTAAATTTCATCCACTGCATTATCCGAAAAGATATCGTGTTCGGCACCGGCATAAGCCAGGTGCCGGTTAACATATTCTCCGACTTGAGCTCGGTCCAGATGTGGCAGTTTGCACTGCAGATCTACCCGCTGGCGGATGGCGGCGTATGCCTGAAGCTGTAGTTTCTCCCAGAGTTCGCTTTGGCCCACCAGAATCAAAGCCATAGGGCTTTGCGCATCCATCTTAAAGTTCAAAAGGAACCGCACCTCTTCCAGCATTTCTTTGTCTAAAAGATGGGCTTCATCCACGACAACAACCGGTTGCATATGTTGGATACCGCGCATGAGTTCGACTTCCCTGTGCAACTGGCGCTTGGCGTCACCGCGATAAAACTTAGATTCGCAGCCCAACTGCTCTAAAAGGCCTTTGTAAAAATGTCGGGGTGTAAGCTTGGAGTCGGCTAGATACATGACCAAAAACATGGCCGGATCTAAATATTCCTTAAATAGCCGAATGGTAGTTGTTTTGCCGGTACCGCAATCGCCGGTCACCACGGCGAATAGCTGCCTTCGGGCGGCATATTCCAGACGGCCTAGTGTTTCTTCCAGCATTAATGACTGATAAAGCTGATCCGTTGGGATATCCCTTGCGAACGGTGTTTTAGACAGGCCGTAAAAGGATTCAAACATGACTGTTATCCCCCTTATTCACAGCCCTAAAAGAGATTGCAGGTACCTGTTGCTCTTTACGTTGCTGGTTTTTCTAAGTCGCTGCAGCCAGGAGCCGCGACGATTCAGCAGGCTTAGGCTGCAAGTGATTTGGTAGCAGGGGACGCATTCCGGCTCGCTCACCTATAACTAACTTTCTGGCTTTCCAGGGGGCATGACCATCATACTCAATAGTCAATTCGGTAATATCAGCAGGGTCGTAAATAACTTGTACCTTGCATCCGATAAACGATAATCCGACCTCATATTTGATACCGGCAAAGCTAATACAGCCAGCCTTGTCTACTTTCCGTTCTTCACAGTGCAAAAAGGCATTGGCAACGGTTTGTGGAGCCAGATACTTTAGTGCCTTATTGTCACTTCGAAAAGCAGCATTGGGGCTAATGCTATCACCGAGTCCTGAGTGAGGCTTATTCTGGTAGCACTCTTCCAGCCAAACCCCAAATAGTCCATTAAGCTTCTCCAGCGATTGTGGGCTTTCCAGCTTGGCTTCGCTTAAGAATGAGTCCACCACCCGGTTAAATCTTTCTACTTTACCAGTAGCTTCTGGAGAATACGGTTTAGCAAATACTAACCGGGTGCCCAGTTTGCTGCAGGTGCGGTGCATCCATTTAGTCCGGTATTGGCTGCCATTATCGAAATATACTGCTTCGGGAACACCATATTTGTGGATGGATTTACGAAAACAATCTTCCACAATAACCTGATCCAGTGTTGGGTAAAATTCACCGTGTAATACAAAGCGAGTGGCATCGTCGATAAAGGTGACCAAGTAGACTTGTTTTTTAGTACCATCTTTACCGATCGGTAGGTAGGGGCCATACTTGATATCCGAATGCCAGAGGCGATTGCGATGTTTCTTTTGGTATCGCCGGGCAGCTACACTGGTATCGGAGTACATCCGCATCTGCCTTGTGCTGTAGCCTTTCTCGGCTAGCTTTTCTTGCAGTGTGCTGCGTTTGATCTGACCTTCCTGAATCAACCCCTCCCATTCCAAAATCTGAATGATTTGGGCGATGCTACGGCTGGGTACCTCGCGACGCAACAGAATGGCCTGGTCTATGATGTGAGATGGTATAGCTTCTTTGGGGCGACGGCCCCTGCCTTTGGGTTTTAGTCCCCCGAAGCCGTCTGCCTGGTACTGCGCTATGTATCTACGCAAGGTACGCTCGGATAGACTGTTTTCTTCACAGATCCTTTTTTTAAGCTCCCTAATTTGGGCCGTATCAAGCCCTTCCGCTAGCAGCGGGGATATCAACTGCATCCGCTGTGCGGCAATTTCTTCAGCTTTTTGTTTGTCCTTCATGCTAAAACCCTCCTAACTTAAGCTTTAGCATGAGTTTATATCCTGCCGGTCAGGACAGAAATGCAAAACGGGTATGTACCCAGGAATTTATATTTACCACTGGGCGGACAACTCTGGCCAGCCAACCGGTAGCATTACCAACATAGTTCCATATCCTTTGGAGCGTGGACTTGGAAAGACAGGATATTCCTTTCACAGTTCCTTTCCCAAGTAAGGTGGCGATTGAAGTTAGGCAGCCTAGGAAGTGAAGGGCCAGTTCATTAAACCAGCTTCGCCAGCGATTAATAGTTGATTCATCAGCGGCAACAGTAAGGGCGGTATCTCCCGTTATGACCGCCTCAATACTTTCACTACCGTATCTTTTATATGGGACTACGATATCTGGTAGTTCATGATGAATACGATTACAATTACGGCAATGAAGCCGGCGTATAACCAGGATAATGGTATCTCCGGTTTCGTTTATATATTTCCGTTTTCGGCTACCTTTTACTTTCAATGGACAGTTACAGCAGGGACAGTGATTCTGCTCCAGGCTCCTTACAAAAAACCCCTTTCTCGGGGTTTTCAATTAGCTCATATTTTGCTACAATGACCATGTTATTGGTGATGGACGCCTCTGGTGCTTCTGTTGGCGCAGTTGCACATTAAACGGGGGCGTCTTTCCTTTCCCTATAATATGGTCATTATATATGGCAACTTTTGGACAGGCAATACCGCCAGCTTTCAGGCATTACAGCGTGTCAGGAACATCAGGTAACTATTGGGCTGCTTGAACATGATGTATAAGCAGGCTGTGTGGAAAATGTCGGTAACATAATTTTATTTTGTTGCTATACTAAAAAGTCCCTCCCTTGCTTAAAACAAACGGTTGCCAAGCCATCGCCTCACCTGTTAATAATT
>JAENYF010000011.1 GCA_016841905.1 Desulfoscipio geothermicus | reverse complement strand
TTTCGGTTTGTTACGGTATTGCTGAAAGAAACAATGCCACTATGAATATTGAGACAGGACCCAGTGGAACTACTATACTTGTTCGGTTTGGGTGATCTTGTCGGATGTTGTAAATTTGCTTAATCAGAAGAGTGCTTGAAACATCGGCAGCATAGCACAGCTCCTCAGCCATCTAAATTCCTTTAACAGTTTTCGCATATTCTTCCCACTGAAAGGAAAAATTAAAAATACATTGGTACACTATTCACGTTTAGCATTCTTGGCGTATTACTCTTAAAGAGCTGTTTGGAGCAACCAGTTATAGTTATCATGATAAGTCTAAGGATTACTATTAATCTAAAAATATGCTTTTCTAACTAGGAGTTGAAGTTCTTGTTATTTTCATTATCTAGCAAAGACCATAAGATAAGTGTTTTTGAAGCTCACTCAATATGGAATTTACTATCAGCTAAGTATCATGGAATTGATAATGTTCAATTATGGTACAACTATGCCCATGATATGGACTTAAAAAAAATATTAAAAGATTTTTTAAAAGATCTGGACGAGCATGTTACTCTATTAGAAAAAGAATTAGAAAAATACTCCATAGAGGCGCCTCCCAGACCTAAAAAACATGCACGTGGTGATGTTTATACTCAAATTCTGTCGGACGAAATTATAGGCATCAATTATTTTACGTTTTTACAAGGTATGGTTGATATGGTGCTATTTTCGATCCAGTACTCTTTTTATAATGATCAAGTTAGCACATTCTTCCAAAAATTTTATAAACATGCGATTGAGCAAACGAATACTATTGTGAAATACTTAAAGTTTAAAGGTTGGATTGATATTCCTCCAGTTTTTCTAAATGCTCCTAAAGACACAGGTGAGCAACTGGGTAGTATTGAGGCTTTTCATTTATGGTCACATACTAACTACCGATATATAAATATTGAAGAAACTATGAAGTGGAAAGAGTTTGTCCATGATATTGATTTTAGAAATGTTCTAGAAAAAGGATTAAAAACAATGAATAGACAAGTTGCAACATTAGAAGAGGAACTTGAGAAGTTTGGTCTTCCTATACCTAAAAGACCGCCCAATGTGGTAAAGGGGCATCATGATAAATCGATATTTCAAGATGAATATATTTTCAGGACCTTGTTTATCGGTCTTCAGTGGGCCGGAGTTTTACATGCTAAAGCATTTCAACAATGTGTTACAAATGATAGAATAAGAAACCTCTTTAAAAATTTCCTATATGATGAGATTGGCATACTAACACATTTAATTAAATATGGCAAACTAAAAGGATGGTTGAATATTCCACCTGAATACATTACTAGATAGTTCAGCATATCAATATCAGTGTTAATATTGGTATTGTAGATTTCTACCCAAACTATCGCTATTACTTCGCAACCGAAGGAGGTGCAAATTGGTTAATTTACCTGTGGTAACCCAGTTTTCTGCTAATCTTATTTTGGTACGAAATCATAGCGTTGTTTGAGCCGGCTTTCCTTTTTTCCATTATCATATCATAGCGCAGCATCTTTTCAGTTAGTCTTTTCCTTAGCGCATTAATTTCACCAGCATCGGTCTGGTCCTCATTGCAGCAGTTTATCAGATTTTGTAGATTTACAATCTCTTTCTGTAATTGCATTTCCTCCGGCAGCACGCCTGCGTTTTTTAACAAAATGTAGCTGGCTCTTAAGTCATCTGGAACACGTGAGAGATCATCAATTTGCAATGGCTTGCCCTGACCTGGAAGGTCCTCAAATTCTCCCTTCAGTATGGCTTCACGAATTTTATTTTCAGCTATAATGGCGAACATGTCCATTAATCCTCACCCTTACGCTTAAGATTTATTAATAATCCTGATGTGATAACTGCAAAATAATACTGCCTTTAAATTTATATTCGACCGGTTATAAGAAATTCCTTGTGCACTTTCTATAATGCTCCCTAGATGGCCGCTTGACTGGTTGAGAAAGAATATTCAACTGCGGAACTAATAGAGTAGTCTTAAGAAATGTTGGTATAATAAGAAAAACAGGCTAAGACCTGTTTTTCTTATTAAATAAAAGATGATTGATTAGTTTAATATTAAATTTTAAAAACCTAAGGCCATGTAAATAAGGGTTGGAGTCGTGGTCATCACACACCACTATAAAACTACCATCTCCTACCCGACTTTTCTGAGAACACCATCAACAACCTTTTCGACCACTACTTTGACCAACTCAGACCACTCTACTATTAACTGCGCCACTACATTTACTCTTTGTTTTCACCATATCTTCTAGCCAAGAATTCAACGTAAGCATCTGGATCTTTAAGAAAGGGTTCTGTTTGAAATTTGTCGAGGTTTTTAAGATTTTCCAATGTTATTTTTTCCATTATCAGCATCCTTCCTGATTAATAAAGTACACAAGTAAAACTAGCATGAAAATTTTAATTAAATGCAACCGAAGGTTTAGTGGTAACGGTTGTCAATGGATGTCCCAACACACCATGCAACGATATTACCTTATAAATTTTATTATAAGCTACGTTTTGCGACTGTCAACCCTTTTCGGATATTTTTTGTTGCACTTTGTCGAAGAAGCTGTGGCTGGAGGAATTGCGCCAGGCGCTTCAATTTCCCAACTTAATGTTTCGGTATCCTTTGGCAGGGATTTAGCAATAAATGAAGAATATAATAATACTGCTGATATATAAAAGCGAAGTCACCTCAAAACAAGTACAGGGGTGGCTTTGTTTGTTACGGTGGGTGTTACAAGAAGCCATCAATCACTTTTAAGGGAGGGTTTAAACTGCGTAGTTCACTAATCTTTTTCATTTCAGTGATGATATTGCTATGTTTTAGCACGGCCGCATTGGCTAATGAAGTTAACCGGAAAATCAATAACCAGGATGAAGCTATCAATCATGCCGTTCAATTGTTCCCTGAAATGACCAGCGGCAAGGAGAATCTCCTGCAGGTGGATATCAACAATGACCAGTACTACGGTGGGGATACATGGGGAATTACCTATCAAAGGAACGAACCAGGACCAAACAGGCTTTCAATTCGGTTTAACGCTGTAACCGGCCAACTGGTTGATTTTAGCTACAGCCCTGAGAAATATCCCGATAAAATAAAGGTACTTAACCGGGATGAGGCAAGAAAAATAGCCGAAGCATTTATAAAAAAACATCATCCAGATAAAATCGGTATAATAACGGAACAAGAAAGACAACCGGCAACTTATTATAACGGGGGAATTAATCTGGCTTATTATTTCAATTGGCACCAGTTGGTTGATGGTAAACAGTTTGATGCCAATATGATTCGTGTTGGGGTCAACGCCTTATCAGGTGATGTAATACAGTTTTATTGCCGGTGGCTGGACAATGTCGCTATACCACAGCATCCTGTCATGGATCTGGATACCCTCACCAACAAGGTAGTATACATACTGGGGTTATATCCCTGTTATGTTATAGACCCCGGTTCAGCAAACCCCGGCGCCAGGTTGGTGTACAAGTTAAACACGGCTTACAATGCATTTGACGGGGCCAGCGGTAACCCGCTGGATTATGAAGGCAAGGATTTTTCAATCGAGGAAGCACGTTTGTTTACCCAACAGTTCACACCTGTTCCGACAGCCGAAACCAGGCCGGACCGGCAACCGGGTCAGGAAACCATTGAACGGGATAAACTGCCTCAAATTGCGGAATCTTTTTTTAAAAAAATTGGCATTGAAGGTACTGTTAAACGTACCGGAGGCGGGCGCAGCGTAGGTTCCGGCTACAGCATGGAGTTCTGGAATTACTCGGTGGAGCAGGACAACAATACATACATGTCAAGTGAAATTAGTGTTGGTATTGATATCCGTACCGGTGAAATAGCTAATTATAGTAACCGCCGGGCTGGAAGCCGGGACACTGTTGGAGAAAGTATAACGAGGGATAAAGCGCTGGCTACGGCAACCGAATTCTTGTCAACGGTTAACCTGGAGAACATTAATAACATGATGTTAAGAGATAATTCCGAATATTATCCGGGTGAACCCGTTTTTCGTTTCATTTGGGTAAGTCTGGTAAACGGAGTGCCTTTAATGGATGACTTGGTACACGTAACTGTGGACCGATATACCGGTAAAGTTACTAGCTACAACAAAATGCAGCGAACAGTGAACTCATTTGCCGGCACCAAGAACATCATATCGCCGGATCAAGCACTACAAGCGTATCTGAAGGCCCAGCCATTTACACTAATCTACAACAGCTATCAGACCGCTTCAAATGAACCCGGAAAAGTCAGGTTGGTATACGCCAATGTATATGACATGGCCGTTGATGCCCGGACCGGTGAAATAATCAGAACGTACGGGGAGAATCCGGACTCGGATGCCTATGATAAAAAGATAAATAACCACTGGGCCCGGCTGCCTCTGGCGCTGTTAGCCGATAACGGGTTGCTGCCGGAACCGAAAGATTTTGAGCCAAACGGCAATGTTACCAGGCGTGAAGTCCTGCGGGTACTTAGCGCGATTCCCAACGATTACTACTACGACCATTCCAACAGGTCAACGTTTTCCGATGTCCCCGATAATGACAAAGATATTGAGACTATAATGAAAGCCGTTCAGTACAATATCGTTGCATCAGGGGGAACACTCCGGCCAGATGCGTTTTTAACCCGGGAGGACCTGGCGGTTTGGCTGGTTAACATGCTCGGACACCGGGAAGTCGCAGAAACACAGGGTTTAAACATTAGTATAGATTACCAGGATGCCGCGCAAATCAGCAGCGGCAAGAAAAATTACGTGGCCATAGCCACAGGGCTCAAGCTTATCGACGGAGATGCTAATGGCAACTTCAGACCCCAAAGCCCTGTCACATGGGGAGAACTGGCCGGTGTGGTGATCAGGGTGACACCGCGATTGGCAAGATAATTGCCAATCGCAAAGAGGCAAGTAAATACACCGAACTGTTTAGGGCGTAAGTGAATGCTTCCGATATTCCTGTGAACACCAGCGAAACAAAATTTATCGTATATAGTCGAAATTGGCAGATTAAACCTGTCCTTACAAAGAAAAAACCCTTATTATATATAGATATAGGTTGTCCTTGCCCAAATCTAAAGTAGAAGGAGATTGAAAACCTTACAAATAAAACATACTAAGAAGGAGGTGCAAAGCCTTGTTTTTTTTATATAAAGTAAATATTTTATATAATTTTAGCAAATTTTAAACTCGAAAGTTGAGTTGCCTAAAAAACATAGGAGGTTTGTTTAAGTGAAAAAAATATTTGTACTTTTGTTGCTTATAGCTTTTACCGGAACATTGATGTTGACAGGTTGTGCAAATGAAAATGAATCTGAAAATAAGGATAAGGTTATAAAGCTAGGTAATGCGCCTTACGATTATGAAGTTCCTGTATTAGAAGTTGCCAAACAAATTGCAGAAGAAAAGGGATACAAGGTTGAAGTTGTTGAAGGCGATATTGGTTTTATGTTTATGTCATTGGCACAAGGTGATATAGATGCATGGCCCGGAGTTTGGCTGCCATCCATTCACAAATCCTACCAGGAAAAATACAGTGATAAATATGAACTTGGAAGCGCAATATTCGAAAACGCTCCTATAGGATGGATAGTTCCAAAATATCTTGATGTTGACTCTATAGCTGACCTTAAAGGTAATGAAGATAAAGTAAAGGGTAAACTTATAGGTTTTGAACCTGGTTCAGGTATGATGTTAGTTTCCAAAGATATAATTGAAGGTTATGACTTGGATATAGAACTTTTACCAGGTACTTTACCTTCCATGATGGCAGAAGTGGATTATGCAACAAAACACAATGAACCTATATTATTCATAGGTTGGCGCCCGCATACAATGTTTAGAGATTATGATATTAAAGTACTGGAGGATCCTAAAGGTTTCTGGGAGTATGACAATTATTATTGGGGCTTAAGTAAGGATTTTAAGGACAAATCTCCCGAAATGTATAATTTTTTCAAGAATTTTAAAATGAGCATTGAAGATAATGAAGATTTCCTATACGGATACCAAAATGAAGATAAGGATGTTAAGGTATTGGCAAAGAACTGGATAGACAATAATCGTTCATTAATCGATATTTGGTTTGAACAATAAGGATGATTAAAGATGGCTATTATTAAGGTAAAAAATTTATATAAGATTTATGGTAAGCATCCTGATAAGGCATTAAAAATGTTGGAAGAAGGTCATTCCAAAGAGAAAATACTTTCCGATATTGGACAAACTGTAGGTTTAAACAATATATCTTTTGAAGTTGAACCTGGAGAAGCTTTTGTAGTAATGGGGCTTTCAGGCAGTGGCAAGTCTACCTTGATCCGCTGTCTGAACCGCTTAATCGATTCAACTTCAGGTTCGATAATTATTAACGGCAAAGATATTACTAAAATGCATAAAAAGGAACTTAATGAGCTGCGCCGTGAAAAAATAAGTATGGTTTTTCAAAGCTTTGCAGTTTTCCCTCATAAAACAGTGCTGGAGAATGCGGCATATGGACTAAAAATAATGGGTATTTCTCAAGTGGAAAGAGAAAAAAAGGCTTATGAAGCTTTAGAAATGGTTGGGTTAAAAGGTTGGGAAGATTTTTTACCTTCAAATTTAAGTGGGGGTATGCAGCAGCGTGTGGGTCTAGCTCGCGCCCTGGCTACAGAACCCGATATTCTTTTAATGGATGAAGCTTTTAGTGCACTTGACCCGCTTATAAGAAAAGAAATGCAAACAGAATTACTCGAATTACAAGAAAGAATGAAAAAAACTATTGTTTTTATTACACATGACCTTGACGAGGCATTAAGAATAGGAGACCGTATTGCACTTATGAAGGAAGGGGAAATAGTTCAGGTTGGTACACCCGAAGAGATAATGATGTCTCCTGCTACAGATTATGTGGAAAAATTTGTGGAAGATGTCGACAGATCACGAGTTTTAACTGCCGAAATGATAATGAAAAAACCTTCAACAGTAGTAATTTACCCTAAAGACGGTCCGCGCATAGCTTTGCATAGAATGGAAGAAAGTAATATTTCCAGTATTTTTGTTATAGATAAACAGAACTGTTTATTGGGACTGGTAATGGCAGAAGATGCATTACAAGCTATAGAAAAAAATGAAAAAAATCTTGAAAACATAATACGCAAAGATATTCCAACAGTTTTTCTGGAAACCCTTTTAAAAGATATGTTTCCACTATTAACCGGTAAAAGTTTGCCTCTTGCAGTTGTGGATGACAATCATAAATTTAAAGGTATTGTTTTGCGTGGAACTGTAATGGCAAAGCTGGCGGGAGGGATTCCGAGTGATTGATTTTGTAATACCTCTGGCTGATTGGATTAATGCAATTTTTGAGGTAGTTAGCTTTTATCTTAGCCCGGTATTACGGTCTTCAAGCGTATTGATGGAGTCTATAATTAAACAATTTGAGAATATTTTAATTTGGCCACCGGAAGTTGTAGTTATGATCATCGTAGGGGCTATAGTCTGGAAATTAACTAATTACCGCCTGGCAATTTTTGCTGTATTTGGGTTTTTAATATCATATGGTATAGGTGTTTGGGAAGAAACAATGGCAACTATAGCTTTGGCGCTTTCGGGAACTGCAGTTTCATTATTGCTTGGAATACCTTTAGGTATTATAGCATCTCAAAGTAATATTGCAGAGCGAATTATTAGACCGGTACTTGATTTTATGCAAACTTTACCAAGCTTTGTTTATCTGATACCGGCAGTCATGTTCTTTGGTATGGGGAAAGTTGCGGCTTTGGTTGCAACAATGATATTTGCAATGCCTCCTGCCGTACGACTTACAAATTTGGGAATCCGTGAAGTATCCAAAGAAATGGTAGAAGCAGCACAAGCTTTTGGGTCAAGTAGGTGGCAGACTTTAATTGACATTCAGCTTCCCTTAGCTCTGCCAACAATCATGGCCGGAGTAAATCAATGTATTATGATGGCGCTGGCTATGACTGTTATTGCTTCAATGATTGGGGCAGGTGGTCTTGGTATGGTAGTTCTACGCTCCATGCAGACTCTTGATATCGGAATGGGTGCTGTTGGAGGATTAAGTATAGTTATTTTAGCCATACTTCTTGATCGCATAACAGAAAACATAACTAAAAAACAAAAAGAACAAAAAAATACACGTTAATATGAAAATACTCCTATTAGGTTTGATAGACAGCAAGTTTACAGGGGGAAAATCAATCAACACCCATAGACCATACCATGCCCTTCCTAGATTAAACCGTTGCTCCCAAAGAACTGGCGGCAGGCTCAGGAAGTTTCCAGGCACTGTTGACCTGATAAGGAAAAGAGCAGTCTTAGCTGCTCTTTTCCTTATCAGGCAAAGGTTTTGGTGTTCTTAAATATTTTACTCCTGTCCAGGTCAGCACGGTGGCGAAAATAATACGTAAGGCCCCTTCAGGCATGAAATGAGCAAGGGAGCCACCCAGGTACGTGCCTAATAGAATGCCAGGGATTAATCCCGGCAATATGCCGGTGTTGACATTCCCTAAGCGCCAGTGGGTATAAGCTCCTGCCATGCCCACCGGGACCATGGCCAGGAGGGAGCTGCCCTGGGCGGTGTATTGGGTGAAGCCGGTGAGCAGCACCATTGAAGGTACCATGATTGTACCGCCTCCGACCCCCATCATACCGGAGAGGAAGCCGGTTAAGATACCGGTTAACAAAAGAGCCGATATTTTCAGCCATCCTGTGGCGGGCTCGTCAAACTGGTACAGGTAAGGCTTCAGAAGCAGGAGCAGGGAGGTAAAGATTATGAATCCGCCGAAAGTCTGCTTAAGCTTCCATTCCGGTAGGGCATGGGCATAGCGTGCGCCCGCGCCGGCTGTAAATATGGCTGTGGAGGCCAAAAGCAAAGAGGCAAGTAAATCCACAGAACCATTTAAGGTGTAAGTGAAGGCTCCTGATATGCCTGTGAACACCAGTGCTACCAGACTTGTGGCGCCGGCCTTGTGCTGGCTCATTTTTAGAATGCCTACCATCAGGGGGATCATGATTACTCCGCCGCCAAGACCCACAAGCCCTCCGAAGAACCCGGCGGCAAGACCAATTAATAAGTTTGTCATTTCTACTACCTCAACAAATAAAATCTAAATTTGTATTCCGCTTGTTCCATAATCTCCTAAATTATCGAGGTTAGTTTCATTTTATCAGAAATGTTTCTACTTAATCATATCTTCAAGATCTATTTTGATCAAACTGTACGCTAGAACAAAAGCCACCCTCTTTTGCACGGGTGGCTTTCATTTGGAATAAAGTGATTACGGTGAAATTGGCTAGTACTTTTAAGACCCCGCCCATCGTAGCTTATTTTAAAATTTAAAAACATTTAAACTATGATGATTGTTTTAAAACACCTTGACTATATTTTGTAAATACTATAATCTGTTAATATAGTCTACAATGAACACAAATTCAATAAAAAAGTTAATATGTCTCCGAGTCTGGTAACCTGACTTAAAGGTATGGTTGCCCGGCCTATGGGTACATGGGGAAACCGATGTGCCTCCCATTGTGGAAAGGGGAATAGAGCTTGATCGTGGTTGTAAAGCTTTACCCTTTTTGCTGGGGTAAAGCTTTTTATAATTTCATACGGTGCTCTTCGAGCCATATAACCTAATGCTATTCAGTCATGGTTAATTGGCCATTGGGTTCGACGGGAAACTGTCGCACCTTCCATTGCGAGAAGGAGAGTTTGATTCGGCATTTATGCCGGGCTAGCTTTGCTTTTTGCAATGTATGCCCGGCATTATCTATTTATATAAGCAATTAGACATGAGAGGTTTGCTGCCATGAGATGTATGGGTTACCAACGGCCAACAGAGCAAATTGTCATGACGCTTTGTTTGCTATACCCATTTTATCTGAATCCGGCATTTGATGCCGATTCTGTTCACATACCGCTCTTTTGGATCTTGTGAAATATTGCGATGTCGGAAGCTATTTAAAGAAAAACGCAAAATTAATAGAGAGGAGTGTTTAACAGGGTCAACGGCTCAACAAACGGTACTGAGAATAGAAAAAATTTGATTGAGGGGGTAAAATGTTGTTTGATAATGCTTCTTCTGCTGAAGACAATTTAAATCTTATGCGAGTATCATATGAATGGAAAAACTATGGTGAAACAGAATCCAACGCCAATAAAATCATTGCTCTTGATCAGAACAATCACGAAGCCTGGCTCTATAAGGGAAAGGCAGTGGGACGGCAAATAAATCCTGATTACAATAGATTTTCTGAAACGGTAGATTGTTTTGTAGCTGCGGTCGCAAACGCACCGGAAAAAGAAATCGAGACGGTTAAGGAACAAATCAGACAAGAGCTAAAGCAATTGGCATTAGAATTGACTCAAATGCGTTGTGACCTGTTTGCCAGGTTCACAGACGCAGATGAGACTGAGGAACTGTTTGATGATATTTTTATGCTCAGGGACACACTCGCTAACTCGGCTTCAGCTCTTGGCATTGACACTTCAGATATTATATCGTCTGTAGTTTCGCTGTTAAACGATCAAGCGGAGGACGTTTTTAATAGCAAGAAAAAAGCATATAAATCTACGAAGCATCCAAATAAAGAAGATGCCGGTCAATTGGCTATGGCAGGTGCGTGTTGTTGTTTGGTCCTCGATACAATAATTCAGGAACTTGCACCTAACGATGATCATGATAATGTGCTGCGCTACCAAACGATAGCCGGTATCAATACATTTATAATGGCTCTCAGATATTATTATCCAACTACACAAGCAGAATTAAAATTTGCGTCAAGAGAATTATGGATTAAACTGAATCAAAAAGTGGTGGATTGTTACAGTAAAATCAAAGAATTAGACCCGGCAGGGCTGATCAAGCAGGCACAAATTGCTGAAGCAGAAGAAACAGAGCGGCAGAGGAAAGAAGGATAAAAGAAGCTATGAAAAAAGAACGTATAAACGTATAAAATCACAATAGAATTATACAAGCATCTGCCACACGGCAGGTGCTTATTCATATGGATGCCAAATATTATTTATTATATTAAATCGGAATTATTTGAATATGTTTAGCAGGAAAGCTGAAGCAATGGGGGGAAAAGTGATCTGGCTGCTAGACTTGACCAACTATTTTAGCTGGACTAAATGCTAAGCTGTAGGTTAATGGTGTAGGCGGTTGTAGTCGGAGTGCGTGAAATCGTGGACGTTGCCTCTCGAAGCTGTGGGCGGAGCTGCTCATCATGTGGACACTTCACCACCTCTAACGCCGGCCTTATGACCATTAGGCAAGGGTAGTTATCGCATATTTAAGCCGTATTAATTGCATCGGGCCAAGGGAAAGAACCAGCATCTGTCGTAAAACAGATGCTTTTTTATATGTTTAGAATAACATCCAACACCCACTTATAAAATTTATATTTTAACTTAAATTGTCACAAGAAAGTGATATTACATGATAAAATATGGCAAGAACGATGACAGCATAGCTTTCAATCATATACAATTCGGTCTGAGTTGGAGCAATGACATAGAGGTGAAATCAATGCCCGACTGGGCACCGCTGACGATTACAAGCGCAAATAGTCGTTTCGCCGGGGAAGGGGGCGGTAGTTAAGGGCACCCTCAATGGCAGACGCTATTTTAATCTAACTGCCTTCAGGCCAGAATATGCTCATTAATGCAGGCAACTACGATGATACTTCCATAACAGTCAACCATCTAAAACACGTGATTGGAATCCCTGCTCGCTTGGACTACCTAAGGGACCTTGCTGTGATCATAAAGGTCTATGCACATTTACAGGTAATTTATCGATTACCCTGAATGAGCTGCTTAAACAATATCATGAGGTATGCCTCCAGTCTGATAAGCTTATTGTTAGTTAGTATGCCGGTAATGCGGCTAAAATATTATAAAAATAGGTGAGCATGATGCATAACTGGGAAGATGAAGTAATCAAGAATAACCATCTGAGAGAAAAAAATATTTTAGGCCCATTGGCGACTTTTAGTGCACAGGCCTCGCGCAGATATGCAGAAGACGAGGCTGATGCCTTAAATATCAGGCCGCCGTTTTTTCATGATACCGATCGGATCATCCACTCCAAAGTATATTCAAGATATATTGATAAGACACAGGTCTTTTTCCTGTTTAAGAATGACCACATCACCCATCGGGTCCTGCATGTGCAGCTGGTATCCAAGATTGGACGTTCCATTGGCCGGTGTTTAAAGTTAAATGAAGATCTGATCGAGGCCATCGCCCTGGGGCATGATTTAGGACACGCTCCTTTTGGCCACGATGGAGAAGAAATTTTAGATAAAATCTGCATCAGTGAGGGCATCGGACGCTTCCCGCACAACGCCCAGAGTGTACGTTGTTTAATGGAGTTGGAAACACGGCCAAAGCCAACCCCCAAGCCGTTAAATCTTACTCTACAGGTGCTGGACGGGATCCTCTGTCATAATGGAGAAGATATCTCTGAGGAGTATTATCCTAGCCCCAAGAAAACCTGGGACGATTTTTTGGCTGAATATGAGCACTGTTGGGCAACTCGTGAAGTTAAAAAATTTAAACCTTTTACGATGGAGGGCTGTGTGGTTCGGGTTTCAGATGTTATTGCCTATATCGGGCGGGATATTGAAGATGCGATCACAGTTATGCTGATCAAGAGAGAGGATATTCCGGAATCGATTGCCAAAATCATCGGTGATAACAATCGAGATATTATTAATACGCTGATTAAAAATTTATTAAAAAACAGTTACGGTAAGAATTATTTAAGTTTTTCTAAAGACATTCTGACTGCTCTGTGTGAATTACAAAAATTTAGCAGGGAAAAGATCTATCAAGATGCCAGGAAAATAAGCCAGAATAATAAAATAAAGAATATGTTTGCGCTGACCTTTAAGCAGTGCCTGCAGCATTTACAGGAAGAGAGAACAGAAGCGCTTATTTATAAGGACCATATCAACAACATGCCTGCCAATTATGCGGCTAGAACGAAACCGGCTAGGATTGTTGTCGATTATATGGCCGGTATGACAGATAGCTATCTGACCGATTATTTTCAAAACTTTTTTGTGCCCAAAAGTTTTGGGACGCATATTTAGCGCCTGTTTGCTGGCGTTTGATGGCGCTCGAAGCCAGAGTGGCAGGGTAAAGCAGCAGCTGGTACAGGAGTAAGGGTTGTCCACCATGCTGCTAACGCGGCACCAGCAGAAGAATGAAAATACAGGACACCTTTCCGGGTGGAAACTGATCAGCGAGAAAGGCAATCAGGTATTTATCTTCCCTTTTGGGATGTCTTTGGCGGCAGGTGCGGCCTTTAGAGTAGTCAGCGGCCTAATGCCTTGTCAGGTCCAGGTGTGGTTGTTTGAACAACGGAAAATATGTGGAATAACGATAGTGAGCCCGGCGCTCTTTATGATGTAGACGGCAAACTGGTCTCCCGGTATCCAAGGTAAATTAGAAATGAGAAACCAGCCTTCATTCGAGATGGATGTGACGGGTCAGCCTTTCACCAGCGGTAATAACTCCCTGAATTCAGGGGTGTTGGCCTGTTTTAATAAATCGAAAAATACTGTCTCGGTATTGGTAACAACGGACCCCATCTGCATCATCTGGGATAATCCGTTTTTGTAATTTTCTTTGGTGCGAGAACATACCGCGTTGCCCACCACAAATACCTGGTACCCGTGTTCAAGGAGACTCCTTACCGTTTGCAAAATGCAGACATGGGTTTCCATCCCGACTACAATGATTTTCCTTCCGGCTAGCCGGTTTAATGTTGATAGCACTTCTGTTGTACATCCACAAAAAATAATTTTTTCAAATACCATGGCTGTCCCGGTATTTAATTCGGGGACTGTCTTTCCCAGGCCTTTGGGATTCTGTTCAGTTACTATAACCGGAATGGCTAATTTTGTGGCTGTGGTGATTAAAATATTAGTGTTGCGAATAACCTGATCGCGGTAGTTCATTGCCGGTACCAAGCGCTCTTGGATATCGATGATCATTAATACTGCGTCTTCCCTAGTTAAAGTAAATTTATCCAGGTTCAAAGTTTTCACCCCTAACAGATGAAATTAAACTAGTTATACCATAGCTGTATTCCACGACATAAAATTCTTTCCCTCCCTTAAGGTTATATTTCTCCACTAGTGAAAGGAAAGCTTATGGAAACAAATCTAATGCAAAAGCTCGAAAGAATTTTTAACAAAACTGTTGGCTCAAATCAAATCCACGAGGCTGTGCTATTTGTCCAAAACACTAGGGGGGATATTTCATATAGCAAAGGGCACGGTGCCAGGGATTTAGATTCTCCACTACTTATGGCCAGCATTACAAAACTCTTCACCACCTCGTGCATTTTGGCTTTGCGGGAGCAGGGTAAGCTGTCACTTGACGACAGTATTACAAAATATTTTGATAAGGCTGTCCTGGAGGGGTTGCATAGCTATAAAGGCAAGGAATATTCTTTTTCGCTGACCATATCCGATTTGCTGTTTCAAGTAAGCGGTTTGCCCGATGTTTACGAAGAAGGGAATAATAGTGCAAAAAATCGCGTTATTAACGAAGATTTTTATTTGACCTTTAATGAATCTATGGAATTGGTAAAAAAATTAACCCCTCACTTTGCGCCCCGCACTATGAAAAGAGCTTATTATGCGGATATAAACTTTGATATGCTCGGCGAAATACTAGAAAAGGCTATGGATTTGCCATTAAGAGAGGTATATAGAAAGTTTATATTTGAACCGGTAGGACTAAAGAACACATATCTTCCTGAAAGTGAAAATGACTTTGTGCCAAAAATATATTATAAGGACAAAGCTATTCATCGTCCAAAATTTGTCATGAGCAGCCGGGCAAGCGGCGGTTGCGTGTCTACTGCTCGTGAGTTGATGTTGTTTATTAAGGCTTTCTTTGGCGGTGCACTGTTTGATCAATCAATTTTCGATAAGCTGTCATCATACAACAAGTTGCAAGCTTCAATGTGGCCGATTTGCTATGGTGGGGGATATATGCGGATTCCTTTAAATGGATTAGCCACACTCTTTATGGGGAAAGGTGAGATAAAGGGGCATTCCGGTTCGACAGGATCGTTTGCTTTTTATTATCCAGTTAAGGATTTATATTTTGTAGGAGATCTAAACCAAATGGCCAACGCTGCGCTTCCGGTAAGGTTCTCGATGCGCATTGCTATGACAACAATATGAGCCCTGCCGAAATCATTGACTAACCATAAGTCTTTTGCTATGATTTAACGTAGAAAAAAACTTAATATCTTAAAGTTTTATAGGGTTCCGCAGTTTGAATTCCTGACTGGTCTGGTCCAAGATAAAACGCACAGTCTACTGTGTACACGGAAGGATAAAAGCCTGGGAGATATTTTTAAAATATCAACCGTGGCTTTTTTATTTTTTATACTTTACAAGGAGAGTGAAAATATGAAATGGTTATACCTGGTTATTGCAGGGATGTTTGAAGTGTGGTGGGCTGTAGGGTTAAAGTATTCGCAGGGATTTACAGTACTTGTACCAAGTATATTTACCATATCAGGAATGATAGCAAGCTTCTATTTTTTATCATTGGCCTTAAAGAATCTACCGTTAGGTACTGCCTATGCAATTTGGACAGGAATTGGTACTATTGGTACTGTGATTTTAGGAATAATATTGTTTAAAGAGCCTGTTGATATAATCAGACTAATGTGCATTGGGTTTATAATAATAGGAATTGTAGGATTAAAACTTGTTACTTCTCATTAAGCTTTTAGAAATCAGAAAGGGAGTAAGCGAATAACTATAGACATTTTGCAGCGGGATAGGCTCAACTCACCAGCCGAAAGCAATTCTGCCGGCAGCCGCAGGCTCCGGTGTTTCCGGGTTGGATATAAATTCGAGAAAAGAACCTTCGGGCGGGAAAATAGAGATCATTTAAAGTTAGACCGTTACAATGTGCTATACTCCCTGCAAAGTAAGTAGATATTGAGGAAAGCATTTTTTTTTAGGTTAACGTTCCTGCCGCGTTAAACATAATATATTGCGTTAGAACAAATTTTACCAAAGGGGTGATTAAAAATGGGAATTAATTGCTGCGTAGTTGATTTGGATAACTGCCCGGAAGCTGTAGTTGTCGGAGTACCTTTTGATGTGGTTTTTCAGGTAGTTGTCACGGATATTTGCGAGAATTGCCTGGCCAGATGTCTCGTGGTAGTCCCGGGACAAGGACCGGGCGCTGCTACATGCGTGTTAAGCTCTCCTGGTTTGACACCGAACCCGGATGGAACATTACCCATCCCGCCAAGTGATGGCTTAATACCGGTAACTGCAACTGTTACGGTTAATGCATGTCCGCCCGGGGCTGCTTCTATTGTTGTGGATTTAGCCGTTAATTGCGATAATTGCAGTGATTCGGCAGTTTGTTTAATTGGCGATTGTTCTGAGGATGATTAACAGCAAACTGGTTTCAAGAGACAGCCTTGGCTGTCTCTTGTTGTTCGCTCAGCTCTTGGTTTCAACTTTATCAAGGGTAGACCACCCAAGAATGTCTAATAGAGGTCAATAGTCAATGATGCTTTCTAAAATTTGCGCCCCGCCGACTGCCGCTAGAACTGCAATAGCCCATGGCGGCCAATGGTAAAGAGCAGGCAATACCACCAGTGCAGAACCTAGTGTTAAACGAACGGCTTGATCTATCGGGCCAACATTCTTTTTAATACATAATGGTTTATCCGGCATTATATATGGATATCTCCCAGCGATAAATGTATTGTTTGCAAGTTAATTAAAATTATTAATACATGTAAGGTGAGACACAGGATTGAAGATGTGCGCTATACTGGAAGTGAAAGGGAGGTTAAGCTGATGATCCAGGATATTGAACCAAGAGTATTCAATAATGAATTTAAAAATAAAAAGGCGGGTCCGGAGGACTTGTTCCTAGCTTATCAGGGAGATACCGTTCTGATCCGGGAGGATAAGGATAAGCTTTGGTATCCGTCCTTTGCTGATTTTTCAGTTAGTCATCCGCATCTGATGCGGGAGGCCCAGTTTTTATTTACCATTGATGAGCTAAATTATTATCTGGTTGAAGAAGCTGGGCTTGATGATGTCTCAGGCTGGAACTATGTAAGCACGAGCCGATTTCGGTCGGAGAAAAAATACTGGCGATCTTTTGCCGGGGCGATCGGCTGGCAGCTAAATCGCTGGTACGGCAATCACCGGTTCTGCAGCCGGTGCACTAAACCCCTTAAACGATCAGAAAAAGAACGTCTGCTTCATTGCGAAAGCTGTGGTATGACAGCCTATCCCACCATTTCTCCCTGTGTCATCGTTGCTGTGCATGATGGGGACAGGCTGCTTTTGACCAAATATGCCAATCGCGAGTACCGTAATTATGCACTTATAGCCGGTTTTGCAGAAATTGGGGAAAGCCTTGAGCAGACAGTGCGCAGAGAGGTCATGGAGGAAGTGGGGCTGAAGGTTAAAAATATCCGTTATTATAAAAGCCAGCCCTGGCCGTTTACCGACACCATCCTGGCGGGTTTTTATTGCGAGCTTGATGGTGATGATTCGATTCGTCTTGATGAGGATGAGCTGGCTATCGGAGTTTGGCTGCCCAGGGATGAGATTCCGGAGGCGGATTCTAATATTTCCCTGACAAGTGAAATGATTGAAGCCTTTAAAAACCAGAAAAAGGTGTAAACGAGGAGGTTCTTTGCGGAAAATCCCCATGTCGTTACTAAACACAAAATTGTAAATAAAACATATGATATTTAAAAGATGTTCTTTTTGTTAAAAGTTAATTTATGAAAGGAGCCGTGACAATGGGTATTGATTCAGAATATTGGCCCCCAAAACCCAAAGAACCGGAAATTTTTGTAGATCCATCCGATCCTGCTACTATTCCTAAATTTGTGGATCCAATGCCGATACCGGCTATAGCGAGGCCAGTTAAGCAATATGAACACTCAGAGGAAAAAACTCTACTTTATCATATTGAAATGAGGAAAGCAAAACACAGATTTCATAAAGACTTTCCTCTCACTACTATTTTTGGATATAATGGAACCTATCCTGGCCCAACTATTCAGGTTTCTAAAGATATTCCTGTTAAAGTTAAATGGGAAAACAAATTACCGAACACGCATTTTCTCCCTATAGATCATACTCTTCATGGAACAATGGATACCCCGGATGTAAGAACGGTAGTTCACCTCCATGGCGCTAATGTAGAAGCAGATAGCGACGGACATCCTGAAGCATGGTATTCCAGCGATAATAAATTTGTTGGACAAAAATATACTAGGGAAGTATATGAATATACTAATCATCAGGCCGGAGGTACCTTATGGTATCACGATCATGCCTTGGGAATAACCAGATTAAATGTATACTCAGGGCTGGCTGGGTTCTATCTGATAAGAGATTTTTTAGAAAAGAGACTTAATCTGCCAAGAGGTCCCTATGAAATACCAATCATGATACAGGACAAATCATTTAATAAGGACGGAACATTATTTTATCCTGATAACGCCACTCCGCCTGTTGATAATCCTGTTCCTTCTACACCTTCATTTTTCTTTGGCAATACCATAGTGGTGAATGGAAAAGTTTGGCCTTACCTGGAGGTTGAGCCTCGTAAATATAGATTTAGAATATTAAACGCCTCAAATCTTCGAGCTTACGACCTTAAATTAAGTAATAGCGGCGTATTCCATCAGATTGGCACTGAATTAGGGCTATTACAACACCCTGTGGAGATTAGCTCTTTTATTCTGGAACCTGCTGAAAGAATTGATTTAATAATTGATTTTTCAGCGTATCAAGGACAGGAAATAACCTTGTTAAATGAGTCACCCGCTCCCCCTAGCTCTGGCACTGAGCTTATATTGAAATTTAAAGTAGGTAATGAACTAACCTGCCCGGATAAAAGTACCATTCCAGAGGAACTGATGCCTTTTCACAAAATTGACCCCGCTTTAGCTGCGCAAGAGAGAACCTTACACTTAGATGAAACTACTGACCATTACGGCAGAGTACTGCATTTGCTTAATAATAAAATGTGGGATGAACCGGCTACTGAAAAGCCTAAATTAGATACTATTGAAATATGGCATTTAGTTAATCACTTTGATTTTCCACACCCAATCCATGTTCATTTAGTTCACTTTGAGATATTAGGCAGAAAAGAGTTTACTGAGGATGATTTCGATGAAAATGGAAACTATAAATTTAATTTGGCAAGCCTAACTCCACCCTTGGATTTTGAAAAGGGTCCCAAAGATGTGGTGAGAACGGAACCCGGGCAAGTAACATCAATTATCATGCACTTCAAAGAACACTCTGGGGATTACGTATGGCATTGTCATATACTGGAACACGAGGATAATGATATGATGAGGCCACTAATAGTAGAAAAGTGATGAGGGGCTGTGGGCGCACAATATAAAATAAGCCCCGTCCGGGGACTTATTTTTTGTTAACTCAATTTCACCAACTTAACCAAGTTAACAACTCGGTTCGGTATTTTCCTCACCGGGTAACATGATTGTTAATGCCGGGCGCGGGTCATCATTGTCGACTGGCCCCACCACAGCCACCAGTTGTATTTCTGTGGTTTCAAATTGCGGCTTCTCTGCCGGTTTCTTATCTATATAAATTAAGTATGGTTCGATGTCTGCAGCCTCTTCCACGGTTAAACCTTCGCGTGCCGGTGCTACTGAGTCACTATATTTACTTAATGTCAGGTTGTGCTGCTTAGCGTATTTTATAGCCTCATAACCTCTTAATCGTGTTTCACTGGGTAATTGATACTTCACCAAAAAGTATAACATGTCAGTACCTGCGCCGCCTTTGTTGATGTCGGTTTGCAAGGCGCGGAGGGTGTCCCTCAGGCGGCCTGCTATGTCCTGGCCTTCTAGTCCTTCAGGTGGCACTATGTACCCTAGCCAAACAGCCCGGGTAAGAAATACAGGGAATCTAAACCCGATTTCCTCGGCTATGCTTCCCGCGTCGAACTGCTCGCCGGCTTCGATGGCTTCCGCCCGGGTGTAAGCATAAATTGACTCTAATGCCTCATTCAATGTGTTACCTCCTTTTCTTGGTGAGTTTATTTTATTATACTGTTCAATATTTTTATTTACAACTACTACGTTATACTTTACGCAACTGTTGATATTATATATATTTTTGGGGTGATTTCATGGAATTAAGGTTGATGAAGTTGGCAGGCGGTGTCGTTAGTCAAAAAGTTTACTCACCGACAGATTCTTATGGATGCGCATAATCGCCTCTGCCATAAGGGGTGCTACAGATAGTATTTTTATCTTAGCAATCCTTTTCCTTTCCGGAAGGGCAATGGTATTGGTAACTATGATCTCCCGTATGGGGGCCTCTGTCAGCAGGTCAAGGGCAGGACCGCTGAGCACAGGATGGGTGCAGCAGGCATATATATTCTCCGCTCCCAGTTCTTTGAGAGCTGCCGCTCCCTGGGTTATCGTACCGGCCGTGTCAATGATGTCATCAAGCATGATAACGTTCTTGCCGAGGATATCACCGATGATATGCTTGATTTCAGCTTCATTTTGGTCAGAGCGCCGCCTGTCGATAATGGCGAGGGGGGCGCTAATTCTTTCCGCAAATTCCCGTGCCCGCTGCACACTGCCCATATCTGGACTCACCACCACGATATTGTCCACTTGCTGCTGTATAAAATACTGGGCCAGAATTGGTACACCACGCAGGTGATCCACCGGTATATCAAAAAAACCCTGAATCTGCGCTGCGTGTAAATCCATCGTCAGGATCCGTTTGGCCCCGCTGGCGGTGATTAAATTAGCCACCAGCTTAGCAGTGATGGGGTCACGCGCCCGAGCCTTGCGGTCCTGCCGAGCATACCCGTAAAAGGGCATCACCGGGGTGATCCTGATGGCTGACGCCCGGCGAATGGCATCCACCATGACCAGTAGCTCCATCAGGTGCTCGTTTACAGGTTCGCTGGTGGGTTGAATGATAAAGACATCCGAACCCCGCACGCTTTCATTTATTTTCACCTGTATTTCCCCGTCACTAAAATGAGTAACCTTTGCAGCCCCCAGGGAAACACCGAGGTAGCGGGCAATTTCCTCCGCCAGGGCGGGGTTAGCGTTGCCGGTAAATATTTTCAGCTGTTGTCGGGATGACATGTACGGCGTACCTCCCATAATTATTCTTCAGCCGATATAGGCAAGGGACCAAGGCGGTACCTCTAATATACAATTCTCACCAAATTCTGGTTTTCCTGCTAGCAGGTTAAAGTAATCCATCTGAACCATCTTATTATGCTCATATTAATGTATCCTTATCAAGAGCCCATGGAATCTTTTTTTTAGCTTGTGGCATGCTGGTAAGCAGGAGTTGCTGCTTTGAGTTATAATTGTATTATAGCAACGTTAACATGACAAATATGTTAGCGCTGCTTTTATTTATTTTAGGAGTTGGTCAAACTGGATAAAATCAGAGGTGGACTCTATGGCGTAGCCATTGGCGATGCCCTCGGCGCCACGTTAGAATTCATGGATCAACAGCAAATCAAACAAAAGTATGGACAGCTCAGGGACATCGTTGGCGGTGGCTGGCTGAACCTTGAGCCTGGTGCATGGACTGATGACACTGAGATGATGCTGGCTATGGCGGAAGGCATTTTGGCAGATCCACATCAGCCGGTACCTCACGTGGGCGAGCGTTTTCTTGTCTGGCTGGACACGAACCCTCCTGATGTAGGCAATACAATTAGCGCTGCCCACATCGAATACCAGAAGGTCAAGGATTGGCATAAAGCAGCCCTGCTAGTTCATGATAAAGGTATGCTGACAGCTGGAAATGGAGCTTTAATGCGGACCCTTCCAGTTGCCCTCATGTACAGGACTCCTGTGGACATATACAGGATGAGCATGGCTCTAGCTAGGCTGACGCACTGGAATCCGGAAGCAGGTCTTACTTGCTGCCTGTATTGCCTGTTAGTGATGGAAATTCTTAGTGGAACCAGGGATAAACTACTGGCTTGGAACAACGCAAAGGATAAGTTCCTAAGCCACATTGCCCGTCAGTACTCGGGAGAAGCAGAAAGCCTCATTTTGCTGGCTTTTAACGCTGTTGAGCTTTGGCCAAGAGAGCGCCTAAAGCCTACCGGGTATACGGTAGATTCCCTGGCCTGTGCCGTGTGGTGCTTTTTGCACTATAAAACTTTTGAAGAGGCTCTGGTCGGTGCTGTTAACCTGGGGGGTGATGCTGACACCATTGGGGCTATAACCGGCGGCCTGGCTGGTGTTTACTGGGGTTATAAGATAATCCCTGAACGATGGCTGGCGCAATTAAGCCCCGACCAGATGGGTAGACTGGACAGGGCAGCAGAGGGCTTTAAAAGGGTTAAGTTTATTTAAAAGGCCTGGGCATTACCTATAGTGTAGAAAGTATGTAAAAGCAGGAAAGTCAGGCGAGCAATCTGTGGTGCTGCTCAGACGAGTAAGGTTTAATCTTGAGGCTGCGAGGGAGGAATGCGTACTGGCGCCCGGGGCATACTCTATGACTGCCAAAACGTAGCGATGCTTAAAGGTGATATATAACGGCCGGCCTGCTGAACTGGACCGGCCTCTTTATATTGCTCTGCCAGCTGTGTTGATAAACTTTGGCGGTAGGTGCCGGTGTGGGCATGAGTGCAGGCGTTTTGGTGGCGGCAACGACTTATCGCGTTTATGACAAAAAAAGATTCCCTCACACTTAAATTGGAGGGAACAAGAAAAATTATGTTTGAAAAGAGGAGGGGTTTTATGAACACATTCAACACTATATAATAGCAAAAATCATGCCAGTTCAAACTAATTTTTCTAGCCGCCAAATTTCTAACAAAAATTAAAGGTTGCTGGAGACAAAAACGCTGCGTGCTAAAATACTGTTTGCTTATTTTACACTTGACCGTATAAAACTGCTGGTGTAGCTTGAGAAACAATTGCCACAACCGGTATAATGTTAGCGATTGACTGTATGACCAAAAACCGGACATATTAAAAGACAAACAAATCGACAAGTATTTAGGGTTAGCGAACTGCGAAAGTTACTCTTGGTGAGAGCTTTTTTTTGTTATTTACAATAAACTTAATGTAGTAAAACAAATGAAATTCACAAATATGGACATGCTTCAAGACTATGAAAAAGATACTAGAATGTCTACAATGGCTTATGTCCTTGTGGAAACAGAACATTGAGTGACGCATACGTTGACTGAAATTAAGACATCTCAGAGTTTCTAGCTGTAAAAGTGTCTAGAACTGCAGCCGCTGCTTTTAAAACAGGTAGGGGAAATTTAGAAAACACAGTGTTAGCATACTTATTTTGTAGAATTTTAATGACCAGGTTATATTTTTGATTATCCATACCTGCCAACACTCTTCTCATCTTTAAAGAAGGATAGTAACTGTCTATTAACGGCTGCATAGCAGCAATATAACTTTGTAAATTGCCGTTTGCTATCGCAATAGCCGCCTCAAAACCGCTAAGCATTGAGGTGAACTGCCCGAAGCCCAGGAATGGCATCACGAAGCCCCCCGCATGGCCTATAAAAACGAGGTTTTCGGTAACCAGAGATTTATTTCTGCCTATTTCAAACGAATGCAGGGTAAATGTATCCTTAATACTAAATTCCCAATCAAGGCCGGCTAAAAATTTCTGCCATAAAACTTCCAGATCAACTCCTTCAGTCCCAGGTACAGCAAGACACAGGCTGGCTACATGGCTATGGTAAGGTAACAAAAAACAATACCCCTGTGGGGCATAGCAGTCGTTGAACCATACCTCGGCCTGGTGGGGATTAAAGTGCCCCCTAATGCTGGCACCGATTATATTAGCAACAATATCGGTTTCCCAAGTTTGCTGCCTTTTGGGTTCATTGCTATTGCCGGTAGCTACTACCACGACATCATATTTTTCTTTTAAATCATCTAATGTAAAATAATTATTGGTAAACACCGGTGCCTTAGAGATATCACCTAGCTGCACCTCAAGAGCCTTGGGGTGGTTACCTCTCGCCGTAATATAGCCCAGTTCTCCTGTAACAAGCGCTGAGTCATCGGGGCCGTGAATAACAAGACTTTTTAGAGCATTAATCGGTTCAAGCTTAACCTTATATTGATGAGCCAGGTAGCTAAAACAGTCTTCAATAGGAAAATCTAAAATATTCATGATGGCTTCACCATTGGTAAATCTAGCGCCAATTTTATACTGGGCTTCATAGATATCCGGCACAATGCCATATTGTTCTAGTACCACGGAACAAGCAAGGCCGGCTAAACCTGCTCCCATTATGGCAACTTTCATTATAAACATCCCCTAACCAGTTAAGGTAAGCATAAGGTTTAAACGTATTCTGCCACCAGCTGTTTTTTTATATCCGATTAAATACAGTAATTCTTAACAATTCATAATAAGCACATGCATGTTGTCTCCTCTCCCGTTATTAATTATCAGGAAGTTAAATGCAGTGGTAATAAATTTTCCTGCTTTGGTAAATATACTAATAACAAATCTGCCGGTATAACCGTAGCCAAAGAGCTCGGGACAAGGTTTTTACGGAGTGTATGTTAATGCAGCTTAAACACTGGGCTAATAAAATTCTTGGCTACAACGGACCGCCTGCTTCCATGGATTTTGAACTGGCGGAAACGAAGGAGGAGCAGCAAAGCGCCTCCCAGGCCGGGCAAGAAGAGAATGTACCGGCGAGCAAATCCAGACAGCATAAAATTAGAAAACCAAGAAAAACCGGGCCGGGTGGAGATAACGGTAACGCGAGCAGCACCGACGATACAGTCATTCAGCCCGGCGGAACCGGTGCCGGCGATAACCCGGAGCGGTCAAAACCCGGATCAGCCCCGCAGGAAATCCAGGTTGCTCTGGAGACGAATAGAAAAATTATCGCCCAACTGTTTAACCTGCCCATCAACAAGGATGTGATAGTGCGGGAATTCACCCTGTCCACGGAGCCGCCGGTGCCTGCTTTCTTAATCTTTATAGACGGCATGGCGGATACCAGGCTGATTAATGACTCCATCCTACAACCCTTGATGTTGTTAACCAACCTAGAGCCAGGGCTGGGCATCTGGCCTGATACCTGCACTAATGTGCTGCAAAAACACCTGCCCAGCAACCAGGTAAAAAAGTTAACTTTATTTGAAGACGTGGTTACCCAGGTACTGTCGGGAGCAACTGCAATATTTTTTGATGACTGTTCTTGCGCCATATCCGCTGAGACCAAAGGTTTCCCGTTCCGGGAGGTGGATACGGCCAAAACCGAGCAGGTCGTTCAGGGTCCCCAGGAGGGCTTTGTGGAAAACCTGCGCTCCAATACTGCATTAGTCCGTAGAATTATCCACTCGGAACAGCTGATTACCGAGTATTTAGAGGTGGGAATGCGCAATAACAACAATGTGGCCATCATGTATATGGCGGACCTGACCAACCCTGCTCTGGTACAGGAGGTCAAAAGGCGTATTAGGGGTATTAAAACCGACTATTTGGCCGAAAGCGGCGTACTTGAGGAATTTATTGAAGACCACCCCCTGTCTTTGATGCCCCAGATCATCAAAACAGAGCGGCCTGACCGGGTATCCTCCATGCTGCTGGAGGGCAAGGTGGCCATAATAGTGGATAACACACCCTTTGTTATGCTGGTGCCCGGCCTGCTGTTTGATTTTCTGCACAGCTCCGAGGATCACTATGTGCGCTTTTCAAATGGTATATGGCTCAGGGTTATTCGGCTGTTTGCTGTATTTTTAACCATTCTGCTGCCTGCTTTTTACGTGGCTATAGCCACCTTTCACCAGGAGATGATTCCCACTGATCTGCTGTTGTCCATAGCTGCGGCCAGGGAAATGGTGCCATTTCCCACCATTGTAGAAATACTGCTCATGGAATTATCCTTTGAACTGGTACGGGAGGCCGGGGTGCGTGTACCGGGCATTATCGGTCCAACCCTGGGTATTGTGGGTACACTGATTCTAGGCCAGGCTGCGGTGGCGGCCAGTATTGTCAGCCCCATTCTCATTATTATCGTTGCAGTAACCGGCTTGTCCTCTTATGCCATACCCAACTATGCCGCTGCTTTTGGCTTCAGATTTATGCGGTTTATTTTCATTTTCCTGGCGGCTGTCTTGGGCTTTTTCGGCATTTCCAGCGGGCTGTTTATGATGCTTTGCCTGTTACTAAACATGAAATCCTTCGGGGTGCCCTATTTAGCGCCGGTGTCCCCAAAAACTGCCTCCAGCCATGATTTAATCTTACGCTTCCCCGCCTGGCAGCAGGAGAACCGGCCTGATTACCAGCAGACCTTGGACACCCGGCGCCAGCCGGAGCTAAGCCGGGGCTGGGCTACCAGGCAGTCCGCAAAGCCTCCGGGCAACAAGGCCAATAAAGAGGGGGATTAAGGTACCAATGATGCGAAGAGCACCTAAAAGGCGGTGGTGATGATTAACCAGGTAAAAATCGGCCTGGCCGAAGCGATCACCCTGCTGGTCATCACAATGGCCACTAAATTATTTTTAACTTACCCTCTCATTATTGTTAGTCGGGGCGGTAGTGCCGCCTGGCAAATAGTGATAATTTCAGGGCTGGTTACCCTGGTTTTTTTCTGGTTGATCCTAAAATATATCGAGCGTTTTCCGGACCGTTCATTTCCCGAGACCGCGGAATATATTAGCGGGCCGTATTTTGGCGGGCTGCTAGTCATGGTTTTACTGCTGCCCTGGCTGTTTGAATTGACAATGACCTTCCGCAGGTTCGGAGAAATGATCGTCATTATCGCCCTGCCGGAAACAAGCATCGGCTTGATTATGCTAATATTTTTCTGCGGCGCGGGATTAGCTGCCTATCTTGGTTTGTCCACTATCGCCAGAGCTTGCCACCTTGTGTTTCCCTTTACCCTGGGGGCCGCTCTTTTAATTGTTGCGTTCAGTTACTCCAATTGGGACACGGACTGGTTGTTTCCCATATTTGGCAATGGCCCCTGGATAACCATAAAAGAAGGCGTTATACAAAGCTCGGCTTTTTATGAATTAAGCTTTATTTATGCGCTGCCCCTGGTCTTTTATGCTCACCAGATAAAAAAAATTGGCTATACCAGTATTATTGTCACCACGGTTATCTTAACTACGATGGTATTGGCCTACCTGCTGGCGTTTCCGGCCGTAGTGGGGGAGGAACCCTATTTGCCGCTGTATAATATGGCCCGCAGTGTTTACCTGGGGCGATTTATACAACGTATCGAGGCTATATTTCTCCTCTTCTGGGTAATCAGCGGGTACCTGTGGGTTTCAGTTGGTGTTTACGGTCTCTGTCACATATTAAAGGACTGGCTAAAGCTGCCCGACCACCGACCCCTGGTTTTACCTGCGCTAATTATAGTTTTTGCACTGGCCTTTATACCACAAAGCCTGCCCGACGCCGTATTAAAAACCGGTGAATATTTTAATAATATAGCGTTTATCCCGATTTTTGGGCTGCCGCTGTTGCTGCTATTGCTGGCGGTATTACTTGGCAAAGGGGGCAAGAATAATGCAGAAAAATAGCCGGCTACGCCTTACTGCTGCTCTGCTGACTTTGCTGGTGTTACTGTTTGCCGCGGGTTGCGGCAGCAATTTTGAACCAGATGCGCTATCTTATGTATTGCTCATTGGCATCGACAACGGCGCCCAAAACTTGCTCCGCGTATCCTATTTAATCGCTGTGCCCAAGGTCATTGCCGGGGGAGGACAAGGAGGTGGAGGTGGAGGAGGGGGAGAGGGTCAGCGGAGCGCCGAGGTAATTACGGTGGAAGCCCCCAGTATATACGCTTCGATGAATATGGTCAATTCATTTGTGGGCCGCAAAATTTCACTAATGCATGCTAAGGGCATCATTTTTTCTGAAGCGATGGCTAAAGATGGTTCGATGAGCGTAATTGTCCCCGGTTTAACTCAGTTCCGGGAAACCAGAGGTACTGCTTTTATCGCTGTTGCTCGCCAAAAACCTGAGGAAATACTGACCAAAATGACCCCTTTTTTAGAATCGAATCCGGCTAAATACATTGAACTTCTGGCCGGCAACCAGTCGTTTACCGGCTATATACCAGGCGAGAAGTTGCAGGATTTTTACAACGATTTAAAAATAGGAGGTATTAACCCCGTATCTTTATTATTTGCGGTATCTGATGAAAATTTGCCGCCCCATAACGGCCAAAGCAGTTACCGGTCGGAAGGGGACTATATAGCCGGTGAGATGGTTAAAAAGGGGGGCGTATTTCTGGAAGCAATGGGGGCGGCGGTTTTTCGGGAAGGGAAAATGGTGGGTACCTTGAACGGTGATGAAACTTCAATTTACTCCATGTTCAGAGGGCAGTATGACAGAAGAATTTATACGATCAAAGATCCCTTGAAGCCCGGCAACCTCGTGATTATGGATGTATCCCAGGCAGACAAGCCCCGGATAAAAATCAAGCTAACCGGGGAGGGTCCTATTATTGAAGCCCGGTTATCTCTGGAGGGTAATGTGTTGGGGGTAAACAGTTTAATTGATTACAGCCTGCCCCGGTATCGTTCGCTTTTGGAGCAAGCCTTCGAAGAGCTTATAGAACAGCAGGCCCGAGACCTGGTAGAAAAAACCCAGCAAGAGTACCGATCCGATATAATCGGCTTTGGCAACAAAGCCCGCCGCCTGGTACTGACTCAAAAGGACTGGGAGCAGCTTAACTGGCCTGCTCTGTTCGAGGAGGCCCAGGTTAGCGTGGACGTGGAATACAAAATCAGGCGTACAGGGACTTTATTGCGGCTTATGCCCGTTGCCAGAAGCAGCGACTAAAGTTTACAATAAGGAGCGTGGCAAGTCATGATTATGATTATTGTATTGACCATTGTTTTCGTGTTGGCGGTGACCTTTAAAACCATCAATTATGGTCGCTGGTCTGCCAGACAGGGTAACTGGCGCGGGGCCATTGGGTTGTATGTGATAGCCCTGCTGCTGCTTGCGCTGTCTGCCGGCGTGTATATTTATAACCAGGTGGTATAAGTACAAAATAATATTACATCCGGTAAGCAGGGGGTATTCTTCAGTGATAAACTCTTCAAAAAGCGGCCGTTCTGTTTCTTTATGAAGGTAAGGAAGATTTGTCAGTTTATGTCAGTAAATGCACCGATAATTCATGTATTACTATAAATGGAAAAATATTGTGAATATAATTATATTTATTAATTATTTATTTAGATATTAGATAGTAGAAAGAAAGGAAATACGTGTATATATGACAATCACCTGTCAATATTCGGGTTGGCGGGATTGCGTTATGTCCGCTTATGAGGTTATTATATGAAGCAAACATTTAAGCGCATCGTATTCTATATATTGCTCAGCTTCATCTTTATGGTTACCGGTAATATTCCAAACACATCTGCCGAAGCGTAGCACCCTTTAACGCGCAACTGTATATGTCCGGGCTGTTTTTACCTTTAATTCTCGGCGCATAATGTTCAATAAGGTTATCGACACTGCCCTGCAGCGACCGGATGGCTAGCTGGAGGAAATTGCGGATGAAAAATTATACCGGGTGGTGGCCGGTTTATATTCGGCTCAGATGCTTTCTGTGGTGGGGGATAAATCCTTTGGACTTTTATCCATTGTTCCGAAAAACAATACACCTGAGCTCTAATACTCTTTTACGTCAATTTTTTGATGACTGTGTGATTATTTATTGCTTGGAAAGCATATAACATAATTATTTTTAGAATATTTTTTTGTGTCATGGCTGAGGTAAAAATGGATGGAATTTAGGAAGGAATTTGGTGCCTATGGATACTCAGAATGTTCTACTGGCCTTTGGACTGACCTTGTTTGCGGGTTTGTGTACAGGTATCGGTGGACTGCTTACTCTGTTTTGGAAAGAGACCAATACTAAATTTCTTTCGTTTGTCCTTGGTTTCTCGGCAGGGGTAATGATATTTTTATCCTTTATCGAATTGTTTCCCCAGGCTAAACACTGCCTAACCCAGGAGTTTGGTGGGCATACGGGGGCATGGCTTACCACGGTAGCATTTTTTAGCGGTGTTTTCCTAATTTTGCTCATCGACAGGCTGGTGCCTTCTCCGGAAAACCCGCATGAAATTCATAAAGTTGAAGAAATGAACGGTATTGTTGTGAACAGTAAAGAAAAAAAGCTGTTAAGGACAGGTGTACTTATTGCTATTGCCGTCACCATTCATAATTTTCCCGAGGGCGTTGCATCTTTTATTGCTGTAGTAACCAATCCTTCACTGGGCATTGTTATAGCGGCTGCCATTGCTATCCATAATATTCCTGAAGGGATTGCCGTAGCTGTTCCGGTTTACGCGGCAACCGGCAATAAAAAGAAGGCTTGTTTAATGTCCATTATTTCGGGTCTTGCGGAACCCTTTGGCGCCTTAATAGGTTTTATGCTATTTTCCCTGTTTTTCAGCGATGCTGTGCTGGGCATATTGTTTGCGGCTGTGGCAGGAATTATGGTTTTCATCTCATTTGATGAACTGCTGCCGTCTGCTGAGGAATATGGTCATCATCATTTGTCCATTTTCGGGCTGATCGGCGGTATGATGGTAATGTCCTTAAGCCTGTTGCTGCTGGGTGAATAGCTATGTATATCCTTCATATCGACATGGATGCCTTTTACGCGTCCGTTGAACAAAGAGATAATCCAGAGCTGCAGGGCAAGCCGGTTGCGGTGGGTGGCAGACCGGAGGACAGAGGTGTGGTGGCTACCGCGTCATATGAGGCGCGCCGGTATGGCATAAAGTCAGCCATGCCCATGGCCACTGCCCTCAAGCTGTGCCCCGGTTTGACGGTGCTGCCGGTTAACCATCATAAATACCGTTTGGTATCCGCAGCGGTGATGGAAATTTTTTACGCTTATACCCCCATCATCGAACCTGTTTCGCTGGATGAAGCGTTTTTAGATGTACGGGGCAGCGAGAAATTGTTTGGCCCGGCAGAGGTAATTGGTGCCGTCATCCAAAAGCGCATTCAAGAAGAGCTGCAATTATCCGCCTCGGTAGGGGTTGGGCCCAATAAATTTATCGCAAAACTAGCTTCTGATTACCAAAAACCTAATGGTTTTACGGTGATTTCTCAGGAAAAGGTGCTGAAATTTTTAGCTCCGTTGCGTATTAATAAAATGTGGGGTATCGGCGATAAGACGGCGGTCAGCTTAAATCACCTGGGGATTAAAACAATTGGCCAGCTTAGGGAGCTGCCACTTGAATTATTGGAAGGTAAATTCGGCAAGCACGGCAGAATTTTGTATGAATTCGCCCGGGGTGTGGATAACCGGCCGGTGGAGCCGGTGCGTGAGGTAAAGTCGCTGGGTAAGGAGGTCACCTTTGCTGAGGATATTTGCGATATGGAGGTGCTGCGCCGCACTTTGCAGGAACTGGCGGAAAAAGTAGCCCGCCGTTTGCGCCGAGCCAACCTGAAAACCGGGTCGGTGACGCTGAAAATTAAATATCCTGATTTCCAGCTGGTCACCCGCACGGAAAACTTGCCGGAACCCACTAACCTGCCCGGACCTATCTACCGGGCAGCCGGCCAACTGCTGACTAAACACTGCAAGCCGCCGGTCAGGTTGCTTGGCGTGACCTGTGGTAAGCTGACCGGGGAGCGGCAAATTACTCTGTTTCGGGATGAGCAGTTAGTTAAAGAGGAAAAAGTTACTGCTGCTTTGGACAAGCTTAGAGACCGTTATGGCGAAGATGTGATTTTGGTGGCCAGTCTGTTAAAAAAACCTAAATGAACACTCCTGATGTTGATGAGGTGTTAGTATTGACCAAAAAGCTAACTAACTGGGTTTTATTACCATTGTATTTTTTATTCACGCTAATTATGCCTACTTATGTCTTTGCTCATGAGCGTGGGGACTGGACCAGACTCGCCGTCTCGCTCAAATTTCTGGAGCCCACCGGCTCGACATCTGCAGTGGAATTTACCATCAATAACGGCCAGTCTGTTGCCGTTGGCGATAAGGTTCCCATAGCAGTGGACGCAGCACCTGAGTCGGGTATAAGTAAGATAGTGTATTATGTTGATGGTGTAGTTAAGCATTCTTCCACTGCTAAGAGCTATATCTGGGATACCAGTGGCACAGCACCTGGGAGTCATTATATAAAAGTTAAGGTAATAAATAATAATGGCCTGGCGAAATTAGCCACCAAGGCCGTCACCGTAAACAGGCAATTCACCGTTAATAACTGTAAAAGTATTACCGTTGGCGATAAGGTTCCCATAGCAGTGGTTGCAGCACCTGAGGCGGACATAAATAAGATAGTGTATTACGTTGATGGCGTGGTTAAGCATTCTTCCACCGCCAGGAGCTACACCTGGGATACCGGTGGTACAGCACAGGGGAATCATGCCTTAAAAGTTAAGGTAGTAGACAAAAATGGCCAGGAGAAAGCATCTACACAAACCATCACCGTTCATGGTCCATCGAAAATTTCGGTGGATTTCACCGTCAATAACGGTAAACCTATTAAAGTTGGCGATAAGGTTCCCATTACAGCAGCTATCATATCCAATGCGGGCATAAGTACTATCGAGTATTATGTGGACAGCACTATAAAGAAGGCTACCACAGACAAGAGCTATATCTGGGATACGAGTGGTACAAGTCTGGGGAATCATGCCTTAAAAGTGAAAGTAACCGATTATAACGGCCAGGTGAAAGCATCGGTACATCTGGTGTCTGTCAAGCCGCGGTAGCTAAAATTAGCTGCTGCAGCTTTGATTGAAGTAAGCGGGGTCTGATTACCGGTACTTATTGTAAGACCAGGGCAGCAAGTTAGTTGACCCTAACCTGAGTTAAATAGACGCCAAAGAAGAGCAGGCCCTGCTAGCCTGCTCTTCTTGCTTGATGTTGCATCCGCACCTTGGAATATCGTTAAAAGCAGAATCATTAGTTATTGAATAGATTAACATAAGAATGTTTCCTCAAGCCAAAGACGTAAATGAAGAAGGTGAATTCGCATGCTCTTAAAAGGTATAGATGTTTCCAAATACCAGGGCCTAATTGATTGGGATAAGCTCAGGGGTAAGGTTGATTTTGTCATCATTAGAGCAAGTCATGGAATGCATGATACTGATGAAATGTGGGAACGAAATTATAACGAAGCTAAACGAGTCGGTGTTCCAATTGGCGCTTACCACTATTTTTACTACGGCGATAAGGTCAAACACCGGAAAGAGGTGGATAACTTTTTAGCCCAACTGGCCGGCAAGGAGCTAGTCTACCCGGCTTTTATTGATTTTGAAGAAGCCGATCCAAAATATAACCCTCCCCTGGGAGCTCTGCCCCGTGAAAAAATCACAGTCTACGCGCTAGAAGCACTGAAATGTATTCGACAGGCCGGCTTTAAACCCGGCATCTACGCCAATAAACACTGGCTGTCCAATCAACTTGAGGCTGGTAAATTACCTGAGGATGTCACCGTTTGGCTGGCTGAATATAATACCAGGCCGACCTATAACGGTCGTTACCATATGTGGCAGTACACTGATCAGGGAAGTATGGACGGAATAGCTACCCGTGGCCTGGATATGAATTACTGCTTTGCTGAAGTGTAAAGCAGTATAAAACAATATGTACTTGACAATACCAGTTGCGGTGCGGTGGACAGCCAAAGTATATAATTTTGTTGTTGTGCTTAACCTTATTTTTATTTCTTCTGAAAAACAGCTGATTATGGCGATAATTTATGTAGTTACAGTTACGTGTCCAGGTATGGTCGACATTGCTGCATAAAATAATCTACATTAGCAAGTTCTGCTTGCAGTATCTTATCATTCATATTGCCCCTGCCTAGGCGATCACACTCGCAGAAAAGGGCGATTTCTTCCAGCGGTACTTCACTGAGCATTTTTTGAATATCCGCAAAGGGCAGTTTTTTAGTTACGTAAAGTATCTGCATGTGCCATCTGACCAAACGCGTTACCTGGTTAATAAATTCCTCGTCAGCAGTAAATTCCCTTAAAAATTTTGCCGCTAATTTAGCGCCTTGCTTGTCATGATCGTAAGCGGTAATTTTACCTCGGCGAATCTTGGTGGTGTTGGCTTTACCAAGATCGTGCAGCAGAGCTGTCCACATAAAAACACGTGGATTGGCGCTAATCTTTCTCCTTGCCGCGGCTAGGTCGACTACCAGCAGGGTATGTTCCCAAACGCTGCCTTCCGGATGGAATTCAGGTGGTTGTTCGACCTTTTGCAGGATATCCAGCATGATAAAGGGATAAGCAGTATTAAGCAAGCCTGCCTCAGCCAGCTTTCTGAAATAGAGGGAGGGCTGGTCATCGTTGAGTAAGTTAGTATCAAACTCGCTGAATAGCCGGTGTTTATCCATCAATGTTACGCTCCTGGTTATTATTTTAAACAGTACTTCCATTTATATAATGGCTTTTAAAGTGAATTGTAAACGTCAAATTAGCCAAGAGGTGATGAAGCCGGCCATAAGTGCAGGTTTTTTCCCGGTAAGCAAGGCAAAAAAAATTCCCTCGATGAGAGGGAACAAAACTAAGTATAGATAAAGAGAGGGGTTTATTGAGTATACTCAGGGGGTATCCTTCTTACCATATTACATTCACTATTACTAACTAAAAGCAATTTTCATGCCAGATTAAATTAATTCTAAACACAACAAAAATTCGCTAATTTTATAGACAATAAGTTGTATTATGACAAATGTGTATGTTTTTTAGTCACTTAACAAACAATTACGACAAATTTGTAGTTAGACATCAATTCCAAATATTGACTATTGCCACCGAGATATAGCCAAGCTATGGTGGAAAATCGCCTTGACTTACGTAGCCGGATGGTGATGTTTCAGATATAATTTATATATCGGATAGTTATCAATGAAAAGAAAGGATGGCATTTGCATGGGTAAACCTGAGCGGGTTGCTGAAGGCGTGTATATTGTTGGGGGACCTCAGATAACGGAAGGGCGTGATTGCTGTGTCTACCTGGTCGATGGCGGCACTGAGCTGGCACTGGTGGACACAGGGCTGGGCTATTCTACCCGGACTATTTTAGCAAACTTGAAAAAACTTGGCCTGGATATTGCCCTGTTGAAATATGTCATTGTTACCCACGGGCATATTGATCACATCGGGGGGGTGCGTTATTTTCAGGAGCGGGGAGCTCAGGTAGTATGTCATGAACTAGAGAGCGACGCTGTTGCCGGGGATAATTCTAATCTTACTGCAGCCTCGTACTATCGGGTCAATTACCGTGGCGTGTCGGTGGATATATTGTTAACCGGCGAACTGCAGGATGTGGTGGTGGGCAATACGGTCTTGCATTGCCTGCATACCCCTGGCCACACACCAGGCGGCATCAGCCCCTACCTGGATGTCAAGGGAACCAGAATTTTATTTGGCCAGGACATCCATGGTCCCTTTGACTCCTCCTGGGGTTCGAATATGAAACATTGGCGGGAATCAATGGGCAAGTTAATTGCCTTAAAGGCAGACATCCTTTGCGAAGGCCACTTTGGGATTTATCAACCCGCTGGCAAGGTTCGGAGCTACATTGAGTATTACCTGTCTCAGCACTCCTGAGAGAATAGAAGGTGAAAATATGAAACACACAAGAAAGGCTTCTGAAACAGCTGTGGTTATAGCTTCGCTAAGGGCTTTGGCCTGTTATGAAGACGATGCCGATGTACGTGGTAAAGATGAGCTTGCAGCATTATTCTTACCGGAGGAGAAAAGTGAGCCATTAAAGGACGCTGATTTTCGTCAAAACATTAAAAAAATGATTCCGGAAGGCCTGTATGAATTTGTGACTGCCAGGACTGCGTATTTTGATGATTTATTTGTTACTTCCCTGCAAGCAGGGCTACCCCAAATAGTTATTTTAGGCGCAGGTTATGATAGCCGTCCTTACCGGTTTGAGAAATTCATTGCCGATACCATAATTTATGAAATAGACGCTTTAGCCACTCAGAAGCTCAAGAAGTCAATTTTACAGAACAACGGCATAACCAGCCATGACAACGTCAGGTATGTAGCGCTTGATTTTGAACATGATGACTTAATTAGTAAACTTTGCGCTGAAGGTTTCAATCCGGCTCAGAAAACCTTGTTCACCTGGGAAGGGGTTACCTTTTACCTGCAGCCTGATACAGTAAGAGCTGTATTGCAGGCATTAAGGGCTAATTCCGCCTTGCACAGCCTTTTATGTTTTGATTACCAAACTGTTGATCAAATTAAAGGGTTGGTTGATACCGGTTTAAAGGAAGAAATAATTCAATTTGGCATCGAAGCCGGAAAAACAGGCGAATACTTGCAGGGCTTGGGGTATGCAGTTTTGGAGCAACTAGATGCCGAGGAATTGGGTAGGCGTTACTTAACTTGCCGAGATGGCAGTTTTTTGGGCAGTATTAAGTCGATAATGCATATCGTGAAAGCGGAAATGGCTGAAGACCTGGTGGCTCCCCAAGTCGGCGGCGTCCAGGGGAAGGGGAGACTGCGGTTTTATCTTTGCCAAACCTTGGGCTGTCTAATGGAGAAAAATATCCGGTCTTGCTATGAATGTGACGAGTTCCCCTGCCCCAAAGTGCAGGAGGAGTAAACCGGGTGGTGAGGCCTTTGGTTGCCGGCGATGGGTCTAACATTTCCTGCAACACAGATAGACTAGCCCCAAGTTAATACATAGTTTAAGGGAAAATAAAAATTATTAACAAAATTATAACATTTTGAGGAGTAGCGTGTATTTACTGTTTAATCATTGACTCTAATATGGTAACTTTATTACAATAATAGTATAACTAATTAACGAGAAGGAAGGCTGATTTGATGAGCGTAAAAGATTACCTTAAGCAATTGGGTATCATAAATATTAAAAATGAGTATCGAAATCTCTCTCCGGCCAAACTGGTGGAGATGGCTTTAGCCAAAGGTGAAGGGATCCTCGCCGCCAATGGTGCCTTGCGTGTGGAAACAGGCAAATATACCGGCCGTTCTCCTGAAGATAGATTTATTGTGGACAGTGCATTAACTCATGACAACATTGAATGGGGAAGTGTTAATCAGCCAATTAGCGAGGAGGGGTTTAATCATCTTTACCTGCGTCTTACCGCTTACCTGCAGGGAAAAGATCTTTTTGTTTTTGACGGGTTCTGCGGCGCTGATCCGCAATATCGGATGCCAATTACCGTCATCAACGAATATGCTTGGCAGAATCTTTTTTCCTACCAGCTTTTTGTCCGGCCTCAGGCCGATGAGTTAATCAATCATGAACCTAAATTTACCGTGCTTTGTGCGCCTGGTTTTAGGGCCATCCCGGAATTGGATGGAACCTATTCGGAAGCATTTATTATCCTTAACTTTGATAAAAGAGTGATCCTCATTGGTGGTTCTTCTTACGCCGGTGAAATCAAAAAATCAATCTTTACGGCCATGAATTATCTGTTACCGGAACAGGGCATTTGTCCTATGCACTGCTCGGCCAATGTTGGTTCCGGAGGCGAAAGCGCAATTTTCTTCGGCCTTTCCGGCACCGGCAAAACTACTCTTTCTGCCGACCCCGAGCGTTTCCTCATTGGGGACGATGAACACGGCTGGACTGACCAGGGCGTATTTAACTTTGAAGGCGGTTGCTATGCCAAATGCATCAACCTGTCCCAGGAATATGAACCGCAAATTTGGAATGCCATTCGTTTTGGCAGCGTTGTGGAAAACGTGATACTTGAGCCGGAAACCAGGCAGCCCGATTATGATAGTAATGCTATTACAGAAAACACCCGGGCTGCTTATCCGGTAGACTTTATACCCAATGCGGTAATTCCCGGTGTTGGCGGACACCCGAAAACGATTATTTTCCTGACTGCTGATGCATTTGGTGTCATGCCTCCTATTGCCCGCTTGACGCCTGAGCAGGCGATGTATCATTTCCTTTCTGGTTATACCAGCAAACTGGCCGGAACAGAGCGTGGCATTACTGAACCCAAGGCTACCTTTTCCACGGGCTTTGGCGGGCCGTTTCTGCCCCGTCGCCCCCTGGTTTATGCTGAAATTCTTCGGGAAAAGATTGAAAAGTATAATGCTCAGGTTTACTTGGTCAACACCGGCTGGACCGGCGGTCCTTACGGAGTCGGCCAAAGGATGAACCTCAAATATACCCGAGCGATGGTCAGCGCCGCTTTGCACGGCGGTTTTGATAACGTTGTATTCCAGCCAGATCCCATTTTTAATATCGAGATTCCGCAAAGCTGCCCTGGAGTGCCGGCTGAGTTGCTGAATCCGAGAAACACCTGGTCCAATCCCATTGAATATGACATGCAGGCTCGGAAACTGGCCCTGCTGTTTAAAGAGAACTTTAGTAAATTTAATGATATGTCAGAGACTGTACTGGCAGCCGGTCCTGATTTCGAATAATTTAACCTGCAGCTGAGTATGAAAGCTCCCTATCTTGTCATCAAGGTGGGGAGCTTTTGATTATACAGAAAATTATGTTACGTTTGTAACATAATGACAACTGCCCCCATATTATAAACAGCGGAAGGTTAATAACCTTACCTTACCGGGAAAGGGGGTAAGCACATGGGCTACGGAGTATCTGGTGGCGGTGGTGGTTGTACTCCTTACTTTGACGGTAGTTTTATCCTTTTTCTCATTCTGATACTCTTAGTATTTAGTATGGGATTTTGTGGTGGCGGATATGCCGTTAACTAGTCAATCAATTGGCTAGCATTTAATTCCTCCTTTGTTTTAGATAGCACGCCAAGCACTCTCTTTACGGGGGTGCCTGGCTGTTTTTTTGGGGGGGGGGGACCATGAGGTTGCTTAATTCTTTTACTTAGGTATCGCCACCTTTGACGGTGACAATTTGCTTAAGGGTATTGGGTATTTTTATAACTAATTGTTAACTATTATTGATTTTAGTCAGAATTATACGTATATTTAAAGGGACAGCAATAATTCAGCGGATGGAAAAACGGGAGGAGTTTACAGAGGTTTAGGGTTTGTGCTAAACTGGATAAACCTTAGAATGCATCAGGAATCGCCGAGTTGTTTAAGCGGTATAGTGGGGACAAGCCGGCAGCAATTGGGCTGATGGCTACGGTGCCTGAACTTGGTTATCATTAGGATGCAATAGTAATTAATTGGCAACCATTGAAAGAGGTTTAGCTAAATAATTGGGTTATAAATTTAATATTTAATTAAGCGAGGAGGATTATACTATGGCTAAGCTGAGTATGATTGAAGGGATAGATTAGTCTCATGAAATGAAGCTAATAGAAGTAGAAGTTACTTCCGTGGAGCTTCTCGGGAGTTAAATACACATACATTTATTAAATTAACGTACGTAGTGCAGTAGGCTATTGGAGGGAGAACATTGGGTAGAGGCGGTGGTTCCGGAGGCAGAAGCGGCGGTGGGTCCTTTGGCGGCAGCCGCAGCAGTGGTGGCCGCAGCGGCGGTATTTTTGGCGGCGGGCCGAGTAGAGGCTCTTATGGTGGTGGCAGAAGCGGCGGCGGTTTTTTGGGTGGTGGTATGGGCAGGCCGTTCCCGGGTCCGTTTAGCGATGGAGGTAACTACGGCGGCGGAGGTTTTGGTGGCGGCGGGTCAGGCGGCGGAGCGGGTGGTTCCGGCTGCTTCACAGTTATTATGTGTTTAATTGTCATTTTCGTCATCCTTATCCTATTTAGTGCTTCTAGCGGAATTTCCATGCTCGGCGGTTCCGGTGGCAGTTCAGATATAACTAAATCCACTGTGCAGCGTGAAGCGTTGCCGGTCGGTTCAGTCAATGAAACAGACTACTATACCGACGAACTGGGCTGGATTAAGAATCAGACCCAGCTGGTCAGCGGTCTAAAATACTTCTATCAAAAAACCGGTGTGCAGCCCCATTTATATATTACGGATACAGTCAATGGCTCGCATTCCCCCTCGGCCGGCGAGCTTGATGCTTATGCCCGTAACCTATATGACCAGTTGTTTACCGATGAGGCACATTTACTGTTAGTTTTCTTAGAGTATAATAACAATTATATGGACCGGTATGTATGCGGTACGCAGGCCAAAACTGTCATTGACACAGAAGCAGGCGATATTTTGCTTGATTATATAGATCGATATTATTACGACGATAGCCTGACGGATGAGGTCTTTTTCAGCAAGTCCTTCAGCGATGCGGCGGATCGCATTATGGCGGTTACGCGTTCGCCATGGCTTGTGGTCATGCTTATCTTCGGTTTGGTAGCCTTCGTAACGTTATTGTTTATCTGGTGGAGCTATGCCAAGAAACAGAAAAACCTGGAGGCACAGCGGACCGAGGAAATGCTCAGTAAGCCGTTGGAAAAATTTAAAGATGCGGAAGCGGAAGAACTGGCCAAAAAATATGAAGATCCTGGACCCGGGCGATAATAGGGTGTCGGCTGAAAATAATTATGGGGAGGAAGTCACATGTCAATATTGGATAGATTTGGAGACATTATTAAGGCCAACATTAACGTCCTGCTGGATAAAATGGAAGATCCGGCCAAGATGATTGACCAGTATTTAAATGATATGCTTGAAAATCTGGCTGAGGTAAAACGCAGTACCGCCGGGGTGATGGCGGAGGAAACACGCACCAAGCGTTTAGTTGATGAAAACCAGGCTGAGGTTGCGAAATACACGGATCTGGCGAAAAAGGCACTGGTGGCCGGTAACGAAGGTGATGCCCGTATCTTCATCGCTAAAAAACAGGAAGTGGAAAACGTCGGTACCGGGCTGATGGTAGCTTATAATGCCGCTCATGAAAACGCCGTCAAAATGCGGCAGATGCACGATAAGCTTGTATCTGACATTGAGGCTTTAAAAACTCGCCGCGAGATGATCAAGGCTAAAGTCACGGTGGCTAAAACTCAGAAAACACTAAATGAATTCGGCTCTGCGGTGGAGAAAACCCAGGGTGCCATCAGCTCTTTCGACCGCATGGAGGAGAAGGCCAATAAAATGCTCGACGAAGCGAATGCTATGGCCGAACTCCATAAGGCACCGGTTGACGAGGCTAAGGCGTTGGAAGAAAAGTATACCTCAAAGGACAGTGCTGCTGTAGATGCGGAACTTGACAAACTCAAGGGAGAGCTGGGTATTTAAGCAATTGTAATCATTGCGGTAATACTCTGTTGGAAACTAAGTGACGGGAGGGTGGTAAGCCGTGAAAACTTTTCGGCTCGAGCTGGATAATGTATTAGATGCAGTCTTTTTCACTGATATGCTTGATACGGAGGCAATTCCTTACGCTATCGTCGAGAACGGCAGCCATGCCTACGACGGTTTGTTTCAAATGACGATGGGGTGGGGGTATTTGGAAATCCCTGTGGCCTATCAAGAGCAGGCAGTGGAGCTCTACCAAATCTATAAAAAACCCCTGCAGGAATACCATTGACTGCTGTTTAGCAGAACCTCCTTTGTTTTCGATCATACTTAGAAGAGAAACTCAGGAAAGCCCTGGCAAGCAGTTACTGCTTCGGGCTTTTTTGATTTATTTTCCTGGGTAGACAGGGGTGGCATCGGGGTAGAAGATTTTTGGTTGAAATGCAGTAAAAGTTAAATTGAGTGGATTTCCTTGTATAATAAGACAAAAATGTTTTAGAGTAGAAGGTATTGTTTGACTTTGGGGCTAATATTGCCTTTAATGGAGGCTTTTATATCCAATCAAAAGCTTCCTGGGCAGGTTTTATTAATAAAAGCGAAGCAGAAATTATTGAGCAAGCCAATAGCTTTGAATTGTACTTTGAAGAGGAAGAATTTGATGGTTTTTGTTAGTGTAGCCAGAAGGTTTGTTGATGAGGGTCTATCCATTGAGGAAACAGCCCAGCGCACCCAGTATCCAGTTGACTTTGTGAAGGCCGCGTGCGCCGGATGAGAGTAAGTCACTACACCCATTGCGGTACACCTCGGGGTAAGGGTAGGAGCATTCCGATTAGGAATATGAAGCCTGCCCTTATTCATTGTCAGGGGTATAATAAAAGAGCCAATTGATTTTATGGATAATGGGATTGATGGTTTTGGGTAAGAATAGTATATACTTTGGTTGCTATTCTTAGGTATACTATAAATACAAAGGGGGTTTTGCAGATGAATTTAGGGGATGACATGAAAAAGGTTATTTTAGCTGGGATAGGGGCGATGGCCACCACCGCGGAAAGAACCAGGGAGTTTATTGATTCGCTGATTGAAAAAGGCGAGCTGACTGTGGAACAGGGCAAAATCATTAATGAAGAATTGAAACGCAGTCGTGCTGAGAGCAAGAAAAAAGAAACTGTTGCCGAAAGCATGGAAGATCTCCTGAACAAACTTGCCACTCTTAGCAAAGAAGATTTGGCTGCCTTAAAAGAGAAGCTCACAGAGATGGAGAAAAAAGATGAAGCATCTAGGGCTATCGATTGATAATAAATTATCAGCTGCCAGGCTAAGGGAAATGATCAGTGTACTTAAACGCCATGGAGTAATCCACGGCGTTTCTCCTGATAAATTGAAATTAATTTTGGAAGACTTGGGCCCGACTTATGTCAAGTTTGGCCAGGTGATGTCTATGCGCAGTGATATACTCCCGAAAGAGTACTGCGATGTGCTGGTTCAACTGCGCACCGATGTCAAGCCGATCTCGTATGAAGAGATCATCGGGGTAATTGAAGCAGAGTACGGCCAGCGGGCTGACGAGGTGTTCCAGGAGATTTCCCGGGAATCCCTTGGCTCAGCCTCGATTGCTCAGGTGCATAAAGCAGTCTTGCTCAATGGGCAAACCGTAGTGATTAAGGTACAGCGTCCAGGCATATATCAAATGATGGAGCGGGATATTCAATTACTAAAAAAAGCGATTTCCTTCATTAAAGTATTTAATATTAATGTAGGAAATATTGACTTTAAATTAATTGTGGATGAAATGTGGGCGGCTGCTCAACAGGAAATGGATTTTATTATAGAATCCAACTATATCCAGGAAATTACCGATTTAAACGTCGATATTAAGTACGTAGCTTTCCCCCGAGTGGAGCGTAATTTAACGACATCAAGGGTACTGGTTATGGAGTATATCGATGGCGTACAGATAGACGCTCTGGAAAAACTAGCCTCACTGGGCTATGACATTAATGAAATCGGTATTAAGTTGGCCGAGAACTATGTTAAACAAATTGTCGATGATGGCTTATTTCATGCTGATCCTCACCCGGGGAATATCTATATCCGGGATGGCCAAATTGTCTGGCTGGATTTAGGTATGATGGGGCGTATTAACAGCCGGGACCGCAGGCTTTTAAAAAAGACCATCTTATCCGTTGTGCAGCAGGATATTCAGGGTTTGGTTGAAGTATTCTTAGCTGCGGATACGATTAAAGGCAAGGTCAACTTTACCAAGCTTTATGAAGATATTGAAAGCATGGTGACCCGCTATGGTGATATGGAATTAGCTAATATACGCCTGGGTCCTATCATGCAAGAGGTTAAGGATATCTTAAACTTTCACCAAATATCTTTGCCCTCGGGCCTCTCTATGCTTGCTCGGGGCGTCGTTACTATTGAAGGTGTTTTGGCGGTCTGCAGCCCGCAGGTTAATTTTGTGCAAATTATGGCCAATCATGCTTCAGGCAATATATTTAAGGAAATTGATTTTAAGAAAGAATTACTAACGACGGTGCTGTTGCTCCATAGCTTTGGCAAACATACCCTTGCTTTACCGGAACAATATTCCAATGTTCTGCAAATGGCCATTAAAGGACAAACTAGAATAAATATTGATTTAACTGCGGATGAACCGGCGCGCCGGCTTGACCTGATGCTCAACAAGTTGCTGGTTTGCCTGCTCAGTGCCGCCTGCATCATTGGCGCCAGTATCATTTGTGCTTCGGGTATACCCCCCCATTGGTATGGGGTTCCTGTATTGGCCTGGATCGGATATTTGCTGGCTATGCTGTTGGCTGGTTGGGTAATTAAAAAAATTATTCGTAAAAAATATTGATGTGTGGATAGTCAAGCCTTGAGAAGTCAAGGCTTATATTATTGTGTGTCTGTTGCATAACTGTATGAGTCAGCACTACAAGTCGTCAGGGTCATTTATAATTTTTTCATATACGGTTGTTTCTATATGCGCATTTTTCACATATTAGTTGATTTGGCAACTTGTTGTTTATAATTATTATAATATTATATTATGTATAGTATAACGTTAAAATAATACAAAAGCCATTTGCGGTAGTAAAAGGGGAAGTGAAATATTGGATCGAGTGGTCCAGGCACAACAAATGTTACCTCTGCATAAATATATAAAACTAGAGTTAGTTGCTTGGCTGGAGGTAAGCCTGTCGAAGACAGTGAATAATATACTGCAAGCACCCGGATACTATCTGGGTTGGAAATGCTCCTAATAATATGGTATGGAACTGGTAGTCATATTGCCGAAATATAACAAAAATAAATAATTGAGTTTTTAAAAAAAATTATTTGAATTTTTGCTCTTGTATTTTATAATTAGTAATATAATAAATTGAAAATGCATATGTTTATTAAATGACGCTAAATATAAGGAGGCTGATATATATGTCAAAGGAGTTAATTGATCAAATTTTAAGGGAAATTGGCTTGGAGAAGATAAACACAGATCCTGAGGAAATCATGCGTGAATCCATGGTCGAAAAAGAGGTCATCAGTAAATAGCATTATTGGGGGGGACTAATGTGTTTTTCGGGGGTATATAGCCGGGGGCTGGTTAATAAACTAACCGCCCCCGGTTTTAATTTAGCTAATAAAACCCCGGTTTTCCAAGGTACCTGCAGACCTCATCATGCTTGGTGTCCCAGTGGAGCCCATGGGCTGAAAGGTATTCATATAGTTCATCTGAGTTCTGTCCTGCATGGTAGGCACCTGGTACATGCCCTTTTGGTTCATGTAGGTGAATATTTCGTAAGCTTTTTCACAGCAGGACATGGCACCTTGCATCATCATATGCCGGAGCTGTGAATCTGCACATTCCAGGGCGGCCATCATTTTACGGGAAGAGCTGCATTTGTGCATATTCAGCATAATGGAGGCCACATCCCGGTTGGTTAATCTGCCGGCTGTTTCATGCGGGGCAACCGGTGATGGGCTGCGCAGCCCATAATTAATCGAGGGAGTTCTCTGGGCGTGGTAGTTTTCCGCACTAATTCCGTGGCGGTTGGACAAAAAGGAAACCATATCGTTATATTCCTTTTCAGCAAAGCTAAGCTGCCTGTCCATTATTTCACCCAGCTGCTGGTCGGATACGTGCCGGCGCAGCAGTGAGAAAGTATTGATGCCATCAATGGTGCTAGTTAAAACCTCATGGGCTTCCACAATTTCGTGAGCACCAAAATCGTGTTGCATATGCATAAGAAAATCTCCTCCTTAAAATATTTGTGAACACCTTCCACGAAATTCTCCACATGCCCCCATGTTAAAATCCAGATGTTAGTCAGGGTGCTTTTCGGAGAATTCTAATGGATATTTTCCTTCGCGTTAATGACAAATATACAAGCACCTTCATTATTCACTGGTGGCAATATTTTCTTCATGCTAATCCTCAATCTTCTGCACATACTCCATCCGGTCTTTCTTCAAGTCCACATACAAAGTACCGTCTGTATTTAATAAAGCTAAAATAACATCATGTAAATCGCGGATACCTTTAACTGCTGCGTTTCCAGAAGATATTTTCTTTGTGCAAAGCAAACCCTTTGAAAGCAAAACAATGCTCCGTAGAATTAGCCACATAAACCACTAACTGCCAGGGCACACTTAGATTGTATCTTTTACTGCTATATGGTGCGCTTACAATATTTGCGGAGGTTGTCCTATGTTTTCGGTGAAAAAACTGGTCAGTTATGTTTTATACCAACCACCCCGGCCTTATGTGTCCCTTTTTGAGGCAGGTCTTGAGGACCAACCCGGGGATGACAGACGGAACGAGAAGGACGGAACCGGTCAGGCCAGTACAGAAAAAAAATAGCCAGAGGAAAGGCAGCCCGGGAAAAGAGCAACCAGGTGAAGATATCATAGCTGCAGGTGATAAGTCAGCGGGACAACAGGGTCAGGGGGGAGGGGCCGGCGGCAGTCTAAAGCCGAGTGAACCTGCGGGGGAGGTCGGTTCGGGTCACCAGCGCAGCCATGTATCCGCTGGTCGAGCAGCCAGGCGCAAACGAGTCCGTGAAAATACTGCGGTAAAGGAAAAATTTGCTGAACAGTTGGCGGCAAACCAAAATATTGACGCCATTATTAAGGATAGAGTTGAGATGTTTTACGACCTGGTAGAAAATAGGAAAATGATGGAAAAAGTATTTCGAGTACCCAAGAACAAGGACACGGTGTTCCGCAGTTTAACCATCGGTACTAACCCTCCCGTTAAGGCATTGCTGGTTTTTATCGACGGTATCACCAATTCCCAGGTGCAAAACATGGCAATACTGCAGCCCTTAATGCTGCTGTCTGGTATTTTTGACCGCTGCGATTTTGAATGTCAGATGTTCGATACGACCAGGGCCGGTTACAAGGACCTCTTCGACCGGGTCAAGGAGGCGCTGCTGCCCAATAACCAGGTATCCACAGCTCATAATTTCAGCCGGGTGGTGGAAGACGTGCTGAACGGCAACACTGCCCTCCTCATTGACGGCTATAACCAAGCCCTGCTGCTGGAAACCAAGGGCTGGCCATACCGCAGCGTCTCCACCCCCCAGGTGGAGGCTGTCATCAGGGGACCCCAGGAAGCCTTTACTGAGCAAATCAGAGTGAATACCTCACTGGTGCGGAAAATTATTCACCGGCCTTCTCTGCTTACTGAGTTCATCAAGGTAGGTAACTCTGCGCCTATGCAGTGTGCGGTTATGTATCTGGATGACCTTGTCAACCCCGACCTGGTCCAGGAGGTAAAGCGTCGTCTGGAGTCCGTGCGCGGTGATTTTTTGCTTGAAACCGGTCTAGTCGAAGAAATGATCGAAGACTACCCCCAGCACATGGTGCCGCAAGTGCTGAGCACCGAGCGCCCCGACCGGGTGGCCGCCAGCCTGTTGGAAGGGCAGGTAGCCGTTCTAATAGACGGCAACCCATTTGTTATGGTGGTGCCCTGCACATTTTTTACACTGATGCAGGCTCCGGAAGATGCTTATATCAGGTGGCCAATAGGCTCTTTTGTGCGGGTAATTCGTTATGTGGGGCTGTTTTTGGCCCTGTTGCTACCGGCTAATTACGTGGCTATCATAGCCTATCACCAGGAGTTTATCCCTACTGATCTGCTGCTGGCCATTACGGGTGCCAGGGAAAAGGTGCCTTTCCCGTCGATTGTAGAGGTGCTGGTGATGGAGTTTTCTTTTGAACTAATTAGGGAGGCCGGGATCAGGATACCCGGTACAGTGGGTACCACTCTGGGCATTGTGGGCGCCTTGATTTTAGGCCAGGCTGCGGTAGCCGCCAATATTGTTAGTCCGATTTTGATTATAGTGGTGGCGGTGACCGCTCTGGGCTCTTTTGCTATACCTAACTACTCTTTTTCTTTGACTATTAGGGCGCTGCGGTTTTTTTATATTATTTTGGCTGCCCTGGCCGGCCTGCATGGGATTATGGTAGGCTTTTTTATCCATGTGGGGGTTATGGCCAACCTTAAATCTTTTGGTGTGCCTTTGTTGGCTCCGGTGGCTCCGGTGACACGCAAAGGGTCCGATTATTTGTTGCGCGGTCCCCAGTGGCGTCAAGAAACCCGGCCGGATTACCTTGATCCTTTGCAGGTGCGGCGCCAGTCGGAAGTAAGCCGCTCATGGAGGCGTAGGAAAGGGTAAAGGGGAGGTCGGTTAATTTGAGCCAGCAAAAGCCGGTAGTTGGGGTGTCTGAGGCCGTTAGTCTCTTATTTATTTTTATTTCAGCAAAAATATTTTTAACCCAATTAATATTTAGTATCCACTTGGGTATGAATGCAACCTGGATTATCTTCCTGGTACTGATATTTATTGGCCTTTCCGGTGTGCTGCTTTTGGTTTTTTTGCTCAACCGGTTTCCGGGCCGGGATTTAGTGCAAGTTGGGGAAGAGTTAGTCGGGCCTTATATTAACGCATTATTTGCCCTGTTTTATCTGGCTGTGTTTGTGGTCAGCGCTGGAGCAACCCTGCGGGGAGTCAGCGAGCGCATGGTGGTAGGTTTTTTGCCGGATACGCCTATAAGCCTGGTGACCTTTTCCTTTATCATCAGTATTGTGGTAGTGAGCTACCTGGGTTTGGAGACGGTGGCCCGTACTGCCAGGTTTCTGGCGAGTTTATTGGTAGTTACCGGGTTGGGGTTGATAGCGCTGACTATTCCATTATGGAACTATTCCGCGCTGTTCCCTTTTTGGGGTCCCGGCATCCCGCAGCTGCTTTGGGGTGCCCTGGAGAACACCGGTGATTATGTGCAAATACTTTTACTGGGGATTATCTACCCTTTTTTGCCCGGTGGTAATGGCAAAAAGGTTGGTGTAATGGCGGTAAGTATTTCCGGAATTGTTATGTTTCTTTATGTGCTGGCACCTATTTTGATTTTTACTTACCCTACGGTTAGTGAGCTTTCTGTACCCTCCTTCGAGATGGCCAGAAATATTTATTTCGGTCGTTTTGGCCAGCGGCTGGAAGTGCTTTTTCTGCCCATCTGGTCTTTGAGCAATATGATTTACTTGGCTGCCTCATTTTACGCCGGCGCTGCGGTGCTTACCCGGCTGTGCAGGTTGGATGACTACCGGCCCTTTGTATTGTCTATGGCCGTGTTTGTCACGGTGGTTGCATTTATCCCTCAAAACGTCACCCAGACGGCTTACTGGTACTTTAATTATGTAACCCGTTATAGTTTTGTGATGCTGATCGGGGTATTGTTATTTTTGCTGCTGGTAGCAGCCTTTAAGGCACGGGGAGGTGACGAAGGTGTATAATGCTCACTTGTCGAAGGTGCTGCGCAAAGCCCTGATGGTGGTGATGACCGGAGCCTTGCTGCTACCTCTGGCCGGCTGCTACGATTACACCGAGCCTGATGAAAGGGCCTGGGTAATGGCCATCGGTGTTGACAAAGGCCGGCAAAATGTACTTACTGTTACGTCGGTGGTTGCGGTACCCAAGGCTATTGCAGGCGGTGGGGGGCAGTCCGGATCCGAGGGTGGTAGCGGTCAAGGTGGTTTCTTCACTATTACGTTTGATGTACCAACTTTACTAAGCACCCTGGAGCTGATTAATACCGTGGTGGACAGGCGGGTTAGTCTCAGCCACACCAAGTGGTTTGTCTTCTCCCGGGAGTTGGCCGAAGAAGGTATCGGTGCGTATGTGGCCCCGCTGGTACGTTTCCAACAGTTTCGCCGTTCTTCTCAATTGCTCATTTGCGAAGGGCGAGCTGAAGATTTTCTGACCAAAGGTGTGCCCCAGCTGGAAGACAATGTGGGTAAATATTACGAACTGATGCAGCAGGGCTGGCGGTACACAGAGTTTATACCCTTTGACTCCTTTCATCAATTTTATTATAAATCGGAGAACCCGGGGGTAAACCCTGTAGCCCCACTGGCTGCACGGGGTGCTAAAGAGACTATTTACACAGATAATTCCTTTAAACCCAAGGGGTATTACCAGGCCGGGCGTATACCGCGTAAGGGGGGCAGCGAAATTGAGATTATGGGTGGCGCAGTATTTAAAAAAGATAGGATGGTGGGTACGCTAAACGGTGATCAGGTAGGGGTGCAAAAAATATTCTTCGGTGCTATGAAACGTACTCTTTTGAATGTACCTGACCCTTATCATCCCGATAAGTATATAATTGTTGATGTGCTTCCCCGGCAAAAGCCCCGGGTTGATATTAACATTACCGGGGGGCGGCCGAAGATTACAGCGAATGTGAAACTGGAAGGGCAAATATTGTCTATACAGTCGGGGGAGAATTACGAGAGGCCGGACCGGTTGTATATTGTGGAAGATGCCGTGCAAGAGTTAATTTTTGAGGATATTAACGATACTATTGCAAAAAGTAAGCAGTTGGATGCTGATTTTTTGGGTTTTGGTCTGCACGCTCAGAAATTATTTCCTACCTGGCCGCAGTGGTCTGCCTATAATTGGGAGGAAAAATATAAAGATGCCGACATTACAGTCAACGTTGATTATAAAGTGCGCCGTACAGGTCTAGTCCATGAAATGGTGCAGCTTAGGTAGCAACAAAATTTTTCAATTATTATTCCGAGGTGGTAAAATGTTTAACGTTTTAATAATGCTACTTGTAACACTAATTACGGTGCATGTAGCCAGTTACGGCTGGTATGCACTGCGCCAGGAAAATAATCTATACGGTACAGTAGGCGCGTTTGCGGTAGCCGGCGCTACGTTTGGGGCGCCGGTACTGCTAATGTTGTATTATGCATATTGGATAGGCTAGCTGGCAAACCACTGTAAAGACAAGTTTATTGAACCTTAATATGATTTAACCCCTAACCAACTAACCAACTTCACAATTTGGCTTATTCTGCACTTATGATATAATTTTTCATGGAGGAGAAAAATGCAGCATAAGTATTACATAAAGACCTTGCAGGGTATGCTTGGTAACAAAAGGCTTGAGCATTCATTAGCGGTAAGCGAAACTGCGGCCGGTCTGGCCGAGTTATACGGCGCCGATCGTCAGCAGGCTGCAGTGGCAGGTTTGCTGCACGATTGCGCCAGGGACCTGCCGGGTGAGCAACTGCTGGTCTTGGCCCGGGAAAACAGTGTTCCTGTCGATGGCATAGAGAAAATTATGCCGGTGCTGTTGCATGCTCCGGTGGGAGCACTGCTGGCCAGGCAGCAGTTTGGCGTGTTGGACCAGGTGGTGCTGCATGCTATTGAGGTGCATACCCTGGGTGACGAAACAATGACTTTGCTGGATAAAATAGTATTTGTTGCGGACAAAGCGGAGCCGGGGCGTAAGTTTCCGGGTGTGGCGGAACTGCGTCAAATAGCGCGACAGAATCTGGACCGAGCGTTGCTATGCTGTTTTGACGCTGCTATCATTTTATCCGTGCGCAGGGGGGATTTAATTCATCCCAGAGCTGTGCAGGCCCGTAACGGGGTCAATATTTTTAACCGTCCAGCAGGAAATTGTAAACCTTAGGAGAATACGAACAATAATATAATAATATAAAACTAATAGGGGGATTGCCTGTTGATAAATGAACCTGATGTTCTTGTGCGGTTGGCTGTTGAAGCGGCGGAAGGGAAAAAGGCTATGGATATCACCGTGCTTAATATAGGCGAGGTTTCCGTGGTGGCCGACTACTTTATTATTTGCAGCAGCAGATCAACGGTGCATGCCCGGGCTATTGCCGATGCAATTGAGGAGAAATTGCATGAGCACGGTGCCGGTCATCCACGCAGGGAAGGGTTCAAAACGGCGCAATGGTTATTACTGGACTACAGTTCTGTGGTGATCCACATTTTCCAGGAAGAGCAACGTCATTTTTATAATTTGGAACACTTGTGGGGAGACGCCGAAATAGTTAAAATTTCAGCAAGTATGTAAAAATCTTTAGCGTTGACTTTAATAATCTATTATTTTATAGTTAGCTTCAGTACAATAAAGTAATAATTATGAAGGGGAATAGTAAATTGCCGTATACTCTTAAAGAGAGCCGCCGGTTGGTGCGAGGCGGTGGGTATGGCGAATGAACTCGCCCCGGAGTTGCCTGGTTGAAGTAAGTAAACCGGGACGGCCTGTGCCGTTAACGCACCAAGTGGGTAAAGTCATGGGGGTGTAGCTCAGCTGGGAGAGCGCCTGAATGGCATTCAGGAGGTCAGGGGTTCGAGCCCCCTCATCTCCACCAAAAGACTTTATCAATTAGGGTGGTATCGCGAGATCAACCTCTCGTCCCTTATGGGATGAGGGGTTTTTGTTTGTTTTCATAATCAGCTAAAATGTGATAATATTGGATTCGGGTAGCAACAATGTTAATTATTGAACGTACGGGAGGAAGTCATGAAGGATCGCTATGAATTTAAGGAAATAGAAGCGAAGTGGCAGGAAAAATGGGCTGAACAGGATAGCTATACTGTGCCCGATTTTAGTGATCGGCCCAAATATTATTGTCTGGAAATGTTCCCTTATCCTTCAGGTAAGTTACATATGGGACATGTGCGTAACTATTCCATTGGCGATGTGGTTGCCCGGTTTAAGACGATGCAGGGCTATAATGTGCTGCATCCGATGGGCTGGGACGCCTTTGGCCTGCCGGCGGAGAATGCCGCCATTAAGCACGGTGCAATGCACCCGGCCCGGTGGACGACGGATAATATTGATGCCATGCGGGCTCAGCTTAAACAATTGGGTCTCAGCTACGACTGGAACCGGGAGGTGGCCACGTGTCACCCGGGTTATTATAAATGGACCCAGTGGCTGTTTTTACAGCTCTATCACCATGGATTGGCCTACAAAAAGAAATCTGCCGTAAACTGGTGCCCCTCCTGTGCCACCGTTTTGGCCAACGAGCAGGTCAAGGAAGGCTCCTGTGAGCGCTGCGACAGTGTGGTGGAAAAAAGGGAGCTGGAACAGTGGTTTTTAAAGATCACTGACTATGCCGACCGGTTGCTGACCGACCTGGAAAAGCTTAGCGGCTGGCCGGATAAAGTTAAAATTATGCAGGACAACTGGATTGGGCGCAGTGAAGGCGCCGAGGTTAGTTTCCCGGTCGATGGCATGGGTGAAACCGTTGCTATATACACTACCCGCCCGGATACTATTTACGGCGTTACCTATATGGTGCTGGCGCCCGAACATCCCCTGGTGGAAAAATTAATTGAAGGTAAATCGCAAGCCGGTGAAATCAAGGAGTTTGTGCAAAAGGTGCGCAATTTAAGTGAACTGGCCCGTACTTCCACCGAGGCGGAAAAAATCGGGTTGTTTACCGGAGCTTACTGCATTAACCCGGTAAACGGCGATAAAGTGCCTATTATGGTGGCCAATTACGTTCTGGTGGAATACGGTACCGGTGCCGTTATGGCGGTACCGGCCCATGACCAGCGGGACTTTGAGTTTGCACGGAAGTATAACCTGCCAGTCCGGGTGGTCATTCAGCCCGAGGGAGTTACCCTGGATCCCGTTGCTATGACCGAGGCCTTCGAGGACGAAGGGCTGATGGTTAATTCAGGGCCCTTTAGCGGCACTCCTAACCGGCAGGGTATTACCAATGTGATAAAATTTTTGCAGGAACAGGGGTGGGGTGAAGGAAGGGTTAACTACCGTTTGCGGGACTGGCTTATTTCCCGGCAGCGTTACTGGGGTGCGCCTATTCCCATAGTTTATTGCAATAAGTGCGGCGCCGTGCCGGTGCCTGATGCAGATTTGCCGGTGATGCTGCCCATGGATGTGGCCTTTAAACCCACCGGCCGTTCCCCGCTGGCGGATCACGCAGACTTTGTGCATACAACTTGTCCGACTTGCGGCGGCCCGGCCTGCCGGGAAACCGATACCATGGATACTTTTATGTGTTCATCCTTTTACTATTACCGTTATACTAGCTCCCGCAATGCGGACAATGCCTGGGATCTGGATAAAGTAAAGCAATGGCTGCCGGTTGATCAGTATATCGGCGGTGTGGAACACGCTATTTTGCATCTGCTGTACAGCCGGTTTATCACCAAGGTGCTTTATGACTTAAAACTGGTCTTTAATGATGAACCTTTTACCAACCTGCTTACCCAGGGCATGGTGCTTAAAGACGGGGCTAAAATGAGTAAATCCAAGGGTAACGTGGTCAGCCCGGAGGATATCGTGGCCACTTATGGCGCTGACACTGCACGTCTGTTTATTTTATTTGCTTCACCCCCCGAACGTGACCTGGAATGGAGCGACCAGGGAGTGGAGGGCAGTTACCGCTTTCTGAACCGGGTATGGCGCTTGGTGGCGCCGCTGGGCGATACGCTGGCGGCAGGTGGGGATATAAGCCCGGCAGATAATTTGGTGGGGGTCAACAAGGACATGCGCCGGATGACCCACCTGGCTATTAAAAAGGTTACTGAAGACGTGGGCAATCGGTTTAATTTTAATACCGCGGTGAGCGCCATAATGGAACTGGTCAATGCTATGTACCAGTACCGGGAAGTGCCCGAGTTTGACCGTGATCCCGGGGTTTTGCGCGAGGCAGTGAAGGCTCTGCTGCTGATGCTTGCCCCCTTTGCCCCCCACATCACTGAGGAACTTTGGGAGTTAACCGGGCATGAGGGCAGTATCCATGCCCGGCCGTGGCCTGAATATGATCCCCAGGCTATCGTTGAGGATGAAATAACCATCGTTGTACAGATAAACGGGAAGGTGCGCGACCGCATGCTAGTGCCTGCCGACATCAAGCCAGACGCCATGCGCGAGCTGGTGATGCAGCAGGAAAAAGTACTGGAACTGATCGGTGATAAAAAGGTGGTTAAAGTGATCCCGGTGCCCGGGAAGTTAGTGAATATTGTGGTTAAATAACCACGGGAATAGGGGCAGATCTGCTGTTCTCACATTAGTGGCTCTGTCCCGTTTGTTTACCGGAGTAAATTCGCTTTAATTACAAATTCATACCTTAAATACCCTTGACAGTTGTTGTACCCCAGTATATACTAGGCAAAGATACTTTAATATGCTAAATAGATAACGAGATAAAGCAAAGGGGGTTATATTTTAATGGGCAATATTTTGAGATTGGGCTTGCCGAAGGGCAGCTTACAGGAATCAACTTTTGCGCTGTTTAAAAAAGCGGGCTTCAATATTTCCGTAAGCAGCCGCTCTTACTTTCCATCGATAGATGATCCGGAAATTGAAGTTGTGCTGATGCGGGCTCAGGAAATACCCCGCTATGTAAACGAAGGGGTTTTGGATGCCGGCTTAAGCGGGCTGGACTGGATTACGGAAAATGAGGCCGATGTGGTGGAAGTGGCCGACCTCGCTTATTCCAAGCAGACCACTAATCCCATCCGGGTGGTGCTGGCCGTGGCGGAAGACAGCGGCATAAAGACAGTTAAAGACCTGGTGGGCAAACGCATCGCTACCGAACTGGTGCTCTTGACCCGTAAATATTTAGAGAAAAACGGTGTTACCGCCTCTGTTGAATTTAGTTACGGAGCCACAGAAGTGAAGGTACCAAACCTGGTAGACGCTATTGTGGATATTACTGAAACGGGCAGCTCATTGCGGGCGAACAAGCTTACGGTAATTGACACTATTTTGGTGTCTACCACCCGATTGCATGCTAATCCAAGAGCCTGGGAAGATCCATTTAAAAAGGAGAAATTACAGAACCTGGCGGTACTATTGCAGGGTGCGCTGCGCGCTGACTCCAAGGTGGGTCTTAAAATGAACCTGCCTAAGGATAAACTGGATAATATACTGGCTATCTTGCCGGCCATGAAGCACCCCACGGTGTCGCAGCTGATTAACAGCGATTGGGTGGCACTTGAGGCTGTACTGGACGAAAAACAGGTGCGGGATCTAATTCCGGCGCTGCTCCAGGGGGGAGCTCAGGATATAATTGAGTACCCACTGAACAAGGTTATTCCCTAAGCCCCCGCAGTAAACCGGGTTAGATTAGTTAAATTACCAGAGGAAGGCGATGCTTACAGATTGCCTGCCTCTTTTTTTGTAAATTTAAGTATACTAAAATAGCCACTGGTTGCAAACAATAAGAAGGTATTGCCGGTCTAAATTATAGCAATTTTAGCAGCGGTTATAAAAGTCTAACCAAATAGTGCACAAAATATGTTTAAATAGTATATTATTCTTATAACGTTACACTCCCCAGCCGGAGAGGAGAGAAGTTATTGATTCCACTTAGGGATAGTACTAAGTCGCCAATTTTTCCGATTGTTAATGTGACGCTCATAGTTTTAAACATTTTGATTTATTTTTGGGAAATCAGCATTGAACCATACCTCCTCAACCAGGTTTATTATGCGTTTGGCGTGGTCCCAGCTGAGGTGCTCAATGCTATTTACACCGGGGCACCCTTTACCCCGTTGCTGGTCAATTTTGTCACCGCTATCTTTATTCATGGTGGCTGGTTTCATGTGATCGGTAATATGCTTTTTTTGTGGGTGTTTGGCGATAATGTGGAAGGCCGCCTCGGGCATTTCAAATACCTATTGTTTTATCTGGTTGTCGGGACTGTAGCGAGCCTGGCGCATATTTTGAGTAACCCCTTTTCCACTGTGCCGGTGGTGGGAGCCAGCGGGGCGGTAGCCGGAGTACTGGGCGCATATATTATCCTTTTCCCGCGTTCACGTGTCCTGGCCCTGGTGCCTATATTCATAATCTTTACCTTAATGGAAATACCGGCGGTTGTTTTCATTGCCCTCTGGTTTGTGTTGCAGTTGTTTAACGGTGTGGCTTCTTTGGGTGGTGATGCTCTAACCGTGGCTTACTGGGCTCACGTGGGTGGTTTTATTATGGGGGCGCTATTAATCAAAATAATGGCCCCGCGAGTAAACAGGGGCTACTATCTTCCTTAGCAACTTAAATACGAGCCATCTTTAAGAGGTACCTTGAAGTTTTGCAGGCAAAGGAGATGAGTTTATGGCTAGACAAATTAAACGCATATTTCGTTCCAGCCGTAATAGAATGCTGGGTGGTGTTTGCGGCGGGTTGGCGGAGTATTTGGGTGTTGATGCCACCCTGGTACGTATAGTATACGTTTTACTTTCCATAGTTTCCGCAGCCTTCCCTGGTATTCTTATTTATTTAATTGCCTGGCTGGTTATCCCCAGAGATTTATAATCCTTGCCTTGTGTTCATTTCGTATAGATGGTTTCTATTAAATTACCTTTAAGGAAAAATGTAATGCAAAGCAGGATTTCACGACCTTGTGACGAAAAACCTAAGAGACGAAGATACCGGGGACTAACCCGATCGAAATCATTTATTTGGTTCTTTGATACAGCGATAGAGAGTACAGGAGCAGGAAGTTAATACTGGTTAGGTTATAGCGCTTGCTTTTAATTGCTTAGCGAACTGCTGACAGTGTGCCAAACTGTTTTGCAGAAGATATGAAGCGATTTTCCAGGCCCTCAATGCAGAATAGGCATTTTCAGACCATCTGTCGGGATGGGAACTCTCCCCGCCAGCATTTCTTCTTCAAGAATAGTTTGACTTGTGGACAGCAAGGCTGTTGGGATTCGCTCCAAATTGCCTTCAAAAACAGCCTGACAAATGGCAGTGGCATTGGCTTAAGGTTTTAAGTTCATTATCATGATAGCTGACACCAAATCGTTTGAAGGTTACCGGACGCAAGGGCAATTAAAGTTCATGGATGACGCACAGGTATTCCAGGGCCTATATATGTTAGGAACACTGAGCAAATCCGGAAGTATAGGAGGTTTCATCAGCAAGCAGCGCCACCACTGAGTTTAAAGCTGTCAACTCACCACTTTCACTACCAAAAATAAGGTTAGTTGTTCCAGCTTAATGCAGTGAGAGCAGGGCACCTCGGGCAAAGTAATAGGCACTGCGAACAGTAAAACAAAAAGGCAGCTCAAATACCACATCAACTCCACCAGCCAGAGCTATCTTGGTTCGTGACCACTTATCACATAGGGCATGCCGCCACGCTGCACGAATGGTTATTGGTGGCCCTTGTGAAAGGGGTTGAACTCCAGTAACAATACCGACAACACACATGTTTCCTGACTCCTTGAACTGTGGTCAATAATGCCAATAATTAACACAGAATGTGAACTTTGAAACAATCTAAAAACATTAAAAATTGGGAGTGAAAATGATGAGCTTAATAGCGCAAATCAGAGAGAAAGCAGCTGCAAAAGGTAAAACCATAGTACTTCCAGAAGGCACCGAAGAAAGAACCCTAAAAGCGGTCAAGGCAATTGTAGATCAAAAGATTGCCCAAATAATTCTGTTGGGTGACGAGAGTGCCGTCAAGGGGGCAGCAAGCAGCATTGGTGCCGACTTATCTGGCGCCGAAATTATTAATCCAGCTACTACACCATTGCTGGATGATTTTGTACAGGCATTTTATGAAATGCGCAAAGAAAAGGGTGTAACCCTGGACAAAGCTAAAGCTACCATGTTGGATCCGTTATTTTTTGCTTCCATGATGGTTAAGATGGGTAAGGCTGACGGCGAGGTAGCCGGAGCTCAAAACACTACTGGTAACGTATTGCGCCCAGCTCTGCAGATTATCAAGACTGCTCCGGGCATGTCTGCTGTGTCTGGAGCTTTTATTATGATTTGCCCGGATAAGACTTATGGTGACGATGGTATCTTTGTATTTGCTGACTGTGCCGTCACTATTGATCCGTCTGCTCAGCAGCTGGCCGAATTTGCCAAAGCAACCGTACAGACCGCAGTCGATGTATGCGGCTTTAAAGATCCTAAAGTTGGCATGCTGTCCTTCTCCACCAAAGGTAGTGCCAGTCACGAGTTGGTAGACAAGGTTGTATCGGCAGTTCAGATTGCCAAAGAAAAATTCCCCGAAATTAAAGTGGATGGCGAGTTCCAGTTGGATGCCGCTATTGTTCCCAGTGTAGGCGCATCCAAGGCTCCCGGCAGTGAAATTGCCGGCAGCTGCAACGTCTTAGTATTCCCTGATCTTCAGGCAGCTAATATCGGCTACAAATTAGTGCAGAGACTGGCCGGAGCAGAAGCGATCGGGCCGGTCCTGCAAGGCATGGATAAACCCGTTAACGACCTATCCAGAGGATGCAGTGTCGAGGACATTGTAAGCGTGGTAGCCATGACAGCCTTAAAGGCTTAGCCTTAAGATTTAATTTCGAATCCCACAGGGGTCAAAAGAATCAATGAGTAGAATTCAAGGAGGTTGGATTTGAATGAAGGTTTTGGTCGTTAATGCCGGCAGCTCTTCCATTAAATATCAAGTAATTGATATGACTGACGAATCAGTTCTAGCTGTGGGCCTAGTAGACAGGGTCGGTATCTCGGGGAGCACCCTGAAACATGAGCCGGCAGGCAAAGAAGCTGTTGTCCTCAAGCAAGATCTCCCCGATCATACTGCAGGTATGGAGTTAGTTCTGGAAGTTCTGGTCAATCCCGAATACGGCGTAGTTAAGAGCATGGATGAGATCGGGGCAGTTGGTCACCGTACCGTTCATGGCGGTGAAGCTTTCGCCCAATCCGTAGTTATCGATGATGAGGTTATCAAAGTCATCAAAGATTGCATTGACATCGCTCCGCTGCACAACCCCCCCAACTTGATGGGCATTGAAGCTTGCCAAAAACTGATGCCAAATGTTAAACACGTGGGGGTATTTGACACTGCTTTCCATCAGACTATGGAACCTGCCAATTACATGTATGCCCTGCCTTATGAGGTATATGAGGAGTACCGTGTCAGAAGATATGGATTCCATGGCACATCTCATTACTACGTTTCCCACCGGGCAGCTGATATGCTGGGCAAGAAATACGAGGACTGCAAGATCATAACCCTGCATCTGGGCAATGGCGGCAGCATGGCTGCAATCAAAGATGGTAAAGTAGTCGACACCAGCATGGGCTTCACTCCTTTAGAAGGCTTGGTAATGGGGACCCGCTCCGGTGATATTGACCCCGGTATCGTTTTCTATTTAATGGACAAACTAGGTATGGCTCCAGCTGAAGCTAACAACTACTTCAATAAGAAGTCCGGATTGCTAGGCCTCTCCGGAGTTTCCAACGACATGCGCGACATAGAAGAAGCTGCCAAGGCTGGAAATGACAGAGCACAGATAGCTCTTGATGTATATTACAATCACGTAAAAGGTTACATCGGCAACTACTTCGCCAAGTTGAATGGCTGCGATTGCATCGTGTTCACTGCTGGTGTCGGTGAAAACGGCATCGACATTCGCCGTCACATCTGCGAAGATCTGGATGCATTAGGCATCAAGATGGACGTTGAGAAGAATAAAGTGCGAGGTAAAGAAGTTGATGTTGCTACCGAGGATTCCAAGGTACGCATATTTATCATCCCCACCAACGAAGAACTTGTTATCGCTCGTGATACTTATCGCCTGGCTAAATAGTATTCTGAAAAGGAGGCGGGCCAATCTCGCCTCTTTAATTTTAGTCGCATATGCGAAAGACAACTGACAGGTGAATGGTTCGCTTGTGGTTGAATGTACTCACTAAAGATAGGTTTTTGACGAAGTTATTGCGGACAACCGTACCGTGCTGCCGGGCAGCGAAGCAGTTAGAATAGCATAAAGTTAAGACTTTCTTTCGATAATAAACTCGTTTATATTATAAGCCTCCCTTGCTGGGGAGGCTTTTTATGCTATTAACATAAGTTAATGATTAAGCTGGTTGATATAGTGCTGTGCAGCTGCGGCAATTTGTTGCTGCAGCTGTTTACTGGCTTCGGGTGGTATGTTGTCGCTAACGTACAGATCGTTACTGACGGCCTGCCGGTTATACTCGACAATGCCGTTACCAACGAAGGCTCCATTCTAGGTCACCTAGTAGTGTACAATATAGCTGGGATATACGGAAAGATCCTTATTAACCCAGGTTTCAATTTGATAGTTCATTCTTGCCCTCTGTTTTTAAGTTTATTGTTTACGCAGCAGGGCATATTTATAGCTAGCCAGCACAGTCTAAAATTATTGGAAGCAAAAGGAATGACCGGGGCCTTGTAGAAGATTAAGATGTTGAAGTTCGCCAAGAGGGGGAGAGTAAAATGCCTTTACTTATGGCTGGTGATAGGAAGTTTGAGTGTGATGCCATATTATTGGACAAGGACGGTACTTTGCTTGATTTTAAAATAATGTGGTTGGAATGGTGCAGGTACGTGATAGGTGGCATTATGACTGCCATACCTAATGCTATTGAGCAGGTGATACTGGAACAGGCGATGGGAATAGATTTAACGTCCTGGCATGTGGATCCTCACGGTGCATTGGCCGGAGGGACACTGAGTGGTCTGCGTAAATCCCTGGTTCATGTTTTGCGCGAATACGGGATGGGTGAAACACAGGCGCATAGTCTAATCACCGAAGTATATAAAGCCTCCGAAACAGCTGTAAATTGGGAGGCGTTGACCAAACCGCTGCCAGGTCTACAGGGGTTGCTGGCCAGGCTGCGGGCTAATAATTTTAAATTGGCGGTGGTGAGCGCTGATGATACGGAGAGGGTTAAGCTTTCATTGTTTTCCCTGGAGCTGGTTAATTATTTTGATGTTATTATCGGCGGAGACTTAGTAGCTAAGAGTAAACCAGCACCGGATATGGCGCTACTCGTCTGCCGTTTACTAAATGTAGAACCGGGCCGGGCGGTGGTGATCGGTGACTCGCCCCGGGACATCCTGATGGCTAAGAATGCGGGCGCCGGCGGCATTGGGGTACTGTCCGGAGTATGCCTGCGGGAACAGCTGGATGCTGCCGGTGCCGACGTGGTTATTGAAGCAGTGACGGAGTTAAGATAGCTTGCCTAGGGCGAGCTGTCCCTCCAGGTGATCGATAAACTGGCGGGCCGACCGGGGTGAACGGCCATTGTACCAGACGGACCATTTTAACGCCCTCTGGCGCAGTTCCTCTGGCGCCACCTGCAGCTGTCGCTGGTCAGCTAGACCAAGGACGATTTCAATAAAAGTCTCCTGGTCCGGTGTAGGGAAAATAATGGTCATTCCGAAGCGGTCGGCCAGGGAAAGCTTTTCCTGCACTGAATCCATGCTCCGGATTTCACGGTTGTCATCGTTTGTTTTACGGTCGGCGAAGGTTTCCTTGATTAGGTGCCGGCGATTAGAAGTGGCATAGATCAACACATTGTCAGGTTTTTCTTCAATGCCTCCTTCCAATAGTGCTTTCAAGTCTTTAAAATCCGTTTCATTTTCCTCAAAGGATAAGTCGTCCACAAACAATATGAAGCAATGCTTGCGGTGGCGTAATGCCTGAATAATTAGCTGGTAATCTGCCAGCTGGTTTTTAGGCACTTCCACCAGTCGCAAGCCCCGCGACCAATATTCGTTGAGCAGTGCCTTGATCGTAGATGATTTACCGGTGCCCCTGTCACCGTAAAGCAGCAGATTGTTGGCCGGGTAACCGTGTAAGAATTGCAGTGTATTATCAATAATCTGTTCCCGTAAATCCGCATAGTCGATTAACTCGCTGAGCTTGATGGTGTCTGGCTGGCTGATGCCGTGCAAGGCGCCGTTTTCCCATTTAAAGGCGATATGGCCGCTGAAGATCCCGCAGCCAAAGAAGGCATAATGCTGAGCCAGCTCTTCCACTAGCTTGTCCCATTGTGGTTCAGCGGCTAATTCCTCTTTGGTTTGGCGGAACCCTTCATCGATCACAGAGTGCTCCTTAGCCGCCGGCTGGGCTGCTACCCAGGGCGGGAGCGCCGGGTCCCCGGTAAAGTGGAAGAAGCATTGCAGCACCGACATCGTGGACTCGTACATATCCGTTACGCTGAGGTCAAATAGACTGCGTAAAATAGTCAAATCCCAGCATACGGCTTCATTGAAAACAGAGTAATCCGCTCCCGGTGTATAGGCCGCCTGGCTGAACGGGTTGACGTCCCTTAAAATGAGGTCCAGCAGGTGGTTTTGCCAGGCATCAATGCCTGTGGTAAAAGGGTTGCTGGTCTTAGACAGCAGATGGCAGACTTCGCTGTAACTTTGTATGGGGTTAATCTCGCCAGTGGGTGTGGAAACTGCTTCTAAGTGTTTGGTTATCGCTTTAATGATTGGATCTTCTATTATATTACGGTAAATGGTCAGGCTGGGTAAAGCTTTAATAGATGTTAGGAAATTTGACATAGTTAACCTCTTTTCACTCAATGCTGAAAATTAAATAAATTATACCTCGTTTGGCACAGTCTAATTACACCATATTTTAATTATATTATAAATACACCTGTCAAGAGTTGTATGAACCAGTTAGGAAAAGGGTGTGGATAGTTAATTGTGACTGCTTGGTGGGTTAACTGCGCCGGAGAGAGAAAAGTATGCAGGAGAGCTTGAACGGCATTGTTAGAAGATATTATATAACCGGTTAAGGCTTGCTCAGGCTTAAGCAAGAAGCGGGCTAACTATAGCTTTGCCGTAGTGTGTTCTGGTGCAGGAGCCTGCAGAATAAGGGCAGACCTCAGGCTTGGGGTTGACTGTTGGCAGCTAGTTTGGCGGCGCAGTAATTGCCCGGTAATAATAAACCGGTGGGTTGCGCCGCCGTTGGGATTAGCTGTACCAGTTAAACAGAATAATCAAAGTAACAATAATACCTATGAGGCTAACCAAAGACAGTAATGCGCTGATGAGAAACCATTTTTTTGCCTGGACAAATTCTTTTTCCAAATGATAAAACTTTTCATTGGCTTCCAGAGTAAGTTTGTCCGTTTCCAGCTCAATAAGCTGCGTGAGGGTCATAATTTCCGTTTCTAACGCACTAAATTTCTTTTCCGTGGGCGCGAAGAGCCCGTTCTTCAGGGATTGAGCTAAGGAACTGGTTATTTCTCCGGAGGTAGACTCAGGGTTAATTTCATAAAGCCTAGCCATTTTTACTCATCCTCGCTGGCCTGGTTAATGGCATCCCGGATAGCTGACAGCACCAGCAGGGGAATCTCTTCAATTTTTTGTTCCAGCAGCGCCACCCGTTCCTTTAGCTCAGCCATGCCCTCCTGGTCCTGCCTTTTAAGTTCCTCCAGCATGTTTAACAGCCTTCCGTTTTCGTCTAAAACAGGCTGAACAAATTTACCCTTTAACCCAACTAAAATATCCGTGATGATCCCTTGCATTTCATTATCTTGACCTTTGAACATATCTGTTCCTCCTTTTATATTTTTTTCAAGGCCCGGTTAAATGACTCCAGGAAACTATTTAATTCCTTGGTCCGGTTTTCATTAATTACACTGGCCAGTTCTTCAATTAAATCACGTTTAATTTCCTGACCAGTGCTATCACTGACTTCTCTGATTATTTTGCGCAGCCTTTCGTCTAGTGCTCTAGCGTTTTGCATGGTAGCTCCCTCCCGGGTTAATAGTTGAATCCACAAAGGCCGGCGTTGTTGCTTATTCTTGCTGACTGGTGCCGTAGATGCTTGCTTCCAACTTGTTAATCTCTTGAAGGTAGTACTGGGCAGCTGTTAGTGCTGCGGGGGATAAATGATAACTTTTCGTTTTCGGTTTATTTAGCGATAAATGCTGCTCAATTTGGCCGGCCAGAGCCTTAATGGATGAGCTGATGAGTGCCTCTTGGGCTTTAAGATATTTATTTAATACAGTGTGAGCACGAGATAAATTAAAATCCGCCATTAATTGATTGATGGCTTTTTGCAGATCCGCTAAGTTTAAATCGGTAACCGTCAGGTAATTTGCCTGACTTGCCCATTTGCGTTGATAGTCCTTTAACAAAGCATTGACGCTCTCGGCTAAGTCTCGGCACGAGGGCGCTGTTACAGTTTTGTGAGATAAACCGAGAAAACCTTTCATTGATTTTTGGCCTTCGCGGAGTCCGTAAAAGTCATCCAGGCTGCTGAAGGCAGCTATATGGGCCTGCCAGTAATTCAGTCTATCCTTGATGGCCTCCAGCAGCGTCTCGGTTTCAATTTTTAATAAAGCAAGCTGCTGCTCGGCCCGGGTATCCTCCGGCTTGACTGTTGCCTGCACGGCGCGGGGCAGGGCTTGTTTAAAGGCTTGCATATATTCACGATAGTGCTCTGCACAGCGCAATTCCCAGATGCGTTCTTTTAAACTTCCCAGCAAGCGAAAGAAATTAGTTTGATCAGTTCCGTTTAAGGCCTGCAGGGCAGAAATAAAATGTATATTGCCCTGGTTCATCGCTCCCAGGGAGGGTTTAATTAAGTTTTCCTGCAAGTAATGGTATACCTTATTACGTTCCTTACCGGACAGGGTGTCGGCGAAGTTCACGATGACAAATAGCTTGCTGCCCTGTCGTTTCTTGTCTTGCATCGTTGCTCGCAGCATGGTCCAGATAGCCATATCGGGTTGGGTGAGGATATGTTTGCCATTTAAAAAAAAGAGGAAGCAATCTGATGCTGGCAGGTAGCGAGTGGTTATTTCCCGGTGGTGGTGGTAAACAGAATCCAGTCCCGGTGTATCCACGAACGTGGTCAGGCGCAGTTGTTCCGCCGGGTGCTCGATCACGATGTCCGCTACCCGCAGGGCTAGGTGCGAGGCAGTTAGCTTATTCAGCTCGGCTCGGCCGGATGGGCTTTCCAGATCCAGTTCCTGTTGGGTCGCTTTGTTAAAATGCACAACAAAGTAATCGGCTAGGTCGCTGGTTAAAAATTTAGGCGCAGCAATTTTTTTGAATAGCGATTTCCAGGGGCGTCTTTTTTTATTGGGGAAATCTCGTTTCACCCGGGCGAAGAATTTTTTCAAGAGCTCTAATTGCTGGAAAAGTTCCTGCGCGGTTATTTTAGTAATATGGTCGTTCTTACTTTTTTCGATGGCGATAATCTGCCCCGACAGGGTCGGGTCAGTAATCCACTGCTCCAGGGCTTCCAGTTCATGCCGGCAGAGTATGGCCTGCCTGTCTTCTAGGTAATGAGTGGGGATAGTTATTTGCTGTGCATAGTTTATCGTGGCTTTTTTACGGCTGCCGTGTTTGAGTAAGGTAATCGTAGCAGTGGTCGGGCGATTTTGGGCGGGCAGGATGGCTTCACCCATTAAGGCATTAAAAAATGTTGATTTGCCGCTGGAAAACCCACCTGCAGCGGTGACCAAATAATTCTCACTTTGCAGTTGGCCGTGCAGTTGCTTGAGCTGTTTGATGCACTCTGTATCGGGCAGCAGGGAGGGGTCAGTCAGGGCTTGCTGCACTATAGCTATAATTTTTTCCCTGATCACGGTCGGGTCCCACTGGGGACCGGCTGTTTTATAGACCACTGCTATGCCGCTTTGGTCAGCTATCTGGCTGGACGGCTTGGTTAGTAAGGCAGCTATTTGCTGCGTCACTGGGGGCAGGGTATTCAGCTTATTTCCCCCGTCGAGGATTAAGCGGGCTTGTTCAAAGGCAGGCCAGAGCTTAACCAGGAATTTGGCATCATCATTTTCACGCATGGCTGTGGTGACCTGGTCGTTAATTTGCAAGTCCAGTTTGTGTAGCTTATCGCTTATCTGTTGCAGCTTGCACAGCGCCGCATGGTTTTCCATAAATGCTAGAAATTTGTTGACATCTTCTGGATGCATGGTGTTGATCGTGTGAACGTTTACTTCGCCGGCACAGATTTGCCGCAAAGACTGGCGGGATTCCTCCAGGGCTGTGCCATCGTGGTCACCCAGGTTGCAGTTCAGCCAAAAGGAGATACTGCTCGGGTTGTAGCTGCTGAGCAGCTTTTGGATGTGCTGCCGGTCTGCCTCGTTAAGCCCCCGTTGCTGCAATAAATAAACAATATGGTCGGCAGCGGGAAAACGGATGAGCAGTGAGGACGGTTCATGTAAGGCATCCAGGCCGGGGGTATCAACTATATGCATTTTTTTAAGCAGCTCGTGCTTGTACCGTATTTCAACATGGGTGATCTCATGACCGAGCCGCTCCCTATGGGTCAAAAGTCGGGTCAGTTCCCCTGTAGTTAAAATATGCATCTGCCGGTCGGGATAATGGACCAGTGCCTGGAAACGTTCGCCGTAACTGAATCGGACCGGGGCCGGTGTGGTCGGTATGATATCTACGGGTGAAAGGTGCTGCCCTAAAAGGTTATTAATCAGGGTAGATTTACCGGTATTATATGGGCCCATCACAACCACGGTGGGCACTTCATCTTGCGTAAGGTGGGCTTGGGTTAATTCATCAACTTGCGAGAAAAAGTAATCAAAGCTTTGATTTTGCATAATTACCATCCTTGATAAATATATCCGGAAATTTGGCTGAGTGTAAAATGTCTATGTTTCCTTGATGGAATATATTACTTGGGAAATGCAATTATGACACTAAAAAAACCCGGCCTATAAGGACCGGGTTTGCCATTTGGGCTTAATAGCTAGCCAGCTTGTTAAGTTCTTGGAGTACATTAGCATGGGAAAAGCGGAAAAAGTCAGGCAGGTCGTCTTCAACCTGTTCGGCGGCCAGTTCAATCAACCGGGCTACCTTGGTGGTGTTAATATTACAATGGTGACGGTAGTGCATTTGTAAGCGGTACTTGTCAGCCAGGGATTCGGGGGTAGCTTTATCGATCTCAATAATACCGCCAAAACCAGCGATTCTTTTTTTCAGCCCCTGATTAAGGCATTTGGTTTGCTCAGGTAGCAAGTTGGTAATTTGATTGATTAATTCCTCGTTATTAAAAGCTTGGCGAATTAAAGCTCCATAATTACCGCGGTTGCTAATGAGCAATTCGATGCCCATTTCGACAATATTGTGGGATTTCCACCAGCCCATCTCGGGGGGAATCTGGCAGGCTTCAATAGTTTGCTCTACTAGCGCGCGACCTTTAAGAAAACAGTAACCGCGCTCGCAGTCCTGGTATTTTTCATCACCAAAATAATCTAGACCCTGCGGGGTTATACCGTGGGTGATAATCGCGCGGGCAAAATCAGCCAGGGCGTGGTTTTCTTGTATCACATGCAGCAATTTCGTGCCCAGACTGTGTGCGGTCAGGTGTTCCACCTGGGTACTGATGATTAAGTCGGGGAATAGGCTGCCCATGGTAATAGCATCAGTTGTATGTCCCAGAACCATTTCGGCAAAAAAGACATGAGTTTGTGGGAAAATGGTAATCTCCCCCCTTAAGCTAAAATGTGCTAATATAGTAATTGTTGTAAAGACTAACTT
>JAENYF010000010.1 GCA_016841905.1 Desulfoscipio geothermicus | reverse complement strand
CCTCCTTTGCCTGAAGGAGAACGGGCTGTTATTAGAAAGAAGAAAGAGGCGTAATTATGCAACCGGTTACTGAAATAAGTTGTTGAACTAAGGGAGCATTTCGAAAATTTCTTATATAAAATATTGTCTCTCCGAGCCAAATAACTTAAAACAGGATGTTATGGTTTATTAGCCCTATAGGTGTGTTGGGCGAAAAGGAGATGGATTTGGCATTTATGCCGGGCATGCTTGTTTATTTAACTGCCCGGCATGTCTCCTTTTACTAATTACCAAAATCTAAATTTGCAGGGGAGATTATCATAATGATAGATAAAAATTTAATGGCATCAATTAAAGAAGAAGCACAGAAAGTTGTTTTAAATTCTGTCAACTATCAAAGCTGCGAAAACATTGTTATTAAGGAAGTATCTAATCAGGTTTTATATAAAGAGAATGTACCGGGTATAGCAATACCTCCTGTAGATAATTCTTCAATGGACGGTTATGCAATAATCGCAAATGACACGAACGGGGCATCAATAAAAAAATTTAACACTTTCCCCATTTCCAAAGACAAGCGGAGCATTGCCAAGATTTCTGAGCTTTATTCTAAGGTCAGAATTAACTATCCTGAAAATACAAATACCCCCAAAGATTATCATGCCAACCAGACCCATGCCTGGAGAAGAAAACTACCTTTGGAAGAAGCTCGTGAACTTTTACTGCAGAAAGTAATAACCACCCCGTGTGAACGGTTGTCTTTAAATGAGGCTTTAGGACGTACTATGCTCGAAGACCTTTCTATTCAGGAAAATGTACCAAGCTTCAATCGTTCTAAGGTTGACGGGTATGCCTTGCTTAGCAGGGATACCGAAAATATTTCGGAAAATGTCCCGGTCAGTTTAATGGTTTTGGGAAAAGTGGCACCTGGGAGAAAACATTATTTTCAAGTCTCGAGCCAGACCACCGTTAAAGTAATGACAGGAGCGCCACTTCCTTCAGGGGCTGATGCGGTAGTCAAGTGCGAGGACGTTTTTCGAGAGGGTCAGTATGTTAAGGTCTATCATCAGGTAATGGAGGGAGCCAACATAGCCAAAGCAGGCCAAGGAATAACAGCTGGAGAAACAGCTATCTCCAAGGGTACACTGATTACCCCGCCCCTTCTTGGGTTACTGGCTGAAGCAGGGCTTAATGATATACCTGTGTATTCTGTACTTAAAGTTGCCATTATTAGTACAGGTAGTGAATTAACAGAGCTTGGACAAACACTGGATACCGGCAAGATATATAATAGCAATCAGTATCTTCTGTCAGCTCTCCTTAGGAAAATCGGGGTGGAGCCTGTTCCTATGGGTATTGTGCCAGATGATGCGGCAGAAATCGCCACACTTATGCAGACTGCTCTGGAAAAAACAGAGTTGGTTGTTACTACAGGAGGAGCATCAGCAGGAGATTTTGACCTGGTTGAACCTGCCATGGCCATGGCGGGAATAGAGGGTTTATTTTCAGGAATAGATATTAGACCCGGCAAATCATTTGTAGCGGGGGAAAAAGGAGGTAAATTGATTCTGGGTTTATCCGGTCATCCGGGTGCCGCTTTTACGGCTTTTGAGTTAATAGTTAAACCAGTGATTAAAAAAATGTTAGGCTGTAAAGATATTTTGCCTCGCCAGGTGGAGGTTGTTTTATCCGGCGATTACAAAAAAGCTGATGCCAGGAGAATAAAAACCGCCAAACTATCTATTGAGGAAGGAATAGCCAAAGCAAGCATTCTTACCGAACATAGTATACTGAGGACTTTGGCGGATTGCAACTTGCTCGTGGATATTCCCCCTGGTAGTGGTATGCTCGCTAATGGAGAAATAGTTACAGCGTATATTGTTGATTTGTTCAATATGAACTAACAGTAGGGATAAACAAATATTTAACTGGATTTAAAGAAGTGAAAGTGTTTTCTGGGTATTTGTCTGCATTATGGCGCTTTCGCTTCTATGATCCATATTATAATGTTCGCTATATTATACGCCAGCTTACTAATATATGAGCGACGCGTATAAGAAAGAATAAAGAGGGGCGGGGCAATTAATTATGAGAAAACAAACAGAACATGTTAAACAGTTAAAAAAAATGTATATAAAAGAGGATGACCGAATTAAGGGGGAAGGTTATTGGGGGAAGTTCCCGTTATTCTGGTTCATCTTATTTTTATCCTTTAAGTGTACCAGAAGGTGCACTTACTGCTATACTTTTGAACAAGTTAGCGATGGCAGTACCCTGGAAATGGATGATAATACTTTTGCTAGATTATTAGAGTGGATTCCAGAAGTTTGGAAAGTTAATAATGTTAAAGTAAACGCCATTGGCTTCCTGGGTGGAGAACCATTATTGAATACAGATAGGATTAAGAAAGTTATGGATTCCATTTACAAAAATACTGATGGCATGCAAGGGTATATTTATACCAATGGAGATTTAGTAGACTCAGTAGACTGGGATGATCTTGAAGATATCCAGTGGATAACTACAAGTATTTCCGATACCAGTATCGAAGAAACTGCAAGAAGAATGAAGATAATTGGTGAACGATCAAATGTTATTGGCCAAACTGTGGAAGCTACGATGGATGATTTTAACTTGAAGAGGCTGCTTGACATAACAAGATTTGGTTTGGAAAATGGCTATCGGTTAAGATACCAAAAGGATTGCTTTAGAGGTTTGGATGCTGAATACAATGCCAAATTATTAAAGAGATACCATGAACTATTAGATCTATTGGAAAGTTATATTATGAAGGGCTACGATGTGCATACTACTTTTTTGCTGAATACCTTAATTCCTCTATGGGCGCATGAAGCATCTCCGTATCCTTGTGGGAGAAGAAATGTAGTAATATTTCCAGATGGTTCAGTAGGGCCATGTATTAGGGATCATTCCTGTAAATTTGGAACAATATTTAATGAAGATCCTCTAAGTATCATCCAGTGCGAAAAATATCTTTATGAAACCTCCCAACCAGACATCCCGGATGAATGCAGGACGTGTGAATTTAGAACTACCTGCCAGGGAGGTTGCCCGCATGATAAATTGCTGATGACTGGTTCCAGAGCTGGGAAATCTATTAACTGTGACATTCATAAAGAAATTATTCCTAGATTAAGATATTTAGATAAACTTCAAAACAGGAGAAAAGACCATCAATAATTGTCTTGAACTGGATTTGTTTTCGTATTGTCTAATTGCGTTGTGCATGACTCATAAATGGGCTAACAATAAAGCGTGAGGTGGTAGTAAATAAGAGCTAATACCTTTTTCATCCTTTAGTTAATCATTCTTCCATACTATAAGGTGATTATATTTAATTTTTACCTCTTATAAAATGACGTTATAATATTTTTAGTGTGATTACTTCCTCTGCGGAGTAATTATTTAAGTCCATGCGTTATGTTTAAACAAGCATAGCGATATTGTATAACTAAATATTTAAGTAAACAAAAATTCAGTGGGCAGTCCAATAGCACAGATGGATAATTATCCTCCCCTCGTTATGCTTTATAGAACATAACCAAAAAAGTTAGAAGATTTCGACATGGATAAATATTATTAAAAAAGTAGTACATGCCTGATTATTTGTGTATTTTAGGTTGAAGTGATGTCTTTGATTAATCGGTAAGCTTAAAAGCAATTTATTGGGATGTTTATTCCTGATGCATATAAACGTTAGGAGGGATGGAGATAATGGAACTTGTTAAACTAAAGATTAACGGAAAGGATATTGAAGCACCGGCGGGTAGTACCATACTACAGGCTGCCGAAAATTCCGGAATTAGTGTTCCTAGGTTATGTTATTATCCTGATTTGAGTCCTATGGGCCAATGTCGCTTATGTGTTGTAGAAGTAGAGGGAAATGCACTTTTACCTGCTTCGTGCGTAACACCAATATCAGCCGGAATGGTAGTTCACACTGAGTCGCCTGCTGTCATTGAAGCGCGCAGAATTATACTGGAACTGCTGCTTGCCGACCATCCCCAGGATTGTATGACCTGTGATAAAATGGGAGATTGTCGTTTGGCTGAATACGCTTATCAATATGGTGTTCGTGACAGTCGCTTTGTTGGAGAGAGGCACAACTATGCTGTTGATGAGAGCAATCCATTTATTATCCGTGATTTGAATAAATGTATCCAATGCGGTGCTTGTGTAAGGGCCTGTGAAGAAATTACTGGACGGGATAACCTGTCATATATGTATCGAGGCTACAATCGAAAGGTGACTACGGCAGACGATGTCTCCTTTGTAAACTCTGATTGCGTTTTTTGCGGTCAATGCGTGGCAGTTTGTCCGACCGGAGCACTGACAGAGAAGCAGATACATGGTAAAGCTAGAACCTGGGAACTTAAAAAAGTGCGAACCACCTGCCCATTTTGCGGTACCGGTTGCAATTTTGACCTGTGTGTCTATGAAGGCCAAGTGGTTGGGGTCAAATCAAGTTCTGACAGTGTGGTGAACGGCCGTGCTCTTTGCGTTAAAGGAAGGTTTGGCTGGGATTTTATAAATAACGATCAACGTTTAACTACTCCATTAATTAAACGTGATGGAAATTTCGTACCTGCATCCTGGGACGAGGCTATTAATCTAATAGCTGAGCGGCTAAGCGAAATAAAAAACAAATACGGCTCTGACAGCTTTGCTGCACTAAGTTCGGCCAGGTGTACCAATGAAGAGAATTACCTAATGCAAAAGTTTACCAGGGGGGTGATGGGCACAAATAATGTCGATCATTGTGCCCGTACCTGACACGCTCCGACGGTGGCTGGTCTAGCCACTTCTTTCGGTAGCGGTGCGATGACCAATTCAATTTCTGAGATTGGGCAAGCTGAATTATTGCTATTAGTAGGTACTAATACCACCGAAGCTCATCCGGTGATTGGTTATAAAATGAGGCAGGCCGCACGCCGGGGAGCTAAACTTATTGTCGTGGATCCGCGGCGAATAGAACTTGCGGAGGAAGCTGATTACTGGCTGCGTATCCAACCAGGTACCGATATTCCGTTTCTAAACGGTTTAATGCATATCATCATTAGCGAAGGGCTGTATAACAAGACCTTTGTTGAAGAACGAACTGAAAATTTTGAGGCCTTAAAGGAAACCGTTGAAAAATATACACCTGGTTACGTATCCGAGTTAACCGGTATATCTACTCCAGAACTTTATGCAGTGGCCCACCTTTATGCAAGTACCGATAAAGCGATGACGTTTTATACCCTAGGTATTACTGAGCATGTGTGCGGTACCAATAATGTAATGAGTATTGCCAACTTGGCTATGCTAACTGGGCATTTGGGGCGGCCAGGCACCGGGGTTAACCCGATACGCGGTCAAAACAACGTGCAGGGCGCCTGCGACATGGGAGCACTGCCCAATGTGTTCACAGGTTATCAGAAGGTGATTGAACCCGCTGCCCGGGAAAAATTCGAGCAGGCCTGGGGTGTTTCTCTGTCCGGTGATGTTGGTCTGATGATTCCTGATATGTTTGAGCGAGCCAACTCCGGCGAGGTTAAGGCTATGTATATTCTTGGCGAAAACCCGGTGCTCACTGATCCCAACAGCAATCATATTCGCTCAGGTCTTGATAGGTTGGAATTTCTGGTAGTTCAAGAGCTATTTTTGACTGAGACGGCGGCATATGCTGATGTAATCTTGCCTGCCGCTAGCTTTGCGGAAACGAATGGCACTTTCACCAGTACTGAACGCCGGGTACAGCGGGTTAGAAAAGCTATTGAGCCGCTGGCGGGTAAAAGCAACTGGCAGGTCATTGCAGAACTTTGTACCAAGATGGGGCTTGTAGTTAATTATGGCAGTGCTGAGGAGATTTTCACTGAGATGTCTGCCCTTACACCGTCTTACGGCGGGATAAGCTATGCCCGTATTAATAAACAGGGCATCCAGTGGCCATGTCCAACTGCTGAACACCCGGGTACGCCTTATTTACACGCCTCTTCATTTACCCGGGGTAAAGGTCTTTTCCAGGCGGTCGAACACATACCACCGGCGGAATTGCCGGATCAGGAGTACCCCTTCTTATTATCTACAGGCCGTATTCTGTATCACTATAATGTAACAACGCCGTATTCAACTGCTATCAACAGTATGTGGTCGGAGGAAAATGCCGAAATTAGCCCGGAAGATGCTACGCGATTGGGGTTGTATAACGGCGAAACTGTTAAAGTAACCTCTCGGCGTGGCGAAGTTACTACCAAAGTTAAGGTCACTGACCGGGTTTTCCCAGGCATGATTTGGATGTCATTCCATTACGAGGATACTCCTACTAATGCTTTGACCAGTGCTGCCTTGGATCCGGTTACTAAAACCGGTGAATATAAGGTATGTGCAGTAAAAATAGAAAAAATCCAGTAGCTGCAGCTAAGCTGGAGTTTATTGGAAGAAGATTAAAATCCATTGAGGTGGTGAACTACCAGTGGAGGAATATAAACAGATTCTGAATAACTACAAAGATCTGCCCGGCGGATTGCTTGAAGCTTATCACGCGGTGCAAAGAGAATATAACTATCTCCCGGAAGAGGCAGTGCGCGAAGCGGCAGCGGTTTTTAGCGTTTCGGCATCTCAGGCCTTTGGCACGGCCACTTTTTATTCATATTTAAAGTTTGACAAGAGAGGCAGATATATAATTCGGATCTGCGAAAGCGCTCCTTGTCATATAGCCGGAGTTGCAGAAGTGATTGCCGTTCTGGAAAGAGAGCTGGGCATCAAGATGGGTGAAACCACGGCGGACGGAAAATTTACCCTGGAGTTTACCGAGTGCGTTGGCCAATGTCAGGCCACCCCGGTTATTACCATCAACGGCGTGCCCTATACTGATATTAAGCCTGCACAGGTGCCTGAAATGCTGGCTCAATGCAGGTAAGCACAAAAGAAGGGAGGTATTGAATTGACTGAAGAACAGCGTATTGTTCTGCGCAACGCAGACCAAATTAACCCAGCAAAGCTCGAGGACTACTTGCAAGCTGGCGGTTATCAGGGTCTGGAGAAAGCTCGGTCGATGTCCCGAGCCGACCTGATTGCCGAGGTTAAAAAGTCCAACCTGCGCGGCCGTGGCGGAGCAGCTTTCAACTGTGGACTTAAATGGAGCTTTGTACCCACCGATGCCGAGGTGACCTATGTAGTTTGCAATTTTGACGAAGGTGAACCTGGTACCTATAAGGACCGCATTATCGTGCAGAAGGACCCCCAGCAGTTGCTTGAGGGTATGGCTATCTGCGGCCATGCGGTCAATGCCAAACAGGGTTATATTTACTGTCGAGGAGAATATCCCTATGTGGTAGAATTGCTGAACCTGGCTATTGACAAAGCCCGCAGCAAAGGTATATTGGGTGATTTCAATATCGAAGTACGCATGGGTGGTGGTGCCTATGTCTGCGGTGAAGAATCCGCTCTCATTGAATCAATTGAAGGCCATCGCGGTGAACCCCGCTTTAAACCGCCGTTTCCCGGCGTTTCCGGCCTTTGGGGTAAGCCAACTATAGTCAACAATGTTGAAACCTTCGCTAACCTGCCTCAAATCGTGCTCAACGGTGCCGATTGGTTTGCTGCTATAGGTGCGTCTAAATACCCGGGGACAAAAGTATTAACTCTAACGGGCGATGTTGAAAACCGGGTCTTTATCGAAGTACCGACAAGTGCTACACTCCGAGAAATAATTTATGATTTTGGCGGCGGAGTTAAATGCGGCAGGAAGTTCAAGGCGGTGCAGGTTGGCGGTACTTCAGGCGGTTTTATCCCGGAATACCTGCTGGATACCCCCATTGATTTTGATTCCATGCGTGGCATAGGAGCCACGCTAGGCACAGGTGCTTTATTTATTATGGATGAGACCCGAGATATAGTCGATATCGTCACCCATATAGCTAAATTTTTTAAAGAAGAATCTTGCGGCAAATGCAATCCCTGCCGCGAAGGTACATTCAGGTGTTACGAGATAATGGACAGGATAAACAGGGGTCGGGGGACTTTGCAGGACATTGAGCATATGATTCAGTTAACAAAAGTAATGGAGAGAGTTTGTTTATGTGGTTTGGGTCAAGCTTCCCCCAGCCCTATCCTTACCTCACTGCAGCATTTTAGGTATGAGTATGAACGAAAACTGATTTCGTAAACATAACGGCATATATAGAGCAGGCCTGGCTATTGCACAAGCAGGCCTGTTTTTTTATTAATGATAACATTAACCTAGAAAGATGTGGAGCTTAAAGGGTGCAAAAGTGTTAGTGATGTTACTGGGGATAAGCGCTGTAGCCAATTTGAATGAGTAAAAGAAAGGGTTCTGTGAACAAACCGCTTCAAGTGGTAAAATAGAAGCATGAATTTGAGGGGGCAATGTTGAGAAAACTCAAATTTTTTTAATATGTTTGTGCTGCTCAATATTATTATGGGGCTGCAATGAACTATATTCCTTAAGGGCAGATAATCACGGTGAATTAAAGTGCAATAGAATATCAGTTGCGTAAGCATAAAGAACAGTAAATGCTACAACAAATAAGAAATCAAAAATAACTAAGTAATATCAATATTAATTTGAGCAGCATGGCATAGAAAAATGAATATTTGGGGGGTGAAGTGATATTAATAAGCCAGTTAATACTGCAATTGAAAGTAATCAAAATATCAATTTAGACAATAGGCAGGTAATAGTACCTGAAACGTGGGCTGGATATGCATATTATAAAGATGAAAACGCAACGCAACGAATTATCGAAGGGATTACTAAATATGAGCTTTTCGAAGTATATCAAAGAATACTGGTGGTATGTATAGGTACTAACGAAATTATAGGTGATTCATTGGGACCATTAGTAGGGACAATGCTAAGAGACCGGGGCTTTAGAAATGTATGGGGCACATTGGATAAACCAATTGGTGCAACTAAAGTAGCCCAATATGCGTCAATTCTGCCAAAAGACAAGGAAACCCTGATTATCGGTGTCGATGCTCTAAATACCCATGACGTTAATGTACTAGGTTATTTATGTGTAAAACATGCACCGATATGGCCTGCTTCTTCTATTAAACAAATAAAAAACAGGTTGCCTCCTATCGGTAATATATCAGTTGGTATGGTGGTAACACATACCAAAGTAAACGAATCAAGTCTGGAATATTTAAACGCAGTATCCAAGGAAATGATATACATAGGTGCTAATAAAATTACAGATGCTTTAGCAGCTATAATATAAAGATAAAGAAGTTATTCAGCGTTGTGTTTTTAGCTTTAGAAATGTTTATGCAACGGACAAATATATAAAGCGGCATATCCAAGTAGCAAGGAAGAGGACTGCAAATTATTATCACCGGTTCAATCAATGTGTCGCCTACATTAGAAAAGGCACATTCTCGTAATGGAGAAGGGCGTCTTTGCATTGTCTAGGTGTATTACTAAAAATTTAGCTGCATTTGTTCTGAAATCAGCTGGATCCAGGTGATACCTTTGGTCATGCTCAACTCCACGTTTGTTTGGTCATAAAAACGGGTACGGCTAGTGCTAGAATCTTTGCGCCAAGTTCCTTCCTGCATCTGACCGTTGGAGAAAAACCAAGCTTTTCCCTGACCAAATAGATCCACCTCCAGTCGGCCCTCGCTGTCAAATGCCCACATGGATACCTGTTGTATCAAGACATTGGCAGCTGATAGCTGCATACCAGAATTTAAATCCAAGTAAGGACAGTCGTTCAAAAAACGCAAGTAGGTATTGGTTGTGGCATCATATTGAAAGCCCACTCTGCCGTATGGATAGATAATGGTCAGTTTCTCTGCAACTTGACCGGAGAGCTGATCTCCTGCTCCACGTAACGGGTAGTCGGCGAGAACTACCTTGTTACCCCAGCCTAATTTGGTAATTTCCTGCCATAGGGAATTAGTGTCGGTGTATAGATTGAAGGGTGCCTGCCTGGATTTATTCCGCCAGAAACCGGTAGGGTGGAACATTTCGTTGATATGGGCGACCTGGTTTTCGGCAAAATATGTTTGGGCCTGGGGACTTTGGCCGCAATGAATGTAGATGGCATCCCATTCCCGGGCCAACTCGATCAAGTAAGGTCGGGCGGAGCGAATTGGGCCGATGGTTTTTGCGCCTTCGTGAAAAAAGACAGCGAGATACCTGGTGACGCCTCCCTCCACAGGTACCTCATAGACTAGGCCGGCCTGGTCTAGTCCTGATTGGGGACGGGCCGAGCTGGAATTATCTATTGTTACGGCAATAGGCCGCGCAAGCATTGCATTAACTGGAACGCTATCCTGCGGTCTGTAAAATTCCGTCTCCGATGAAGGATTTTCACCAGGTCTTTCCATGGCATACTGAATGTGCTTCTTGCCGCAGCCATGGAGAGCAATGAAAAGAATAACTGTAATTAGGAGTAATAGGGCATATTTTAACCAAAGGCCTATCCTAATATTCGACATTTTATTCACCTTTCCGCTTCCATTTTTTCTATATTAACATTATTTACGTGCGGGTAAGGTATTTTAAGAGATAGGTTATCATTGAATTTTGCCAATGGGCGTATTTACCACGGTATTTTGTTCATATAGTCACCCCTTAACAATGGTATTAGCCTTGTTTTCAGAGGTTCCGGTACATCTCTAAGCTTTGTATCCTCAATTTGTAGGATCTTCACGGTTTCTACTTTTACCAACTGAGCCAGTTCTTTTGCTGTTAAACCTTGGTTTTTACGAAGTTCTTTGATGGTTTTTTTTTGTAAGCCAAAGCCAAACATTTTATTTCACCTCGGTTTAGTCATAATTAAGCTCTTTAAAGAGTAAAATAGCTTCTACCTACCCATACCGCCTTCTTATCCCATTAACTATTGATAAAATTTTACTGACCTAAATAAGTTGTGCTGTGCACAAGAATAGATGTATTATGCATATGTTGACACCTTTGCATGGAGGGAGAACATCATACGTGAAGAAAATACTCAAATTTATTATAAACAGGATGACCATTGTAGCTATAGCGATTATTATTCAGATAGCTTTTTTACTGTTCTTTCTCTGGAAACTAAATGAATATTTTATCTATGTACAAGGCTTATTTATGCTGCTGAGTATTATGCTGTTGTTCAAAATTATTAATAGCCGCAGCAACCCAATTTACAAGATTGCCTTAATCATACCGTTATTAACCTTGCCAATTATTGGCGCTCTGCTGTATTTTGTACTGGGTAATAACAAAAGTATGAGAATATTCAAGGAAAAAATCCTCAAAGAATTTCTAACCATTAGCCATTACCTGGCTCAGGATCAAAATATAATCAATGAATTGGCGGAATTAGACAAGAGTATCGCCAATCAATCGAGATATATTTTAAATACTTCACTATTCCCAATTTATAAAAATACCGTTACTCAATATTTGTCTCCCGGAGAAGTTATGTTCAAAAAAGTAATTGAAGAGTTACTACAGGCTAAGCAATACATTTTTATGGAATTCTTTATTTTGGAAGAAGGCCTGCTTTGGGACGAAATCCTGGCGATTGTGGTGCAGAAGGTGCGGGAGGGAGTAGAGGTGCGGATTATGTATGATGATGTGGGGTCGATTTACCTTCTGCCGCCCGGTTTTAATCAGAAACTAGCCAGTATGGGTATTCAATGTATCGCTTTTAATCCTGTTTCACCGGTTTTGTCGCTTCGTATGAATAACCGTGACCATAGAAAAATTGTTGTTATTGATGGACGGGTTGCCTTTACCGGCGGTATAAATCTGGCTGATGAATATATTAATGCTTATCCCAAACATGGTCATTGGAAAGATGCCGGCATTATGGTTAAAGGTGATGCGGCCTGGAGTTTTACTTTTATGTTCCTGCACCTTTGGAATGCGACTATACCTACAGATACTGATTATGAAAGTTACAGGCCGTCCTATCACAATGGGCTACCATATGCTTCCGATGGATTCGTCCAGCCCTATGCGGATATGCCCCTTGATGAGGACCTGGTAGCGGAAAATATTTATCTTAATATTATTAATAAAGCTAAAAATTACGTATATATCAATACGCCATATCTCATCGCGGATAATGAAATAGTTACTGCCCTTTGCCTAGCTGCCCGGAATGGTGTAGATGTAAGGATTGTCACTCCGCACTGCCCGGATAAATGGTATGTACACTTGGTGACCCAATCATATTATTCGCAGCTTATTGAAGCAGGGGTAAAAATATATGAATATCAACCTGGCTTTAACCATTCCAAAACCTTTGTGGCAGACGATGAATTAGCTACAGTAGGTTCAGCTAACCTTGACTTTAGAAGTTTATATTTACATTTTGAATGTGGTACATGGTTATATAAATCTGAAGCAGTCTGGCAGCTCAAGGAGGATTATCTTAACACGCTAAAAATCTGTACCCAAATTCAAGTCGAAGATATTGCCGCTATTAAATGGCCTACCAGGGCTTTGCAGAGCTTTGTTCGGATATTCGCACCATTAATGTAGCAGTGTTTGAGTTCATAAAGGAGCACGCCGATAGACAAATCAGCGTGCTTTCTGACAGTGTTCCTTATCTCTCTGTTTGTGCTGCTACTAAACTAATTGCACCGTATTTTTCCCTTAACCTCGGTTTTTCAATTTTGCCGGTAGGGTTGCGCGGGACCTCATCAAAAATTATTTTTCGCGGGCGTTTATACCGGGGCATTGGTTTGCAAAAGGACTTAATTTCTTCGTCAGTGCACTGGCAATCTGGTTTTAGTTCAATGATTGCAGCTGCTATTTCACCTAGCCGCTGATCAGGCAGACCAATGACTGCAACATCCTTAACAGCCTGATGCGCACGCAGAAAATCTTCAATTTGTACCGGATATAAATTTTCCCCACCGCTGATAATCACATCTTTTTTCCGGTCAACCAAATAAATAAAACCATCAGTATCCATTCGAGCCATATCGCCAGTGAATAACCAGCCGTCCTTAATTACTGCAGTTGTTGATTCCGGGTCGTTATAATAGCATTTCATGACCCCCGGACCTTTAACTACCAGTTCCCCAACCTGTCCCTGGGTTACCTCGCAGCCATTTTCGTCGGTGATCTTAGCTTCCCAATTGTAGCCCGGTATTCCGATGGCGCCGATTTTGTGAATGTTCTCAGTGCCTAAATGAACACAGCCGGGTCCGATAGCTTCGCTAAGGCCATAGTTAGTATCGTATAAATGGTTAGGAAAATACTCTTTCCAGCGACGGATCAGACTGGGCGGCACTGGCTGCGCGCCAATGTGCATCAGGCGCCACTGGGAAAGCTCATAATCTTCTAGCTTTATATCGTCTCTATCTAAAGCATCTAAAATATCCTGGGCCCAGGGCACTAAAAGCCAAACAATGGTAATTTTTTCCTCAGAGACTGTTTTAAGGATCCATTCCGGCTTAACACCGCGCAGTAATACGGCTTTGCTCCCTGACACCAAACTACCGAACCAGTGCATTTTAGCACCGGTATGGTATAGTGGTGGTATGCACAAAAAATTATCCTCATGTGTTTGGGCGTGGTGTTTAAGTTCTGTCATGCATGATGACATCAAACTTTGGTGTGTATGCAAAATTGCCTTGGGAAAGCCCGTCGTTCCAGAGGAGAAGTAAATAACTGCATCATCTTCATCGGTAAGTTTAATCTTTGGGGCTCTGGAACAGCAATTGGCGGTAAGACGGTCATAGTTTTCAGCAAAACTGGGACGGTTTTCTCCGGCATAAAAAATTATCTTCACTTTAGGTATCTGAGCATAAATCGTTTCCACCCGGCCAATAAATTCAGGTCCGAAAATTAAAGCAATGGTATCCGATAAATCTAAACAATACTTGATCTCCTCAGCTGTGTAACGAAAATTTAAAGGTACGGCAACAGCGCCGGCTTTTAATATACCAAAATATATCGGCAACCATTCCAGGCAATTCATTAAGAGAATAGCTACCTTATCTCCTTTTTGTATCCCCCTCTTCAGCAGTAGATTGGCAAGCCGATTTGCTTTTTCGTCAAAAACTTGCCAGGACATTTCCCGCCGGTATTCACCGGCTGGGCTGTTTTCAATTAGCTCGTACTCCAGCCAAGTGACATTATGGCTTTCCTGGAGGTCCATATTAATCTCAGTCAGGCAGGTTTCTTGGGGGTACAACTCGGCATTGCGCGATAATATTTCCGTGATGGGCATTTTTAAACTTTCCTCCCGTTCTACCAATACAGCAAAAAATAATTTGTCTTTTAAAATATTTGTAGGCTAAGGCCGTACTTCATAAGTACTTTATCCTTTAAATTATAAAGCTATGACGACAGTTAATCAACAGCAGATTAGCAGTGCAAGCAGATGCTGGACGATTTGCCCTGTATAATCTGCTCAGGCAGGTAAAATATCATTTGTTGGGAAAGTAGAGAGCAACAATTCTGCAATGTCCTGAACTAACATATCGCCCTCAAAAGTATTTCGGCAATAAGGGCAGGCGGTGATTACCGTTGTTGCCTCCGTAGCTAGGGCCTCTTTAACCCGGTTCACGCTGATCGGGTTTTCCTTGCTTGACTTGGTCCAGAAACGACCTCCGCCTGCACCACAACAAAAGGACTCTTTTTGGCACCGGGGCATCTCTATTAAAAGCACCCCAGGTATGGACCTTAATACTTGTCTGGGGTGCTCAAAAATATCATTATAGCGTCCCAGATAACAGGCATCATGGTAAGTAACCACAATATCCTGCGAGCGGGCGATGGGCAGTAAGCCTTGCTTCAGCAGTTCTGCTAAGAAAACAGGGTGGGGGACGACCTCATAATTTCCTCCGAATTGAGGGTATTCATTTTTTAGGGTATTAAAGCAGTGGGGACAGAAGGTAATAATTCTTTTAACCCCATACACTTGCCATAGGGCAATATTCTTCTTGACTGTATTTTGGAAAAGAAGCTCATTACCCATTCTTCTGGCTGTTTCCCCGCAGCACCATTCTTCATCCCCGAGAATTGCATAATCCACCCCGGCAAGCTGCATAATTTTAGCCAACGCTACAGCTACTTTTGCGGTTGATGTGTCAAAGGTTCCCTGACAGCCGATATAAAACAAATATTCGGCATGAGGTTTCTTTGACAGACTGTGAATTTCCAAATCACCGGCCCATGCATAGTCTTGCTCTAATTTGCGCAATCTGCCAAAGGGATTACCTGCGTGTTCTACATTGTTAAAAAACTCCTGAATGGCAGCAGGAATGCATTCTTGCTCAGAAATAATACCGCGCCGTAAATCAATAATCTTGGAGATATGATCTACTGATACGGGGCAAACTTCGTTACAACTGCCACAGGTGGTACAGCTCCAAATAAAATCATGGTAAAAAAGGTCACCGGCCATTTTGATAGATGGCTGACCAGCTAATAGCTTATGGCCCTCGTCCTCTAAATAAGCGCGAATGAAACCATTGAGCCGTTTGGGCTTTAACCGCTCATTACTGCGTTCAGACGGGCATTCGCGGTGGCAGCGCCCGCATAATAAACAGCTAAAGGTATCAAGCAGTTGCTTTCTAGTGAAGTCATTTACCAGCTTTACACCGCAGGTTTGTTTATTTGTACCTGGCAGTGCAACCGGCATAAGGGAGCCTCTCTGGCGCAAAGAACGCCAGTAAATACTAAATGGTGCAAAGACAAGATGTAAATAATTAGAATTTGGAATGACCAGTAGAAAAGCAAAGATGGTTAGAAAGTGTGACCACCAGCTTATTCCCAGCAGCATTTCTGTGGCTGGCTCACTTAGGGAAGCAAGCCCGTAAGCAATTGGATTAACCAGCCAGGCACCAGGCAAGGGCCATTCCATTAGTGCAGTATAAACAGCGAAATAGCTAAGTAAGCTACAGTCAATGATGAATATTAAAATCAAGATTGTGTATGTTTTTGAAGAACTGTGTAGCCAGTCTTGTTTTAAGAGTTTTAAGACCAGGCGGCGCAAAACAAAACCTATAATCCCAATGACTAACAATAGGATAAACAGATCTCTTAGGAACAAAAAAAACGGGTACTCCAACCAGGAAATTTTTGCATTAAAAAGACCCAAGGCAGCCATGTCCAAGCTGCTGAACATTAAAATTATTAAGCCCCACATAATAAAAAAGTGTAAAGTACCGGAAAGGGGATAATCTGCAATTTTCTTTTGCAGGAAAATAGCCTGACATAAATATTTTATTCTTGCTACAGGCTCGCTGTAATCTTCTTGTTTCCCCAGACGGATATAACAAATGCGCCTGTAAATTTGGTAGGAAAAATAGGCTAGAGAAAAAATTAATAATGAAGAAAATATCAATATACGCATGTTATAGTTAAACCTCGCAGTGTTCTTAATGTTGTCAATCTTAAGATTAATGGAAAATAAAGCAGTTTCCTCTTGGAAACTGCTTTATTTCTACAAATTAACTCGAGACAAATTCGTAAGATGTCTCTGAAATAAAATCTCCTTTCCAAAAGGGAGGCACAGATGTTTCCCCCTGCACCCATTGGTTAAAAGCCATAGCTTGCGCTTTAGGTATTTTTAACTCGGAGCATGTTATTAAATTATTTAACTATTATATTAATTACTATGGTCTTTTAAGTCAAGGCCTTTGTATTTTTAATTCCATCGATTATTGTTTGGTACATTTGCATATCTCCCAGTCTATAAAACATGAAGATGTCCGGTTTCAGGTTGGCTTCAATGAACCAAATATGACCTTGTTGGTCAACACCTAAGTCAAATCCGATGATGGTTATAGTAGGAAAATTTTTATGTAATCGTCTGGACATATCAATACAAGCTCTATTAATCTCATCTTCAATGTTTTGAGCATTGCCAATAGCTCCCCGCATTAAAGCTTCATCTAACAAGAGTAACTCTCTGGCCACGTTGGTAACCACATAACCTTTTTGAGCTATTTTGACCAGCTTGCCGTTTACTGACCAATTATCAAAATCAGGGTCCCACTGGGTGATTACTCTTATATCAATGGGGTTGCCTTCTATTTTTGCCAGTGGAATTTTTTGTTGAACAAGATAGTGGTTTTTTAATATATAGTTGGTTAATAAATAATCAATTAGATGTTTTTTCCCGGATATTTCCTTGGTTACCCTTCCGGAATGAACTTTATACACATTATTTTCTTTTAAGGTGACCTGGGCGATTCCTAACCCCAACTGGCCAATAGTAGGTTTGATAAATATTTGCTTGTGCTTTTGGAGTAAATAAAAGAACGAGCTCTCATCAAAAAGTTGGGTTTCCGGAACTAGGTATAAATCTTTTCCAGTGCCGTTCAGCACCTGGTACTGTGTCCACTTGCTTGATGGAGGGTGATCCTGTATATCTGCCACGTATGCCTGACCTTTTTGATCGATAATTATTTTCACAACAACCGTCAGATATTCGGTCAAAGATTCCTCCAAGCATTCTACTGCCAGTTTGGCTAGATTGTTACAAGCCACCATGTTTGCGTTCTGTCTGAGTTCGCTTAGTTGTGCTTCCCATTGCTGGGTAAAAGCAATACGTTGCATTGTTACTAAATACTCGCGTTCGCCCTCTTTTAAACTTGGTTGAATAACATAATATTGCTTACTTTTCAGTATGCCACGATTGATTAGATATTCATGTAAGTCGATAACATTGCTGAACATTTCCTCTTTACGGTAAGCGTGTACCTTGTATTGTCCCTGTCCCATCGAAGAAATAAAAATTCGCACATGTCCATAACATGGCATTATTTGTACCTTTTGGTATCGATTGATGTACATATCTAGCGATTCTGAATTTAAAAGCTCAGATTGTGTCAGGTGTTTAGAGATTTCTTTATCAGATCTTAAAATCTGGTAACGACTCCATCTTCCTTTCTTTACTCTCATACCGCCAACTCCGTTTTAATTAATTTGAATTGACTTATTATATTCAAGTATGTTCATGCACGATTAGACTTTTTTTTGAATATTATGGTTGTGGGAATATATTACATGCAGAAAGGGGGAGAAAAATGGGTATTCGTTGTACCTGCGGTGTATTTACCACTATCGAGGCTATTGCAACAAATGTTAATGGGGTAATTATTTTTTAATAACTCGAGATTTAGTAATTTTTATTAAAGACTGTTTTAGTTATTGTCTAATAAATCGGTGCAGTTGAAGCACGTTTATACTTTTTTAGAATATTATGGGTTAAATAAAGAAAGGGGCTGAGAAAGAAGAATGGGCCTTCAAAGTTGCTGTGGTATGGTTACATCTTCAACGATTAAAGCTTTTGCACAAAAAGTTAAAGTAACATTTGCACACATCCCCAGAGCTATAAAGGGCAGCTTGCTCTATAAGGTGAATGTAAGTGCAGACCCGCGTTACGACTCTAAACTGACCCTGGAGTTTAAAGAGGAGAATTATGGTGCTAGGAGTTTTAGGTTCGAAGCCTGTCAAATAAGCTGTGTGACTTGCCGAAAGATATGTAATAATGCTTTGGTTAGGGTAGAGGGCAAAGGAACTTTTGCCGGTACCAGTTTTCAGCGTTACTTTGTTGCTGAATTTGTTGATCAACCCACACCTGCCGGAAATGACACCGTTCAATCATTTGTTATAGCAAATTTCTTTAGTCAAGGCGGGGTTGTCAAGGTACCCCAGGGGTCTTTAATAGCTACTGGGAAATTTTATTAATAATTGTATTGATATCCATCACATTACAACTAACATATATTTACGGATTACCCCAGGTAAAGGGGTAATTTTTTTGGCCCAGAAATGCATTTGACTTTGCCCAATGTCAAACATTTAGCCTTTGCTTTGAATAATATAATTTGAAGCTTTGAACTTCCGGTAGATTAGTAAAGTTTATGATGCGAGGTATTGGTTAAGCTATGAAAACAATAGTGTTCATTGAGACCCAGAAATCCGGTTCAAGCAGAGAAGCAATTAGAGCTGCAGAACGACTGGGGTATTATACAGTGCTGCTGACAAACCGTCCATCTTTTTTGGAAAAACGTTCTGAATTTCCTGATGTCCATTTGATGCGATTATGCAATTTATCAGATATTGAAGAAATACGCGATAATATAAGAGCTCTTACCTTAAGAGCCCTTGATATTCACAGTATTATTAGTTTCGTTGATCCTTATTGTCATACGGCCTGTCTTATGGCCGAAGAGTTCGGAGTTAACCGTTTTTCCACCCGGGCTATTATAAAAATGCAGGATAAAATTCTTTCCCGTGAAGCTCTCGCGCATTCACCGTATGTCCCTAAATATCAGGTTCTGTCGGACGAATTAACCGGGATAACGCTCAATATAGAAGACAACCAGCAAACCAGGTTTATCGTAAAATCACCTAATTCCACTGGTTCTAAAGACGTTTACGTAATCAATAGTGAAAAAAAACTGGAACGATATATGGAATTACTGGACAAAAAATACCCTGGTGTCCCCATATTGGTTGAGGAATATCTAGATGGCCCACAATATCTAGTTGAAGCAGTTGTATACCAACAGGAGACTTATATTATTGCTATAATTGAGCAGGAGATTACCTTTAACAAAAAATTTATTGTAACTGGCTATAGTTTGTTGATCGAGCCGGAAGTGGGTTTTTTACGCAGTTTACGGGAAACTGTGAGTGCAATTGTGAAACTCCACGGGATGGAGTCAGGAGCTTGTCACTTGGAATTGCGCCTAGTAAATCAGGAATGGAAACTAATTGAAATAAACCCTCGCATTTCAGGTGCAGGTATGAACAAATTAATTGAATTTGGTTTTGGTATCAATTTGGTTGAGCAAACGCTAAAAATATCCCTCGGTCAAGAGCCGAATCTACAGGCCAAATTTAAACAACCTGTTTTTGCACAATATCTAGTTATCTCGGAAACTGGCTATTTAGTGAAAGTTACTGGTAAAAAAAAGGCCTTAAGAACTCACGGCGTTTTAGAAGTATATGTTAAGCCGCGCAAGGGCAGGTTGCTTACCCCTCCTCTTTCTATGGGAGATAGGTACGCGTATGTTATAGCCAAAGGCAGCACCGAGCAGGAAGCAAAAGAAAATGCAAAACAAGCTGCGGCTCAAATTAAGTTCTTACTTTCGGGTGTGTATATTATCCAGAAAGACCAAAATCATATGCCTGAAAAATAAGCGAAAGCAAAAACAGGTGGTAGGCTATCAAAGTCTACCACCTGTTTTGTTAAGCGTCCTTCTGAAAATATTCACATAAAAAACCTACAGTATCGGACATCTTTAAGCGGCTGGCACCTTTGACTAGTATGGTGGTTCCAGGCTCAATCATTTGCACTAATTCCCGGTGCATTACTTTTCGGTATAGTGGTGTAATGTGTTTTACATTTTCTGCCGACATTCCTGCTTCTATCGCGGCATGGCCTATTTGCACGGATATATTGCCATAAGTATAAAGAAAGTCCAGGTTTTTTGAGGCTGCGTACCTGCCGACATCTTCATGGTCTTGATCTGTACGGTCACCGAGTTCCGGCATGCTTCCCAGTATGGCAATTTTTTTCCCTTTTGCTATTTCCTCAAGCACATCAAGGGCGACTTTCATCGCCGGGGGGTGAGCATGAACGGTGTCATCTATGACCATAATGTCATCTTTTAAATGATAATCTTCTAACCTGTGCTTGGGCCACTTTAAGTCCCTGAGCCCGTTTTGTAATTCCTCCGGAAGGAAACCCAATTGATTTCCAACTGCGATTGCAAACAAGGCATTAATTACATTATGCCTGCCAAGCACAGGAATCATAAAGGTGTATTCCTCGCCCTTGAACTTAACGATAAATTCCATCCCCTGCTTGGTGTATATCACGTGCCTAGCCCGGTAATCAGTACCCGATTTAATTCCCACCTTGAGCAGCTTACCCTGGAAGCTTTGGGTGCTTAATAGTTTGGCATTTGGGTCATCGGCATTAATAATTAAAATGCCGGTGGGATGCATGCCGTGAATTATTTCGGATTTGGCGGCGGCTAGATTTTCCAGTTTGGATTCAAAATTACCAATGTGTGCCAGACCAACATTGGTAATTATACCAATGTTGGGACGAAGGATCCGGCAATGCTCGGTTATAACGCCAGGATAAGCCATCCCGTATTCCAGCACGGCCGCGCGATGGATAAAACTAATTTGCTCCGCATGCTCTTTGGTTTTATCAGTGGTATTGTTATAGTCATTAGACTCAAATATAATCCATCTGGTCCTGAGAATGGCGGAAACCATTGTTTTAACCATGGTTTTTCCGGCGCTCCCGGTGACAGCTATGATCGGTTTCTCTACATAAGGGTTAAATACCAACAGACTCCCCTCCTGAAACATGGTTATATATATCTTTATGTTCCCTTGCTAAAAACATGGCGTATTTAATCATATTCCTGACCACATCCAGCTCTAAATAAAAAGTTGGAGGGCAGCCCGGGCGCCAGTTGACTTCGTAAATCCATATTTTCCCCAAATCGTCTAGGCCCACATCAATGCCCAGTTCATCGATTCTCTCACTGAAGTATTTTTGCTGCACTTCGTCCATGTGTCTAGCTAACTGGATTGAAAAGTGTTCCAGGTAGCGTTTAATGTTAAAATACTCCTCGCCAAATTCCTGTTTTAAGAAGGGCACTAAATAGTTGGTGGAGCCCCCGCTGTTGATATTGGATACGATACTCCCCTCAGGACCAAAACGCGGGTAAACGGCTGTGGTAACCCATTCACCTTCTCCGTTTTTTTGCACATGCAACCTTATATCATAGGACGTCCCTGATTTGGTTTTGCAGTTAATGTATGGCTGCAGCAGATAAGGTTCTTCCCGTAATTTTTGGGAAACAAAATTGCTTAACTCCTCATAGCTAAACAGGTGGTCAGTTTCACCTAACTTTACGTTGTACTGGTCACGAACATTTTCAATGTAGGTTATACCCAATCCTTTGCGCCCATTTACCGGTTTAAATACAACTTTACGGTAAATTTTAAAATTATTAAAAAATCTGCCTATCGAGTGAATAATTACAGAAGGAATAAGATATTGCATAAACTCCCCTTCTGACTTCAGCCTTTGATAAACTCTCATTTTATTACCTATGGAATAAGTTGTGAAGGGAATTAACTCTTTTAGTTTAGCTAATATTTCTGACGATCTATCTAGCTTTTCAGGACTCCCCGCGTTATAGACTACTTCTGGAAAAGGGCTATCCTTTTTTTGCCAATATCCATTTTCGTATACGTAGCCATGAATTGTTTGTTGTGCAAAGTCTACTGCTTTGGGGGTAAAATAAAGCAATTCTGCACCCTCAGCTTTGGCCACTGCGGCATAAGCATAGGATTTAAATACTTTTTGCGGATCCCTGCGATGATGCAGCATACCGATGATCAAAACGCCACCTCTTTTCTGTCAACGACATATACCTGTATAAAAAAATATTTTTGACAACACTTTTAATTTATGCATAAATCCTTAATGTGGTTATCACTGGACAGGCTTGGGCAAAATTAGTATTTTATATAAAAATAAAACCTCGGATTTGCTTCGAGGTTTTAGAAAATGATGTAGCTCTTTATTTAATGCGTAATTTTTTAACCAAACCTAACATTTGTTTATTAATTGCGGAGCACTGAACCAGCAACATGGTCTTTTCATCTAAGTTTTTTTGCAGGGCTAGATACAAATCATCAATATCCCTGAAAGAGTAGATTGTACCAGTAAATCCTTTTTCCGAAGCTTGTGAAGCGATTTCTGCCGCCAAAGTCCCGAAACTAATAAAGACATCTATACCTGAATCTGTAATAATTTGACCTAATTGACTATAATATTCCTGATATGATTCTCCTAGCCTAATTACATCCCCTAATAGCGCGACCTTTTTCTTGCTTCTGTCCAGATTACGCAAAACTTCCAAACCTGCTTTTAAGGAGCTGGGTGACAAATTCCACGTATCATCAATGATCGTTGAACCACCTATACATGGAGCAATTTCAAGATGCTTAATAATGTTTTTAAAATTCCTAAGCCGTATGGCTGCCTCTTTCATGCTTATCCCTAGTTCATTTACAACAGCTAAAGCTGCCAGGGCATTATAGACTTGATGTGTGCCATAACCCGGTACGTATACAGGATACGTCCTGTTAGCATAGGTTAACAAAAAATCCATACCGTTTTTCCCGTACCGGACATTTGATGCGAAAAAATTTGCCGGTTTATGCATGCCAAAATAGATGATGCGTCCTTTAAATTGGGCAAGGTTAATTATTTTTGTGTTTTCGTCATCGGCATTAACTATTAAAACGCCCTTATTATCTAATGCAGTGATTATTTCAGCTTTAGCTTTAATGTATGCATCGAGGGTTTTGCAGTTATCTAGGTGGTATACCCCAATGTTGGTTATGACGCCAATAGTGGGTTTAAAATATTTGCAACTACCTGTAATATCACCCGGTCTGCCAACTGCAGTTTCAAATACGGCAACCTCTGTGGACTCATCTATGCCTAGCAAATAATTCAAGTGACCAGGCCGACCGTTGGCGGAAGCGATCGTACCATGTACTCGATGGGTATATTTGAGAATATGTTTGACCATATCTTTTGTTGTTGATTTTCCGGTTGTACCAGTAATAGCGATCACCGGGATGTTATAAAGGTTTCTATAATAGTCAACAAATTTCCAATAAGCTTTTTCAAGATTTGCAACCTTTATTATAGTACATCCTTGAATTGTCTTTAACTTGTCAAAGGGTTTATCTATTACAATAGCGCAAGGCATATATTTTTGCACGGTATCCCATTTAAACATTCTTTTAAATCGTGCGAATATAATGGTATTCTTGCTGTTTAATTGCTTGCTGTAACAAACTGCATGTAGAATTGGCAAATCTTCAGAGCCCTGTATTAATTGACCTTCAATCAATTCGCGAATTTGACCAACTAAAAGTTGTTTCATCCTAGTTCATCACTCTTTCTCTTTTGCGTTTTTATGGTTTTAAGTGCGCACTGCCATAAAATTGCAATGCTAACTATTAATATATGTGTAGCACTTTCTGTAGGTACTAATTCTTGATTAGTGTAAGTGTAAAGTTATCACTATGCATGACAATATAGGACTTTGTGCCGAGCCGTAAAATATAATAAATTTTTTTAAAGTTGGGGAATTTTTATACATAAAAACATATTTTAACTAAAAGAAATAAAATAATATCCAAACAAATAATTCCTAAACGCTGATTTGTTATGTGGTTTTAAGTTGTACCATGTTTATACAAGGGGGGCATAATGGTTCAAACAAATTTAGATCCAGAGGATTGGGAGGCTATCCGTTTATTATATGAAGAAGCGGTTAAGGACGGATTAGACTATACCCGGACGATTCGAGAAAGGCCGGTTTGGCAGCCTACGCCTAATTTCATGAAGGAACCAGAGCCACTTCCGGTTAATCCTTCTCCAGTAAATGAAGTCTACGAACAGTTTCGCAAGCACATTCTGCCTTATGGGGTTGGCAATTTGCACCCGGCCTTCTGGGGTTGGGTGCATGGTGCTGGTAATTTATACGGAGTTTTAGGTGATATATGTGCTGCCTTTATGAATTGTAACGTGGGGGGGCGCGATCATGTAGCAGTGTATGTGGAACGGCAGGTGCTTGCCTGGTTTCGCGAAGTTTTCGGGTTCCCTGCATCTGCTAGCGGAATTCTCACCAGCGGTACATCCATGGGCACGCTAATAGCGCTTACTGTAGCACGAAACACTCAAGCTGTGGGGAATGTGGCAAAGGATGGAGTTGCCGAGGCGGGAAAAGGATTAGTTGGTTATTGCTCTACGGAAACTCATAGTTCGGTAAGCAAGGCCTTTCAGTTGTTGGGGCTTGGAGAACACTCTTTGCGTCAGGTGCGTACTAACGGCGCTTTTGAACTTGACCTGGATGCATTTAAACAAACGATAGAAGAAGACAAAAGCGCAGGCCTGCGTCCGTTTTGTGTAGTCGCCAATGCGGGCACAGTAAACACCGGTGCTATTGACAATATTGAGGGAGTAGCAGAGATTTGCAAGCAAAATAACTTGTGGCTGCATGTAGATGGGGCTTTTGGTGGATTTGCAATTCTGCTTGATGAATATAAAGACCGCCTTTGTGCAATCCAAGAAGCCGATTCCGTGGCATTCGATTTTCATAAATGGCTCCAAGTGCCTTATGATGCCGGGTGCGTCCTGATCAAAGATGCTATTGCACACCGGGCATCTTTTTCGGCACGTAAAGATTACTTGCAAGGGGCATCTCGCGGACTCGCTAGCGGTGAACCCTGGTTTTGTGAGTTTGGTCCGGAACTATCCCGCAGTTTTCGAGCTCTTAAGGTTTGGTTCACCATCAAGTCCTGTGGTATGGATGCCTTAAAAAACGTAATATGTCGAAATTGTCTTCAGGCTTTATACCTTGCGCGGTTGGTGGAAGAACATTATCCCACGCTCGAATTAATGGCCCAGGTGTCCCTTAATATAGTTTGTTTTCGTTATGTTCCAAAGAAAGGCGATGTCGATTTTGTAAACGATTTTAATCAACAAATTGTTGCTGACTTGCATGAAACTGGTAAGGCTGTACCATCGACTACTATTATTGGTGGGAAAGTTGCGATCAGGGTGGCATTGGTTAATCATCGTACCGAAGAAGCGGACCTTAATAGGTTGGTGCAGTCAGTGCTGCTGTTGGGTATAGAAAGGATGGGGGAGGAATCAACTTGATTGAAGGAAGACGTCAAATTAATCACAAAACTACTAATGCACAACATGAGAAGCTTGTTCGGATAATTGCTAAAGCAAGTTTGCTACCCAAACTGTATTACTGCCACATTAGGCTTCTGGCTTCTTCAGCTTCTGATTTTCGTATTATACCAGGTAAAAGGTTGGAACTGGGGCAGGAAATTTTGAAAAATAATCAGCTTGCCACCATATACATTCGTTATGGGTTGGAGTGGCAAATATGGTATCGAGCAAGTAAAGGTCGCTTTAGTCATTGTTTGTATGATCTTGCTGCTGTCAGGGTAACGGCCTTATTTAGAGCTATGCTTACGACTGAAGAGCAGCATACTGTTGCAATGGCACTTCCCGAAAATTTTGAACATGTCTTGAGGAAGTTTACTGACGCCGGCTCCTCGATCCCTCAACTAACAGACGATGAAGTTGCCTATCTTGCTTTATTACGAGAAAAGGAACCTGAAGGAGCAGAAACCCTGTCTCCAGCGAAAGCATGGGATGAGCTTTTAGCTACACTTGCTAATCCAACAGAAGCCCTTTTCATTGCTGGTGGCGACGTGCGTTTACAGATTGAGCCTCAGAATTTGCTCAATGTATACGGCTGCAGACCTTTTCCACGGCCGGAGGCGTATACCTTCTCATCCTCTACCGCCACTTCAGTATCCAATTACGGCTATAAGAGGGTCGAATTTTTGCGCCAGAAAATGATTGAACGGTGTTTAACAGCAGGAATGAGTGCTGCTCTTAATAATCTAGCTAAGGAAACAGCAAATTCAATCAGGAACATTTTGAGTCTTGCAGCAGATTGTAATGTCATACTATCCCCATCCGGTACTGATTCTACTTTACATACTGCCGGATTGGCTACGCTGCTATATGATAAGCCGATAGTTAGTATTGTGGTTGGCTCGGATCAGACCGGGAGCGGTGTACATCTAGCAGCTGCAGGAAAGCATTTTGCGACCTGCACTGCCCGGGGCGCACAGGTAGTAAAGGGTGCAAGAATTGAAGGGTTTCCTAAAAATATGGAAGTTATTCCTGTTCCTATGCGAGATGAACACGGAAGGCTACTGGATAATAGTTGTCTTGACAGGACTGTTCAGCTTGAAGTCAACAAAGCTATATCGCGTGGCTACAGTGTAATTTTGCACGTTATGGACCAATCGAAGCTGGGTTATAGAATACCGTCCCCCAAGGTTGTCGACCAGTTAGCTCAACGCCACGGAAATAAGCTTTTAATTGTGCTTGATGCCTGTCAGTTGCGTCTCGAGACCAAAGATCTGAAAAAGTGCCTCGGCAAGGGATATCTAGTCACCATTACGGGTTCAAAATTTTTTACCGGTCCCCCTTTTAGTGGAGCGGTTATTGTTCCCCCAAGCTTAAGTAAACGGTTGTGCGTCCTGCGCAGGCTTTTACCTACTGGATTGGCGGATTATTCTAATATTGCTGAGTGGCCGGCTGGGTGGAGGTGCATAAAGACTTTGGACCAGGGTTACAATCTAGGCGTTTATATGCGCTGGCAGGCTGCATTATGCGAGATGCAACGATATCGGAATGTGCCTAAAGTGCTCCGGCTACTGGCTTTAGACCTATTTTGTGCCAAGGTATTGGATCTTTTTAATGATACCCCATACATTGAGCTGCTTTCTGAATCTAACCAACCTTATTATTCGTCATCCGCCAATGGTACGGAGTTAACAGCAAGGCGAACGATTTTCCCCTTTTTCATCTCTTCCTGTCAAGATGGTGCCAAAATACTTAGTGCCGAGCAGGTAGATAAATTGTATGTGTTACTCAACAAGGATATTACCGCGCTTATTCTAGAATCGAGCAGTTATGTGAAGAACCTAGCATCCCAGTGCTGTCATATTGGGCAACCGGTAAAGCTGACCCATCCATCAGGAGAGGAAACCGCGGTTCTTCGGATAAGTGTAGGTGCGCGTCTAGTCTCGGAATGCTGGCAAAGTCGGAATATAAGCCTTTTCTTGGGTAAGGTTAAAGAAGAGGTTGCTCAGGTAAAAGTAATAATCCAAAAAATCGGCTTAATACTTAAATACCAGGATTTGTTGCAGTAAATATATTTGTCACCATTTGCCCTGGTTAAACCATTTATTTTTTGGATAACCTGTTGAATTACCGTCTTGGATATTTATTGATTACTTTTTATTATATAGCGTTAATAAAAATTGGAGGTTTATAACCTCCAATTTATTCGGAGTGAGCCAAAAATATTACATATTATAGAATTAATAAATAATTAGGAGAAATATATACTCAGCTATAACCCGGAGTCAAAAACTTTTCGTTTTAAGCTTAATTAACTTCAACGCAAATTTGTACATTAAACTATAAGGATGATAAAATTAATGCATTGTTTGCATAAACAGATTACTTTTTAAAAAGGAGTGAAGTTGTGGTAAGATATGCTGTCTCGTTAGTAAGTGCATTAATTTTTACTTTTTGTATGCTATTGGTTGGCGGTCCAGGCACAGCTGAGGCACTAACGTCATACCAGCAGCAGTTGGTTGATCGGAAAGCAGATTCAATTGTTGATACTGCAGCCAGTTTAATCGGGAAAGCTACATATAATAACAGCGTCTACAAGGACACTTATCCTTACGAATTTGGTTGTGGTGGCTTTGTGTATTACGTTTTTCTGCAGAATGGGATAGATCTGCATACTCGCAACAATAATCATATGATTGAGCTTGGGACTTACGTCCCAAAAAGTGAGCTAAAGAAGGGTGATTTAGTATTATTTGATTCCAATTTGAATGACAAGGCACCATCGACTCACGTAGCAATTTATTACGGGGACAATAAGGTTATCCATATGGCAGATACTAGATTAAATGTGGTCATTTCAGATTTAAACGACCCTTATTACAAAACATATTATGCTACCGCGCGCAGAGTTATACCGGGCTATATGTCATTTGGAGCCAAAACCAGAGCTGATGAGGTTGTAGAGTTTGCTGAAAGATTAATTGGTGTTGCCAAGTTTGGTTATCCAACTAACGAAAATACATTAACCTTTACAAGTCCTGCTTTTGTAAGATATATATATAAACAATTCGGATTTGATATCGGCATGTATGCCAAGGATCAGGTTTTGGTAGGTCAGTATGTACCCAAAGAAAAACTTCAGAGAGGAGATTTAGTGTTCTTCTCAACAGAAGCAAATCCTGGTAAAGTAGCTCTTGTAGGTGTCTATGCCGGTAACCTCCAAGTGGTCATCTGTGCTTCACAGGCAGGCGCCAACAAAGTGCTTCTGGCTTATGATTTCTATAAAGCTAATTACGTAACAGCACGGCGTTTGGATCTGAATAACTCAACTTCCTATCCAAATAATAATCAAGCGGCAAATATTTGTTCAACTGCAAAGTCATTGGTTGGTAAAGTTAAGTACGCTTCACCATATAATGAAGGAACTTTAACTTTTAATAGCTCAGAATTTGCTTATTATGTTTACAAGAAAAATGGGATTACTTTAGGCGCAACTGATGCCCCCAAACTAGCTCAATTAGGAAAGACTGTTTCTAAAGAAGCATTACAGCCAGGTGATCTAATTTTCTTTTCCGTTGTACCCGGTGGTCAGGTATCCTCATATTCGATGGTAGGAATATACTGTGGCAATGATGCATTTTGGGTTAACGTTCCTTCAGCCGGGGTAGTTGAAAAAAAATTGTCATATGATTATTATCAACCGAGGTTCGTTACCGCCAAACGTTATTTATAATACTATCTGCAACCAATTAAGAAAAGACCAGGGAACTGCGATTTTTTCGTTTGTTTCCTTGGTCTTTTGCATTGTTAAATATGTTGGGTGGCAATAAAATGAGTTTAACTTTTAATGGCTAAATATACTGGTGTATGGCATTGAGCAGGAGCCGGTACAGATATTCGGGATGTGCACGGTGGCAGATCTCGGGGCCGATCAATACTACCCGTCCGTTTTTTTCAGAAATAATGGCCGCTTGGTCTTCTGCCTTTGGGTGTTCAGGCCAATAACCTGCGAGCAAGGAGTCTGGACCAGAAGCATATTCTGCAGCTACTTCAGTGTCCTCCTTGCTGGTGAACCATACTGGCCGGTAAACGAAGCCAATATCTATTTCTGAGTAACCTTCTGTTAGTTGGTTGGGAAAATAATGTATGCGTACAATTCCATTGTTATTCCATCCGCTGACATTAATCTTTACTTTTGTCAGTTTAAGAAAATTTCTGGCTACTCTGGCTCCTCCGGCCCCTATGGTGATAAACAAACCTCCCGCATCAATAAAATCAGTGATATTTTTAACTCCATGTTCCCGTTGGGAGAGAGATTCAAATACATATTGTCTATATCGTTCAGGCATTTTCTCCGCAATATTAAAGAGTTGTTCAAAACCGTTATATATGAAGACATTAAAGCTGTTTAAAACGTATTTGTCGGCCAACTTTCGTGGGTGGAGTTCTGTTACTGAAAAACCCATTCGTGTTAATGCTTCTCTTGCTCCTGAGTGGGATTGTTTTCCGTACAATCCACCATCCCGAATAATGGCAATTTTTTGGGGAGAGGCTAGATGAAACGGAGTTGCATGAATAGTACTTGGTTCCTTCTCATATTCCTTAGGGCAGTGGGGAATGGCCTTCATCTCAATTGCTGCGGTTTTTTTTGAGTTATACAGGGGAACAGCCTGCACACCCCAAAGAAGCGGCAAACTCCATGCGCATAGATCCGTCATTTTTATTGGCTGTTGGGAAAGATCCTCACCGGTCCATAAGAGCGCGTGGGCGAGAACTGCCTTGGGTTGATGTAAATCAGCATAATATTTATCATTACTACTTTTAGTCATACTTACTCCGTTACTATATAAATGCTTAACTAATTTAATTAGTGAAGCTTCATCTTCTGTTTTTTTGCGTAGTAAATATGCCTCGGGGAAAAACCCTTTAGGGTGAAAGGGGTGGCGTCCTTCTTTTCCCCTGTTAAAAAACTCATTATGATTTCTTAGTAAGCTTTGTTTATGATTAATGATAAATTCACAAGCACCTAAAACAGCAAAATAAAGCCAGTAAATGCAATCAGCTTCATTTGTTGGTGCCTCTATGGTACAGCCAACTGTACCATGTAGTATAGAATACATGGCTATGCTGAATGGTGAGTAATCATCCCAGCCTGATGTCATGTCACGGAAGGGAATAAAAGTGCCGGTCATTTCTTTATATCGCTTTGAAACAAATATTTTTTTATTGTCTAAAAGATATCCTTCTATATACTCTGCCATCAACAGGGCACTCGGCAAATACAGATCATATTCGTAGACTGGATTATGGGGAGGTGTGCATGGTTCAATTACACCTATTTTATATCGATCCTTGCAAACATATCCATGCAAATCCAATAGAACGACAGGGTTATAACATGCAATAAGGCCAGCCATGGCTTTGGTTTCAGACTGGGACTGGGTAATGAAATCCCTGTTTAAATCGAAGCCCCTTCCGTTAAATCTTGTATTATTATCAAAACCATCCGGATTTACACAAGGAGCAAGAATTAGGTCAAGGTGCCTGAGCAATTCTTCTTGCTTCGAGAAATACTCTAACAGCTGAAGTAGTGCCTCAGTGCCGCAAGTTTCATTACCATGAACAGCAGCAGTTACAACTACAGGAACCTTGATATTCTCATGCTCAGACCCGCTCTGAAAGTTCCCCGGTTGCCGCAGTTCTTTATTTTGACTTACATGTATACAAAATAGTTTCTTTCCATTAGCGGATATTCCGATTTCTTGGATGGAAATGGCCTTGCTTACACCGGCAGCTGCTTTTGCTCTTCCCATAATCTTTACGTAGTCTATTCTTCACCCCTCCTTGCCAAAGAATTATTGCCTCGCTGGATTTTGAACATTTTGAGATGTGTGTTATCTGTGTTATTCACCCTTATTCCAATGTATGTATAATTAGGTAATGTGCTACTAAAATGCTCTATATTTACTTTGCTTAGTAAGTCTTAATAATCGCTAAGGGGTTTTTGCAGCAAAAAAACCTCGGTTTTAAATCCGAGGCTATTCTTTATGCACAAACTATCTGTAATTCGATGCTCTTCGAAAAGAATTAAATTGTTTCAGTGGTTGGGTTCCGCAGTGGATTAACAGTTTCAGGTTCGGGGGGAACCGTTGTTTGGTCCGAGTCCATTGTTTTGTCTTCGGGCTGATCTTTAGGTTCACTTGCAGTCTCCTCAGGTTCCTCCCCGGGCTCTTCTTGAGGTTCTTCCACAGGTTCATGACCTGGTATCTGAGTTTCGCTTTGCACGGCAATTATTTGCTCCACTGGCAGGTAATAACTGCTGGGCAGTGCTTCCTGTTCTTCCTTGCCATTCACAGTCACTATCCTCTGTGCCTGGGCTCGGTACCCGCTGGCACCCTTTTGGAGCTCTTTAGACTGCTCGGGTTCTAAAGAGGGATCCACCTTATAAACCACCTTTGGTTCAAATGTCTCGGTCACCCAGCTTTTTAATTGAATATTTTTTTTCTCTTCATTGTTTCCATATATTTTTACTGTGATATAGTTCCCCTCGACGCTGGTTTTAATCAACATGTGACTATCGGTAGTGTTTTTAAACTTTAGGTCCAACGAGCCGTAAGAAACCGCAGCATCAAGTCCGATGGGGGCGTAGCTAATGGGAATGTTGTGATTCCCCCTCTGGACGATGTCCAGATCAGCCAGCAAAACAGCGTTATATAACGTTGTGACCACCTGGCATATTCCGCCTCCTATACCTTCCGTCAATGTATTGCCTACAATAATCCCGGCATTTTGATAGCCCTTATCAACTTCCCGAGGCCCAACTACATCATTGAAGGAGATTATCTCTCCTGGTGGCACGACCAGATCGTCTAAGACGTCGGCGGCGATCTTAATATTCTGGGTGCGCCCGGTTGAAGCCGAATTGAAACGGGTAGTATAATGGGCTACCATTTCTTTTATGTTCCATTTAGTTACCTCTTCTGTACTTAGTTCTGGTTTGATTTTGGCTGTTGCTAGCTCTAGGGATAAGCGATTGTTATCATTTACCATCTCTAATAATTGATTAGTAAACTGATCAATTTCCACCCGAAAACCATCCTTAGCCGGTTGCACCATTACTTGCCCCTGGCTGTTTACTGTGGGACTGGCATTTATTGCTGGAATATACAGAGGGTTTACTATTGTTTGCAAGGCGGACTTGGTCTTATTACGGTCCAGGCTAATCACGGCCGGTTGTTGTCCTATGAGATGCAAACGGGCTTGCCAGCGCTTGATTATTCCCATTTGGTTGGCATTTTCCAGTGCCTGCTCGATGGTTTTAGCGGCATTTAGGCTAAGACCCAGTGCACCTAGAGTAACTTCATAGTCAACTTCTTGGTATGTTATTTTCACTTGTTGTTTTTGCAGCTGTTGTTCCAACTGAATTAATTTGGCCATGGCAGCTTGTTTTGTTAAATTTGATAATTCTAGTTTCCGTACTATAGTACTAGGGGGTAGGATGTCGGTTGCCGTGTTTGGATTGGAAAAACAGTTTTTATTTACCATGGCCATTGCTATAACTCCAAGTGCCAGGGATAGCAACAGCAATAACCCAAACCTAATCAGTTTGTATTTATTTTTTTTTCTAGGTGCCATTGCAGTAACTCCTTTGCACTTTATAATTTATCCATTTATATTATGACACCAAATAACGGCATAAAGTTTCATAAATTAAATCAGGATCTGTGGATTTTTCAGACGGTAACCGGCTTTTTTACAGCACTTCCGAAAAATTCCTAATATACTATAACAAAAATCATGTCTTAGTTGTCAGTTTAATAATGCCGGATTAGGTGATTCAAAGACTAGGAGGTGGCGCATAAAAAATAAAAACAAAAAAAAGTGAGGTTATGGAGAATACAAATAAGCAGGGGGAAAAAGCTGTTGGGATAAACGAGCGCATAGCACCATAAGTGGCAGCTGGGGATGACGTTACTTATTTTTTTGTTATTAAAGTTTTTTCATTTAGTATGGCTGGATAATCATTAGGAGTAATCAAACCTTTAATAATAAATAGGACTGGTAAGGAACTGATTTCATTTAATAGATAATGTTGGCCGCTGGACAATAGGAAGAGCCGGTTATTATTGTTGGCAAACCCGCTAATATGTACGGTGACAATTTTCTTACTGAATTGATCTAATATCTTTGCTAGACGGTTTTCGTTTCTAATGGCTCAAACTTCTCAGCTATCCTTTGCATATAGTGTATCAACTATCGCAAGGAGATATAATGATGAGTAGGGATAGTAATTTGGAAGCTATGATGCCTGTGGTTACAAGACAGGTAGCGCCACCGCCCCAAAAATGTGACGGACAGTTGTACGCCGTAAAAGCTTCCAATACACTATTTGGTATTGCTCAGAGATTTGGCGTGACCGTTCAGCAGATATTGGCAGCTAATCCTCAGATTGCAGATCCTGACATTTATATATAGGACAGTTTATCTGTATACCCAGCGGTGCTCCCACGCCACCACCAAATGAGCAGTTTCGCGTACTTACGCTTAGATTCTTAACAGAAACAGGTCAACCGTTACCCTCGGCTAATGGTGCTGTTCAGCTGAATCCCCGAGTGATTGTAAGAGCTACTTTTACTCGCCAGGTCTTCCGGGTTTTCTTCTTTCTCGAACCTACCGGCACCGAAACTTGTGAACTCGTCCAACTGATCGGTGTTGATTGCCCCAGCGCAGTTACGGGGCTGCTGAGATAATTTGTCAGGTGTCCGCAGGAACCTTGGGACGAGTATTTGTTGTGGCTGCATTAACAATATCTGTGCTAAATCTGATGAAATCCTGGTTGTATGCAATGAATAACCCGTAAAAAGGCCTCCGTTGACTAGCATGGAGGCCTTTTGATAATTGTTCTAAACTAAATCTAGCAACCGTACCAGGTTGTTTATAAATATGCAGACCACTACACCTACAGCAGTGGGTATCAAAGCAGCCAGTAAAGTCCAACGCCGGCTGCGTTGTTCCCTTTGAATGGTGAACAATGTGGTGCCGCACGGCCAGTGGCAAAGGGAAAATATCATGGTGCAAAGCGCTGTCAACCAGGTCCACCCGTGCTGCTCTACCAGCAGATGGCGCAGGTCGGCCAGGCTGGCCAGTTCTGTCATAGCACCACCGCAAACATAGCTCATGATCAGGATGGGTAAAACAATTTCATTGGCCGGTAGACCTAGTATGAAGGCTAGCAATATAAAACCATCTAAACCCATAAACCTGGCCGGAGTGTCCAACCAGCCAGCTAGGGTAGATAATAGGCTGGCGCCGTCAACTGTGGCATTGGCTAGTATCCAGATTAAACCACCGGCGGGCGCGGCGATAATTACAGCACGTCTTAAAACAAATATTGTACGGTCCAGTACTGAGCGCACGAGCACCTGACCCACCAGTGGTCTTCGATAAGGTGGTAGCTCCAGGGTAAATGAGGACGGCTCACCTCGCAATATCGTTATGGATAACAGCCATGATATGGCGAGCGTAACGGCAATGCCAAAGACAACTAGCCCGGCTACGGCCAGGGTAGCTACGATGCTGCTCAGTGATAAAGACACGGAACCGGCTATAAATATGCTAACCAGGGCAATTAATGTAGGAAACCTGCCGTTACAGGGCACAAAATTGTTGGTTAGTGTGGCAATCAGCCGCTCCCGGGGTGACTCAATAATGCGGCAGGCAATAATGCCAGCAGCGTTGCAGCCAAAGCCCATGCTCATAGTCAGGGCTTGCTTGCCGTGGGCACCGGCTTTTTTGAAAAAACGGTCCAGGTTAAAGGCCACCCGGGGCAAGTAACCCAGGTCTTCCAAAAGGGTGAACAGGGGGAAGAAAATGGCCATCGGGGGCAGCATGACTGATACAACCCAGGCTAAACTCCGGTAAACGCCTAAAACCAAAAAGCCGTGCAGCCAGCCGGGGGCATTAAGGGCCATAAATAAGTCCGTCAGCCTGGCCTCAATCCAAAAAAGTTCCGTTGCTAGTAAGCTCGAAGGTATATTTGCGCCGACAATGGTTACCCAGAATACCACAGCCAGCACGCCGAACATGATAGGGAAGCCCCATATTGGGGATGTTAATATGTTGTCAATTTGGCGATCCAAATCTCGCCTCTTTGGGGAGGTGTGGCTGACTACTTCACCGGCAATCTGTTCGGCAGTGCTGTAGATGCTGGCTACAATATTGTCCTGTAATTGGTTCTGCCGTAGTCCGACGATCTCTTGAGCATCCTCAAGCAGCGGTGCTAAAGATTTTTGCATTATCAGACTAATCCCTCCTGCACCACAGGCATTACAGATACTGTTTCGCCGGTGTTTAAATAATTCTCCATAGTATGCACCAGCCTGGTATCACCGTCTAGTAAGCGCAGGGTCAGCCAGCGGGAGTTTATAGAATTGCCTACTATGGCCTGCACCCGGGGTTCCAGTCGGGCGATAGCATTCTCTACCTCTTGGCTGTAGCGTACCGGCTGCAGTTTTGTTTGCACACGTTTACTTGCCACATCGCTAACCAGCTCTTTCAGCCGAGGCATGCCCTCACCGCTTCTGGCGGCGGTGGCGACAACAGGTACTCCCAGTCGTTTACCCAGTTTGTCGATGTCTATCCTTATTTTTTTACGCCTGGCTTCGTCAATTAGATTCACACAAATGACCACCCTACCGGTGATTTCCATGACCTGCAGAGCCAGGTTCAGGTTGCGTTCTAAACACGTGGCATCTACTACTACAATGGTGGCATCCGGCCTGGCAAAACAGATGAAATCCCGAGCTACTTCTTCGTCTGCTGAATTGGACAGCAGCGAATAGGTGCCTGGCAGATCGATCAATCGGAACCGGTGCGATTTGTATATATAACTGCCTTCAGCCCGTTGTACCGTTTTGCCAGGCCAGTTGCCGGTATGCTGGCGTAAGCCCGTTAAAGCATTAAATACAGTGCTTTTGCCGGTATTGGGATTACCTGCCAGCGCGATTGCATAATCGCAGTGGTCTGCAAGTGCATTAAAAATCTCTCGGGTGGTTGACTGTCCGGTTGATTGGTAGGTAAGGCCCATTTCCCCCGATCCTTTCGTTAATAATATGGTTATCCATTAGTTTTATGGCCTCTGTATTGGTGCTGGTAATTAATTTTTCAACTTGCCGAAAATTTCCAATGGTGGTAACGCTGCTATTTCCATGGACTTACCAGCACTTGCCCAGCCACATCCCGGCGCAGCGCAATTACTGCGCCTCTGATATTAAAGGCAATTGGGTCACCTGCTGGACTGCGCCGGATCACTTCCACTTTAGTCCCTGGAACAAGGCCAAGATCCAGCAGCCTGCGCCGGGTTAACCCCTCGGCCATAACTTCTTTGACTAGGGCGAAAGACCCGTTGCTCAGGCGATTTAGTGTTGTGGTAGCACTCACGCGTATAATCCCCCCAAACTTTATGGTGTATTATTTTGTTATAGGTATCTAACATTTCTCTATATAATATGTAGTTTGTACTTAAGGTGTTACTGCTCCGGCGTGTCAAAACGTGGCAGCATAGCAACAAAAAAACCGACTGTAATAGCCGGATGAGGTTTTTTCAAAACTGGTGTTGCTAAGTCGTATCATTTCTCGTAACCATCAACTAAGCCCAGTCCTTGTTGTTTTCTTTGTTGAGAGTGCTTTAAGAACTGCTGTGCGCACTCGTCGTTCAGCTTAAAAAAATCGACCAGGCTTTCTATGGCCCAGATGGTGGGCATCGATAAATAATGTTCCATTGCCTCAGTCTCAGCTTTGATATCGCAACTGGAATTAATTACGTGTAAAAATCTTTGCAGTATACTGTTCCTCTTAACGAGGAAATGACCCAGCTTGCGTCCTTTATCAGTTAAAACCAGTTCTCTGTATTTTTTATATACCAAATAATTTTCACTGCTTAGTTTCCTAATGGCGTTATTTACCGAGGGCATGGTTACACCAAGGCAAGCGGCAATATCGCTGACCCGCACTACATCATTGTTCAATGAGAAACGATAGATTTCTTCCAGGTAATCCTCAAGGCTTGGTGATAACAAGTCTACCCCCCCCCCAAATAAAGACTGCTTTGCAAATTGGTGCTTTGAGCTAAACTTATATTAGTCTAACTCCCTAGTTATTTTATTAGTTTTAAGGTAAAAAAATGTCTGCTCTTTACATCAAAAAACAGTTGGTTCTGCATACGCAAATTAGTTTTCAGGTTATTTAGCCAAAATTTTAAATCAAACAATTAGCAAAAAATCATGATAGATACTTTCACTAGTGAAATATTTTAAGGTATACTATTCTTACCGGCAGATTTAGCACAATTATGTAAAGGGGAGTTTTTATTGATGCTGAAAAAAGCAAATGGTTTTAGACTTAAGTTTATATTGGCATTAGTGGCGGTTCTAATGCTTATTGTTTTAGTGCCGTCGGGTTGTGGGGATAATGACAACACAGATGGTAACCAGAACCCCAACACAGCACAGGGGGATAAGGGGAAAACTTCAAATCAGACTGGCGATGGCAGCGACCAACCGGCTCAAAACCAGCAAAAAGTTACTTTTTACTTCAGTGATGAGCAGGCCATGTATTTATTGCCTGAGGAAAGAACCATCACCAAAGGAGATAAATCACTAGAGGCAGCGGTTATTCAGGATTTGATTAACGGTCCGGAAAAAGATGGTTTGGTGCGAACGATTCCTGAAGGCACTAAACTGATCTCTATAACGGTGGTTAATGGAGTAGCTAATGTCAACTTCTCCAAGGAATTTCAAAGTAAACATTGGGGCGGTTCAGCGGGTGAAACTATGACCTTGTACTCAGTGGTTAATTCGTTGGGCGAACTCACGGGTATCGAAAAGGTGCAGTTTTTATTGGAGGGTGAGAAGAAGGAAAGTATTTTAAACGGCAACATGGATACGACTGTGCCAATCGAACCCGATTATAACTTAGTTAAGAAATAAAAATTATTTTTTTCGCGTGCTCAGTAAAAAAACTGGGCATTTTTTTATAGCATATAAATTATTTATGATGGGATACTAAAATCGTTAACTGGATATGATTATCTTTAAAAATTTATATGATAATCTATTAAATTTTCTAGGAGGTGACGGTTTTGGCAGAAGGACAGGCAACAAATTTGATGACCTTGGAGAACTCGCTCCCGGAATTAATGAGCAAAACTGCCGCCACCGGTTTAGTGCCACATGATTTACAGCCTTATGTGGCCCCTGCTCTTGAGGAGTTTAGAAATGAAATGGCCTCTGAATTGGGTATGCACGATTACGCCTATATAGACAAAGGAGAACTGCCCAGCCGCTTAAATGGTAAAGTGGGTGGTGGAATGACTAAAAAAATGGTCACCTTTGCCGAAGCGGTGCTGGCTTGGAACTATAAAAACCGTACTTTGCTGAATGAGGCGGTAGATGCACAGCCGGATATGATTACTGAATAACCAAAAAGATGCTGCCAGAGGTACCCGGCAGCATCTTTTTTTGTGCCTTGATGCGCTTGGCCGGGGATTGTGATAAATGACAGGAGGATTTGGGCAGTAGCTAGCCAATTAGGTAACATATGTTATATTGCTTGAGGGAAACCTGATTTGGGGGGAGTTGGCAGAGTGAAAAGAGTTGCATTGTGCACGATAACATGTATTTTGTGCCTTGCTTTGGATGTAGTATCGATAGCAGCAAACCAAACAGTGTTCCCAACAGGCGGCGACGTATATATATTAAACGGTCACCAGCAAAAGATGGATGCCGTTTGTTTTATCGAAAACAGTCGGGTTTTTGTCCCAGTGCGTTATTTGGCCTATGCTTGCGAATTACCAGACGAAGGCATAACCTGGAATGGTTTATCCCAGACGGTGACCCTTAAAGGCAGAAATCAGGTGTTAACTTTAAAGGCGGGCAGTAAACGTCTGGTTACTGCGGAAGGACCGTTGGAGATGGATGTTGTTCCGCAAGTAATCTGTGGGCGTATTTACCTGCCAGCCCGGTGGGTGGCCCAATATATTGGTTATACTGTGGAATGGGATGCACCAGGTAACGCTGTACTGGTATACCTGCCGGAGGATGGTAGACCGCAGGTGATACAAATCCAACAATTATTACTGGTTAACAAAGTAAATGGGCTACCGCAGGATTTTCAGCCAGGGTCGCTGGTCAATTTTGGCTCTTACCAGGTGGCTGCCCAGTTACAGCAACCGCTGCAACAGCTTTATGATACCGCTATGCAGCAGGGAATTTATATCACCGTGAACTCAGCCTACCGTAGCCGCACCGAACAAAAGGCTCTTTTTGATGCACGGGTCAAACTGTATGGTGCAGAAGTGGCAAAGGAAACCGTTGGACTTCCTGGTCACAGTGAGCATGAAACCGGACTGGCTGTGGATTTTGGCGGCAGTGCGGCCGTCTACCAGTGGTTGGCAGCTAACGGGCCGCGCTATGGCTTTATATTGCGTTACCCCAGTGGGAAAGAATATATCACAGGCTATATTTATGAGCCCTGGCATTTTCGCTATATAGGTACGCCGGTGGCTACTTTCATGCAAGCAAAAAATATTTTGACGCTGGAGGAGTACGTGCATAATTATGCGGGTCAATGAAAACTGGGTTTGAAGAGTAGCGATGCAAATAATATAATAATTTGAAAGTTAGTATTAGGGAGGCGAAAATGATGAAAAAAGCCAAGGATATCATGACTGCTAATGTGATTACTGTTAACGCCAATGATGATGTAGATAAAATGGCGCGCTTATTGTTGGAGCACCGGATCAGCGGGTTACCGGTGGTGGATGATAACGGTAAATTAGTAGGTGTAGTTAGTGAGACAGACCTGGTTTTTCAGGAAAAACCAGTTAGAACTCCGTTTTATGTGGTACTATTCGACAGCCCCATTTATTTGGAAAACCCCAACCGGTTTATTCATGATATCAAGCGTGCGGTTGCTCAAAAGGTAGGTGTCCTGATGTCAACCAAACTCTACACTGTTGGTCCTGACGCATTAATTGAGGATGTGGCCACAATCATTACCGAAAAGGATGTTAACCGGGTGCCAGTAGTTGATAATGTTGGTAAACTAATCGGGATCATAACCCGGCAGGATATCATAAAAGCGAGTTTTAAAGGTGAAGACCAGAAGTAAAGCGGAGTGCCTAAATTGAAAGGCTTATCCGCGGTAAGTTTGTCAACTGCCTTTGTATTTGGCAGCCTTTCTTTTTTATCTCCCGCGTGCTGCCTTTACTGCCTGGTTATCTTTCTTTTATTGCCGGTACCGATATTGTTGGCGATTCGATACCGTCCCGCCGCCGGGCGACCGATTGTAATGAAAGTACCAAGTCTTTATTGGGTTTTTAGCAGAGTTCATGACAGTCACTAAGTGTCAATGAGTGGCTCAATATTAAACAAGGCCAGGAAATTTTGCAGTACGTCAATCACTTCGATTAATTCTACAGCCTTTGCTTCGGAAGCGTATATCGCTCGCCCAAAGGCGTAAGCCCCTTCCCTTTCAGGGCATTCTTTGCATGGAGGCAAAGCTTGTTTATTAAACCATCTTTTAGCTGTAGAATAGGGTGTGTGAAAGCAGAACCGGTAGTCCTGCCAGCAGATGGTAAATTCGTATAGGCTGTAATACTTATATTCTTTTGTACATTTAAAACATCCACCGGTTTTATCCAGGTATTCCAGGTAACTGAGACGCTGGTTGTTAGCCTTAGCTCGGCATTTAGGGCATAACAAGATTTTATTGGTCCCTTCAATAAAACTGATCTTAAGCCAATCAGTTCGCTGGTAATAGTTCTTGACCAGGGTACGCAGTACGGTCTCCTTTAAATCATACAGGTAGGAGCTGCCTGCTTTGGCATAATGATTGAGATAGTAAAGGTAGTAGGCGACTTTAAGTATTTCATGTAGCTCTTGGGGCAGTTCATTTAACGAATTTAAAAATTGTTCCTTACGATTAACCTTGTCCTGGTAGGATTGGTGTCTGTTAGCCCTTGCCTGGGCCATCTTGTTGCCGCCCTGGTGGTAGTTGTCATATCGTTCCCAGGCTTGTTTAATTCTGGGTATGGCAGGTATAAGAGCCTGAACCTGTGTACTGTTAAATAGCTGCATGACACCGTTTTTAAAGCTTACCTGTTTTTTCACCTCAAGGTAACCCTCTCCGGTCAGCCGTTTAATATTATTGGGGTTAATGCCCAGTGTCTGGCTGATTTGGGCCGGATTGAGCAATTCTTGTTTAGTTGATGTAAACACAGCAATCCCTCCCATATACCACTGGTTTTATGCTTTATATTTACTCTATCATATATTTAAGGCATACTGTACAGGAAAGTATTGTTGGTATTAATTGTAGTTCTTTACATGGCGAGGTTTGGTATGTTAGCCTTGTAAATAGGAGAGCAGGCATGTCTAATATACACTAGAAGGTTGCAGTAGTATTTTCAAAATATATTCAGGATCCATAAGACACACAGAAAACTGTTGGGGGGTTAATGTATGGCAATTTCGCTTAATGTTACTATTCGTTTAAAGTTGGTCAATCAGCCCGGCATGCTGGCCCAGGTGCTGGCTGTAATTGCTGCGGAGAGAGGCAATTTGGGTTCCATAGATGTGGTATCCGTTAAATCCGGTTATGTTATTAGGGAATTAATGGTTGGATTTTCTGAACAGAAAAACATGACTAGATTGGTTGGTGCACTGGAAGAGATTCCAGGCGTAGAGGTGGAGCAGGTTGCTGATCGGGTATTTACTAAACACCTGGGTGGTAAAATGGAAATTAAAGCTCGAAGTGAAATCCTTGACCGTGAGGATTTAAGCTTGGTATACACTCCGGGGGTGGCCCGCGCTTCCCAGGCTATTGCAGAAGACCCCGAATTGGTTTACCAGCTGACCATCAAAGGTAATTCGGTGGCTATTGTAACCGATGGCACAGCTGTTTTAGGATTGGGTGACATCGGTCCCGAAGCAGCCTTGCCGGTGATGGAAGGTAAAGCTTTATTATTTAAAAAGTTTGGTGGTATCGACGCGGTGCCTCTGTGTCTTAATGTACACAGCATAAAGGAAATTGTGGACACAGTGGTGGCCTGTGCCCCCACCTATGGCGGTATTAACCTGGAGGATATAGCCGCTCCCCAGTGTTTTGCTATTGAGGAAGAACTGGTCCGCCGGCTGGATATTCCGGTATTTCACGATGACCAGCACGGTACGGCTATTGTAGTGACAGCAGGTCTGATCAATGCGCTGCGGGTGGTGGGTAAAAGTATCAACCAGATTAAAATAGTGATTAACGGCGCAGGTGCGGCTGGTGTGGCTGTAACTAAAATGCTGCTGGTGACGGGGGCACGGGATATAATAATTTGCGACCGCAATGGAGCTATTAGCCGGGACAATTTGTTGGCAGTTGACTCTAAAAAATGGCTGGCCGAGCATACCAACGAGGGTTGCGTGCATGGCAGCTTGCCGGAAGTTATCGGAGAGGCCGACGTTTTTATCGGGGTTTCCGGTCCTGGTTTACTGCATCGGGAAGACATATTGCGCATGGCGGAAAAACCGGTTATTTTTGCCCTGGCTAACCCCGTACCCGAGGTGGATCCCAAGGAGATACAGGATATTGCCGGAGTTATCGCTACCGGGCGTTCTGATTTCCCCAATCAAATTAACAACGTGCTGGCTTTTCCCGGAATTTTTCGGGGGGCATTGGATTGCCATGCCCGTACAATAGACGATGCCATGTGCCTCGCGGCGGCCCGTGTGCTGGCAGATCTGGTGCCAGCCGAGAAGCTGTCCCCAGAATATATTATCCCTTCGGTTTTTCATGAAGGTGTTTGCCCGGCAGTCTCCCATGCAGTGCAGCAAGCAGCCAAAGAAACCGGCGTGTCCCGCAGATATCGTTATGAGGAAAAGCAACAAGACAAAATGTTTGTTTTTAACGCTGACTAACTTAGCGCAAAACATCCGACAATATAAAATCAGCAGGCGTACCTGTCAGGTAGCACCTGCTGATTTAAATGGTATGAGTGAATTTGCCGTTAAACTAGATTGAACCAACGTCCAAACGGTTTTTTAATTGGTTAATTAAAATATAAAAATTGCTGCTGCGCAGAATAAAAAACCAAAAAATATGACAGCTGGGATAATGTTATTGTTGCTCCACTCTGAATAGTCCATTCTGAAGTCTTCTTGTGCCGGTGCACCATGTGCATCATGTGGATCCATAATTTTCCCTCCCCATAATATTTTTATTTATTTATTGTATAGAGCTTCAGTCTTATTTTACATGCAGAGATACATAACTTTCAATATAAAATGGGTAAATAAATATTAGCCATTATGGTAAAACCATATATATTAGCGCCGGCTACCCGTTGCACTCTACTCTTCGCCTGCTCCAAAAGTCTAGCCTTGCATGTTGTATACTGCGCTGTTATTATGTTTATAATAAATGTTTAAGCATTAAGATCTGCTCAGAGTTTATTAATATCCTCACCGACTCAAGGAAGATGATATATTACAGGTTAACGAACGGGATGAGCATTTATACTGAAGTGTGCATTTATGGAGGTAGAGCAGTATTATGGTGGTGGGAGTAATAACCCTGGAATTATTACTGGCTGGGGCCCAATCTTTGAAGGACAAAAGGAAGGTGTTAAAAAGCTTGCTCGAGAGGCTGAAGCACCGTTTTAATATATCAGTGGCGGAGGTAGGACGTCAGGATAATTGGAAATATTCCACCGTGGGTATAAGCTCAGTCAGTGGTGATTTTGCGCATATGCAAAACATGCTGGATTCGGTGGTGCGTTTTGTCGAGAACCATGAGGGTGTGGAAGTGATTAGTATGGAACGGGAGCTGCTTTAATAATTGTAACACTAAAGTTAATATGTAAAACCACCTCTTAAATATGAAGGGGTGGTTCATTTAATATCATACTAAATTAATCGTAGTGTTCGTAAAGCGCAGCTTCAATTCTATAAGGCTCATCTTTTGGGGGTAATTTTTTTGATATTTTCGCCGTTGTATCCAGGTCATATATACTTAGCCCAAATATTGCACGGGCATATAGTAAAGCTCATGGCTGGGTGCTTGACCCAAAAGCTAAGAGGTATTACATCTACATTAGGCTGGTCAACCGGAACAACAATCACCTTATATGCTTTTCTGCGTTCCCACCAAACTCAAATTTCATTTTCATCACCGGGTCAACCTTTGTTGTGTGGATGTCAATCGATAATATTCTTGAGGAATAATTTGAGTTGTGAGAATCCGGCTAATATTATAGGCTGGCTTTGGTAAAAATTTAGTTATGGCATTGTGAAAAAGATAAATATTGTTAAGACAATAGTGGATACTTGGATATTTTCATTAGGCAATCGGGCGGCAGTGATAGCAAAAATAGCAATAATTCTACATAATAATTAATTTATGTCAGTGTTTTTGTCAATTAGGTTAACTTTATCTGTTGCACAATAAGGTCATAAAGGTTATCTTTATAATGGTAATGTGTTTTTAAAAACATATTGCTATAGAGTTATACATTGGTGGCTGTTAATTTTAACTTTTGGCTTGGGCTCTACCTGGCTTACCGGTCCCCTTTGTTGTTTATTAAGGATACTGTATTAATTATGGTTTTTCTGGTATGAGAGGTTGCTTTGACTCAATGAAAGCTGTTTTTAATGTATGAAGGGAGATTATATATATGTCCATAAACACTGAGGAAATTAGAACTGCCGTGCAGAACGCAGCCAAAGATGGCAAATTGAGCTGTGCCGTGGCCAGAAAATTGGCCAGCGAGCTGGGCGTTGCACCTAAGGAAATAGGCCAGACGGCAAATGAACTGAAAATAAAACTTTGCGGTTGTGAATTGGGTTGCTTTTAATTTACAGATAGCGTAAACAATTTTTTGTTAATGTAGTAAAAAACAGTTCCTGGTCACAGCTATGCGTGGGACCGCTAGCCTTGGATGATGAGCGTTGGGAGGTAATTTTATGGGTGAACTGTTTCAGGCCCGGACGGTGCAGGATGCCCGAGAATTGTTGAGGGAACATATCAAGACGGATTACCAGGTTGAGCAGGTACCGTTACTGGAGGCAATGGGGCGTAGGCTGGCCCAAGATCTGACGGCTTTAGATGCAGTACCTGGTTTTGCTCGCTCTACTGTAGACGGCTTTGCCTTGCGAGCAAGGGATACATTTGGAGCTACGGAAAGCCTGCCTGCCTACCTTGATGTAACCGGTGAAGTATTGATGGGGCAAGATGCCGCGGCTACAGGTGTAGTCGGGGTGGGACAGGCCTGGCGTATGCCAACCGGTGGTATGTTGCCGCCCGGGGCTGATGCAGTCGTAATGGTTGAATATACTGAAGACTTAGATGAGCTGACCATAGGGGTAACCAGGCCGGTATCGCCGGGAGAGAATATTGTGTTTGCCGGTGAAGATATTAATGCTGGGGCTGGTGTGCTATCCCGGGGACACATACTCAGGCCTCAGGACCTGGGGTTGCTTGGAGCGGTTGGTGTGCCCAGTGTGCCGGTACTAGTGCCGGCCAAGGTAGGCATCATTTCTACTGGTGACGAGTTGGTGGAAACCTGGGAGCAGCCCGGTCCAGGCCAGGTGCGGGATATTAATTCCTATGCTTTATACGGCCAGACGGTGGCTGCTGGTGCCCAGCCTCATATTTACGGCATTGTGCGTGATAATTTTAACTTGCTGTTGGATAGGCTCAAACAGGCGCTGGCGGAATGTGATATGGTACTGCTTTCAGGTGGCAGCTCAATTGGTACAAGAGATGTGGCTGCGCGGGCGCTGGATACCTTGGGCTCGCCAGGGGTGCTGTTCCACGGTATTTCAATTAAGCCCGGCAAACCAACAGTGGGGGCTGTGGTAGAGGGCAAGCCTGTATTTGGCTTGCCAGGTCATCCGGTCTCGGCAATGGTAGTGTTTGATTTGCTAGTTACGCCCCTTTTAAGGTACGGTGTTTACTTGGAGGACCCTCTGGAATTCCCCGTACGGGCCCGTTTGACTCGTAATATGCGCTCAGCCTCTGGGCGGGAGGACTACCTGCGGGTTCGTCTGTACCAGGATAATGGCGCGTTGGTTGCCGACCCTGTGCTTGGTAAATCGGGGTTGATCAGTACAATGGTGAGGGCTACTGGTCTAGCCCGCATAGCCTCAGAAAAAGAAGGCGTCGAAGCCGGAGAATATATTGAGGTAAAGTTGTTTTAATGGATGGATTATTTGGCGAACGGAGTGAAACCATGAAAAGGGATGTTTACTTGGATGACAAGCCGCTGGAAGAGGCGCTGGCGGAGTACCTTGATTATCTAGCCGGGCTTGGTGCGCTAGCACCGGGGTCCAGTGAATTAATCTCAGTAGATGAAGCAGCGGGTCGGGTGACGGCAAGTCCTGTTTATGCTCGGAATTCTTCACCCCACTATCACGCGTCAGCAGTGGACGGAGTGGCAGTGCAGGCGGCGATTACCTTTGGTGCATCCGACGCTACGCCCAAAAGGCTAACTCTGGGTACATATAGTTCTGTGGTGGACACTGGGGATCCCCTGCCGCCTGAATGTGATGCAGTAATTATGATTGAAGACATACATTTTATTGATGAAAATGTATTTGAAATAACAAGCGGTGCTGTTCCTTGGCAGCATGTGCGTGTGATTGGCGAGGATGTGGTAGCTACAGAAATGATTGTACCTGCCAACCACCGGTTACGTCCGGTGGATCTTGGCGGCATACTGGCTGGTGGTTTAACGGAAATAACTGTGCATTCCAGGCCCCGGGTGGGTCTTTTGCCCACAGGGACCGAGTTGGTGCAGCCCGGGGTACCTCTTAAGCCCGGTGATATCATTGAATATAATACCCGGGTGCTGGGTGCTATGGTGGCTAAATGGGGCGGCGTTCCTCAGCGTCAGGAGATTACTATCGATGATTATCAAGCACTAAAATCGCGGTTGCAAGAAGCGGTAGCGAACTATGATATAGTACTGATCAATGCCGGTTCCTCAGCGGGACGGGAGGACTTTACCGCTGAGCTGATTGGTGAACTGGGGAGTGTGCTTACTCATGGGGTTGCCATTAAGCCTGCTAAGCCTGTGATTCTGGGCGAAATTGCGGGTAAACCGGTGGTTGGTGTACCTGGATACTCGGTGTCTGCGGTGGTGGCTGCTGAGCAGTTCGTCCGGCCTATCATTTACAGCAAATTGGGCGTGGTGCCACCTGCCCGTGAAAAAGCCAGTGCTATTGTATCGCGTAAAATTGTATCGCCTATGGGTACCGAGGAATTTGTCCGGGTTAAAATGGGACAGGTAGGTGATAAAATAATTGCTACAGCTATTTCCCGGGGAGCCGGGGTAATTATGTCATTGGTGCGGGCGGATGGTATGCTGCGGGTGCCCAGGCTTTCCGAGGGCTTTAACGCAGGGGAGTCCGTAACAGTGGAATTAATGCGCCCATTGCAGGAAATTCGGGAGACAACTGTGATTATTGGCAGTCACGACATCACTCTGGATGTGTTGGCCAATCACCTGCGCCAAAAATATCCTGTTGCAACTCTTTCCTCGGCCAATGTTGGCAGCTTGGGGGGTTTAGGTGCCTTAAAACGAGGCGAGACACACTGTGCCGGGATTCACTTACTGGACGAGAAAACCAGCGATTATAATGTGTCCTATATTAAGCGATTGCTGGCCGGTCAGCCCGTAGTGCTGGTTAATTTGGTTTACCGCGAGCAAGGTTTAATGGTGGCGCCCGGCAATCCCCATAATATCCGTGGAGTAGAGGACCTAGCCGAGCGAGGTCTCAGCTACATAAACCGGCAACGAGGCGCGGGTACGCGCATTTTGTTTGATTATAAAATAAAAGAAAATAATATTAACCCGGACGACATCAAGGGCTATGAGCATGAAGAATATACACATATGGCTGTAGCCGCAGCGGTAGCCTCGGGATCGGCCGCCGCCGGTATGGGCATCCGGGCTGCAGCTCTAGCCTTAGAACTGGATTTTGTGCCTGTCGTGGAGGAACGTTACGATTTGTGTATCCCGGCGGCTTACTATGATACACCGTATATTCAGCGTCTACTAGAGATAATGGCCGAGCCCGCCTTCCAGCGGGAAGTCGAAGCTTTGGGAGGCTACGACTTGCGGGATTGTGGAAAAATAATGTACGATAGCCGGGTGTAAATGAGCATCCGTTGCTCCGGGGAAAGGCAAGCCTGTTTTTGGCTACTGTTCGGATGCTTGTCGATCTGTTCGCTGTCACTGAGGGCGACACTATGTGTGCTCCCAGTGGCGGTTTTTACAGACGGATTAGTTAGATTTAGTTTGCATAATGGGGTAGAGGAAAATTAAAGATTTTATTGTTAAATAGATAAGTATTTTATAATGATAAGATAATTATTAGGGGGATTTAAGGCATGTTCAAAACGGCCATTTTAACTATGAGCGATAAGGGTTCACGAGGCGAACGCGAAGACCACAGCGTTGGGATAATCAAAGAATTAGTGGAACGGCAGGGCTGGATTGTAGCAGATTATCGGGTTATCCCTGATGATTACGATGTCATTGTGGAAACACTAATTGAATTAGCTGACCGTGGTCGGTGTGAACTTATTTTAACCACCGGGGGCACTGGTTTTAGCCCGCGGGATAATACACCCGAAGCCACACGGGCGGTAATCCATCGTGAGGCACCTGGCATTGCCGAAGTTATGCGTTTAGAAAGCCTGAAAGAAACCAACCGGGCCATGCTTTCCCGGGCAGTAGCTGGTATCAGGCATAAATCTCTTATTATTAATTTGCCCGGAAGCCCTAAAGGAGTGCGGGAGTGCCTGGAAGCTATTTTACCGGCACTGCCTCATGGTCTTGAAATACTTACCGGTCAAGCTACAGAATGCGGTAGTGATGAGTAATTCCAGACGAAAAATTTTTGAAAACCTGTATAATACCATGTAAAATGTGGGAAAATATTTCTAGGAGTTTAAATTAACGTAAAGAGCAGTACAGTGATGCTGTAAAAAAATACTCCAATAATTATATAGAAGGAGAAAGCTTGAGCAATATTTAAAAAATTGTCCTATTTTTAAAAAAAGAGGGTAATTTCTTGCTAAAAAATACTTGCTTTTGGCTGACTCGTTCTATATTATATTACTTAGGTATTAGCACTCGATATTGATGAGTGCTAACAATAATAAAACCGCTCAATACTTTTATCAAATTATATTAAGGAGGGTTTTTTGTGATAAGACCTTTAGGCGATCGAGTGGTTGTTAAGCCTATGCTCAGTGAAGAAGTAACTAAAAGCGGTATTGTGCTGCCGGATACAGCCAAAGAAAAGCCGCAGCAAGGCGAAGTAGTGTCCGTAGGCTCTGGCCGTCTGTTAGATAATGGCCAGCGCGTGGCTATTGATCTCAAAGCAGGGGACAAGGTGCTGTTCTCTAAGTATGCAGGCAATGATATTAAAATCGACGATGAAGAGTATTTGATTTTACGGGAAGTGGACGTTCTTGGCGTAATCGAGTAGTTATTTTGTCAGAGAGTAATTCTTAGTATAGCATTTATATTTAACCTGATTATATATATTCAATTGAAGGAGGTAATTGATAGTGCCAGGTAAAGACATTATTTTCCAAGAGGATGCCCGCAAGGCACTGGAAAAGGGTGTAAACGCATTGGCTGATGCGGTTAAGGTTACCCTTGGACCCAAAGGCCGCAATGTAGTGTTAGATAGAAAATTTGGTTCACCCATGATTACCAATGACGGTGTGACTATTGCCAGAGAAATTGAACTGGAAGATCCGTTTGAAAACATGGGTGCTCAGCTGGTTAAAGAAGTAGCTACTAAAACTAACGATGTTGCTGGTGACGGTACCACCACAGCCACGCTGCTAGCCCAAGCCATTGTGCGGGAAGGTTTGAAAAACGTAGCCGCTGGTGCTAACCCCATGATTATTAAAAGGGGTATAGAGAAAGCTGTTGATAAGGCTGTTGATGTTATTAAGGGTTCGGCTAAGACTGTGGAAACAAGGGCTGCCATTGCCCAGGTTGCTTCTATCTCTGCCAATGATGAATCCATCGGCACCATGGTAGCTGATGCTATGGAGAAAGTGGGTAAAGACGGAGTCATTACCGTTGAAGAATCAAAAGGTATCGGCACCACCCTGGAAGTTGTGGAAGGCATGAACTTTGACCGTGGTTATATTTCCCCGTACATGATCACCGATACTGATAAAATGGAAGCTAATTTGGATGATCCATATCTGTTAATAACTGACCGCAAAATTTCCTCAATAGCAGACATTTTGCCGGTGTTGGAAAAAGTAGTGCAAGCTGGCAAAGCAATGTTGATTATCGCTGAAGATGTTGAGGGTGAAGCGTTGGCTACCCTGGTGCTGAACAAACTGCGCGGCACTTTCACCTGCGTAGCTGTCAAGGCTCCTGGTTTTGGTGATCGCCGCAAGGCTATCCTGCAGGACATCGCCATCTTGACCGGCGGCACCGTAATTTCCGAAGAAGTTGGCTTAAAACTGGATAAAGCTGATATTAACATGCTGGGTCGTGCTTCCAAGGTCCGTGTTAAGAAAGAAGAAACAATTATTGTTGGTGGTGTAGGCAATGCTGACGAAATAACCGCCCGGATAGCTCAGATTAGAAAACAAATGGAAGAAACTACTTCCGATTTTGACCGGGAAAAACTGCAGGAGCGCTTGGCTAAATTAGCCGGTGGTGTGGCTGTTATTCAGGTGGGTGCAGCTACCGAAACCGAATTGAAGGAGAAAAAGCTGCGCCTCGAGGACGCATTAAATGCAACTCGCGCAGCAGTCGAGGAAGGTATTGTTCCCGGCGGCGGCGTAGCCTATGTACAGGCTATCAGCACTCTGGCAGATCTCTCTACCGATAACATGGATGAAAAAGTAGGTCTGGATATCGTGCGCCGGTCTTTGGAAGAACCCCTGCGGCAAATTGCCAATAACGCAGGCATGGAAGGTTCCGTGGTTGTGGAAAAAGTACGGGTTGCTGAACAGGGTGTGGGCTTTAACGCTCTTACCGGTGAATATGTCAACATGATTGATGCCGGTATTGTTGACCCCGCTAAGGTTACCCGCTCTGCTCTGCAGAATGCAGCCAGCATCGCGGCTATGATTCTGACCACTGAAACTCTTGTGGCTGATAAACCCGAAGATGCCAAGGCCATGGGCATGCCTCCTGGAATGGGCGGCATGGGCGGCATGGGCGGCATGATGTAATATATAAAACACGAAGAGACCCCTGCAAAGGGGTCTTTTTTGTGGTGGTGCGCCCGGGCATGGGCGCAGTCTAATTGGTGAAAGTCCTTAGTGTGGGTTGATAGCTCACATCAGGCATTGTAAGCTGGGTGAGGTTGCCATACAAACCGAAGCCCTAAACAATCCGGAAGCTTACGGTGTAGATGTGGCAGATCTCAATTAATGAGTAGCCTCCTACCCGATTTACACCAAGGTTTATTAATATTTGATAAACAAGCCCTTCTTAACAAGCCAGGGCTTTCTTTGGAAGTAAGTTATCATAGAGCTTTTCTAATTTATTGCCTGTTTAACATTCAAGTTTGGCAACAAAACTTCTATAAATTGGATCCTTTGATGCACATAAAGTATTGACCGCCACAGAAAACAACAGGTTTGGCCAAACTATAATCAATTTTTCCCTGAGTGTCTAAAATATCTTCATTTACATGCACAGCTAAAATTTCACCAATAAATGCATCATGGCTGCCCAAAGAAACAACTTGCCTTACCTGGCACTCCAGGTTTACCGGACATTCTTTAATCAATGGGGCCTGCACGTTAGTAGCCGGCACTGGGGTGAGTCCAGTGTTCTTGAATTTATCCACATCGCGGCCTGAAACCGTTCCACAATATTTCAATTCTTTAGATTGCTCTGCCGATGGAATGTTGATTGCATATTGACCGGATTCCTTGATTAATTTGTGGGAATGCCTGGAGGTGTTCACACTGACATATACCATCGGCGGTTCGGAGTTTATGGTACCTGTCCAAGCGATGGTGATAATATCGGGCTGATACCCCTCCAAGCCGGAGGTGACCAGTACTGCTGGTACAGGATACAGAGCTGTACGGGGACTTTTACTAACTTTCATATCCATTTTCGCTCCTTATGATTTTATTTAGTATCTCCATGGTAGTCTGCGCTTAAAAAGCTTACCTATGCGGCTTTAATTGACAAGCTATGCTGGCGGTGTTAAAGTAAGATAGTATTTGTAAAATTAAGGTTATTAATGTAGTCGTGTTGTCATTTACTAACGATATTAAGCATTAATTCGATATTACGCCTATTTAATAACTGGAAACGTTTTGGCTGTGGCCTGCCTGCCCGGCTCCTGGTCAAATTGGAGTATTTTACCTCTGTGGCAGTTTAAAGATTGGTTATCCTTGGCAATGATCAGGCAGATAATTAGACTTGATTAACCAAGTTAGACTTGATTGATAATTGTATTTTGATGAAAGCCAAATTTCTATTTAAGTAACTAATAAGAGGTGTTCTAAATTGTCGGGCGCGGATAAGACAGCTAGTTTCTTAGATTTTCAGCCTGCCCCTTTGGTTTGGACGTTTTCTACGCCAAATGGCTGGGTGGGAGCTGCCCGCAGTGAAGCCGGTTTGATGGCGTTAACGTTGCCCCAGCCCAGTCTTGAAGAGTGCGCCTGCAATTTAACATGGTTGGGAATAAATAATGGGTGTCCGGCTGTGCCACCGGAGCCCGGCCATATACTAGATGGGTTGGACCAAGCGCTGAACCGATATTTTAGCGGCGAGATTGTGAAGCTTGACTTCCCAGTCGATTGGTCCGTGTTTACGCCTTTTCAGCAGCGGGTGCTGCAGGTTGTGCAGGGGCTCCGTTACGGTGCGCTGCTTTCTTATGGGCAGGTTGCTGCCCTGGCGGGCTATCCCCGGGCCGCCCGGGCGGTAGGTGGTGCTCTGGGAGCAAACCGTATTTTACTTGTGATACCTTGTCACAGGGTAATCCGCGGTGACGGAACTATGGGTGGTTTTGGCTGTGGCCTTACTTGGAAGGAGAGCCTCCTGGCTATCGAGGGGCTGCACCCAGGCTGCAGTGGTAGGTATCAGTTTGCCTAGTATGCTCTATTGTCCAAACCGGTTAGAAAATTGTATAAGCTTTCAAAGCAAAAAATTTAAAATGTAAAGAGTAAGTATAGCAATTACGTTAAACGATGCCTTTAGACCGATAGGATATGGCGGGAGAAAAAATATATGGCCAATAAGTTACTAAATAAGCAAACAGTGTTGCAGGGTGCTCTGACACTGACCGTTTCCTGGATGATCATTAGAATTTTAGGCGCGGTTTACCGCATCCCTCTGGGTCGTTTGCTGGGGGATGAGGGGCTGGGGATCTATGCTGTGCCCAACCAAATTTATTTGCTATTCTTTACTCTTTCTGCAGCTGGCATACCTGTGGCCGTGGCCAGTATTGTTTCCGAAAAGATGGCTCTGGGGCACTACCGCGATGCGATACGTACCTTCCGGGTAGCCCGGGCTTCCATGCTGGTACTGGGTGTCACCTTTTCGCTGCTGTTATTCTTTGGTGCGAACTGGCTTATCGCGAGCGGCCTGGTGCAGATACCTGAATCTTACCTGGGTATGCTGGCCATTGCCCCAGTTATATTTTTTGCTGCGGTAACCTCCGCTTACCGGGGGCTTTTCCAGGGATTGCAAAATATGCGGGCGGTTGCTTATTCGCAGCTAGCCGACCAGGTTCTATTGGTAGTGGGTACACTACTGTTCAGTTACCTGCTGCTGCCGCAGGGCCTGTCTATTGCCGCCGCTGGGGCTAACTTCGGTGCTGTGCCCGGGGCGGTGGGGGCTACGCTGATGCTGGTTTTCCTTTACCGTTGGCATCGCCGGGATATGCTGGAGCTGGCCAACCAGGATTTGTCCGGAGCCAGAGAAGGCACGCTGTCCCTACTCAAGCGGATATTTAGCGTGGCCATACCGGTATCGTTTGCTTCGGTGGCTATGTCCATTACCCATCTGATTGACCAGTGGCTCATTATCGACCGACTGCAGTTTGCTGGCTACAGCCACCAGCAGTCCGTTGCCCTGTTCGGGCAATATAACCAAATGGCTATGGCCTTTATCAATATCTCCCTCGCCCTAGCCGTCTCACTAGGAGCCAGTCTGGTGCCATCAGTAGCGGAGTTTTTCGCGCTGCGAAATATAATACGGATCAGGTCCCAATTGACCCAGGCTCTGCGGCTGTCCATTATAATTTCCCTGCCCGCCACGGCGGGCCTGTATTTACTGGCCCCCCAGCTAACCGAGCTATTGTTTGCGGAGGCGGCAGCCGGGGTACCCCTGGCTGCTGTGTCCGCTGTAGTGGTCTTTTGGTCGATACACCTGGTTACGGCGGGAGCCCTGCAGGGCATGGGCAAGGCCATAGTGCCTGTGCGAAACCTAGTTTTCGGCATAGTATTTGAAGTAACCATTACTTATTACCTGACTCCGGTCCTGGGGATCCGGGCTGCAGCTTATGGCACAGTTGTAATATTTATAGTTTCCTCGCTGCTCAATATAATCGCGCTGTCTCGCCTGGTGGGTATGCGGTTTAACCTGTGGGAAGCACTATCCCGGTCAGTGCTGGCTACTCTTTGTATGTCTGCCGGTGTACTGGCTGTTTTCTGGTTGAGTGCTATGAAAATGGGGGGGAATACCTGGCCTACTCTGCTGGCTGTGCTGGCCGGTGCAGTACTGTACCCCACAGCGCTGATCTTCCTTGGTGGTGTGCGGTCCGAAGATGTGCGCCGCCTGCCCGGTGGTAGTCGGATGGCTGCTTTTCTGGAAAAGATCGGGCGAGGCTAACGGTTTGTAGGTTTTACGAGTGACGCCACACTATTACTATTAACTTTGGAAAGATAAGTGTTACCCGCATCGATCCACTATTCCGTCAAGAGGTGGAGTTTAAGCCTGACCCCTGATTTTTTCAGCTAGCTCATTTAGGTAAACCCACTTATCAAGCTTCTCTTGAAGCTGGTTGTTTAATTCGTCCTTCTCTGCTACCAACTGCTGTAAAAGGACGTAATCAGTAGTTGCCTCGTTAATTTGGGTTTGCAGTTGCGTTATACTCTCTTCCAGCCCGGCGATGATAGCGTCTATGTCCGCATATTCTTTTTGCTCCTGATAGGTAAACTTGAGCTTAGTGTTTTTTATTTCTTTTTGCTCTTCTTGCTTTTTGAGGGCAGTAACGCGAGTATATGCTTTATAATTGGCTTTGTCCATGACCTGTTCGTTGCGTTTCTCCCAGTAATCTGTATAGTTACCAGTGTATTGCACAATATGGCCGTCTCCCTCAAAGGACAGAATTTTTTCTGCTATGCGGTCTAAAAAATACCTATCGTGGGAAGCAGCCAGAACTGCACCGTTAAATTCATCTAGGTAATCTTCCAGAATGGATAGCGTTGCTATATCTAGGTCATTGGTAGGTTCGTCCAATAGCAATATATTGGGCGCTTCCATCAGCACCCTGAGCAGGTACAGTCTTCTTTTCTCACCGCCAGAAAGCTTTTCAATCAGACTCCACTGCAGGGCAGGAGGGAACAAAAACCGCTCCAACATTTGCGAGGCCGTTATGGTATGCCCATCTGCCGTGTTTAACAGCTCCGCCCCTTCCTTAATGTATTCAATAACTCTTAAACTACCGTCTATATGCTGCATTTCTTGGGAGTAAAGCCCAATCTTAACCGTTTCCCCTATATCCACTGTGCCGCTGTCCGGCTGCACCCGGCTGCACATGATATTTAAAAGGGTGGACTTGCCGCTGCCGTTAGGACCAACGATGCCGACTCGGTCGTTTCTGGCTAACTTGAAGTTGAAATTATCTATAACCAGGGTGCCGTCGAATGCTTTGCATACCTGTTCTAGATCAATGGTTTTCTTGCCTAGGCGACTGGAAGCCACGGATATTTGCAACTGCTCCCCCTTCTGGATAACGGATTGGCTGTTTAACTTGTGGTATCGGTCTATTCTGGCTTTTTGCTTGGTGGATCTGGCTTTGGCCCCCTTTTTTAGCCAGGCCAGCTCTTTTCTGAGCAACCGCTGTCTTTTTAACTCGGAGGATTGCTCCATTTCTTCTCGTTCAATTTGTTTCTCCAGGTAGTAGCTGTAATTACCTTTGTACAGATAAAGACAGCCCCTGTCCAGCTCAATAATCTGGTTGACCATCCGGTCTAAGAAATACCGGTCATGGGTAATCATGAGCAATGAGCCGTTTCTTTTATTCAGGAATTGCTCTAGCCAGTGGATGGCCTCATTGTCTAGGTGGTTGGTCGGTTCATCTAAAATGAGTAAATCTGCCGGTTTGACCAGGGCTGCTGCCAGCGCGATTCTTTTTTTCTGCCCGCCGGATAGCGTGCTGATGAGGACATTAAAATCACTTATGCCCAGCCTAGTCAGGACAGACTGTGCTTCACTTTCCAAGTTCCAGGCGTTCAGGGTATCCATGTCGCGGGTAAGCTGCATAATTTGCTCGCTGGAGGTAACCGGGTTGCTAAGGGCAGCCGTATACTCCCTGATTAAGTTCAATAACGGGCTGTCACCTTTAAAGACCTGCTCCAGTACCGTAGCCTGATCATCAAAATCAGGGTTTTGAGGCAGGTAGGTTATTTGCATGTTATTCCCTTTAATTACCTGTCCCTCATCCGCTTGCTCCACACCGGCTATAATTTTCAGCAGTGTGGACTTGCCGGTGCCGTTAATACCTATCAACCCCAGCTTATCTCCATCATTTAAGCTGATATTGACATGGTTGAGCAGCATTTTATCACTATAGCTTTTAGAAAGACTTTCTGCAATTAATAAGCTCATCATGTACCCTTTCTTTCTGGCTCATTACTATACAGTGACGTTACTAATCAGTAATTATGATAGCCTGTCCGGCTTAAGGCAGCGACAGGCTAAACAATTAAGCAATATGCGAAATAAGTAGCGGTATTAGACAGACGGTTTTCTAAAAGGGATCACTTTACCGCCACCAGTGCGTTTGGGTGCTGGTGGCTGGCAGGATTGGCAGCTGCCACAGCCGGAGGCAAAGCCAACAAACACTTTGCGCCAGGATACCTGCCACTTGTCACCGACCTGTTCAAGCTTGGTTTCCACTTCGTATTGGGGGCCATGGGGTTCACAGGCCAGTCTAGCTTCGGTAGTAGCCACAATATTGGCGGTTTTTAATGCTTTTCCCTCAGTATCAAATAAGTTCTTTAAGGTTACCCATTTTTCCATAATATAAATCGCTCCCCTGTTAACATCTTCTTTATTATCATAACCGATTAATGTAAAACACTTCAATGATGTTATTAAAAATCAACTCGAATGTTTTAAAACCAGCAACCTAAGGTTAGCCCAGTGGCCAATAATAGCCCGAAAATAGTATTGGTTTGGGCGGTAGCTTGCATGGCCGGCATCATTTCTACCGCTAAACTTTTGCCACGGAAGCCTAGCACAGCCCGCCGTGCTTTGGGAATACTGACTAGGGCCAGCAAGGACCATGGTGTGATGATATTAAGCAGCACCAAACCGGTAAGCCAGAGATAGGCAAAGGTAAATACTATTGCCAGCAGAGTGATGGCATTATTCCTGCCCAATAGGATAGGCACTGTGTGTCGACCTTTGTCCCGGTCACCGTCTAGGTCACGGATATTATTGGAAAGCATTATGTTCCCTATGAGCATGGTAATGGGAACAGAAACCAGCATACTTCCTAAAGATACAGTGCCGGTTTGGATAAAGAAAGAAATCAGGATAATAGTCATGCCCATTAAAACCCCCGAAAGAATCTCTCCCAGCGGGGTATAGGCAATTGGGCAGGGGCCACCGGTATAAAGGTAACCAGCTGCCATGCAGGCAAGACCAACAGTGGCAAGCCACCAACTGCTCGCAGAGCAGATATAGAAGCCCAGTATAATAGCGATGCCATAAAAAGCCAGGGCTATATATAAGACGGTAGACGCCGGCACACCATCCCGGACGATAGTGCCGCCGATGCCTACAGATTCAGCAGTGTCCAGCCCTTTAACGTAATCGAAGTATTCATTAAAAATATTAGTTGCTGCTTGGATGATCAATGAGGCCAACAGCATAGCCAGAAATAGGGGCAAGTTAACTTGTCCCTCCTGCAAAGCTAGTGCTGTGCCAACTGACACGGGAACAAAGGCAGCAGTTAGGGTATGTGGCCGTAATAACCTCCACCATACCTGCCAGTTTGCTTTTTTGCGCGGTTGCTCCATCAACTTCACCTTTCGTTCATCAGTATGTAACTGATTATTATCATATATTTATTTTGTATAGTTTATTATAGCATTTTATCGGTATGCTGATTAAATAAAAACGGCCTTCCGCATGGAACAAAGGTTTATATAACTAATTCAACATTGGCCAAAGTTACGAAGATATTGCGTGACTGATCAACCTCGGGCATAAGTTTTAGTTCGGAAATTGCCAAATTGTAGCCAGGTTATGAAGGCATAGCTGTTCCCGGCACTGCCAATATTGTTTGCACTCCAGTGTTATTTTTCACCACGGTTATTTTTTCTCGCCAGTCTTGCTTTATATAACCGGTAGGTGAGGTAACAGCCCAGGGTCAAAATTGGTATATAGGGCACTAATATAACCGCCAGTACAAGTAGAGCCTGAACTATATTGATCATGCCGTTGACACCACGCTGCCATCCGGCTTGTACCCGCTGGGCGAAAGGTTCCCTCAGGGTTTCGCCGGTGGGTAAGCCTTGGGGTGAACGGAGTTCTAGATTTATGGTGGCTAAGTCCACCTGGCTGTTTAGCAACTTTAACATGGCCTCAAAGGATTCGATTTCACCGCGTACCTGCGTCAGCTGGTTCTCAATTTCCAACATATCCTTTACCGTGTTAGCCTTGCTCAGCAGCTCTAAGTATCTTTCCTCCTGTTTTTTCAGGTTGTTCTTGCGGGCTTCAGTGTCGTAATATTTCTCAGCGACATCCTGCCTAGCAATGCTCTTATTTTCAACATGACCCAGGGCTTCTAAACGGGGCAAAGACTCCTCTACCATTTCTGCGGACAGGCGCAAAACTAAACTACCCTGGGGTTGTTCGTTGGTATGCCAAAGGTTGGCTGCCTGTATATAACCCTCAACTCCTTTTAGTATATTTTCTATTTCTAAGACCGCTTTATCGACGTCGTACACAAGCAGCACCAGGTTTACGGTGGTAATAATTTTTTTCTGCATGCTGGACTGCCCATCTATCTTCGCCTCTGTTTTTTCCCTTTGTTCGGTAGACATATCGGCAGCCTGATTAGCATACTGGCCACGTGGGGCAACCGATTCGTCAGTGTTCTTGGTTGCACTGCTGCAGCCACTCACCGTTAATAGGAGTAAAACAGCCAGCATGAACAATAATAACTTTCGCATTAAAAACACCGTCCTTTCTTTATTTCTAGAGCCAAATGTCTTGTTTCCGGGTAGTTTTGATACTCAAGGCTTATAGCGTTTAATAACTAAGACGAGAAAAGAACAAAATAGTTCTCGTTATATGGAAATAAAGCGAAAAATCTTACTGAATTATCAAATGGTGTTTTTTGTATTAATATTGTATAATAAAGGCAATAAACTGGAAGGGAGATGTATAAAATATCATACAAAATTGAAATACATGAGCAAACAGCCCAACCTGTTATATCAATTCGGACCAGGGCTGCGGTAGGGGACCTGCCGCAAGTGTTTGGTGCAGCCTTCGGTGCTATTATGAAATACCTCCGGGAACTGGGTGAGAATCCGTCCGGGGAGCCGTTTGCGGCTTACTTCAACATGGACATGCAGAACCTGGACTTGGAAATAGGTTTTCCGGTCAATAAAGTTCTCCCGGGAAAAGATAGGATAAAACCTAGTGAGATACCAGCTGGTAAACAGGTGTCCTGTATCCATAAAGGCCCGTACAGCCAGGTCGAGCCTGTTTATAATGCAATGATGCAGTGGATAGAAGAAAAAGGGTACGCACCGACCGGGGTGGCTTATGAGTTTTATCTGAACGACGTACCAGAGGAAAGTGAACTTTTGACCAGAGTGGTCTTTCCTGTTTTATAGAAATAAGTAGGTAGCCAGCAGTTGCGGTCCTATGTTACATAGATGCTTATGACAAGTTATCAAACGAAAACCTGCCAGTTGATTTAATGGTGGGTCTTTTTAGGTTGACTGGATTTGTATACAGGACTTTTATCGCTCAAACAGTATGAGAAAGTTTTCCATCCTTGCTCCAACGCTCACCTATACTCTGCCGTCAGGTCAGGTAGCGAATGGCATTGTAGACACCTTTGTCTATGCAACCGAGTAGTACCTTACCTTTCCTGTTGAGGGCAGGTTTTAGGACCGCACTGCCGAAGGTATCTTGCAGACCTTAATTGAAATAGGCCAAAGACAATTGATGTACCGACAGATTATGATGCCAGGGCAAATCTTGTCTGGTGCGCAACAATGGGACTTAACGGATTAATCGGCGCCGGAGTTCCACAGGATTGGACCAGTCATATGATTGGGCATGAGATAACTGCTATGTTTGGCATTGACATGTAATTTACAATTATTAGGCCAGGACCCGCAATTCTTGCAGGTAGTAGTAATTTTAGTTATAATTGGTTTAATTTGGATTTTAGGAAAAAGGGATGATTAAAAATACTCTTAATAAAAAAGGCCTAGGCAATCCTTATAACCTTCTTTTTCCATGTCCTCCTTGGGAATAAACCGCAATGCTGCTGAGTTGATGCAGTAGCGCAAACCTGTTGGTGCGGGACCATCCTCAAATACATGGCCTAGGTGAGAATCGGCTTCTCTGCTTCTAACCTCTGTGCGGAGCATGTTATAGCTTTTGTCTGACTTTTCTTGGATTTTCTCCGGGTGGAGCGGTCTGGTGAAGCTGGGCCACCCGCACCCGGAATCAAATTTATCCTGGGAGCTAAACAGCGGTTCCCCGGATACTATATCCACATAAATACCTTCCTGCTTATGATCCCAGTACTCATTATTGAAGGGCGGCTCTGTAGCGCTGTTTTGAGTTACATCATACTGGAGTTTGGTCAGCCTATTCTTAAGTAATTCTCGCTCCATCTTTTCCCCCCAGTACTTCTCGAGGAAGCTAGCGCGTCCCGAGCCTCGGCGATACATACTGTAATGCACGTAATTTTTTTCGTGGTAGTTTTGGTGGTATTCCTCGGCAGGGTAAAATCGGGAGGCTGCGATGATTTGAGTGGCAATTGGCCGGTCAAAACGGCCGCTTTCGGCGAGTGCCTTTATTGATGCCTCAGCCTTTTGCTTTTGATCCTGGTTATGATAAAAAATCGCGGTTGCATAGGACTGCCCGCGGTTGGCAAACTGACCGCCTGGATCGGTGGGGTCAATCTGGTGCCAGTACGTATCCAGTAATTTTTCATAAGAGCACAACTCTGGATTAGAGTTTATTTGTACGGCCTCATAATGCCCCGTTGATTTTGAGCAGACTTCCTCATAGGTGGGGAACTCCTTGTGACCGCCGGTATAACCGGATACCACCTTAACTACTCCTGGCAGCTGTTGAAAAGGAGCGACCAGACACCAAAAGCAGCCGCCTGCAAAGGTGGCCAGCTCTAAAGCTTGTTGCTTGTTATTTGTATCGACCAATAGTATCACCCCCGACTTATTATTAACCATACTATTACAGCTCTTATGGATTTTTTATGCAATAAAAATATTATTTAAAGATGCAGGAGATTTTAAGGGGTTAGTTTACGTCGCGATAGCTTGACACAGCAATAATCACTATCTATTAAAACATAAGTGGTATAGCCGTAAGCTCTACGGGGGATACCGCACCTTATTATTGGCTCGGAATAACAGCTGTTTATTTAAAGTAAGTCATACTTAGTATCTAATTTATTTAATGATTCAGCTAACACAATTCCAAAAACGATGGCACCGATAAAGTCTGTTACTGCTGTACCCATATCTAACGGTGTAAGCTTAGGTACATCTGCTAAATAGGTTAGTCCATATATGGAAAACCATGATATTACGCCAAAAAGGAATCCTTTAAATAAATGATTCATGCTAGTAGTCACTCTGGTAATAAGCAAGGCAAATATTGATCCTAAAAAACCTACAAAAATTAATTGGACGAGCAGAAAATACAAAACTGACAAAGCATTTGCAGGGCTGTGACCTGTTACAATAATGCTTGGCCAATCTAAAAACCGCAAGCTAGCTATATTTAGATAAAAAGATATGTAGCTTACAATGTTCATTAGGACGCCTGCAATTATGCCAGCGACAAAACCTCTGGTAATTGTATCTTTTATAAACAAGCTAACCAACCTCCTATAAGATTTTAATGTTATTCTGCCCAGAAAAATTTAAAGCAATTCTATTAATATGACTATTTTTCCCATTTTGCTTTAGCGGAGCATAATACTGGCGGCCAATAATGACCGGTTTCCTGTATTGCAGATAAAAGGCAAGCGGTTTGTCGACCATCCATTCGCGTAACGGCGTCGGTGCGTGAATGAAATTAGGGATATGAGACTATCAAATAATACCCCTTTTTGCTTACATATATAGATTTTGGCAAATTGATAAGATTTTGTACAATTCTAATAATTGGTTCGTCTCTGGAATCTTTAGCGGTTAGGTGAAAATTTTAGTTTTTAGTATAATTAAGTATATAATAACAGATATAGAGATAGGAGCATTCCTGTAATCATTAAAACCGGCCTTTGAAAAAAGAGACGCCTAACAATACAATGGTAATGTGCTGATCCCAGCCAGAAAGGCACAAAACCAGATTGAGGAGGCGCCTCTACATGAAGCGTACACAAAACGAGAAGATTTTGCAAATCAAAAATGAAACCTTAGTGGTGGGAATCGACATAGGAAAAGAAACTCACTACGCTAGATCCTTTGACTACAGAGGAATCGAACTTAGCAAACTGCTAAAATTCAGCAACACGGCGGAAGGTTTCGAACACCTTGACCAATGGATGAAGGCCACCTGTAAGCAGCAAGGCAAGGCTGAAGTTATCACCGGCTTTGAGCCCACGGGACATTACTGGTTTACATTAGGTGACCACCTGAATCATCAGGGCCATAAACTGGCCATAGTCAACCCATTCCATGTCAAACGGACCAAAGAACTGGATGACAACAGTCCCACCAAGAACGACCGCAAAGATCCGAAGACCATCGCCATGTTGGTGAAAGACGGCCGTTATAGGGAGGTATACATCCCGGAAGATATCTACCAGGAACTACGCGAAGCGGTAGCTGAAAGAGAAAGACTGCAAAAGCAACTGACCATAATCCACAACAGAGTAGTTCGCTGGCTAGATATCCGGTTTCCAGAGTTCACAGCTGTATTCAAGCAATGGACAGGGAAAACAGCACTTCTGACGCTTCGCATGTTTCCAACACCAGCCAAAGTTTTGGAAACCGGCATAGAAGAAATAATGACTACCTGGCGAACAGAAGTAAAGCGTTCCGTGGGTATAAAAAGAGCGCAGGCGTTGATAAAAGCAGCAACCACCAGCATCGGCAGAACCAATGGCCATGTAGTTTTGGAAGCCAGCCTACAGAACCTGCTTGCCGAGTACGATTTGTACCATGCACAGCATGAACGCTTGGAACAATTGATGTCAGAATTACTACTGCAGGTACCTAATGCCATCAAACTTTTAGGCATCAAGGGAGTAGGATTGGTTACAGCTGCAACCTTTATCGGAGAAACTGGAGATATTCATCGGTTCGAAGACCCGCGTCAAATTCAAAAGCTAGCCGGCTTTAACTTGGTAGAGAACAGCTCCGGCAAACACAAAGGCAAGACCACAATCAGTCACCGGGGCCGGAAACGGCTACGACATGGGCTGTTCATGGCCATGATCGCCATACTGTGTAGGAACCCGGAGTTCCGGGAACTACACCATAACAACATAACAAGAGGAAAGAACCCACTAAATAAGATGCAATCCATTGTCGCCCTATGTGGCAAACTCATTCGGGTATTCTACGCCATACTGAGTAAAGACGTTGACTACAATCCGGAAAAAATGATGGGCGATATACAAAAGTCGATGAAAATAGCCGCTTAGAGAAGCTGACACATCCTGTTAACGATGAAAATAACGTAAGCACCATTATCACCTAGTGGCAAGTACCGCAGCTACCTAGACGTTGGTGTGAGCATCATAAACATGATACACAGGCTTTAAACGCACTTTGAAAACGGAGAGCCGGGACAGTCAGGTTGAATTTTCCATTAGGGCATAGACCCGGTCTAGGAGCATGACTGACGTTCCACCTCTTGGATAGGCAGGACGAAGGAATTTAGGGCGAAGACCCAGGAAGACATGGGAGGTTTGCTGCCGGGAGATGATGTGGAATCCCACTGGCCATGATACAAAAAAACGCGGTCTTGGGTAAAGTTACACACCACCACCCAATATTACACATTGATGTAAATAACAAGAGATAGGCTGTCCGAATAAAAAGTGAAATACTAAGAAAAACGAAGGTAATTAAAAATAATCAAAGTTAGTTAAGGGAGTTAGTTAAGGGAGTAGAAACGATGAAGGATATAAACATTAACTACAAAATTAGTGTTTTCGGCGATTTTGGAGATATTTCTGTTTCACCTCAGTCGATGGTGGTATTAACTGATGCATTTCAAGAATATGAACTAATTCCGAACACTTTTTTAGAAAAAAACTCTACTGCACAGCTGCCCATAGTAAGACCTCGGTTAGATGCAGTCAATAATGAATGGAATATAATGTTATATGGAAAACGAATCGATGTTCAACAAAAAATAGTTAATGAGGAAGGCATTAGTACGGAGGTAGTTGGTTCTTTCAAAGAAAAAGCCTTAAATATGCTGCAAAAAATGCTTGATATATTTAACTTTTCGTTTTTTGGTATTGCCTTTAATACAACTGGCGAAAAGCAAGACTTCAACCCGCGTATTTATTCAAGATTTGTTATTCCGACTAATTATTATTTAGAGAATGAACCTGTTGAGTGGACACTGAGTTCAACAGCTAGAGTTGTCTGGGAGTTAGCTGGTACCAGTACAGACGTAAATGTAATATCAGAACTAAGTCGAGAACTTGATGCTCTGAAAATTCAAATTGATATTAATACTCAGCCTGGCAATGTTAACCAGCAGTGTGATATAAATGTTATTGATAGCTTTTTAAAACAGGCGGTGGAAACATGTGAACTACTTCTTAATGATTTAAACACAGATGATATGCAGGATAAATAAGTCCTATATACTCTATTGTTATTGCCGCATTTAACCCTGCTACATTAATAAAAGGCCTTATATTATTAGCTTTTAACTTCGAGTATACCATAAGCCTTTTAAGGCTACCTGCTGGGAAGCGTATTGTTATTTTAAGAAGCCTTTTAAAATGGCGGTCTCCGCTTCGTCTTCCGTCAAGCCCATGGACATTAGTTTGATCAATTGTTCAGATGCGATTTTGCCGATGGCCGCTTCATGAATTAGCTGCGCATCTGTGTTTAAAGCGCTAATCATAGGGCTGGAGGTAACGTGAGCCTGGTCCATTATAATCGAATCACACTGGATATGCCCTCGGCATTTGGAATAACCATACATATTTAAATGAAAATCCTGATGGGAATTGTCCTGAGCCACTGAACGCGAAATTATTTGCGCGGTTGATTCATCTCCGAGCAATTCTACTGTAATGTTGGAAACAGCCGTTTGTTCCAAGTTGGTCAGTAGCCTTTCCGAAACGATTAAACGGGCATTTTTTTGCAGGCGAACTTCAGTATCCCGAATAGTATGATCAACGCCCTTGATTTGAATCATTTCAATTTCAGCTATACCATCTTCTTCTACTTCGATAATGGTTTTCGGATTTAAAATTCGTTGTCCGGTGCCTTCCCCTTCGCCATAGTGTTTTTCAACATACTTCATCCTTGCACCTTTGCGGACAAAAAATTCATGAATCCCGTCATGCTGCGCCTTTTCACTGCTAGGATTATGAATGCCGCAGCCCGCTACAATCAAGACATCTGCGCATGCGCCTATTTCAAACGTATTGTAAACTAAATCACCAATGCCCTGGGATAAAATCACCGGAATATGCACGCTTTCCTCCTTGGTTCCTGGTTTAACAACGATATCAATGCCTGGCTTATCTTTTTTGGTTATTATATCAATATTGGCCGTGGTCTTGCGATCAGCAGCCTGGCCATTTTCCCGAATATTGTAGGCTCCCTGAGGCACTCCGTGCAAATCGGCTACTTCCTCTAAAAGCTTTAAATCTAAAGCATCAAGCATTGGTTATCCTCTCCCCCTTTAATACAATTATTCCGGCATTCACAGCCCGTATCTAAACATTGAATATCATCGAGGATTTTTCCCTGAGTAGTTATGCCGCTAATTCTTCCCTCAGCTACCAGGATTACTTCGTCTGCTAATCTGATAATGCGCTCTTGATGTGAGATAAGCACTATGGTAGTGTCATATTTTATATTTATATTGGCTATAGTTTCTGTTAAACGCTGAAAGCTCCACAAATCAATCCCTGCCTCGGGCTCATCAAAAATTGCTACTTTTAAATTGCGCGCTAAAATGCTGGCAATTTCAATTCGCTTCAGTTCTCCCCCAGAAAAGCTGGCATTGATTTCACGCTCCAAATAATCTTGTGCACATAAACCTACATCGTAGAGGAGATCACAATGCATGATTGGATTATCAGGACCGGCGGCATAATTCAAAAAGTCACGCACAGTCATGCCTTTAAAAAGCGGCGTTCTTTGGAAAGCATAGCCAATCCCTAAACGAGCCCGCTTCGTAATGTTCATATTGGTGATATCATTGCTATCCAGGATGATTTTACCTGCAGTCGGCTGGTAAATCCCCATAATGGCTTTAGCTATGGACGATTTACCACTACCGTTAGGTCCTGTCATCACATAAATCTTTTTTTCTTCAAATTTTAGGTTGATATCTTTTAATACTTCTACCGAGCCATTGTCGCCTTCTATGGTTACACCTACGTTAGTCATTTCAAGCATTTTAATCTTGTCACCTCCATCAATTATTTGACTATTATCTGTTGAGTTATCAATTAATGTATTATGGATAGTGAGTGAACTACTGGATTTGGGAACAGGGTAATAGTCAACAAGGTAGCGAGATAATCGACCAAAATATTATATTTAAAATTCTATAATTATTAACTTAACTTTCGCACCCTTAAAATAAGCTTAAACCCTTGTGCGTTAAGGGGTTGGA
>JAENYF010000084.1 GCA_016841905.1 Desulfoscipio geothermicus | reverse complement strand
GGCGACGTTTGTTATGTTATCATTTTGGAGGCACTTGTGCAACCGGTAATTTGTGTCGCATGTGGTGTATATAAAAAAATTAATGCAACCACCCGGGGATGAATCTACTAGCAATTGTCTGATTAATACAATTCAACTACAGAACCAAAAGGGCTTAAAGCTAAAGGTGCAGGCCTCTGCTGCTTTATTCTTACGCCTGGCGAAGTATATAAATTAGCATTCGTCATGGTGCGAAGACCAAAGGTACTCAAAATATCTGTCGCATCTGCTAGGTTCAACCCGATAACTGAGGGCACAACAACGGTAAGCCTCTGCCATTCCCACCAGATATCATCAACAAAACTATGAAATACCCAAAAAATAGGTGCAATAGGTGCACGTCTAAGGTTATTCATAACACCGCCTATTCTGGCATGGACCAGGTTGTGCCTGGTCATTAAAGCCATACCCAGTTCTTCGACCGTGGCGAAATTAGTTAAATTTTCCTGGTCAAACTCAGGTGAAAAGCTTACGTTTGGATTTAAATTTAGCAACCTTTCGGGACCGCTATTGGGAATGTTAAATTCCTCAGGTATTGGTTCTGCCGGGTCCCACGCCGGCAACGGTACCCACTGTGCATAACCCTGCTCCACCAAAAAGGTGTCCAAACCAGCAATGTAGTTTCTATGAAACGAAAGAAACCCGACTGGATCGTTATGAACACCGGATGACACCGCATTCGAATGCATGTTAATTATACCAGGGGTAGCATACTGCTGAATTAAACCTGCTAGTAAAATTCTTTCACTTGGGGGCAAGTTGTTTAAATTAGGCCTGTGCATTTGTTCCCTCCTAGAACGTATTTATTAATTCTATGCTATGAAGGACACGTACCGAGTGTGAATATCTATTAAAAATGTAATTGCTTGAGCCTGGATGTGCTTCCACTGCCGGGAGATTTACCCATTTACAATGATTAAAGCCGCATCTCACCTTGATTGTGCTGAACAATCCCGGTTTAACGCGGCTTTTCTGCCTTCTTAAATATACTGTTACTTTTCTTTTAATCGTGCTGTCAATAACCCAGCTACATTAACCAGGCAGCAGCGGACCAACGCCCAACAACCTGACTAACCATTTAAGCCAAACTTACCCTCCGTCTAATCCGGTTTAGTAAGACTTTTCTTAACTGCAATTTTTACTGCAGCTTCTTTGCTTGCCACCGCATACAGTTATACGGTCTAGATATAGTTACGATGCGAGGGGGTGACAAATTGGGTCTGTTGATCTGGGACATACCTACTGCCGTACCTAACAACTTCCCTGGTTGCACAGTATTTGTCCATCATAGTAACGATATAGGATTCCAAATATTTAGGCGGACTTAAAGTTACCGGCCACATATGCTTCACGATAATGTCCTGTTCCACCTTGTTTAAAGAAAAGTATTCTAAGGCGTTTTCCAAGGCAATGGTTGGATGACTGAAGCAATGAATGCCCTTGTCAGGCTTGGTTACGTGGGAATCATAAAAGTAAAAATCGTGTAATAGCCCGCCCCTGGCTGCAGACCGGCAGTCAAGGCCCATTTTTTTGCATACCAGGTAACCAAAGAAGGATACATGAATACTGTGCTCAAGACGTGAAAAATAGCGATGGTGGGTAAAATCATCGAGACCATAAATCAATTGATTTTGCGCCAGATCGCTAATGCAGTCCTGATACTCTTGTTTAGTACTCAGGTCGACTTTTAAGTTTAGCTTGCTTTCAATCATCTCTATCATGTTTGTATTATAACAGATGACGATTAAGTTTGCCTATACTCTATTTGCGCACCGGGTCAAAAAAATTTAAACGGTTATTTTGTAAAAGGGCTAATACCACAAATTAGCCGGATAACCCAGATATTTTTCGGCCCTTGAGAGCTGGCCAGTTACATCATATCTAGGGCATTCTCCACAAAAACCAAAAAAATTCCCGGCCTAAATGCTCAGCACTCCAGCCAGGTATTTCATCAACATCGTTACTTAACGGTAAAAACAGCTACCATGTAGCCTACGCCATTGGGCCCTTCGTAGGACAATACTTCAGTTGCATAGTCCTTGCCTGCAAACACTCCGAACAGATATAAAATCGACCTTAAGCCGCACTCAGCCCCGTCTCCAATAAATTCCCGGTCAAGGGACAGTAAACTTTGGGCATCTTTATCACGGACCGCTTGTATGATAATTTCGTCTAGTTTAGGTCCGGCTGGATGGAAACCATAAGACCCCTCAGCTTTTAAGACATGGGATAAATCTGCAGAGGCTATGATGGCTACCCGTTGCTTGGACTGCTCAATTGCCGCTCCGCATTTTTTCCCGAGCTCATAATAGTACTGATAAGAAGGAATTGTAACCAAGATTTTTTCCAGCTCTGCCTGGGCAGTTAAGTGCCGACTCAGGTAGTACAGGGGCACCTCATAACCATGCTGTCTATGGGGGGCAATAATCACTATTTTGTTCGGTTTGGCAGCAGCCAACTGTTGAGCGGCTGTTTCTAATGCATCAATGGTTTTCCTGACTTTTTTTGTCTCGGCACCACCGATCTCCGGAATGATAATCGGCGGGTGGGGGGATATAACGCCAAAAACTAACATAATACTCCCAACCTCCTCCTGTGCATTACCAACATGCACGTTAACTTTATCTATATAGCATATTTTTTTGTGTCACTTCTAACTTGACTAACCTTGATTTACCCAGGCCCAAGAAAAATTTGCTTACGCCAATAATAACCACGCCTGTTTAATAATTAAAAGGCTGCTCAAACTAGGCTTGGTTACTTAGTATTTTCTGTTATCAGTTCGTGGATACCTATTGATAAGTCAGCCAAAGTCTTGATCCCTAGTTGTCGGTTTCAAAATTACTTACTATTTATACGACAGATTTATTAATACCTTCGGGAATATTGTAGTATATTGTCACATTGAAATTTTTTATAAACTCCAAGTTAAGGTCTCGATAAAGAAAAGAGGCAACCTGTAAGGCCGCCCCTGCCATCCAAATTGAAAATTCATCTAAACTTCCTCTGCATTTGTAAACAGCTTCGTTTCAACACGCCCTTCTTTAAGCTCCAACCTTTCCCCGGTAATGGTGTAAACAATCATCTCGCTTAAATTTGTTGCGTGGTCGCCAATTCGCTCCAGGTACCTGGCGATAAACAATAAGTAAACCGCCTGCTTAATATTATTCGGATCCTTGGCCATTAACTCCTGCAACTCATTAAAAACCTTAGTAAAATATGCATTTATACTATTGTCCAGCAACGCTGTCTTCAGGGCTTTATCGCGGTCCTGATTGACATAAGCCTTTAAGTTTTGCCGGATCATTGTATGGATTAAATCAGCCATGAGGGGGATATCGATCAACGGTTTAATTAACGGTTCGTTACCAATTGATAGGACTACCTTGGCTATATTACTAGCGTGATCGCCCATCCTTTCCAGGTCAATGATGATTTTTAACGCAGTCCCAATAAACCTCAGGTCATGACCCACAGGCTGCTGTAAGGCCAGCAGTGAGAGACACCTACCTTCTATATCCAGCTGCAGTTGATCAATGTTTTCATCGTTCATGGCCACCTGTACAGCCAACTCCATATCCTGGCGTTTTAAAGCATCAACTGCCATTTCAATTGCATTACTTACCATTTTGCCCATCAACAAAATATCATCTTTTAATTGATTAAGTTGTTCAGTAAGTGACTCTATTGCCAATTTTTAGCCCCCTTTTCAACCGAAGCTGTTCTGATGTAATGCACGGTTAATTTTAATATCTAATAATCTGCAGTGTTTATGTTCAGTAAGTTTATATGTTCAACCATCAATATAAAGTATAGTGGTTTTTTAACTGGTAAATCAAGTACTAAAAACTATTGATGGCGCATCTCGCAATTGCTTTTTGCTATTTAATTTGCATGCTGATACTTTTGCAGTTAATTAAACAGGAACTACCCAGGATGCGCACCCAAATTAGTACATCTTTATTTCAATGTTTGATAAACATAAACTTGGGACAGCTGCCAATCTCGATTAATGTTTATCAGACTATTACCTGAGCCTAATCCAGCCAAGTGGTAACTTCCGACACCAACCTGCGCGACCGGGGAGCGGGAGATTCGTTTGGATAGCCAATCGCCACTGCGGCCATCAGCTCATCCTGACGGTTTAGCCAGGAACATATTTCTTCAGGACAGTAAAAAACATCACAAATCCAACAGGTACCCAGGCCAAAATCCTGGGCAGCTAGAAGCAGGTTTTGCACAGCAGCGCCTATGGATTGGGTATCCATCAGCAATGTATAGTGACGATATCCTTTCTCCTTAGAAAAACCATTGAAAATTAGAATTACCACTGGCGCTTCTCTGATAGTATGAATACTTAAGTCGCAGCTGCCAGTGTCTTTATTATACTGTTTCAACAGAGTAATAGCATTATGCATCACCTTTGCTAACTCGTCCTTCTTATTACCCTGCAGTACAGCAAACCGCCAGGGCTGACGGTTTTTACCTGAAGGAGCCTTAGTTGATAATTCTAACATTCTGGCTATAGTTTCCTGAGGTACTATTTTGTTTTGAAAGGCCCGGATACTCCTGCGTGCTTCGATGGCTGCAACAACGTCCATATTAAACCTCCCAAGCTAGCTCATTAGCTTTTTTATTTTCCACCATTCAAGGCGATAGTTATATAATTACCGGTTAATTGCAAACCCACCCCTGTACTCAAGGCAATATTAATTCTTAATTATACAAGGAATTCGTTAACACCTTCAGGAATAATGCAACATTTTGTTACATTTTAAAATATTTTAAGTTCAACAAGTTAGCCTCTGAAATAAATATAAGAGCAGTTCAATTGAATCTGCTCTACTTTCTTCTGCCAAACAATACTACCGTAATTATGATTTTGCCTCTCCACTACATTTTAAATAAAAATAGCAACGACCAGGTAAAGCAGCCCGGCTATAAAGTAAGTT
>JAENYF010000009.1 GCA_016841905.1 Desulfoscipio geothermicus | reverse complement strand
AATTACACCTAACTTGCGTTCTACCCCCGCCAGCACCCCCTGCGCAGCAGCCAGCGCACCAACCACTATCTCAGTAGCCGGCGGCAAGCCTGCATTGCTCAAACATTGCCAAATCTGTTCCATTTGACGCCTGGGTATAGCCAAGACTGTAGCTGTTAAACTAAGCTCCCGCCCCCGGCATCCTTGAGGCTTAAAGACATGCTCACCATCTATGTAAAATCTGATATTATCCAGTTGAATAACTGATAAAATATCCTCCGGTAAAACAGTTTCACACAAATGCTGTTGTAACTTGATTAAATCCCGCGCGTCGATTGCCTGACGCCTGGTAATAGTTTGTTTTACACTGCCATGTCTGGTGACCAGTTCAGGCCCGTCTACGTTCACATAAGCAGAGGTAAATGGCACCCCCACAGCAGTCCGGGCCTCGTCCAAAGCTTTTTTTACGTTATAGGCGGCAACCTCGGGATCACCTATATAGCCCTTTTCCATAATCATCGACGCGCAAAAGCCAAAGCCTAAGGGTTCCTGTATGGCCCCGCAACTGCGGTTTAGTACAGCCACAGCTATCCCGGATGTGCCAATATCCAGGCCCACCACCACATATTTCTTAACAGTCCCTGCCAAGCAGGTTTACCTCCCAAACTTTACTTATATTGCAAATTCAACACTCAATAATAATTCCCTCTTTATTTGTTAATTTAATTTTTTAAAATATAACGGCGGATAATGGCTAGATTTTCGAATAACCTAACACCAAAAGCCACCACTGCGGCCAGATAAAGGTCAATTGCTAACCGGTCTCCGATATAAGTAAGTCCCGCGGCCAAAAGAGCGTTGCTGAAAAAACCGGTGACAAATATATCCTGGTCGAATTTATCTTCAAAAGCGGCCCTGATACCACCAAAAACCGAATCCAATGCCGCCAGTGCCGCCACGGACATATACTTGGCATAATCCTGTGGTAAAGCCACTGGTATATACAAGCCAATCAGTGCACCAAGCCCCAGGCCTAACAAAGCTAAAAATATGCCCATCCGCATAACTAAGTCACCGCCGTCCTCAAAAATAAATATATGAGCCCAAACAATACACTGTTTAACAATAAATCCAACTTACTGATGCAATATAAATAAATACGTTTTAAGTTCTTAATTTCACGGTATAATTATTTTTTCACGTAAGCAGGCAAAGTTAAATCTTCGTGCTTTTCGATAGACACCTTAATCCCCAAATCCCGCCAATATTCCTGCAGCCCGCCGGTCATTTCCAGGGTATTCATAAGCTCCTGTGGATTACCAATGGCCAATATCTGGTACGGGGGGACCACCCGGTTAAGGTTGATATTGATAAAGGAACCTGCTTGTCTAATCTCGGTGGTAGCAATAATGCGCTGACCATTTATAGATATGGCTTCAGCACCGGCACCCCACAGCTCATTTAATGCGCTTAATAAATACTCGTCCTGGATAACCATCAGTTCGGGTGGTATTTCAGAATCCTCCGTGTTATCAGGTTTATCCAGTACTAATTCAATACCTGGGCCACTTACCGTAATCAGACCTGCGCTCATGCGCACTTTATTTAACTCACTTTGCAGTGCAGTGACGGCCTCGGCCTGACCTTGTTTAACCTGGTTTAATTTAAAGGTCAGATCGTTTATTTCCTTTGATAGCTCCCCCTCCTCGTGGTTGATTTGTTTTAGTTCTGCTGTTAGCTCCTGGGCGCGGTCAATGGATATGCCACTTGAGGCACGGTTCACCGCACGAAACTGCACGGACAACATTAACCCCAACACCGCGGCAACCAGCATGATCGAGACATACATACTAGTTTTTTGGGGCACCGGCCAACCACCTCCCCTATGAAATCTTGGGTTTAGCATAATCGAATACGAGACCGCCTGTATAAGCAGGAATGGTGAGTTTATCTGCCTTTTTAACCTCCACCTGAATGCCCCAAAACTTGAGGTAGTCAATGACACCGTTCTTCATTTTAAGCGCACTGGAAAGTGTTTCCGGATCACCTACCGCAGAAATAATAAACGGCGGACTGAGCCGCTGGTTTTTGTTCACTAAAATGGTCGGTCCTATACAGCGTACTTCGGTGGTGGAAATAATTCTTTGCCCGTTCAGGGAAATAGCCTTCGCGCCGGCTGCTTTTAGCTCGTTTAACACACGAAGCACATCCCCGTCATGCAGCACGTAAAAGTTTGGATTTTCACCTGGTTGCAGTACTTTGTTGCTATCATCAAGGGTAACTTCCACACCGGCCCCCTGCACGTCTTTCATGCCCGCCTCCTGACGTGCTTCGTCCAGTTCCTCCTTCAATCTGGATAATTCCGGACCGGTTACCGCGCTATCTAATTGGTTCCGTAACCCGTCTACCTTAGCCTGCAATTGATCTCTGTCTTTACGGGCTTCGTCCAAATCCTGAGCCAGCGCTATGGGCGTTTCCAAATCCGGTGGGCTCTGCATATCACTGGTCGCTCGGAACTGTACCGCCAGTATTAAACCCATGACTACACCAAACATCAAAAGTATCCAATGGTATGATTTATTATTCATGCCAGCTCCCCCATGATTTATACGGTCAATCTTTATACTTTACGACCGGTGAGTTGATAATGGAGAAATCAACATACTCAATATTCTTATTACCCTCTTGCAAATCCTCTATGACCTGAAGAAAATAATCCCCTTTAATAGCAGCATCTTCAGCTGTGCCCAATCTGCATTCAATACCATCCAACGTATATAGCGTTACCAGCCCCACGTTATTGACATGCACTTCGGACAGATTATCCCGCAATTGGCCGGTCAATGCCTGCACTACTTGCAGAGCAGCATTTAAACTCTTTCCGGTAACTTTTTTACCTGGTCCTGCGGCCTGCAACTGTACACCAGTTACCACAGGCAGGCCAGTGGCCGCGACATTACCCTGGCGCAGGTAGTAACCTTCGGCATCCAGTTCTACAAAATTATCATCTATAACCACCAGCACAACAGGCTTACGCTCGACCACCTTGATCACTATGGTATCAGGAAAATCTCTTATTATATTTACTTCCTTAATCATGGGCAAAACCTTTACCTTGGCAGAGGCGGTTGGCAAGTCAGCTTTAAATATATTCAGGCCTGTTACCAGACCCGACATCTGTACTATTTCTCCCGCAGTCACCTTATTATTTCCCTCCACTGTAATTTTAGTTATGATAAAAAAAGGTGATTGCAGCAAAACATAACCTGCCAAAAGCATAACGAAAATAAAAAAAAAGCTCTGCCAAAATATAAATTTTTTCTTTTTACCAACCGCATGTACCGGGCCTGCTACCATAGCCGTCCCATCCCTTTCCTGCAAAACCCCTCTGCTACCCTAACCCCTTTAACTATACCAAATTAAGTCTTGAACTGTTTAACATTTAAATTATAAATCACCTAAGTAATCTTGTCCAAGAAATTTATGCTGTAAAAGACACTTTACCAAAAATAAGGCTAACCTTACAAGATAGCTATATTTGCAAGTATAAAGATTGGTTATCATCACACAATAATGTGGAACTCTCAATAATCTGACAGGGGGGATGACGGTGGCACGCGAAGGTTTGATACCCACTGTTTTAGGTGCGGCAGTTACTACCACTGGATTGGCTCTGCGCAATGTGAGTCCAATGGTCGGCTGGGGTGTGGCAGGCTTTGGTTTGGCGCATATCGTTTTGGGTACTATAGATCTAGTTCAACACAACTCCAACCGCATATTGTAATTGAGAGTTCAAGAAAGGAAGCCACCGGCTTCCTTTCTTCGCGTTATAAGCTATAAAAGCATTATTTACCTCAAACACTCATTCAGCAAACCCTAATTAAACTGGTTTACGATGACCAGTTTTTTTTATATTGTTTACATTTCAACAAAAAAGGGTTTTTTTAAGAATTAGGAGGATATTAAATAGCTTTGTTGAAAAATCTAATTATGTGAATTTAATTGTAATTTACTTATTACATGGACCAAATTTATATTATAAATTAAAAACTTAATCTTATGTGGAGGAGGGGTATAGAATTGAGCAACCAGTCAACTAAATGATGAAAAAGTTTTGTGCGGCCAAATTATGGATACTAAAATATTAAAGGAGAGTTGAGAATTGAAGCCAAACAGGATCGCTCTTATGTTTTTATTAACACTAATCATGGTCTTACAAAGCGCAGTAATGAGCTTGACGGCCTTTGCCGAGGGTACAAATCAACCAAACGTTATTGAGTATGGGCTATACAACTATGTTGACGACAATCTTATTTCTCCCACCCCCTATATGGGGTCAGTAATAACTACAGGTCCGACTCCTAACGGTACGTACAACCAACCACCGTGGCCTTCGCTGACTAACGTCCCGTGTGTGTTCGAAAATAATATGGTTGTTGCCATCAAATTTACTACAAACGTATCCACCCCTACCTACTATGATGCTAATATAACCAAAATGCACATGTATGATATCTTTAATAATGAAGTAGCAATCAATGTAAAACGATCCGGTGATGGTACTAATAAAGATATAAACAGAGACTATCTTTTTGTAACACCCCAGGAAACTCTGCAACCCTATAGCATATATAAAATAGTTATTGATTCTACTATTACCTCTAATAATGGCCAACAAGCGGGTAAAACACAAGAAATCTCTCTCATAACACGCCAGACAAGTAAATATGCAAATATCATTCGTTTTGTCGGTGTAAATCGTGTAGAGACTGCCGGTACTATTGCTAAATATTTATTCCCGGACGGGGCTAAAACCGTCATAATAGCTGAAAGCCGCAAAATGGCGGACAGTATGATTGGCACATTGCTGTCTGGCACATTAAACGCTCCTATGCTGTTAGTTGATAAACAAACTGACCCAAATAACTACAGCATCTTAAAAGGACAAATCGCAAGCTTAGACCCTAAAACGGTATACATACTAGGCGGTTCTGCTGTAGTATCTGACGATATTTATAACTACCTCCAGGCTGAAGACTATTCCGTAAAACGCATCGCCGGCGCCGACCGTTTTGATACTGCAGTGGAAATAATTAAAGAAGCACAACGCTATGTAAGTATTGGTGAAACTTTATATATTGCTAATGGTCGTGGGCAAACAGATGATAACGGGCTAATGTTGGCAGCTGAAGGATATTCTTTGGCACCAAGTGCAGATGTAGCACGTAACTTTAACCCGGTACTGTTAGTAGATAAAAACTGGACTACAGCAGATAAGGCAGCACGAGTAATTAATTTAATCGATAAAGCCAAGTTAAACTCTATTACTAATTGTGTTATTCTAGGGGGTATAAATGAAGTACCGACAGAGATAGAGGAAGTTTTAGCCGCTAAACTTAGTAGTGCAATAATCACTCGTGAAACTGGGGACGTATATACTGTGTCCTCAAAATTAGCTCTAGCATATGCAAAAGCCAATAATGCTTCAGACGTAGTATTAGCCCTCGGAGATACATTTGCTGACGCTCTCGCAGGTGAGTTACTGGCGGCCAAAAAAAATGCACCACTCATTTTTGTCAAGGCAAATAGTGTTCCTAAACCAGCCTATGATGCTATTAACGCTATTGTTCATGGTTATAGTAAAGCATATATTCTCGGAAGTAACGCAGCAATTAATGATAACGTTGCAGATATTGTAAATGAGCTGATTGCTAATAAAAAGTCAAAATAAAGTAATATATGAGACCCTTTCATAAAAAGCTTTCCTCAAGTAAATCACTGAAGGGAAGCTTTTTATGTCTATACCAGGATTCGTGCTTGTCCCCCATAAAACCAAAAAAGAGTCCACATTTAACTGTGCACTCGAATAATCCGCGCCCCGATGGCATTGTATTTGTTTTCAAGTCTTTCATAACCACGGTCAATATAATCCACCTGGTCCAATACTGTACCGTTTTCAGAGGCCATCGCCGCTAACACCAGTGCCGCACCAGCCCGTAAATCGCTGGCCTCCACTAAGGTTCCCGATATACCGGTTACCCCTCTGACTACAGCGGTGTGACCCTCCACTTTTATATCTGCCCCCATGCGCCGCAGTTCCATCACATGCTTATATCTATTTTCGAAAATCGTCTCCGATATAACACTGGTACCTTCAGCTAAAGTAAGTAAAGCCATTAATTGCGGCTGCATGTCAGTAGGGAATCCAGGATAAGGCATGGTTTTTATATCTATCGCCTTCGGCTTTTTATCCATTGCCACCCGCACCTTGTCATCTTTCACCTCCACGTATACTCCGGCTTCTCGCAATTTGTTAATTACAGGGTCAAGATGCTCTGGAATCACGTTGGTTATCAGAACATCCCCTTTAGTAATGGCAGCCGCTACCATATGGGTGCCTGCCTCAATTCGGTCAGGTATTACAGTATAATCCGCCCCATGTAAACCATCGACGCCAGTGACTTTAATAGTATCTGTACCTGCACCCTTAACATGTGCTCCCATGCAGTTTAAGAAATTTTGCAAATCGATGATCTCCGGCTCTCGCGCAGCATTTCGAATCACTGTATTCCCTTCAGCCAGCACCGCAGCCATCATTAGATTTTCCGTTGCCCCAACACTTGGCATATCCAGGTATATTTCACTACCCTTAAGTCTATCTGTTTCTGCGATAATATATCCGAACTTTTCCTTAATTCCAACCCCCATAGCTTGCATGCCCTTTAAGTGCAAGTTCATAGGTCTGGCCCCAATCTCACATCCACCAGGGTAGGAAATTCTAGCATATTTATAACGGCTGACCAAAGGCCCAAGCACAAGATTGGAAGCCCGCATGCGACGCATTAATTCCTCTGAGACATCCTGATAGCCAACCCCCTGGGTATCGATATGCATAACATCCTTTTCCCATGTTACGCTGGCACCAAGATAAATCAGCAGTTCACGCATCACTTCCACGTCACGCAGGCGGGGCACACCCCTGATGGTACAATTACCGTCCAGCAACAGACTGGCCGCCATAATCGGCAAGGTGGCATTTTTAGAGCCGCTGACCCTAACTGTGCCGGCCAAACGATAACCTCCCGTAATCATAAATCTTTGCAATTGTTTTTCACCTCCGCTAAAACTCCCCTAACTTTTGCACCTCCAATGCAAGTTTAATGCCAAATTTTTTTTCTACTGTATACTGTATTTGCTCTACTATCTCCAATACATCACTAGCAGTACCACCGCCAAGATTAACAATAAAATTGGCATGACGGGGCGAAACCTGAATATTGCCAACCCGCATTTCTTTACAGCCCGCTCGTTCAATCAGCCGCCCCGCAGAATCACCGGGCGGATTTTTAAAAACACTGCCGGCATTAGGGTATTCTAAAGGCTGCACCTGTCTGCGCCAGGCCAGGGCAAGTTCCATCCGGTTCTTGATTTCCTCCGCCAAGTCCGGTTTACCATGCAGAACCACACCCGTAACAATAATATTCATCTGTGCGAGGGAACTGTGACGATAGGAAAAGGCCAATTCTTGGGCTTTAAAAGTATAACTGTTACCAGCATAGTCACAAGCCGTAACTTGCCTAACCAGTTCCCCGATGGCATAACCGTTAGCCCCTGCATTCATGACCAGTGCTCCGCCCACATTACCCGGTATGCCAGCTAGAAATTCAAACCCGGCCAGCCCGGCCTGCATTGCTTTCCTGGCTAACAAAGGAAGCGGAGTGCCGGCACCGGCATAAATTATTTGGTCTCGCATTTCTATATCAGCCAAGCCAGGCCCTATCTTAATTACTATCCCGCGAATACCTCGATCGGCAACCAGCAGGTTTGTACCATTTCCAATAACAGTCACCGGCAAGCCTTGCTGCCGCGCATAAATCAGCGCCTGTCGTAAATCTTGCTCATCCCGTGGTTTTAACAGAATGTCAGCAGGTCCCCCAATACGCCAGCTGGTATGATTGCACATAGGTTCTTGTATACAAACCGGGCATTTCATACTTCGATGCAATTCCAAGTAGAGGTCCGAATTTGTCAACTACATACTCTCCTTTAACCTATTCACCAAAGCTACACCAGTTTTCCAAACATCCCCGGCTCCCATTGTTAATATCAGGTCACCTGGTTGCAGCATCCCAACCAGGTATGCAGTGGTTTCATCTCCAGCTGGTAGTTGCAGCGGGCGTTCTCCTTTGTTTTGGTGAACAGCGTCCACAATTAGACGAGCCGATACCCCATCAATAGGCTGTTCTCCGGCACTATATATATCATTGATGATTACCAAGTCGGCATCACCAAAACAAGCTCCGAAACGCTTGCACAATAATTTAGTCCTGGTATACCGGTGAGGTTGGAACACAACGATAATCCGTCCGACATGTACCTGCCGGGCTGCCCGCAGCGTGGCAGCTATTTCGGTGGGATGATGGGCGTAATCATCGATCACAGTAATCCCCTTTTCCAGGCCAACCAATTGAAAGCGCCTGCCTGCCCCCCTGAAACATTTCAAACACTCCACTACCTCACGAAATGACAGGCCAATATTACGACAAGCGGCCACTACCGCCAGTGCGTTCGACAGGTTATGTCGGCCGGGCACCGCCAGCTTCAGCCGGCCCAGGTGTTCTGCTTTATAATACACCTCACCCGTCGACCCGCTCGCATCTACTCTGATATCCTGCAGCGTATAATCTGCAGCCGAATTATCCAGGGCATAAGACACCAATTGCCCACCACAATCCGCGGCCATATCCCTGAGCCGCTCATCATCAAAACACAGCACTGCCGTACCGTTAGCAGGTATTTTTTGAATAAATTGTTTAAAAACATTAACTATTTCTTCTATTGACCCATAGTGGTCCAGGTGATCATCTTCAACATTGGTGACGATAGCTAAAAAAGGCCACAGCTTTAAAAAAGACCCGTCACTTTCGTCGGCTTCAGCTACCAGGAATTCACCCCGTCCAAACTTGGCGTTACCGCCAATATCAGTCAGTTCACCTCCGATTAATATAGTGGGATCCTGCCGGCATTTATCCAAGACCAGTGCTAACATAGCTGAAGTGGTTGTTTTGCCATGCGCACCGGCGACCGCTAAGCCCTTTTGCCTTTGCATTAAAAGACCCAGCAAGTCAGCTCGGTGGATTACTGGTATACCTTTTCTCCTGGCTACCAGCATTTCACTGTTCTCAGTACTTATAGCCGTTGAATATACCACCAGTTCGGCATCACCAACATGTTCACCTGATTGCCCTTTATATATGGTGGCACCCTGTGCCTTCAACCGTTCGGTTACCGGCGTGCTGTTAATATCGGAGCCCCGCACATCATAACCTAGCTCCAAGAGCACCCTGGCCAGCCCACTCATTCCGGCACCGCCGATTCCTATAAAATGAATTTTCTCTGGTATATCCTGCACCCGCTAATCAGCTCCTTCCTGCACCGGATGGCGCATATACGGCAGTCGGGAGAGAAAGATACCTCATATTATGCTGTATATAAACAAGGTGTTACATCGTAATACTCCCGGGCCTGTCCTATTGTTTGATGATTAAAGTTTGCGTATTTCTCGTATCTTTCTAGGTTAGAAACTGGTACTTCATTAAAGAGTCTAGTACATTGACTAACCCGGTTTATTGAACTACATGTCATAAACCGGGTTTCAACCTGACTAACTTGGCGTAAGTCTCCATTTCTAAAAGTGGGAGTACAACGCCAACTAAGTCATTCATTTTAAGAACTTGCTTCAATAAATAACCAGCTGATTTATCTAAATTATATCCTGAATAAGGTTAATAATATCAACCAGGGCATGGGGTCTGCCCAATCGAAAGCTGGCGTCGGACATTTCTTGCAACCGGTTAGGTTCAGCCAGAAACTGTTTAATTTTCTTCACCAGAATGCTGCCCGAAAAATCCGCATCTAAAACCATATCTGCTGCCCCCCGGGACACCAGTGCCCGGGCATTATACTCCTGGTGGTTGCCTGTGGCAAAGGGGAAGGGTACCAACAGAGCAGGAAGACCCCGCACTGTGATTTCAGCCAAAGTAGCAGCACCAGCCCTGCTCACCACTAAATCCGCTGCTGCCATAGCTTCGGGCATATCATACATATAGGGAACCACGATAACATTATCCAGTAAACTAACTTCTAAGCCTTCAGTTTGCAGCATGTCCATAAACTGTTCATACTGCCCGTTACCGGTTACATGCAGCAGCCGCACCTCAGGTATACCTGCCAGAAACCTCAGTGATTGTACTACTGCATGGTTTAAAGTACGGGCCCCCTGACTGCCCCCGAAGGAAAGCACAAACAGCTCATTCTGGTGCACACCAAACTTTTCTCTGGCCTGCTCCCTCACTGCTGCAGTAATTTCAGCACGTACCGGCAGACCGGTAAGGTTTACTGGTACCTTACTGGGGAAAAACGTCATGGAATCTTCAAAGGTAACCGCAACCCGGTCTACCACCCGGGATAAAATTCGGTTGGTCACACCGGGTAGAGCGTTTTGTTCATGAATCAAGGTGGGAATTTTAAGCCGGGAAGCTGCCAATACAACCGGTCCACATACGTAACCTCCGGTGCCCACCACTGCACTGGGATTGAATTTACGGATTAACCGCCGGGCCTCCCGGTAACCAGCCCAAGCCTCCCAAGGTACTGTTAGGTTACGCCAGGAGAGGCTGCGCTTTATGCCTACCGCTCGAACGGCATGAAACTCTAAACCAGCTTTAGGCACGATATCAGCTTCCAGTCCCCGGTTAGTGCCGATATACATCACTGGACAGCCGAGAAATCGCTCTTTAAGACCGTTAGCAATAGCTAGCGCCGGATATATATGGCCACCGGTGCCGCCGCCGGTCACGATAAATCGCAAAGGTTTCACCTCTTTACTTGCGAGAACTGTACCTGGAGATGTTTAATATAATACCCACGCCCATCAGAGAAAAAATCAAGGAAGTAGAGCCGAAGCTTACAAAGGGCAGGGTAATCCCTGTAACAGGGAGCGACCCCGTCACCACCCCCATATTAACAAAAGCTTGCAGCACAATACCCGACACCAGACCGGCCGCCAGAAGACTGCCAAATGTGTCCGGACAGGTAATAGCTACCCGGAACCCCCTCCAGGCCAGTAAAATAAACAGCAATATGACCAAACAACCGCCAATAAAGCCCAGTTCTTCTCCGATAGCAGCAAAAATGAAGTCGGTATGCCGCTCAGGCAGGAATAAAAACTTAGAATGACGCCCCTGTCCCAAGCCCATGCCCAATAGCCCACCCGAGGCCAGGGACATTAAAGCGTTTAAAATATTCCAGCCCGCCCCGGTGGGATCGGCCTCAGGGTCCAGAAAAGCAGTAAATCTTTTCATCCGGTATGGCTCGAAGTAAATAGCTGCTGCCACCCCGGCAACACCAAGGCCTGCCAGCCCTGTCAGATGTCCTCCCCGGGCACCGGCGGCGAATAGCATAATAAAAATAGTACCGCCAAGTGTAGCCGCCGTGCCCAGATCAGGCTGGGCCAGTATTAACAGAGCCGCCAGTCCGGTTACCAGCAAAAATGGCAGCAATCCTGTACCTAAGTTTTGAATGCGCTCTTTCTTCTGGGCCAGACCATAAGCTGTAAAGATAATAATAAATATTTTAACCAATTCTGATGGTTGGAAACTAATAAAACCTAAGTCTATCCAACGTCTGGCGCCTAATACTTCCATACCAATACCCGGGATAAGCACCGCCACCAGCATGACAAAGGCAGCCACTAACATAAGTGGAACCCATTTTTTCAAATTGTGATAATCATACTTCATCATAAATAGCATCGCGAGAATTCCCAATGCTGCACCAAATAACTGCCGCTTAAAAAAATGAAAGGGGTCTTTAAACGGTCCTTCCGGATCGCCTGCAAAATATGCGCTGGCGCTGAACACCATGACCAAACCAATACTTAATAATATCAGCACGGTTAAAAATAATATAAAATCCGGTGCTCCCCTGCGCATACGCATGCTAAGACCTCCCTACAGGCTATTTACTATTTCTCTGAATAAATCGCCCCGCTCCTCATAATTGTTAAACATATCCCAGCTAGCACAAGCTGGTGACAGCAATACCACATCACCGGGCTGAGCAGAGGTGTGCGCCATTATTACCGCCTCGCGAAAATTTGGTGCCCTTAATATATTATTACAGCCCGCCGCGCGGGCAGCCTGTTCTATTTCAGCCGCACACTCACCCAGCACCACTAGTACCCGTACTTTTTGTTTAATTAGCCGGGCATACTCAGTAAAATCATTGCCCTTATTACGACCTCCAGCCAGCAGTACAATGGGCTGAGCATAAGCCTCTAGTGCCTTGATGCTGGCATCAGGGTTAGTGCCCTTGGAATCGTTAATGTACAGCACGCCGTTCTTTTGCGCCACCGCTTCCAGTCGGTGCTCCACCCCGGGAAAGCTGCGCAGGGTTCGGGCCAGTACTTCAGGAGCCACCCCCAGCGCATAGGCAGCCGTCACTGCAGCCATGGCGTTTTCTAAGTTATGCATACCGGGGATAGCCACCTCGCATACTGGAACAATATCAGTATCTGCACCATTTAAGCGCACTGTAATCATATCCCCGCGGACAAGGACTCCTTCTTCTAAATTATGCTTGCGGCTGAAAAATATTACCTTACCACCAGTGGAATCAGCCAAAGCGCGTGTTCTCGGATCGTCATAATTAAGCACAGTAAAATCATCCGGCCCCTGCCGGGCAAAGATGTGGGCTTTAGCCGCAGTGTAATTTTCCATCGTGCCATGGCGATCCATATGATCAGGGGTAATATTAAGAATTACGGCTACCCGAGGCCGAAAATGGTCAGTTGTTTCCAGCTGAAAACTGGAGACTTCGGCAACAATCACATCACTCGGGCCGTATTCCTCCACCACATCCACTAAAGGAAGGCCGATATTGCCACCCACCATAGTGCGCAGTCCCGCAGCCCTGAATGTTTCACCCACCAGCGTAGTAGTGGTAGTTTTACCGTTAGTGCCAGTTATTGCTATCATTGGAGCACTGGCAAAGCGGTATGCCAACTCCAGCTCACCCAGCACCGGGATACTACACTGCCTGGCCAGGGCCACCGGCGGAACGTCCGGGGGCACACCAGGGCTAACCACTACCGCATCGAACGCACCTTCCAGCACATCAGGATAAATGCCCAGTGCAGTCTGCAGACCGACCTGCACTAGTTCATACAGCGCTTTACCTAAACTAACTATTTCCCGGTTATCCGTGAGCATCACCACAGCGCCCTTACGCAGTAAAAAACCGGCCACCGCGATGCCGCTTTTACCTGCCCCCACCACTAGGAACCTTTTTCCCTTGATGTCCAAAAAAATCCCTCTTTCAATAATCCTTTTTAAAACTGCCAGCTTTTTAAAGCACCGAAGCCATATAATCCCAGTGCTGCAAATAGTACTGACACCAACCAAAAGGTGTGTACTACACGCTGTTCGTTCCAACCGCCCAGCTCAAAATGATGGTGTAGGGGGGCCATGCGAAAGATCCGTCGACCAAATACTTGATATGAAAACACCTGCAGGATTACTGAAAGGGCTTCCAGTACATAGATCCCCCCGATAATCAGCAAAGAAAGCTCGGTACCGGTAATCACAGCCGCGGCGCCCAGAGCACCGCCCAGAGCCAGCGATCCCGTATCACCCATAAAAACTCTGGCTGGATGACGGTTATAAAATAAAAAGCCCAGACATCCGCCGACCAGCGCCGCCATAACCAGGGCTACCCCCGGCCGGCCAGTCAGCACCCCAATAAACACAAAAGCGTAGGCAGCGACCACCGTTACGCCTGCGGCTAGGCCATCCAGGCCATCGGTAAGGTTTACTGCATTAGATGTACCGATCACCACCAGTACGACAAAAGCAACGTAAAGCCAGGTGCTTAACTCTAGCACCACATTATGACCGGCAATCAAATTGCTGAAGGGCACGGCGATACTCGTATCACGCTCAAGTACCGTTATCGCCAGCAACCCCAACAGTGCGGCCAGCAAAATTTGGCCCAACAGCTTTTCCCTGGCACGCAGGCCCAAAGACCGCTTCAAGGCTACTTTAATAAAATCATCTATAAAGCCGATTAATCCAAAGCCAAAGGTAATACCCAGCACCACCAGCGCATCCCGGTCATGCCCGCCCGTTAAAAGCCCCGCCGCCAGCACTCCGATAATGAATATTATCCCGCCCATAGTGGGCGTGCCGGCTTTAGCCAGGTGCCTGGAGGGCCCATCACTGCGGATGTTTTGGCCGAATTTGAGGCGGCGCAGTAATGGAATAAAGACCGGTCCCAGGGCTAGGGTAACCACCAGGGCGATCAAAAAAGCCCGTACGATATTTGGCTCTAAAACTATATCCATTCTATTACTCCCCTGAATTTTCTTCTCTACTGAATCCAATTAATCTTTCAATAAACCTCTAATAATTTGCTCCATGTGCATGCCGCGTGAGCCCTTGACTAAGAGTACGTCACTAGGTCTCAATACACCCCGCAGTACCTCCAATGCCTCAGCATTGTTTTGACAGCACACTATGCCACCCGGTATACCACCCGACATATGCGCACCCTGGGCCGTTTCCCGAGAAAGTTCCCCTACGGTGACCAGATGCGCCACCTGGTGCCGCACCACCGCGACACCCACTCGCCGGTGTCCTTCCACATTGCCGGTGCCCAACTCCAGCATATCACCAAGCACTGCCACCGACCGCCGGGTACCCGCGGCTATTTCCTCTAGAGCCTGCAGGGCAGCACATGTAGAGTCGGGATTGGCGTTATACACATCGTTAACTATAGTTACTGTGCCGCCATTAATAGTCCCATCCACAACATCCATACGCATTCCTGACAAAGTTACCCGAGATAAACCGGCAGCCGCCTGTTCAGGGCTCAAACCAAGCATTATACCCACCCCAAAAGCAGCCAGGGCATTTTGCACATTGTGTCGTCCCGGCAAAGGCAAAAATACATCCTGCACAATATCACCCATCACCACCGTAAAACGGTTACCGGCACCTTCCCTGCGCACCTCCCGGGCATAAACATCCAGTCCCGGCTCCAGGCCAAAGAACAAAACCCGGCCATGACAGCGCCGCGCCTGCTCCCGGGCCAACTGGCTGTCCCCTGGCAGTAGAGCGAACCCGTCCGCCGGGATATGCTCCAACAGTTCTCCCTTAGCCCTAGCAATATTGTCTGGTGAGCCCAATCTTTCCAGGTGAGCTGTGCCGATATTGGTTATTACGGCACAAGTTGGACGGGCTATCTGGCACAGAGCATTGATTTCCCCGGGACTCCGCATAGCCATCTCAACAACTGCCGTCCTGTGCTTTTGTGTGAATTCCAGTAAGGTCAGAGGCAAGCCGATTTCATTATTAAAATTGCCCTTCGTTTTTAAAACCGTCCAGCAACTTTTTAGCACGCTCGCCACCATGTCCTTGGTGGTGGTCTTACCGCTGCTGCCTGTGATGCCCACAACGGGTACCACAAACTGACGGCGATGATATGCCGCTAAGGCTTGCAAGCCAGCTAGAGTATCACTCACCTTAATTACCGGCATCTCAACCCGCAGCCCTCTTATATCACGGCTTAAGACCAGTGCAGCAGCTCCGCCTGACACGGCCTGCTCGACAAAATCATGCGCATCGAAATTTTCTCCGCGCAGGGCGAAAAATAGGTCTCCAGGCAAAATCTGCCTGGTATCGATACAAACCCTGGATACCGTAACCTTCTCGTTGCCCTGTAACAATCTTCCGCCGATAGCCCGGAACACCTCGCCCACTGTCATAGTCTTCACCGAGTAAAAATACCTCCTCACAACTAACCACGGACTGCCGCGTATCATTATAAAAAACAACTAATAAATTTAAAATGCTAAAAAAATAAAAATCTTAACATTTATTTTAATTGGACTGCTTAAGTATGTAGGCTCCCCAAAGCGACCATAGCCTCCTCACGGTCGTCAAAGTGCAAACGCCGGCTGCCGATAATTTGGTAATCTTCATGCCCCTTACCCGCAATGAGCACAACATCACCAGGATCAGCACTGCTAATAGCCTGCTTAATGGCTTCCCGGCGATCAGGAACCACCGTATAAAGTGCATTTTTTACCCGGCGAACACCGGCCAGGATATCCTCAATTATATCTAATGGCTCCTCAGAACGTGGGTTATCTGAGGTTACTACTGCCAGGTCACTCATCCGGGCGGCTATTTCCCCCATCATGGGACGTTTAGCCCGGTCCCGGTCACCCCCGCAACCAAACACGGTAATCAGCCGGCCAGTGGTAATATCCCTGGCGGTGGTCAATACATTTTTCAGCCCATCTGGAGTATGCGCGTAATCCACCACCACGGCAAAAGGCTGGCCACGGTCCACCAGTTCAAAGCGGCCAGGTACCCCGATCACCTGCTCCAGTGCACTCTTAATCGTGGACAGCGGAATATTGTCCGCTACCCCCACAGCCACCGCTGCCAGGGCATTATATACGTTAAACCTGCCCGTCAGGCACAGCTGCAATTCAATCTTCCCAACAGCCGTCACCACTTGAAATGCTACTCCCCTGGCCGTCACCTGTACATCATAGGCTTTTATATCAGCGTCCTGCTCCAGCCCGTATCTCATAACAGGTACATGGCAGGCAGCCATTATTTGCTCCGCCGCCGGGTCATCAACATTGACCACCGCCCACTTACACCCCGGCTTGTGGTCATCCCGTTCTAGCCCGGCAAACAGCATACTTTTTGCCTCCCGGTACTGCTGCATATCACCATGAAAATCCAGGTGATCCTGGGTCAGGTTAGTAAACACCGCAGTGTCAAAGGCGCATTCCTCCACACGGTGGAGCACCAGCGCATGGGAACTTACTTCCATGACCACCGCCTGCACCTGTTCAGCTGCCATTTCCGCCAGCAATTTTTGTAAATCTGCCGATTCGGGGGTGGTATGAGCCACAGGTAATATCCGTTCCCCAATGCAATTATGTATAGTACCAATTAACCCCGTATTCATTCCGTGCCCACGGTATATGGCATTGATCAAATTAGCAATGGTAGTTTTGCCGTTGGTGCCGGTCACACCCACCATTTTCATTTTCCGGGCAGGGTAATCATAAAAACGGGCCGACGTCTGAGCCAAAGTTTTACGGGTGTCCGCCACCAACGCCCAGGATATGCCCTCGGGCACAGGCACCGCTTCCTGCAGTATAACAACGCAAGCACCGCGTTCTACGGCATCGGACACAAATAGGTGGCCATCTGTTTTAAATCCCTTTATTGCCATAAACAAAAAATCTCGTTCCACCTGGCGAGAATCGTAAGCTATACCACGTACTTGCCGGTTCTCAACCAGCGATACGTCCAACAGCGGAAGACCCGCCAAAAGGTCCGATAATAACACCCGCACTCCCCCTTAGTTTATTATTGATTATTTCCATTTTTAGAATATTTATCCTTAAGACACCTAAAAACACTTCCGCCGGGACGGCTAATTAACCGCCCGGCGGATTATATCACATATGCTGCTTCAGTTCGCTCATTTAATTTAGTTTTCATATGGGTTAAGTAAATTAATTGGTGTTTGAGCAGCTCCAGACCCCTCTGACGGCGATTGTACAACTTCATCATCACCACTGGGTGGAGCAAATTTTACCTTCACAGACGTTCCACCCGTTACCTTGGTACTAGGGTTGATACTTTGCTTTACAGCCAAACCACTGCCTTCAGGCACCAAACGCAAACCAATTTCCTCCAGCAAATTACCCGCCTCTTTAATGGTCAGGCCTTTCAACGTGGGTACTGTAATTAACTCACCCTCCTTGCCACTTTGTTTGATGGGCTGCAGAGCCAAAATCACACTGGTGCCATGTTTAACCCGCCCCCCGGCACCGGGCGTCTGCTTATTGACGATGTTGCCCTCGCCACTCGTCTGAAACTGCAACCCTGCGGTTTTGAGTACCTTAACAGCTTCATCAAGGGTGTAATTAACCACATTTGGCACCGTAACATCAGCAACAGGAGTCTCAACCTCCCAGGGCTTCTTGGGCTTTTGTTGACTAGGTATTTCCGGTAGGCCTAAGTAGCGCAAAGTATCCCGGGCAATACCCTGAAACACTGGAGCCGCTACCACTCCACCATAATACGAGCCCTGGGGCTCAGCAATAACCACCAGCGCAACCATTTTGGGATCATCAGCGGGTGCCATCCCTGCAAAGGAAGCCACATATTTACCGCTCACATAACCACCCTTTTCGCCCACCACCTGGGCTGTGCCAGTTTTACCACCCACCCGGTAGCCCTCCACAAAGGCGTTACTTCCCGTACCCTCGGCTACCACACTTTCCAGCAAACTGCGCAATTGTCGTGAGGTCTCTACTGAAACAACCTCGCGCACTTTTTCAGGTTTTATTTTTTCTATTGTCTTACCGTTATACTGCAGCTCTTTAACCAGATGCGGCTTCATCAACACACCGTCATTCGCCACGACCGCAGCAGCGGAAACTAATTGAATAGGTGTCACAGCTATAGATTGCCCGATGGACATAATAGCTAGATTCAGATTGGTGGCCTGTTTTTTGGGTATAATTATTCCGCTGGACTCACCAGGTAAATTAATACCCATCGGTGAGCCAAAGCCAAAAGCCTCGATATATTTATAAAAGTTATCCTTACCCAATTCCATGCCCACTTCAGCAAAACCGGGGTTACACGAATTCTGTACCACTTCGGCAAAGGTCTGGCTGCCATGGCCACCGGCTTTCCAGCAGCGCAAGTTATGGTCAGCCACTTTAATAAACCCTGGATCATAAAAATTATCCCCGGGATGCACCGTTCCCTGCTCTAAAGCCGACGCAGCCGTTACAATTTTAAATGTAGATCCGGGTTCATAATTATACCAGATGGCGGGATTTTTATCCCAAACCTTGCGTGGTTCCTCGATCCACTGATTAGGATCAAAGGTAGGACGATTGCCCATAGCCAAAATACCACCGGTTTCGGGATCCATCACAATAGCCAGCGCAAATTTAGGATTATACTGGGCCACCACCTTGTCCAGCTCTCTCTCCACAAAGTACTGGATTGTTTCATCAATCGTCAGAACAAGGTCATAGCCCGGTTTGGGAGGTACATACTGGTGAATAGCTTCGGGCACTTGTCGACCAGCAGCATCGTATTCAGTCACAATCCGCCCTGCCTGCCCCCGCAATTCAGCATCATAGCTTTTTTCAATGCCAATTAGTCCTTGATTATCCGTACCTGTAAAACCAAGCACATGGGGGGCTAGGGTAGGATGCAGGTAATAACGCTTGCTCTCTTCCACAAAACCAATCCCCGATAGGTTAAGCTCTCTGATTTGTTGCGACGCTTTATTATCCACCTTACGCTTAATCCACTCGAAGGAAGACTTTTTTGTCAACTTAGCATATATTTTATCAACTTCCATACCCAATATTGGTGCGATCTTTTCAGCTGCTTCTTGTGGCTCCTTCACATGGCCAGGAGTAGCATAAATAGAATCCACACTAATGCTGGTTACCAATTCATTGCCATTACAGTCTAAAATAGTACCACGCTTGGCTTCCACCGGGATATCTCGCATACGCACTTCAAGCGCTTTTTTTTGCAGTTCACCACCGTGGACAAACTGTACCCAGGCCAGCCTGCTCATTAATACGACAAACAACCCACTGGCTACAATAAGCACCCAGGTCAACCTTTTGCGCGTCCCCATATTGGTTCCATACATTCATCAAGACCTCCAATTCAGCGCATCTTAACCTGTTTGGATACTGGCCTCCCACAAACTAACCATATCGGCAAAGGTTCTGATTAGCCAATTTTGCTCACGCTGTTTTGCCATAAAGGAATCCGGTGAACTGGCTTCGCCTCTCACTGTATCGCCGTTATCAGCCTGGTTTACTACCGGACTGGCTTCCTGTACTATCACAATCCGGTCGTTTTGAGGTTTAACCATACCGAGCTTATGCACCGCTATGGCTTCGATATTTTCCAAGCTAGTTAATTGATTTACTCGCGCATATAAATCGTGGCTCTCAACACGCAGCCGGGTGAGCTCTGTTTCCGCCATATTAAGCCGGTAACCGGTAATTAGTACCTGGGCGTAATAATAAGCAACAATCACACAACAGCAAAAGCTCAGCAGTACCAAACCGGTCAGGGCCAACTGGTCCCGTCTAGGTAGCCCGCGCACTACTTGGCGCCTGCGCACACGTCTTTCCTGCGCAGGTAGCTCCGGTAAACCATAATATTCTGCATTTAATTCCGCATTTTCCCTGGCTACTATCAAAACTTATTCACCCTCCCGGCTGTTTAGAACTGAGCCTATTTTCTCCACAACCCTCAGTTTAGCGCTGCGCGCACGGGGATTCTCCTCCAACTCTGCAACAGACGGAGTTACCGGCCGCCTAGTCACTAGTTTAATCAAGGGCTTCCGGCCGCATACACATACGGGAAACTGCGGTGGGCACGAACATGGCTGTGCTAATTCTTTAAAAGTATCCTTGGCTATGCGGTCCTCCAGTGAGTGAAAGGTAATCACACAAAGCCTGCCTCCCGGTTTGAGCAGTTCAACGGCCGCCCGAAATGCACCGGTTAATATATCCAGTTCATTATTCACCGCAATGCGCAAGGACTGAAAAGTTCGCTTGGCTGGATGCGGCCCCTCCCGGCGGGCACTGGCAGGAATGGCGCTTTTGATAATCTCCACCAGTTCACCTGTGGTTAAAATTTCCCTTTTTTCCCTAGCCTTAACAATATATGCAGCTATTCTGGCCGCCCAACGTTCTTCACCATAGCGGCTGATTATGGAAGCCAATTCTCGCTCCGGCAGTTTACCGACCAAATGCTTTGCCGTAACCGGACCGGTAGCGTCCATGCGCATATCCAACGGCGCATCATGCATATAACTAAAGCCCCGTTCAGGGTTGTCCAGTTGATAAGAACTAACACCCAGATCAAACAAGAAGCCATCCACTGCTGCCAGACCCAGCTCGGCCAGTACGCAAGGCAACTCTTTAAAATTTGACCGCACTAAAGTATACCGGCTGGCAAAGGCTGATAATTTTACATCTGCCGCTGCCAGGGCATCAGCATCTTGATCCAACCCCACCAAATGCACTTCAGAGCAGGACTCAAGCAGCGCATAGGCATGCCCGCCCCCACCTAGAGTGCAGTCAACAAAAACTCCTGCCGCACCGGGGTTTAATCCATGCAATACTTCATGCACCATAATCGGTCTGTGGCTGAAGGGGATTTTGTAATCTTTTATATGCAAATGATCACCTTGTTTTTTTGCTAAATGCCCAAATCTAAATCTACAATCTTTTCAGCAATTTCTTCTACAGAAGAAGCTGCTTTCGAATTATATTCTTCCCAGCGTTCTTTGGACCAAACCTCAACCCGGCTGGCAATGCCTGCTACAACTACTTCTTTGTCCAGCCCGGCATACTCTCTGAGATTGGCCGGTATTAATACTCTTCCCTGTTTATCTATTTCGCACTCGGCAGCACCAGCAAAGAAAAATCTAACGAAGGCCCGAGCATCAGCTCGGGTGAAAGGCAGGGAACGCATTTTTTGTTCCAATGCCGACCACTCTTGAAGTGGGTAGGCGAACAAACAGCTATCCAAACCCTTGGTAACGATGAATTTATCGCCCAGGCCTTCGCGGAAGCGGGCAGGTACAATAAGTCTACCTTTAGTATCTATAGTATGCTGGTATTCACCCAAAAACATATCGGGCACCCCACTGTGCTACTTTTACAAACCACTTTACTCCACTTTGTACCACTATTTTATCATTCTATATCTTTTTAAGATCTCCTTCAATAAACAAAATACTTTCCCATTTATTTTCCCACATAAAAAATAAAAACCAGAACTGTAAGCTTCTGGTTTTTCATTGTTGTATTATTGCCAATTTCGTTTGGAGTTTGACCACAACTAATATTATATCTAAATATCAAACCTATCACGCATAGTTATAAACCCAAAATTAGTACCTTTGTATAGCCAGCTTCGTCTAACATTGGCTCAATATTATCAAATGCATACCCCACCAACCCCGGCTCATGGGCATCGGAACCCGTGGTTACCGGTACAGCATACTTTCGGCAGGCCTGCAGCAGGCCTAATGCGGGGTAGATTTCCTGCGCCGGCACCCTGAGCCCGGCGGTATTAATCTCCACGGCAACGCTCGCTTCTGCAAAAACGCAAGCAGTTTGCTCATATAACTCCCTAAGATCAAATCGGGGCCGGTAACCAAATTTTTTAATCAAATCCGGGTGGGCCATTACATTAAAAAGCCTGCTCTGGGCGGCCTGCTGCAGCAGATTGAAGTATTGGCAATACAAATCGTCTATATTCATATATTCATATTTGTACAGGTAAGCCGGATTATCAAAACCCCAACCGTTAATAAAGTGCACCGAGCCCAGCACATAGTCAAACGGGTACTGGTCTAATATTTTAGTTAACTCCAGCTCAAAGCCTGGCACGTAATCGGCCTCAATACCAAGTTTTATAGGGATATCGGGATAAGCCAGCCGCAATTTTTCCACTTCCGCTACGTATTCCGTAAGGTCTTCCAGGGACATGGCAATGCCCCGATCCCGTTCTTGCTCCTTTAGCCAGTACATAGGGATATGATCGGCAAAGCCTATTCCAGGCAGCCCTAAAGCCAGCGCTTTTTCTACATATTCCCGCATTTCCCCCCTGGCATGCCCGCAGCGAGCTGAATGGATATGGTAATCAGGCAAAAGCATTGCTGTAGCCTCTCTTTCTGCTAACAAAATTCCCCCAGACAAATTTACTTCTAATCAATCAGGTTAATTATATAACTTTCGCTTGATATCATCCAAGGCATTGGTAGCAGCCAGTTCTCCCTGTTTAATGAAGTAACTGGCACGTGTTATATCCCAGGGATCCGCGTTAATCGTTGGCCGTATCTCCACATCGGCGCAGCCTTCTAATTTCAAATTTATACCCTCGGAAATAACAATTTCAAAACTCTGGGTTAAAAGCTTAAAGATATTGCCCATCTTAGCCACCCCGCGTCCACCGTAGCCGACATCCACAGCAATAACGAAATCAGCTCCCATACGGCGCAGGACATAAGCCGGCACATTTTCTCTGACGCCCCCGTCCACCAAGATACGTTCCCCCAATCGAACCGGTTCAAAGATGCCCGGCACTGCAACACTAGCCCGGACCGCTAGCGCAACAGAAATACCTTTAACAAATTCATCCTCAGGGGGAATTACTCTGCGCAATTCTACGGGCGTATTACCTGCCATGAAAGAATGCGCTTCATAAAAAGCAGGTAGACCTTCTAAAAACACGACCAGTGTACCATCCCGTACATCTACAGCTGTTATGCCCAGCGGAATTTCGGTTTGACCAAACAAACGGTTTCGCCCCACGTGCTTATTAACCAGCGCCTCCAACCTATGTCCACGCATTAAACCCAAAGGACTGCGCAATGGATAGGGCAGGTGCAACACTCTGGAGATAACATCACCGGCAATTAACAGTAAGTTTAAATAGATGGAGCCATAATCAAAAAGATCATTAGATCTCAATCCCAGGGCAATCTCTTCAATACGCTCCGGGCTATGACCTGATGCATACAAAGCGGCCACAATGCTGCCGGCACTTGTACCAGCGACCATGTCAATGGGGATGCCGGCTTTTTTTAATACTTTCAGTACACCTATATGCGCCATACCGCGCATGACCCCACCGCCTAAAGCCAATCCCACCAATGGTCTGGCAGCCATAAAAAAACCACCGCCTCATTTCAATTTACAACCATTGTATGAATAGACGGTAGGTATGGTGTGTACTTTGATAACAGTGGGCCGGTTACTTTTCGTTTTTGCTCATACAATCCCGGCACCTGCCATAAATTTTCAGCTCGTGGTTGCTGATGGTAAAATCATAATAATTAGTAACCCGCTGTTCTAAATCCTCTAATAAGTCCTCGTTCATTTCAATAATTTTCCCACACTTAATACAAATCAGGTGGTGATGTCTATGACCATCATTGTTTTCGAGAGTAAGTTCATATCGTTTGCGGCCATCGCCAAAATCCATGCTTTGGATAATATCAAAGTTAGAAAATAACTCCAGCGTCCTGTAGACCGTAGCTAGTCCAACATCAGGATCTCTTTGTTTTACCAGGTTATACACATCCTCTGCACTAAGATGCTTGTCTTTATTATCGAAAAGCACGCAGAGCACATGTTCCCGCTGGGGAGTCATTTTATATTCGCGAGAGCGTAAGATATCCTCAACTTCGTCGATTAACCTACTCATTTAACCACCACCAAAACAAAAATATCTTCTGCGTTCAGTATATTAATTAACTTTGCAGCGCAGTTTTATGTTCTTGCATGACTCCAAACCCCATCGGCCCAGTTCCATCTCCTTTTGGCAAGCGACTTACTTCTCTGTTGTTATTGGCATATGTCCATTATGGTTATTATATATTCTTAATGGCATATGTCAATAATAATTTTTAGTTTTCTTTAGACTAAATATAACTCTGCCAATATGAACACATGTCAATAAATAATACTAGTATTACCGGCTTCTTATTCTTCTCCTCCGGGAGCGACGTCTACGCATAAGCCATGCTTTAATGACAAATTTCATAAATTGCAGCAGCAGCAAAGCTGCCAGCCCCATTCCGCCCCAGAACCACCAGTAGCTGTTGATATTGCGGTCCACTGGGTATGCGGCCTGCAGGGGCACCCGGCCAAGTTCTTTAGCACCGCCTGTCAGCACGAGCTCACCCAATTTATCTCCTTCCTTTAAAGGGGCACTAATATGGTCATCCAGCTCAACAACGCGGTTGACCTGCTGTTTTTCCCCTACCGGGAAGTTGTAATAAAAAAAACCGGCGGTTTCTACAATAGCATTCTTTGTCCCGTGCCGAACCTCGGCGTCAGTAATCATTTCCCGTGGTTTAACTAGTTGCACAGGCGTGAAGTTTTCAAATCCATAATCCAGCAGCATTGCGGTGTCAGTCCACAGGTTGTTACCCTGAGTATTCAGCACTACGGCAATTAATTCCCGGTCTCCCCGTTTAGCCGATGCCACTATACACTGCCCTGCATCTACGGTATAGCCGGTTTTTATGCCATTAGCACCGCTGTACGCGTAGCGGCCATTGCCCAGCAGTTTATTATGATTATAGAAATCCTCCTGCACCGGCCCGTAAATACTCTCTAATCTTTCCACTTCCGACAGTAATTCTCCGGACATATTTTTTTTACGCTCCGTTTTATAATTGAGCGTCCGTACTATCCGGCGAAAAGTGATATTTTGCATCGCCTGCCGGCTGATTAAAGCCAGGTCCAGGGCGGTAGTATAATGATTTTTGTTCGGCATACCATGCGGGTTAACAAAGTGGGTTTTTTTAGCCCCCAGTTCCCTAGCACAATTATTCATCATCTCAGCAAAATGCTCCACCGAACCTCCCACATGCTCGGCAATGGCTATAGCTGCATCATTGGCTGAGCTAAGCATAAGGATGTATAGCAGGTGTTGCATCGGCACTTGTTCACCGGGCTGCAAACCAACGCGAGAGCCGCCTATTTCCGCCGCTCGCCGGCTCACCATAACCAGCTCTTCTGGAGAAGAGTTTTCCAGAGCTAATAAAGTTGTTATGACCTTAGTAGTACTAGCAGGGTACATCTTCCGAGCGATATTTTTTTCGTATAATATCTGCCCCGTTTCAGTATCCATTAAAAGCGCCGCCTTTGCCAGTGGCTGCGGCGTAGCGGCGGGAGCGGCCATCCCGGGTACTGCCAAACCAAGTGTAAACAATAAAATAACCAGCCAAGCAACAACTTTCTTCATCAAATTTTCTTCTTTCCTTTACATTACAGTACGTAACAGCCACAGCATAATTGTAATTTTAACATAAGTTGTCTGCTCAACCAATAGTCTGCCACCAGCGGGTAAAAACAATATAATAAGATCATGACTAAAATTGATGCTGCAAATTGCCCAGCGGCTACAAAATCCGTTAAATTTTATTTATTAGAATATAACTGTCTATCATTACTAGAGCCGATTAGAAATATTACAAGCCGGTAAAAATAAGAATAAATATCTGACCAAAGGGCATCAGAGCAATGGCTAATATTGATACCGCTGGAATGGAAGTGGCTAGTTTAAACAAAGAGCAGCTAAATAGCCTGCTTTTCACCACTTACTCGGACTGCCTTACGGCATAAATCAACTCCAGTCATCCAGGCCTTTTCCGGATCCCCTGCTACTGCATAAACAGGTCTTTGATCGCTATCCGCCACGACATTGATCAAAAAATCCGGCTGTACGATATTTAATGCCTCCATCATAATACGGTGTACCGGGTTACCATCGAGCTTGCCGGCACCAATTCCCTCGGCAGTAAATAGAGCATGATTGCCGGTCACAGCTTCGATTCCCGCTACCCCCGGCAGAATAGACTTACGTCCTCCTGAAAAACCGGCCAGTTCGTGAGGAGCAATTTGCCCGGTTAAAATAACCAGATCTGCCTCGGCCACCAGCAGATTTATCTCCAGTCTGCATCCATTGCTTAATACACCCATCAAAGCTAATTTTCCCCGGCAATCATGATTAACAATTCTATAGCTCTGCACAGAGGCGCCCAGCGATTCTATATGTTCATGCTCGGTATTACCCCGGTGCGCTCCGGTGGCTACCAGAAATGTAATCGCGTTTTGCTCAACCCCGGCTTCCGTTAAACTTTTTAGTAAAGGCGGCAAAATATAATTGTATGGAGTTGGGCGGGTATGATCGTTAACCACGATTACCACCGAATCCGGGCGTTTGTTTTTGATTATCTCTGCAAGTCCCGGAGAAGCAATCGGATTATGTAAAGCCGATTCGATTAAGAACTCAGGATCGCTAACCAGGGGAAAGCTTGATTTAACCACCGCCCGCACATGCTCATCGCGCAGCTCCAAGCATAAATGACTACGCCCATATTTCATTTCAATGTGCATAAACACCTTACCTTTGCCCAAAGCAAGCTCCGAAAATTATTTTTTTCAGAAAAAAAACCGTTTTATTGCTACAATAGTATAGCCAAACGGTTTAACACAGTTAACTCAGCCAGCCAGAAAAAATATGCATAGCATAAGTAACGAGCAGGTTGTAAAAAACATGAAAATTAGTAAAAATACGGGATCGACAGCCAGCCTGCCGATGACAATTTTTTTCGGCCCGTTATTCCTTTCCTGTCCCTTTTCGTTTGCCAAAGTCATCTCCCTTTGCCCATATAAATTTACACCAATATTTTATCCCCAATACACAGTACTACATATATTGGTTGCGCATTTTGGCCAACTCAAGCTTTAGTTCATCAGGACTTTTTATATTTCTCCGTATCTTTTCTACATATGAAAACCTATTGGGATTTTTCATATCATCCATTTTTGCATATATCCCGGCTCGCCTGCCTAGCTGGTAATTAGCTTTTTCCTCCGGCTTCATGCCCAGGTAGCGGTCAATAGTACCTAGCATTTTGTCACGATCACCTGGCAGGGTCCCCTCTAATTCCTGCAGTAAATTTAGAATATGATCGCTCACTACTGTTGTTGTTACCCCTTCGAGCGACTCAAGCAATAAACGTTGTTCCTGAACTATCTCATCCTCATCTAAAGGAGTAAAAGCACCACTGGTTAGCATATCATGCAGAGGAGTATTTTTAAGCACCGACAGCGTTCTAAACCGCAAATAATCTGGGTTCCCCTTGTTGATTACAGCTGCAGTTTCCAGAGCATGTTCCCGGGAATGCTCCCTGCCGCCCAGACCGGGCATAATATACCAGCAAAGCGATATACCGGCAGCTTTGATTTTCTGAGCAGCTTCAATTAAATGCTGGGCTGTAATACCCTTTTGCACCATTTTTAGTACTACATCTGCTCCCGATTCCATGCCCATGTGTATTCTGGCCAGACCGGCTTCCCGAAGTTCCCGCAGTTCATCCACACTTTTTCTGGCTACCGTATTAGCCCTGGCATACATGGTTATCCGTTCTACCGAGGGCAAGGCGGTACGCAAATATTTGATAATCTGCACTAAATCACTTGTTTTTAATACTAGTGAATTAGCATCCTGTAAAAAGACATTTTTACCACCATAATAAAGCCATTGAGCAATATGGTAATGTAAATAACCATAGCTCGACCCCGCCTCGCTTACCACTGTACTGTTTATCCGACCGCCCAATCCCTTATTCCAGGAAATTTGCCTGACCTGCTCTGCAACCTGGGCTACCGTATCAATGTCGCGCAGTATATCTTCAATTGGGCGACGGCTAAATTGTTTGCGCTTGTAAGTTTTGCAAAAGGTACATTTATTCCACGGACAGTTTCTGGTGACCCGGATTAGCAGACTGGATGCCTCGCTGGGTGGCCTGATCGGACCTTGCTCAATTTGCATATTTTCCTCCCCCAAACCGTATTTAAATTACCGCAACAGTACTATTAAAAAAAGTATACCGTACTGCAAAACTCACTGCAAGCTTAGCACCAGTAAGGTATCACAAGAATCCAAACTAGCGAATTAAATCGTTTAACTAGTTCAGTAGTACTATTGATAACAATTATCACCACAAATGAGTAGCGACAGTAATAAATAAAAAAGGATTTCCGCACTATTATAGAGAAAATATTATTAAATATTTACTCTGTATATCGTGAAAAATTAATATAAATTATAATTTTTCATATTACAACTTAGCCGATAAATATTATCTTCCGCACTGCAAGGAGGGTATCCCTATGAATCTGTCTGCAAGGTTAACCGAAATTGCCCACCTTTCCCCAGGTCAGGAGGCGATTGTTTTTAAAAACCAAAGACTAACTTACGCTCAATTGGACATCTTAATAAACCAATTGGCCGGTGGCATGAGGCAGTTGGGCATAAAAACAGGTGACCGGGTAATGCTGGTTATGCGCAATTGCCCGGAATTTATTATTTCCTGTTATGCTATTATGCGCATGAACGGCATTGTAGTGCCGGTCAGCCCACAGTATACGCTCAATGAAATGAGCTTAATTATTAAAGATTGCTTACCTACGGCAATCATAACCTGCCCGGAAAAGCAAGAAGTATTATACAAAATTAGCCAATCTTTCACTATTCCTGCCGGTATTATTACAAATAGCAGTAAACCCGCCCAAGAAAGCATTAAGACGTACGAGCAAATTTGCGTTAAAAGCACTGATACATTCCCGGTAACTGAGCATAACTCGGAAGATGTTGCTGAAATTATGTATATTTCCGGGCTAACTGGCAAACCCAGGGGTGTTATGCTAACCAACTACAATCTGTACAGCAATGCACTGAGCTTCTCCCAGCTCTGCTCCTTAAGTCCTGCAGATCGCGCTCTTCTAACCGCACCAGCTTACTATGCGGGCTCACAAACTTGTGTTATGAACGGCACTATCCTTTCAGGCGGTACTCTTGTAATACAAGAAGGCTGGCAAGGTGCGGAAGAGCTATTAAGAAATATCGATCAGGAAAAAATCACCTTTTTGTTTGGCCCGCCTACTATGTACAGCTTGTTATTAAAGTACCCGGCTTTGGAAAAATTTAATTTCAGCTCACTACGCCTTGCGCTCTGTGGCTCCGCTAGCATGCCGCCGGGTCTTTATGAATCACTATTATCAAGATTAAATATCCACCTAACTGATGGGTATGGTCTTACCGAGACATCCCCCATCGTTACGCTCAACTTTATTGAGCAGTCTGGTAAAATTGGTTCAATAGGCCAACCCTTACCAGATGTGGCAGTAAAAATATTCGATTATGAAGATCGGGAAGTTCCGCAAGGACAGGTTGGTGAAATTGTGGTAAGTGGTCCCAATGTAATGAAAGGGTATTTTAACCGGGAAGAAGAAACCCGCTGGGCACTCCGCAATGGTTGGTTCCATACCGGAGACTTGGCCTATGCTGATCGGGATGGCTACCTGTACGTTGTAAACCGTAAAAAAGACCTGATCATACGTGGAGGAGTACATATCAATCCCCATGAAGTCGAAGAAGCTCTTTATGACCACCCAGGTGTGTTCGAAGCTACCGTAATGGGTGTGCCGGATGCAGATAAGGGTGAAGAAATACTTGCCTATATCATGCCCAGGAAAAATTATGCACTAAGTGTAGCAGATTTAAAAACCTTTTGCCGTGACAAATTAGGTCAAGATAAAATTCCTCGCTACATCCGCTTTGTAGACAATTTGCCTAAAACATCATCCGGCAAATTAATGCGCAAAGAAATGAAGAACTGGCTGGCCAAACAAGAACTACCGGTATAAACCGATAGTTCTTTATCTGTATTTATATATTTATATTATAATGCGATGTTCTTTAAACAGCCTAAAGCATTTAAAATATCATCCTGGGAATTGGATATGCTCGTCAGCGCCTTAAACTCTTGACCGTCTATTTCATAAATTACAACTTTTATTTCTTCAAGCAATAGCAGAGCTTGGCGTACATCGAAGGACAACCCAGCCTGGCGCATTAGCCTTTCCATAGTTTTTTCCAGCATCGCCGCCAACATGCAAACCAATATATGCGCAGATATTTTATCCTGAGCATGCACTATACTGGGCCATGGTGCAAAATTATTTACATTACTAAATGAAGCACCCAAAATAGCCAGACTCGTATAAGCTTTAAGAATCTCCTGCCCCCTCAGGAAGTTATTATTTGTTTCTAAAAGGAAGGCTCCCGCAAGGTCTGTGTCTTGTCCCAGCAAGTCATCTCGGCGACGAAAACGAAATTCCAGCTCTGTTGCGTCGTAATGCCATTCAAAATATTTACGGCAATAATCATCTTTAAACACAGGCAATTCTTGATTAAATACTAACTTACCATTAAGGCTGCGTCCTTCATCCACTGCTCGTTGAACAAATTTCAGTTTATCTTCTATGTCGCTAAGCCTCTCGCCGAGTACTGCTTTCATACGTTTAGCTGCTATCGGATTACTGCATAACAGGTAACGAGTATTGCCGTCCCTTATTTCCTTAAACCACATATCTTCTGACACTTGTTGGAACCCGTGCATGTTTGTATGCCATTCCCGGATGAACAGCTCGCGGTCTCGTTGAGTCAAATATTTACTGCCCATAATGTAGTCATAATTATTGGCAGCTAAAACTCCCCCATCGAGATTATTTATCCTGCTGCGTTCACCAACAAATATACATTTATCCATATCAAAGTTTCTCTTCAGATCATCCATTATACTTTGAAATTTCTGTTCTTCAGAGGTTTCACCCCAAATATGATGTCCTATAGGCATACCACCCCGGCTAACAAGCAAGCCAAAGTTCACTCTTTGATACCTTTCTGGCTCTCCCAGGATAGCTTTTCTATTAAAAGAAGTATTGATTTGGTCAGACAACGCAGGTTCAATCATGCCTGAAACAAACAAACAAAAGGCGAGGTCAGTATTAATAAACATCAAAGAATTTAATTTTTTAAATAAACTTTTTTCCAGTTCCTCCTTACCAACAGCTATGACATCCAACGCTGAGGAAAAATTCTGCATAATCAATTTTTTTTCCCGAATTGATGGCATATATAAGCATTTATACCAATCGCTGATCGCTTGCCTATATTGCGGTTTAACTAGCTGGTTAATTACCATCAATTCAACCAGCACAGGAATATTCCTAAGTTTTTCATCCTGGTTTGAGCCAGCTACATCTGCCAGGAGCTTATCCACGCCTAACAAGTCCCACATTTTATGAAGGGCAAGCACTTCGCCATAGTGCAATATTTTTTTAATATTTATATTCTCCGCGCGACCTGTAATACCGCATATCTTGGACAGGCCAGCAATCAAACCGCTGACCTTCTCAGGGGTCAATTTATCTATACTACCCAGGTTAGCAATAACACGCTGTTTTACTTTATCGCCTTCCCGGTAATTTTCTATTAATTTCAAGTAGGTATATTCTTTACCGTTACTCCGGCTTGTAATTTTCCGAAAAAACAGCTGCATCACCACCTAACTATAAAAAAAAGTAATAACAGTTACGCGTCTATCTTTCAGATCTCCAACTAGTTACTTGGCAATTGATTGCGCAGCGTTTTGAACACCATTTTTTATCACTACTATACTTAACATTTAACATGGAAAAGACACAAATCTATTAAATTTAATATAACATAGGCGATATTTTCATGCAATATTTCACTAGTCAGAGCGAAACCTTGGTCTAGTATGCTTATAATAATTGTCACTTGTATCAAACCCTGTCTATTAATAATGGGCTCCGAGTGCAATAGCATTAGGCCTTAACTGAGAGCCAATACGCAAGAAAGCAGACACAGAATACGTGTCTGCTTTCAACTATCTTCCAATAGGGTGTAAGCGCTCACTTAGTGCTCGCAATTAGCATCGTGATTATCACAGCTAGCTGCTGAATTAGAGTGCAATTGTCCTAGTGTATATTTAACTACCACATCATCTATCTTTCCGCTTATTTCGGTAACCACCTGCAAGCCATTTGCCTTTAATGGTTGCAACGCCCCAGCACCAATACCACCAACTATCACCGTATCCACCTGCTCATCTCTTAATAAGCCGTCCAACCCCTCATGATTATGTTGCAGTTGCTCAGCCGAGATAATTTTCTTAGCAACTATTTGCCTGCCTTCTATTTCCACAATCACAAACTCCCGGCTTTTACCAAAATGCTGGTTAACATAACCGTATTCGTGGGGTAACGCAATTTTCACCTGTTTAATACCTCCATTAAGACTATTAAGACTATTCATAAAAGCTATAGAAAATAAGTTTCAGACAATTATAAATAATTATTATAAACTTTTGCTCATTACTATTTTATTCATTTGTGAACATTGTGTCAATAAATAGGTTCATCACCAACCCTGGTTCTTATGCATAAAAAATCCCGCCGTTATTAGCGGGATTTTTATTATACACAGCCGGTTGGTTTGGGCAGACCGGCCAATTTGCAGGCACCCTTGGCTGGACCAGAAGGAAAAAGCTCATATATCTGCTTAAGACTGTAACCTGTCTCTTTACACAATTTCCTTACCATAGGAGCAACTTGGAATTGCATGTAATATTCACGCAGGTAGTTAATCACCCTCCAGTGGTCATCTGTCAATGCTTTAATACCTTCACTTGTTGCAAATGCTATTGCTAACCCTTCAACCCACTCACCAGGGTTAAGAATAAAGCCGTCCTCATCTAATTCAATTCGCTTTCCATCTACTTCAAGAAAAGCCATTAGTTTCCCACCTCCAAAGACTGTTTATATATTTCCCTAAAAAAAGCCTTTATTTTCAAGATAAATGGTAAGGGAAAAAGTTTTTTTGATCATTGGTATTATATTAACACCCCAAGATTAGGAGTGCAACAATCATTAACCAATATAGAAGCTACTTCCAATTGACCTAACAACATGTTTCTATGCTTTTATTAGGGGGTTAATTAAATATATGCTAACGGTCAAAAATATGCTAGCCTATTTGCGCTGCTTGCTTTTACTAACACACAGGTATTTAATGGCGCTACTAATGGATCATTACCAGTAGAATGACTAATGCTAAAACATAACTTTTAGGTTGTTTACTGCTAAACAGTAGGGTAAACTTGATGGGTATGGGAGTGATGGATGATGATTGTATTACAGGCATCTCATATTTATAAAGCATATGGTGAAGCCCAATTGCTGAATGATGTTACCCTGACTGTTCGGGAAGGAGAAAAAATCGGGCTGGTGGGAAGAAACGGAACCGGGAAAACCACTTTACTGAAAATTCTTACCGGAGAACTGTCTCCGGACGCCGGGGATATTATTCGTCCCAAAACGGTAACCCTGGGTTATCTAGCCCAACAGGGTGTCCTGCATTCGGAACACACCATCTGGGGAGAAATGCTAGCAGTGTTTGACCAGCACATTGCTATGGAAGAAAAATTAAGCAATTTGGAAAATGATATGGGAAAACCTGAAAACACGTCTAACCCGGCATGGCTAAAAAAAATAACCGAAGAATATACCCACCTGAGGGAAGTTTTCACACAAAACGGTGGTTATGGATATCAGGCTGCCATTCGTGGTGTACTTCACGGGCTGCAATTTGGTGAAGAGCATTATCACTTCCCGGTGGATAAATTAAGCGGCGGTGAAAAAACTCGCCTGGCCCTGGCCAAGCTGTTATTAACCAAACCTACAGTACTGTTATTGGATGAGCCCACTAACTACCTGGATATGGATACCATGACTTGGCTGGAAAGATACCTGCAAACATACCAGGGCGCTGTTTTAACTGTGTCCCATGACCGTTATTTTTTAGATACCGTCGTTAGCACAGTTTATGAATTAGAATTTTCCAGGTTAAAGAGATATTATGGTAATTACTCACGTTATTTATTATTAAAAAAAGAAGAATTAGAACTCCAAGCTAAACAATATCGTAAACAGCAGGATGAAATTGCCCGGCTGCAAAACTTTGTCCAACGTAATATCGCCCGGGCATCAACTACCGGACGGGCTAAAAGCAAACAAAAATTACTTGAGAGAATCAAGCCGCTGGAAAGGCCTGCCACGGACAACAAAAGAATCAATCTTTCCCTAAATTCTACACAATCGAGCGGTAAAGAAGTGCTATGGGCAAAAGAGTTAAGCGTCGGTTATCAAGATGCTCTGATTGCCCGCAATATCAACCTGGCTATTGCACGCGGGGAAAGGGTTGCCATCATTGGGCCTAACGGTATCGGTAAGACCACGCTTCTGAAAACGCTGGCCGGCCTCCTACCCCCGCTGGCGGGCTCAGTCAACCAAGGTTATCATGTTAACACATGTTATTATGAACAAGAACAAAAGCACTTTATGGGAAATAAGCAGATTATCGATGAGCTTTGGGATGAGTATCCAGAACTTGACGAGCAAACCGTGCGCTCAATATTAGGCAGTTTTTTATTCAGTGGAGAAGATGTGCTGAAAAATGTGGGAGAGCTAAGTGGCGGCGAAAAAGCCAGACTTGCTCTGGCCAAGCTAATGTGCCTCCGGGCAAATTTTTTGCTATTAGACGAACCAACCAGCCACCTGGACATACTCGGCAATGAAGCACTGGAAGTTGCTCTGTTGCAATACCCTGGCACAATGTTGTTTATCTCCCACGACCGCTATTTTATCAATAAAATAGCCACCCGGGTTCTTGAGCTTACCCCGGATGGCATCAAAAGTTACCTGGGTAATTTTGATGATTATCAAAATAGAAAGATGGCTGAACCAAAAGCACTACAGCTGGATAACCAGTATACCCCAGCTAGTGATAATAAAAAAGAATTCCTCCAGCGCAAAGAAAAACAGCGGGAGGAAAGAAAGAAACAGCGCCGGGCGGAAGAGCTGGAAGCACTAATCACTGCTGCAGAAGAAAGCATCAGTCATCTGGAAAACCAGCTCTATTTACCTGAGGTATACAATGATCATGAAACTTACCAGCAAACAAGCTCGGAGCTGGAAAAATTAAGGGCGGAACTGGAGGGGTATATGGAAGAGTGGGTGGAACTGACCGGATAACGGAACGGCTGCTGCTTTAGATGTGTTTTCTTAAAACAGCCTTTAGCTCAGGCCAAGTATCCACGATAAAGTCTGGACGGCAAGCTTGCAATTCTTCCCTGGAGGCCATGCCCCAGGATACCCCAACGGTAATTACCCCGGCATTATGCCCCGTTTCCATATCGTAGTAACTGTCACCTACAAATACTGCCTGCTCAGGGCTTGCCCCGAATTTATCTAAACCCTTAAGCACGGGCTCACCGTGGGGCTTAGGGTTTTCCACATCCTCCAGAGACACCAGGTGTTCTAGATAACTGCTTAAACCAGTTACAGAAATGCCTCGCTCCGCCATCTGCCGACGTTTGGAAGTCACCACCCCGATGCCTTTCAGCAATGGTTTCATTTCAACCAGAGTTTCGAGGGCGCCCGGGTAGGCTTTAATATACTGGTCATGTATGGTCAGCTGGTAATTGATATAGCTATCAAACAGTTCCTGCCACCTTTCCCGGCCAAACTGCTGGCAGGCGTCACGCAGAGGCAGCCCCACTGTTTTCATCACCGCCCCCTCGTCCCAGGGAATGTTCATTTGATTGAATACATGATAATACGTGGCCTCTATAAGCGGCAGCGAATCCAGCAAGGTACCGTCAAGGTCAAATAGCACGTAATTTTTAAGCACTTTAACCCTCCACATTGCGGTTGAGCATCTTTTGCATCTTACCGCGGGAATATAATTTAACCAGAACCGCAACCAGAAAACTGAATTTATTCCGGGCACTATGGTATTGCCCTATTATTCATCTCTATCTTATCCATCATTGTTGTGGGACGATGCATCGGCAAACTGCTGGAATCCATTGTTTTAAATTACCGAGCAGTTGCCGTTTTTTTGTACTAATAACATCCCGCGAGTGACTATACCCGCTTGGACAGAGCTATTCTATGGCGTGGAGCATCCACATCAATTACACGAACAGTAACCACATCACCCACGGACACGACATCCAGTGGGTGGCGCACATACCCTTCAGCCAGCTCAGATATATGCACAAGGCCGTCATGTTTCACACCTATATCCACAAAGGCACCGAAATCCACCACATTACGCACGGTGCCTTTCAGCAGCATCCCTATTTGCAGGTCTTCTATACTTAGCACATCGACCCGTAAAACCGGCGGGGGCAGCTCTTCACGGGGATCGCGACCGGGACGCAGCAAGCTGTCCACAATATCCCGCAAGGTTGGCACACCAGCTGCCAGCTGTTCTGCTGCGTCCTCAACATTCAGACTGGCCAGTTTAGAGCGTAAGTCTGGGCGGCCAACAGCTGTCATATCGACACCTAAATAATCCAACAACTTAGCTGTTAGCGAATAAGACTCAGGGTGTATGGGTGTAGCGTCAAGCAAGTTTTCCCCTCCGCTAATCCGCATAAAGCCTACACACTGCTCGTAGGTTTTCGGACCCAGGCGGGGCACCCGGGACAACTGGCGGCGATTATTAAACCGGCCGTTTTTCTCCCGGTACTGCACAATATTTTCTGCTACCACACCATTGATTCCAGCCACATAATCGAGCAAAGACGCCGAAGCAGTATTTACATCGACCCCCACATAATTAACGGCCGACTCCACTACCTTGGCCAGGCTATCATTCAGCTGTTTGGGTGCTACGTCATGCTGGTACTGTCCCACACCCACTGCCCGGGGTTCAATCTTTACTAATTCAGCCAGTGGGTCCTGCAACCGGCGTGCGATTGAGACAGCACTGCGGGCGGATACGTCCAGTTCGGGAAATTCCCGGGCGGCCAGCTCCGATGCCGAATAAACACTGGCCCCAGCCTCACTCACAATAGTGTAAGCCAGTCCCGGTTGATTATATTTTTGAATAAAATCGGCCACAAATTGCTCAGTTTCCCGGGAGGCCGTGCCATTACCAATACAGATCACTTGCACCCCGTACTGTTTTACCACTCTGGCCAAAACTGCTTCGGCTTCAGCGATCTTTTTTTGGGGCGGCGTCGGGTAAACTACACCTACTTCCAACAGCTTGCCGGTCTCATCCACCACTGCCCATTTACACCCTGTCCGGTAAGCCGGATCTATTGCCAGCACCCCCACATCCCGCATCGGGGGTTGGAGCAGCAGACTGCGCAGGTTGCGGGCGAAAACCTGCACTGCCCGGGCTTCAGCCCCCACAGTTAATTCACTGCGAATATCGCGTTCCACGGCCGGTGCCACTAGCCTTTTATAAGCATCCGCCACAGCTTTTTGTGTGAGGCCTGTCGTAACCGTACCTTGTTTAACAAATCGACGATACAGCCAATCAAGCACGGGTTCCTCATCCACCTGCACCGCCACTTTCAGGTAGTCTTCGCGCTCACCCCGGTTAATGGCCAACACCCGGTGGGGCACTACTTTTTGCACCGGTTCCTGGTAATCGTAATACATCTGATAAACGGATTCAGTTTCGGCGTCCCTGGCCCTGGTTACCAGCCGGCCCTGCTGCAGGGTATAATCCCGCACCCAGCCGCGCACATCCGGATCATCTGCCACCAGTTCGGCGACGATATCCATCGCTCCCTGAAGAGCGTCCTCCACGGCAGGTACCGCTTCCGATAAATATGCACCTGCCTCAGCCTCCGGGCTCCCGGACTGCGGGAAGGCTAGCAAATAATCGGCCAGCGGTACCAAACCCCGCTCACGGGCTACACTGGCCCGGGTTTTTCTTTTCTGACGGTATGGCCGATACAAATCCTCTACCTCAGTTAATTTAACAGCGCTCTCAATCCGCGCCTGGAGCTCTTCGGTCAGCTTGCCCTGCTCTTCAATTAGTCGGAGCACCTCGGCCTTACGCTGTCCCAGATGACGTTGAAAATTGACTAGTTCCTCAATGCGGCGTATCTGCACTTCGTCCAGTTCGCCGGTTACCTCTTTGCGATACCGGGAGATAAAAGGGACCGTGTTCCCTGCTTCCAATAACTGAACCGTACTTTCAACTTTATACCGAGGGATACCGGTTTCCACAGCCACTGTTTGCATTATCTCGTTGGACAATTCGTTTGGCATCTGGTTAAACTCCTCCCATAATCACACAGCAAGTGCATAATGTTCAAGTTTAATTAAACACCATTTTGCTTTTTTATCCAAGTACTAAAAGGTTATTTTCTCAAGATAAGGAATAATAACAACAGCAGAAAATTTAAAGCAACTAATATAATTACAGGCGGTAGCTCGTTAGGGAAGGAACCAGCCCATGAAAATGAACAAAAAAATACTTGCACTGCTGGGCACAGGCCATGCTATAACTGATATCAGCCAGGGTGCTCTATCCATGATGCTGGCTTTTTTACAGCCAGCTTTTGTTCTTAGCCAGGTACAGATAGGCATGGTGATGCTGGCCTTTAATTTAAGCTCCTCGGTTATACAACCGGTTTTCGGTATTTTTAGCGACCGTTTCCGAGCAGCCTGGCTGATTCCCCTGGGATGTCTGGTGTCTGGTTCAGGTTTGGCCTTAACCGGGTTTAGTACTAATTACCAGGTACTGCTGTTCATTGCACTAGTTAGCGGGCTAGGTGTGGCAGCCTATCACCCCGAAGGCTCAAAATATGCCCGCCTGGCCAGCGGACCACGTAAGGCAACAGGGATGTCCATTTTTCCATGGGCGGTAACCTGGGCTTTGCAGCCGGCCCGGTACTGGCCACTTATTTCTTCGGACTGGCCGGTCTACACGGGTCGGCGGGATTTTTTGTCCTAAACAGCCTAATGGCTCTGTTGCTATGGCTTTCCCTGCCCCGGATAACCGCTATTCATAGCGCTTCAGGAAATACAGTCGGGACAGCGAAGACTGACCCACACACTACCCGCTCAACAAGCAAGGATAAGCCTTGGTTTGTATTGTCGGTTATACTGCTGGTAGTAGTGGTCATCATGCGCTCTTTTGTACACGTTGGCCTGGTTACATTTTTACCCCAATATTACGTTCATTACTTGCAGCAAAGTGAAAAATATGCCGCCGCCATTACTTCGCTGTTCCTATTTGCCGGTGTTTTCGGTACAATGGTAGGCGGTCCGGCAGCTGACCGCTGGGGGCTGAAAAATATCATCGTCATTTCAATGGCCTCGCTGATCCCCTTATTGTATTTATTTGTCCACCATCAAGGCTTCTGGACCACCATTATAGTCGCCTTGATGGGTTTTGTAATTATTTCTACTTTTTCCATAACGGTAGTCCTGGGACAAGAAATGATGCCCAACAACGTTGGTCTGGCCTCGGGACTGCTGCTGGGTTTTGGTATTGGTATGGGAGGAGTAGGTGCAACCATGCTGGGCTGGGTGGCTGATAGGTGGGAATTACCGGCGGTGTTTGAAACATTAATAATTTTTCCAGTAATTGGCTTGCTGTTAGCTTTACTGCTGCCCAACCGAGAGGAAATTACTAAGAAGCAGCAGCAGTAAAGTCGTTATCCTAACCTAAAACAGTCAAGCTTATTTATACAAGGTTAACCATCGGCTATCCCTATTAAATGAGCTTGCTGCACATCTAGTGCTGGGTCTGGCCCAATAAACTGCTTCCCCAGCTTAAGCATACATATTCAAAGCTATAGCCCATAATTCCTTAACAAGTTCACTTCTCACCTGAGTGTTCATTGCTACCCATCACCAACTCAGGTGGAATATTCCGAAAAGCCCGGGAGGCATTAATCATTTTTGCAATGTTATCACTTTCCTCAGCTTTTTCTTTAATTATAGTGCTTACATATTTCTGATTAGCAGATATTTTATTGTCTTCCTTTTTAGACATTGCCTGCCCTCCATTTAATAAAGGTAGTGTCACTCCCACCAGACCACCTAAAAGCAGGTAGCCCATGCTAACCTGCCGTGCTCAACTTATTTTGAGCATTATCATTAAGAAATATAATCTAGACTTAATCCATAATTCAGCTTGACTATTATCTGTTGCAAAAGTTCAATATCATCACCTGTTAATTTTTGGTTAATAGCTCCGTAAGGCTCTTAAAGATTAGCTCGAACTTATTCAATATAACCTGGCATAGACTCTTACCTTTTTCGGTCTCTAGTAAAAAAAGACAAAATATACAATACCCCTGCCCTGTTAAGATTTATACTACAATGATATACTGATGATAGACTGGCATTACCGTCAGGCTACGAAACTAATATTGTAGTTTTTCGCGCGACCGTTAAAGAGTTAAGTTAGAAGGGGACGGCAATGTATCAATCTAAAGAAGAGCGAGTACATGATGTATTTGAATCTATTTCTGGTAAATATGACTTTATGAACTCGGTGATCAGCTTTCAACGTCACAAAGCCTGGCGCAAGGATACTATGAAACGCATGCGGGTACAAAAAGGCCAAAGGGCTTTGGACGTGTGCTGCGGTACAGCTGACTGGACTATCGCTCTGGCCGAAGCTGTCGGACCAGACGGCACAGTCTGCGGGCTGGACTTCAGCCAAAATATGCTCCAAATAGGCCGGGACAAAGTGCAAGCCCGGAACTTACAGCAGGTGCAACTGCTGCATGGTAACGCTATGGAATTACCATTTGATGATAATTACTTTGACCATGTGACCATTGGCTTTGGCCTGCGCAATGTTCCGGACTACCTGCGCGTGCTGCAGGAAATGACTCGAGTTACCAAGCCGGGTGGCCAAGTGGTGTGTCTGGAAACATCCCAGCCTACCCTGCCCGTATTTAGGGAGCTTTATTATGCTTATTTCGGCTATGTTATGCCGTTTCTCGGTAAACTGCTGGCAAAAAGCTACCAGCAATACTCCTGGCTGCAGGAATCAGCCAGGGATTTTCCCGGTCGTCAGGAACTGGTGGATATGTTTCGACAGGCCGGTCTTGTTGATATTGAAGTAAAAGCATACACCGGGGGAGTGGCAGCAATGCACCTAGGGCATAAACTACATTAAGCAACATATTATTACTTATTAGTATTTTTCAGATTGCAGTTTTTAGCAATTTATTTAAACGCTATCCCCCTACTAGGGTATATTTTCCGCTTTAATCAGCGTGATTATTAAGCACCGATTAGCGAATAATAGGACGTTATACCCTGTTAATTAAAACATGGTATAACGTCCTTTTTAATATCATCACGTACTTATCCAATAAACAGCTACAGAAAAAAACATATTACTAACTGGGCAGCTGCCCGGAAGAAGCTATTCATGACAATGATGACCGGATTAAGGTTATTGACCAGGAAAAATGCGTCAAGTATGACAGCTACACGATAGCTTGCCCGCCCCAATACAAGGCTGTAGTTTAATTGACACCGCCTTACTTGGTATGGGAAAAGGATAAGGAGTACAGGGAGGGGAAGCAATTATGGCAGCAATAATAAATTTAACTATTGATGACCGCCAAATTCGTGCTATGCAGGGTGAACTATTGCTTTGGGTAGCCCTGGAAATCATATATATATTCCCCACCTGTGCGCGTACCGTGAAGAAGCACCTCGTGCTGCCTCATGTAGACTTTGTTTCGTTGAAGTTGAAAGCCTGCCCCCCCCCGGTACCTGCCTATACACTACCTGTTACCGAAGGACTAGTAGTGAAAACCCGCGGCCCACAGGCGGACGATTATTTATGATCCCAACAAATGCTTGCTCTGTGGCCAGTGTGTCCGGGCTTGCCGGCTTAACGGTAATGGCATACTTAGTTTTGCCCGGCGCGGCTACTAGTGAGTGGTCACCACTTTCGCTAGTGCACCCTTAGGCCAAAGTAGTTGCACTAGCTACAGAGCGTGTGTTGAGGCTTGCCCGGTAGGAGCAATGGCCAAAAAACATAATTAACTTCTATTAGTCATTTATATGTCCGATGTGTTAATGAGATCAGCTAATTAATTTGCTGACTGGTATATCTTTCTTACTTTTCAGGCCCCGGCAAGTTAAACGCAATGAATTGATTGGCATCTTCCAATAGTCTAAGCTGCGTTGCTGGTGATATTTTTTCTGCTATCGATACTAGCAATTCCTGAGGTGGCTGATATTGATTACCAGCCATATACTTGGATTTATTACTTTTTTTGTTTGATTTCTTTTGTGCCGGCCTACCTGTATTAGCCGGTAACACCATAAGCGATTCTACCGTCACCGGGGTGTCGTTTATCAAAGTATTTTGACTTGATGGTTGCTTTGACTCCGTGATTTCAATCGGTTTTACCTTAGATACAGATAGAGTATCTACTCGCACCTGAGCCGTAGCCGGGGCTGCTTCAAGGCGTGCATCCTGCACTAAATTCCCAGCCTGCTTGGTTACAGCATGGGTAAAACGTTTGTCCAGTATTAGCTGTCTCAATTGCTCCTTTATTTTAACCACATCATCCATGATATTTTCCAATTTCAACAAATCTTCGGGGGTACCGGCTTCACCTGCAGCACGGTCAATTAAATCAGAAACATCAATCATCCAATCAAAAATTTTTTCAAAAGTCCCATCGATCTCTTCTAAATTGGATTTAGCCTTTTTAATCATCGTAGTACCAAGCCACTCCTGTTCCTCTAGTAAACTCTGGAGTTCATTCCGGTCACTGTTATTAAGTTTACCAGCACGTGCACCTAGTTCTTCCAGCCTTAGCAGAACTTCACCATATCTTTTGTACATTTTTTGGTGTCACCTCCACTTATAAAATATTGCATGCTTTCCATAAATTTCCTGCCGGGAGTTAAAAAAATTATTCTTTTTTTTGGTTGCATACATCTTCTTTAACATTTTTATTAGTGAATATGGAACGAAACAAAACGACTCCCAGCCATACCCCGGATATTCCGGTAACGACTGGGTCCCCCAAAAAAATATATGGGTAAGTATGATCTCCGGCCTGCAGCCAGAGAGGTTCCGGTACCAGGCTAAGCACAGCTGCGGGCCCACCCTGGAGGATAAGCAAATCAGTATTTATTTTTACTTCTAAAACTTGTCCCCAAAACCGTCCCAATTCTATCAACAAACCAACCAGAACAGCCGTTAGGGACAATAACAATGCCTTACCCCAACTTTCCGCCATACCAGGCAACGGCTGATATATATTATAAAAAAAATAGGTATAAATTAGCAAAAATATCGCAATACCAATCATGGCCTGTCCGGCAGCATATCTATACTTTTTATTCAATTCCATTCTTAACTCCTTCCCCTTTATCTATACCACCCCTGGCCAAATGACGGTTAACCATAGGCGGCCACAAATTTTGGGGGTCCAAGGTCTGAAAAGCAGTTAAAAATCGGGTTTTTAAATCGGGATAGCGTTCATCCAGCATTTCCACCAGTTCTTTCATTTCTTCTCTTTTGGTTTTACCGTTGACTGGGCACAGACTCTTCACTACCGGCAGTCCATAACGCTTCACAAAAGTATCCACGGTTTGTCTAGTCATAAAAATCAGGGGGCGAATCAAGGTGATATTACTGCGATCCATGTAAGTCACCGGAGAAAAAGTCCTAAATTGTCCAGTATAAATCAAACTCATCATAAAAGTCTCAATAGCATCATCTAGATGATGACCTAAAGCCAGTTTATTTAAGCCCAAAGCCCGAGCTGTGTTGTTAATCGCTCCCCGGCGCAGGTTAGCGCACAACGCACAGGGATTTTTCTCCTGCCGCTCCGTGAAAACGACCTCGCCGATATCAGTTAATTTATTAGTGAATGGTATATCCCTTTGCAGACAGAAATCAGCCATTATGTCAACATCCATAGGCCAGCCAGGATTGACGAATATAGCATGCAAGTCATAACGCACAGGGACTTCCCGACGGATCATATGGAGCACCTGCAAAAGCGCCATGCTATCTTTGCCACCAGACAGTCCTACGGCCACTCGGTCACCATCACAAATCATCTGGTAATGAGTCATCGCTTTTTTCACTTTGCCCTTAAACCATTTTAAATAAGTATCCTGCAAGCTTAACATCCTATCTTGTGTACATGATATTTGGCAGACAATAGGGTTATTATACCATAAATGTGATAAAACATTACAATACAAAAAACAGGCTCCGTGAGGTACATTAGTTATGGAGCCTGCTCTTTAAGCTAAATTATGCTCTGGCTATCCAATTATAACCGCAGTTATTATCCCAGTTGTTCGCGCTATCCTTAAAGTAAAAAGTTAAAGTATGGTTTTTCATCGGCACGTTTTTCTCCCACCCTCTGGACGTGCGGTCCATATTCGTGGTCATAGATTCCTGCCAATTATTAGGGTCGCTGTAACCACAATGCGGATACACCTGGTCCGCACCACATTTACTAAGTAATCCGGAATAGCAAATGTTAACTTGATTCCCATAGGGGTTTAACTCCTACGCCCTTTTCTATATCATGCCAATTTTGCATAACAACACCACCGTTATTGTCATATATTTAAATTAGGACTATTCTTATATTGCTTTTTTTGTTTCATTTATGCTTGGAAAAATGTTATATTGTAACTAGAAAACCGGAGGGAAGTATCTATGAACTGGTTGTTGACTTTTTTGCTTAACGCATTGGCCTTAGTACTGGCTGATCATTTACTGGCAGGCATTCGCATTTCCGGTATCATCCCGGCACTGTTGGCCGGGGCAGCACTAGGTATTGTCAACACATTTTTGCGCCCAGTGCTCATGCTGCTGACCTTTCCCTTAACGGTAATTACTCTAGGCCTGTTTATCTTTATAATTAATGCTATTACCTTTGCTGTTGCTGCCTGGTTAGTGCCGGGATTTGATGTGCTTAGTTTCGGTGGCGCTTTTTGGGGCGCAATAATTACAGGTATCATCAGCTGGCTGCTTAGTTTGCTGCTCCTCGAAAAAGGATAAATATAAGTTATCTACATTTTACAACATATAATTAAGTGATAGAATAACCACAAAGCATTGAGCATATATACAGGTAACTGTCTCATTGTCGGTCCAACAGATTAGCCAACACTATATACTTCTCCGGGAGGTATAGTCTCATGATTGTAAAAGTCAAAGGAATTGCTTACGATATGTCTGGCAGCCCAATAATTTTACTCACCGATACCTCGGGAAACCGGGTACTGCCTATCTGGGTAGGGCTTTTAGAGGCTCATTCCATCGCTTTAGCTATGGAGGGCGTTCCCCTAAATCGCCCTCTGACCCATGACGTAACACTAACCATTTGCCAAACCCTAGGAGCCAGTATCACTGCCGTAGAAATATCCAATTTAAAGGATAACACATACTTTGCCGAGCTGTATCTATCATCTGGAAAAAATAAATATTTAATTGATGTTCGTCCCAGCGATGCCATAGCCCTGGCGTTAAGGGCTGAGATACCCATAAATATTTCCCAGTCCTTACAGGGACAAATGCTGGATATTCAGCAAATAGTGGATGATGATGTTAAAAAGGCTCTTGAGGAACTATCTGGTGAATCACTTGAAGAATTTAAAAAATCTTTAAATTAAGACCCGCCGTAATATGCGGGTCTTGTTAGCTAATTAAAGTTAATAGTCGCCCATTTATTGGCATAAGGTAAGCATTTCTACCTGCCTACGTACTGCTCCTTGAAATATTTGACGATAAATCCCCTCTATCATATCCGGGTCAATACTATTTTGCTCAGCCAATTCTTTCACCCTGTATAAAATCTCCTTTTCCCTTTTTTTATCCACCACGGTATCTACACTTTTAAAAGCTGCTACCTGTTCAACCAGTCGCTGGCGACTAGTTAACAAACTCAATAGTTCTGCATCTACTCTATCGATTTCCCTGCGCAGGCTTGGTAAATCAATCGCTTGCACTGTCTGCCGATGAATAGAACTGTCCACCTGGGCAGCGCTCGGGTAATAACCTAATACTTTTAGCCACATGGAATTTATCCTCAGCTCCATGATAGCCTCCCCAACGTTAGGGCTACCAGGATGCCCCTCAAAGTCGATAAAAAAGATATAATCACCCAGTTTGCTCCCGGCAGGTCTTGATTCAATACGCGTCAGGTTTATTTCCCGCTGCACCAATGGATTTAAAAGGCGGCACAAAGCACCGGGGGCATCCTGTACGGCCAGTACCAACGATGTTTTAGCCTCACCGGAAAAGACAGGTTTTTCTTTGCCCAGCACCACAAACCTGGTTGTGTTAGCAGCTTGATCCTGTATATCAGCAAGCAATATTTGCAGCCCGTAGCTGACCGCAGCACTTTGCGAGCCCACTGCAGCATAAATGGCAGCCTCAGCATCAGCCACGATTAGCGCCGCCGAGGCGGTACTAATCGTTTCTACTACGGGCGTGTCAGGTAATTGCTTTTTCAAAAAACCACGGCACTGGGACAGAGCCTGGGGATGAGAGTATATTCTCTCTATATCACCTAATCTAACCCCAGGACGCACCAGCAGATGCTGTTTAACGGGAAGTAATAATTCCGCAATTATCCATATTCCCTCCACTTCGGTTAACAGATCCAGCGTTTCCACCACTGAACCGCCCTGAGAATTCTCAACCGGCACAATACTGCAGGTCAACTCCCGGTTGGCAACCTTATGCACCAATGCATCCAAACTTGAGCAGCATACGGGTACATACCCGTGCAATTCAGCATAATGCAACGCAGCAGTGTGTGAAAAAGTACCCGGGGGGCCCAGATAACCCAAAGTACGCATTACAACTCCCTCCCTACTGCCGCCGACAGCGGACGGAGTCTGGCCATTAGCTCCTCGAACTCTAAGGGATTCAACGATTGGGGGCCGTCACACAACGCGACCGCAGGGTCTGGATGCACTTCGATGATCAGCCCGTCAGCCCCAGCCGCTACCGCTGCCCTGGACATGGCACCCACCAGTTCCCGCTTACCAGTTGCATGGCTGGGATCAACGATTACCGGCAGGTGCGTAAGTTGTTTAGCCAGAGCTACGGCACTCAAATCCAATGTATTGCGAGTGCTGTCCTCAAAGGTGCGGATACCACGTTCACACAATATTACTTCCACGTTACCGGAGGCTACGATATATTCCGCTGCCATAAGCCATTCCTCCACCGTCGCCGAGAGTCCCCTCTTTAACAAAACTGGTTTACCGGATTTTCCGGCTACACGCAGCAAGCGGAAATTTTGCATATTTCTGGCACCTATTTGTACTATATCAACATACCGGACAGCTGTAAGCAAGCTTTCTTCATCCACCACTTCGGTAATTGTGGCCAACCCGGTTTGCGCACCTACCTTCGCCAGCAAACGCAGCCCTTCCTCCTCCAGACCCTGGAAACTATACGGAGAGGTCCTGGGCTTATAGGCACCACCCCGCAGCACATTGGCTCCAGACCGGCGCACTGCCTGGGCGGCGGCCAGCAATTGTTCCTGGCTTTCCACAGCGCACGGGCCGGCAATAACTGTTAGCTTATCTCCTCCAATCTCAAGACCACCGATTTTAATTATTGTATCTGTCTCCTGCACTTCACGGCTAACTAGTTTATAGGGCTTCATGATGCGCAGTACTTTTTCTACACCGGGCATGGATTCCAGCTCAGCCGGCTCAACAGGTCGTCTGTCTCCGACGGCACCAATCACTATGCGCTTGGCGCCTCTGATTAAGTGAGTTTGATAACCGCTAGCTTTTAACCGTTTGTCCAGGGTGGCAATTTGTTCCGCGTTGGTATTAAGTTTCATAACAACTACCAACTCTATCCCTCCAATATGAAAATAAATAAGCCCGTCACACGTCCGCGCAGGGACGAAAGCGACGAGCTACTTCCGCGGTACCACCCTGGTTGACCCGCCAAAAAGCAGGCCCCCTCATAGCAAGGTACGGGAAAATCCATGGCAGGAGCAATCAAAAAAGCCCCTCATCCCCAAGGGACGAGAGGCGTTGCCACCGCGTTACCACCCTAGTTGACCCGGTTAAGCAACCAGATCCACTTAGTTAGAGCACAGGAATAATCCGATACCCCCTACCCTGTAACGTGGGTAGAATACGTCCCGGCCTACTTGCCTGATTGGTTTCAGCCGGCTTCTCCGGAGGGAACTTCAGTTGGCCATAACCCAAGAACGCTTCCAGTCGGTGGCGCTCCCTCCCTGGGGGTCTGTGTCCAGCCTACTTTTCTCCTTCATGGAATTTCTTCTAATCTTTAAGTTATTTTGAGTATACCACGGGGACACAGTATTAGCAAGGGCTATTTTATTAGCTCAACCCGCTCATATAAAAATGCATAAACTTATTGATATATACAATATAAATAGCAGGAAATTAACTTTACGTGTTAAAAATATTCTCTTTAAATAACCAGGTGAATTGAAGGTGATGGCTTGGAAAAGAATGTAGCCAAACATGTGCTAGCCGATATTTTACTAGTCACCCATGGCGCCAAAGGTGAGCAGGAAGCCAGGTTGATGTATGAATTATTGCGACGGTCCTACCATTCCAGACAGATGAAGTGGCACGAAGAATGCCTGCTTGAAGCCTGGGAACAATACAAACACTGGCTGCAGTCCAATAGCGCCTTTAATCTTCCCGCCATGGTACAATCGGAAAGCCACCACCCCCCGGAGTGTTTTTATCCCATCAGGCTGGAAAAAAGAGGACGCAAAGAGTGGGAATTTGCCTGGCCAAGTGAAGTTCTAAATTTATTGAGCATATTTAACCTAGCTTGTGAACATTTGGAGAACGGGAATTTATACAATGCCAAGCGCATTTTTTCCAGTCTCATCAATATATGTCCATATTTCATCGATGCTTACAATCACCTGGCCACAATAGAATGGAAGGCTGGCGACCTAGTCCAAACTGAAAAACACTATAGCCAGGCCTACACTATTGGTCGTTCAGTGCTATCAGCTAATTTCAAAGGCCAATTACCCTGGGGGTGGGTAGAGAATCGCCCCTTTCTGCGCACTATTCACGGGCTGGCACTGGTCAAGCTGCGCCGCGGCGATATAAAAAGCGCGCAACAACTCTTGGGCTGGTTGGTTAGACTTGAACCCAATGACAATTTGGGAGCTCGCGCCATTATTGAAGACATTAGAATAGGAACACTACCCTGGGATGATTAAGCTCTCCATTTAAATGGTAGAAATGAGGTGCTCATTATGCAGAATAGATTTAACTGGCAAAGCAAAAATTTTAAGAATTCCTCCGGTCTTAACTTGGTTGGCCTTTTGCACACCCCGGGTACAGCACAAGGCCCGGTAGTAATCGCCTGCCACGGGTTTGTCGGCAGCAAAGAAGGTGGTGGCATGGCCTTGCTTATGGGCGAAGAATTGGGGCAACGGGGCTACAATGTATTTCTCTTCGATTTTAGCGGCATTGGGGAAAGTGAAGGGTTATTTGAGCAAACCACCCTTTCAGACCAAATCGACGACTTGAAATGCGCCGTTGACTGGTGTATGGCGGCAGGTCTGGGCCCGGTGTACACAACAGGACGTAGTTTTGGCGGAACCACAGCTCTCTGCCACGCTGCCGGTGACTCGCGAGTTGAGGGAGTATGCACCTGGGCGGCACCAGCCAGGTTAAAGGTGCTATTTAATAGTTATGCAGAGCAACCGGTGAAAGCTATTAAGGAAGGAGAAATATATAAAAGTAAACAGTTTTTTGACGATCGGGACGGCTTTGATGTACCTGCAATGGCTAGCCTTATAACACCTCGGCCTTTACTCATCATTCACGGAGAAAAAGACGAGGTGGTTAACCCTGCTGACGCTCAGCTTATTTATGAAAGCTCAGGGGAACCTAAAAAGTTGGTTTATGTTCCCAACGCTGATCACCGGTTTATCGGCCATCATAGGCTAGTGTGGCACACCTTTTTTGCCTGGCTGGAAAGCATCCACAAGGAATAACCACTGGATTCACTTAACTGCTCAGGTATTTTAAGCCTTCATGCAAAGGCTTGGGCTCGAAACCAAAAGTATCTGCCACAGCACTGAGAGCTGTAGTATTATCCATATCCAATTGTCTTAACTCAATTGCAGTAACCGGCGGGTCCTGCCAAACAATGCTCATTAGCAACACAACTAAGCGCATCAGAGGCATGGGCACATACAGCTTATAGCGCTTTTCCCCTAAACACGCTAAGAATGTATCCAGCATTTGTACATAGCTTAAATGCTCGGGTCCGCCGATTTCGATGATTCGACCCATCATATTGGGATTATCACATACCTGCACCAGACAGTTCACTACATCTTCCACTGCAATGGGCTGAAATAAAGTATTTTCCCGCCCAGGAACAGGCACAAAAGGCTTAGGGAACATCTTCAGCGCTTGGCCCATGCGATTAAAAAAATTAAATCCTTGCCCATACACTATCGAAGGGCGCAGGATAGTCCAATTTAAGCCGCTTTGCCGGACGGCCTCCTCACCACGCCATTTAGAATAAGCATATATATACCGTGCATCGTCACAGGCACCCAAGGCACTCATATGAATGAATTGCTTTACCCCGGCCTGACCGGCTGCAATCACCAGATTCAAGGTCCCTTCTACATTAATCCGTTCAAAGGTATCATTTCCTTGTTCTCTGATAATAGCCACTAAATGAATAACCTGGTCTGAACCCTGGCAAGCTTTCCTTACAAGTTCCGGATCGTTAATTTCCCCCTGGAACAATTCAACACCCGCAGGTAAAACCTCACCGGCTTTTTGCGGTGCCCGGACCAAACAACGCACTGCACATCCTTTTTCCACCAAAACGCGCACCAGATGGCTCCCCACCAGGCCCGTACCACCGGTTACAAGTATCACAGGCATCTGTTCCTTTCCCTGCAAACATATTATCTTTCCAGACTATCAGTACACCGGAGCCTCCAGTTTTATAATATATTTCTTATCTAGGCGTTAAATCCTTTTAATGCACAACAAATTTTAGAACAAAAACCAGTGCAGCAAAAGCGGCGTGATATAGGTTTCTATAGCTGCTGCCAGTACCAGCAAAGGCAAAACCACAACCAAATAAGTTATTAATACACGCCCGGAAACACGCTCACCATGACTGCGCAGGCGGCGATAGTAGAAGCTAGCTCCCGCGGCTAGAAAAAGAGCTCCCAGTTCAGGCACACCGTGGGGCAAAAGTCCAATCAGCCAAATTTGCCAACTGGGATGATTAAATAAATCCGCCTGCATCTGCACGGCAAAACCGCCAATAGCTCCGTTGATCAATAAAATAAACACCGGCCATACATTATAGGTAACTATGCCCAGCACCAGAACAGTCAAGCTCACCATGCTATTCCTGGTTAAAATATACAAAAACAAATTATCCGGCAAACCTTCGCCGAAAGGGTTAGCCAAAATCATATCCCGCACCATATCATAATACTCGGCGATATTTTCAGAAACAAGTAAAGCCATAAGATGGCCGCTACAAGCCGCCAGCGCGAATATGGCTAAACAAAGCAAGCTTTCCTGTCGATAATTTCTAATCTCTTGCCAGCCCTTAGCAAACCCATTAAACAATTACCACCCCACCTTTTATTGTTTAGATTTATACTTTTTACCTGTATGTTTACGTACCGGTTCATAAGAATTTAGCATCTCAAATAATTCCGGTTGATAGCTACGCTGCTGATAAAATTCTCTATAGGTCGAGCCCGGCAAACGCTTAGCTAAGTCCAGCACCTTGTAATAATCCAAACTAGCCAAGCGGCTTACATAATGCAACAAACATAATCCGGGGCGCAAATCATCCCCTTGATAAAACTTGAACTGTGCAGCCCTCTGCCTACCACGGTTATCATAGTAAGCAGTAATAAATTGCATGGCAGGTATAGACTTAAAATCCTCAGCTATCTGTATTTCATCAACATAAACCATCCAAACACCATCATCAAGATACCATATATCATTCATTTATTTCACCTCTGTACTATACTATAACATACAATTTTTGCCTGTTTAACTAGCAATTGCACTTTTCTTTAAAAAGAAAAATATATTGAATTATGTAAGCGAATATGTACGTGCTTGCCCTGAATTGGAATGCTGTATCGACAAAACATTTAAAACATGAAAACCTGTTCCAACAACGGTCTTGATGAAGGAAATTTTTTTAATTGTCCTGCTGACAATGCGCTCACAAGCAGCGCTAGCAACTTTTATCCTATACATCGCTATAGTACCATTTACCTGTCTTTTTACTTCGCCTTGTCCTCAGTGAACCTCCGGTGAATAGTTAAATAACTGCAGCTTATTCTATCAATACGTCGGTCTGCTCTTTCTTTGTACCCTGCTACTAGACAAGGCATTTATATGCCACTGTCATATCACTACAGCCACCTTATTAGTAATATGCTCGCCAGTTTTGGTACAGCTGCCTCAGCTACGGTGTTTCCAACGTTTCAGCAGCTTTTTTCTGCTCTATACCTTTGAGATGTACTTGAAGCGCTTAGAAAACTCCGCGTTACCGGACAGTTACAATGCTCGTATGTGGTGATCATAAATACAGCTGGCAAATTCGATGGACAATACAAAAAGCCCCATCCTCCGGGGCTTTTATAGCTTACGTAATTTGTTTTAAAAAATATTTTTTAAGTTTACCTGTTCCTTTTGAGGGATATGCTCTAACATTTGCCTGAGCACCGCCAGTTCTCCTGATGCCATGGCACGGTCTTGCTTGCTGATATACTCCTTGGTCCGAATCAGAGCCATGTCAATATGGTCAATTTCCTGGTGGTCAATCACCACTGCCCACCAACCTTTGTCTTTGTTCCATAATTTTTCGGCTATGTTGATGCCGGCACTGGCTTCTTCCCAATTATCATGATTAATAGCTTTTTCCAATTCACCAAACCCTGCCAAGATTTTACTGGCAGAAGTATCCAGACTGTACGGTGTAATAAAGCTAACCGACAACACCAGCAATAACGCAACTAACACAGTTACATAAATCCTCATTCCCGGCCACCGCCCGGCTTGGTTTTCAGCTGGTAAAATAGTTGTCCCGTTGTATCAAGGCTAGCAAAAAAAACTTTTCTAAAGTCATCAATGCCAAACTTAAGTAGCTCCGTCCTCAGCCACTCTCTGGTTAAGTTAACTTTGCGCAAGTTTTTTTCGTTTATTTGACCATCGATGATTAAGGTTATAGGTATTCCTTCATACTTTGTATTAATATTAAAATCATCTGGCTGCAAAGCCCGCTTTTGCGACTTTGGTATCACACTTAGCTGTCCATTGGTTTCTAAGACGGCAAATTCCACATCAGCTAGATCGGGGTAATTTTTTACTCTCAGCTGTTCCAGCAAGTCATTGACATTATACCGCAAATACCTAAGCTCGGATTCCACCAGTTTGCCATTGGCTACTACCACGCTGGGGCAGCCACAAATTACATTTCTTGCCTTCATACTCTTCATAGTAATAAAAGATAATGCTACCTGGGCAGCCATTAAAACAATAATCGGGATAATACCGCTGAGCAAAGGTATACCTGTATTTTGCATTGGTATGGCAGCCAAGTCTGCGATCATCAGTGCCACTACCAGCTCAAATGGCTGCAGCTGACCTATTTCCTGCTTGCCCATAATCCGCATAACGGCAACAACAGCAATATAGAGAATTAGTGTTCTAATAATGATCAACAGCATAAAAATCACCTAAAGTATGATATAGACGTTATTGTTACACTTAAAAATTTTCCGCCCACCGCACCAGCGGAATTTCAAATTTAACGGTCATAAATTCGTGTACAGGCCTTACCCTTACAGTGTATCCATAAGTTCCCTGGGATAGGGGAACTTTGCCTGCAAACCGGTAGCTGCCTTCCCCCAGCTTTTCTCTTAGTTCCATTACTATAGTATTTAAATTGCTGATATAAGGTCCTTTATCGCTCCCCAAGGCGATTTCCACCGCCACTTCCGACGGATTTATCGGGCCAAGCCTCACCACCGATTCCACCACCAGTTCCTCACCGGCCTGCATATCCCATCTGCCGTTGCTCTGGGTGTGCTCCACCCTTACATGATGCCAGTTTTCCTGAATAAACCGCTTAAACCTGCAGGCCTGTTCAGCCGCAGCATAATTTGATTCCATAAAGGCAATCCCCCGGTCAATTGCCGGTAGATAAAGCCTTTCCGAATACTCCATGACCATCCGGGCTGTACTAAAATGTGGAATTATTGTACGCATGGAATTGCGCATCCTGGCCACCCAATGGATGGGGATATTGTTTTCACGTTCGTAATAAAGCGGGATTACTTTTTCCTCAAGCACCTTGTATAAATAATAAAGATCATTTCGATCCTGCTGATGCTCATTTAATTGCATATCACCGGGATTGCCTATAGCAAAACCGTTTTGGCCGTTATATGCCTCAGGCCACCATCCGTCCAACACGCTGCAGTGCAGCACACCATTCATAGCTGCTTTCATACCACTAGTGCCGCTAGCCTCCATAGGCCAACGAGGGGTATTCAACCACACATCCACACCGTGCACCAGGTGCCGGGCTACATTGATATCGTAATTCTCCAGAAACAATATTTTGCCCCTAAGTGGTTCCTCATGAGAGTAGTCAATGATTTTTTTAATCAATTCCTGACCGGCAACATCCTTAGGATGAGCTTTACCGGCAAACACTATTTGCACCGGTCGTTCCAAATCATTTAGTATCGTGGCTAGTCGTTCCGGGTCACTAAAAATTAGCGCTGCTCGCTTGTAAGTGGCAAAACGTCGGGCAAAACCAATGGTCAAAGCGTTCGGTAGTAAGACCTCCCCGGCATCACTAATAACTGCATCGGTCTCATGATTGCGCCAGCATTTTTCCTGTACTCTGTCCCTGATATAGGCAATAGCCTGATTTTTTAACTGTACATGGGTGTCCCAAATTACTTGGTCGGGAATTTCACTAATCCGCTGCCAAAATGCGGTATCGGTCACTTGCCCGATCCAGTCTTCCCCCAGATACTTGCTAAAAAGGTTTTTCCAGGGTTCAGCAATCCACGAACAAGTATGTACCCCATTGGTCACAGAGGTAACCGGTACCTCTTCAACTGGTATGGTAGGATAAAACCGGTGCATCATTTGACGGGTCACTTCTCCATGTAATATACTGACCCCGTTACAAAAACCGGCCATACGCATGGCTAAAACCGTCATATTAAACTCGTTTTGCTCGGAGTCCCAGCCTAGTTCCAATAAGGTATCACAGTCCATACCAGTATCCCGACACAACTCAGCCAAATGTATTTCCGCCAAATGCCGGTCAAAAACATCATGCCCGGCAGGAACGGGGGTATGGGTTGTAAAGACCGTATTAGCACGGATAGCCTCCCTAGCCGTAGCAGTGGGAACCCCATCGCTAACCATCTCCCGTAACCGCTCAAGTGTTAAAAAGGCCGAATGTCCTTCATTAATGTGCCAGACAGCAGGAATGATGCCCAGTGCTTTTAAAGCTCTGACTCCCCCCACACCAAGCACGATCTCCTGGGCAATACGCATTTCCCTACCGCCACCGTACAATTGCCCGGCAATTTTGCGGTCTTCTTCCATATTCTCGGGGAGGTCGGTATCCAGGAGAATTAACTTAGCCAGTCCTACCTGGGCCCTCCACATCCTGATAAATACCGTTCTTCCAGGTAACTCCACAGATACAGTGGAATCCAGACCGCTTCCCCCAACCTCCGGTGTAATTGGCATTTCACTAAAATTTAAATCTGGGTAATGATTTTCCTGGCGGCCATCCGGGTTGATGACCTGCCTAAAGTAACCATGTCTATACAATAAACCTACTCCCACAAACGGTAAACCGAGATCGCTGGCCGACTTGGTATGATCTCCAGCCAGCACGCCAAGACCACCAGAATAAATCGGGCAGGATTCATGTAGTCCAAATTCAGCCGAAAAATAAACAATAGTTTTATCCTTATAGCGGGGATGGACTTGCGGGTACCATTTTTCCCCACTCATATAGCGGTCATAACTGTTCGTAACCGCCTCGTATTTTTTTAAATAGATTTGATCTGCAGCTGCCCGTTCGAGTTCTTCCCTGCGTACCTGGAGCAGAAATTTAACCGGATTGTGATCCACCCGATCCCAAAGCCCCGGGTTAATATCCTTGTACAGTTCCCAGGCCTGGCCGTGCCAGCTAAACCAGAGGTTATAGGACAAATCACGCAGGCGTACAATGCGATCGGGCAATAGCGGGTTTACTGTAACAGTGCGGAAATAAAACATGTGATGACCTCCGTTATCTGGTGTAGGATTTTATTATTTTATCCTTATTAAGGATTCACATGCACAAGAAAAATAAAAAACCGGCCAAGAAGAGATAAAACCCTTCTGCCGGTTATTTAAATTATATAGCCTTTGCCCAATATATAAACGACTTATGCCCAGGAACTCGACCGCTTGGACTGGTAGCAATCTTTGCAATATACTGGCCTGCTGCCGTTTGGTTTGAAAGGAACGCTGGTCATAGCACCGCACTCATCACAAACCACTTCATACATCTGTCGTTCCCTGGCACCACCAGCACGGAAGTTATTATTCTGGCGACGTGCCTTACGGCATTCCGGGCAGCGGGATGGAGCATTTTCGAAGCCCTTTTCAGCAAAAAACTCCTGCTCACCGGCTGTAAATACAAACTCTTCACCGCAGTCTTTACAAACTAGATTCTTATCAGAAAAAACCATACCCTGAAATTGTCCCCCTTATGAATTATTATTACCCGATGGAACATTTAACAGTTGCTTCGCCTATTCATAAGAGGAAAGACAAACACCGCAAAACAATTCCATGAGCACCTAATATAATAATATGAGAAAACAAGCTAAATTACAATAAGGACTTTTAAATTTTTCTAGCCCTCAGTATTGATGCCCATTTTTTAGGTTTTTCTGAGCCTGGCTGTTCAGCTGGAGTTGGTTCCATTGCTGTTACGGCAATTTCAGTCCTTGCCGGCATAAATTCAGCGGGGTAAACTACCTCCTGGCGGTAATGTTCGTGGTCCAATCGGCGGCGCATATCCAATATGGATTTTTCCAGACGTTCAACGCGTTCCCAGGCAGTTTTCTTTTTTTCCGCCTCTACAAGACAGGCCAAATCCCTGAGCCTACCTCGGAGCTTAAAATTATCAGCGCTCAGCCGCTCAATCTCACTAGCCATTTCCAGATACTTATCATTGCTAAACAAAGCATTTTCCAACTGTTCTATGCGTTCACGGTAGATACTGTTGGTCCGAAGCAATGCTTCATTTTCTACAATACTATTGCGTAATTTTTCTTCTCTCTCTTGGCTCATCGCACCGTTGACCAGACGGTAGGTTGTAAGTGAACCTACTGCCGCGCCCGCACCCAGCCAGGTCAAAATCATTGCCCCTTCTACTAGCACAGCCAATCACCCCTCATTAGTGTTTATATAATTCCCTATTCTATATAAATTTTCCTTTTCCTTCCATTCTGAGCATATTAATTTCATCTCTTTATTATAATTAACTTATGATTTTAATATCTTTTTTAAAAAAAAATTATATGTTATAGTGAAAAATATATACTAAAAAATTAAACATGAGGAGATAAGAAAGACTTAGTTAACATGAAAATTATAGTTGATGCCGATGCTTGCCCCAAAAACGCTCTGCTCATATGTTCGCGTTTGGCTACGGAATATCAAATCGACCTGTACACCATTTCCAGCTTCAACCACAATATTAGTTCCGCTCACCATATCACTGTGGGTAATGCCTCTCAGGAAGCCGATTTAGCTGTCATGAATATGACCATTAGGGGCGATATAGTAGTAACTCAGGATGGTGGTCTGGCCGCTATGGTGCTGGGTAAGGGAGCAGTAGCCCTATCACCAATAGGCAAAGTATTCCTAGAAGAAACAATTGTGTTCCTGCTAGAAGAAAGGGAAACCAAAGCTAAGCTGCGCCGTGGCGGCAGACATACCAGGGGGCCACGCAAGCGCACACCGGAGGATGATGAACGGTTTGCCGCCAACCTACGCAAGCTGATTGAAAAAGCGATTTATCACTAAACCTGTAAAGCTAGCATAATTTTCTTTTTCAAAGCCAGAAAGGCGGGATCAGTTAATAATGCAGCGCAGCGCGGTCTAGGCAGGCTTATCGTCAGGTGCAAACATACCTTCGCGGGCCGGGGAGTAAGTACATAAACTTGATCGGACAAAAAAATAGCTTCGTCAATATCATGAGTCACAAAAAAAACCGCCTGTTTAAAATTATTCCACACTTCAAGCAACCATTGCTGCATGCGGGTTCTAGTAATGGCATCCAACGCCCCTAAGGGTTCGTCTAACAGCAGCACCCGACGGTGGGCCAACACTGTGCGCATTAGGGCAACCCGCTGGCGCATACCGCCGGAAAGTTCGGCCGGATAACTGTTTTCAAAGCCGGTCAGTCCAAACAGCGGCATCAATTCACGAGCTTCTTTTTGCACTGCTGACTTTTCCCGACCAACAGCCCGGCGAGCTAAAATTACATTGTCAAGTACGGTACGCCAGGGCAACAGCAAGTCCTTCTGGGGCATATAGGAGACCACTTCACGGGCGGGCACATCATCCCGCCCGCCCAGCATCACCCGGCCCCGATCGGGAGCAGTGAGGCCACAAATAATATTAAATAGTGTGCTTTTACCGCAACCGCTGGGCCCAATCAGGCTGACAAATTCCCCTGCTTCTACCTGCACGGTAAGACCAGCCAATACAGGCAGAATTGCACCGTTGATTAAAAATGTTTTGGCCACATCCTCAAGAAATATTTCTGTCATTTTTCCCCTCCGGTTAAGCCCTTGCCAGTCATACATCCTGCCAGAAAGTTCATTGATTACTTTGGTAAAAAGTCATTGGTAAAAGCTTTAGGGGGGTCAATTTCCCTGGACAACAGTTTGTGCTGGTACATCCAACCAGCGTAACGCTCCCACACCTCAAGCTTCTGTTCGCCCCAGCGTGCCGCGTCATTCTGATAGCGCGGGCTCAGGTATCGCTGGCTGGCCATCACCAGCTGCTCATCCATTTCCGGAACATTTTTAAGCAATATCCGAGCAGCTTCGTCAGGCTGTTTTATGGCTAGCTCATAACCTTTAGCTGTAGCTCTCATGAATTTCTCTACTAAGGCGGGGTTGCCCTGAATAAGCTGCTCACTGGTAATTAAAACCGGAGTATAGTAATCCAGCGCCGGTTCAAAATCACGTAATTCGATGAAATTTAAAGTCAGACCCCTTTGTTCAGCTTCTATCCCGTCCCAGCCATAATAGATCCAAGCAAAATCAACATCCCGCTCAATAGCTGTAAAAAAGTTCGTTGAGCCTATATTCAATATTTGTACTTTACTAAAATCGCCGCCATCCCTTTCCACCACTGCCTTGAGCACAGCTTCCTCGCTGGGTGAACCCCAGCCGCCGTAACGCTTGTTCTCCATTTGTCTGGGGCAAGTAATACCCTTATCCTTTAGAGAGGCAAAGCCTGAGGTGTTGTGCTGGATGACAGCAGCAATTGATATGACCGGCATCTCACTGGCCCTGGCCTGGGTGACGTCTTCCTGATAGCTCACCCCAAACTGAGCTTTGCCGGTGGCCACCAGCTGAGTGGTACCACCTTCGGTAGGCTCAATGATGTCAACCTGTAGCCCCTCGTCCTCATACCACCTTTTATCCCGGGCCACATAAAGGCCAGTATGGTTGGTGTTAGGCGTCCAGTCCAGCATTACTGTAATGCGCTGTAACTTCTTGCTATCCGCTGCGGTCGACCAATCGTTGTTATTGCCGGACGAGTCACTACCGGAAGAACAGCCTGCTACCAGCAGTAGCGCCACTAGCACAGCAGCGGTCCATATTTTTCTAAACATCTTAATCATTTCTCCTTTTCATTATAGTACCAAGGCATAGCCAGGTGGGCCAGCAATTCAATCAGAGCGTAAATAAGCAAACTAACCAGTATAATAATGAAAATAGCGGCAAATACACGGTCCAGCTGATAGGCGTGGGTGGCCCTGGTCATAAACACGCCAAGACCATTTACCGCGCCAAGCCACTCGCCGATCACCGCCCCCATAACAGAATAAGTGCCCGCGATTTTAAGGCCGGCAAAAAAAGCAGGCAGGGCAGCTGGAAACCGCACCAGGCGGATGATCTGCCAGCGGGAGTAACCCATTACCCGCAGCAAATTAACCATATCGCTGTCCGCCGATTGCATACCCTCCACTAAGCTAACCACCACCGGGAAAAAGCAAACCAAGGCCACTACTACAACCTTGGGTAAAATACCGTAACCGAACCAGATAATAAACAGCGGGGCAATGGAAATGATCGGCACGGTTTGGGATACCACCAGCAGCGGGTATATTCCCTGCCTTATCCAAGGGTGCAGGTCCATCACAGCAGCCAGCACCAAGGTTGTCACAACAGCTGCCGCAAGTCCAGTCACCGCTTCCAGTAAGGTACTTTGGGAATGCCGGGCCAGCAACGGCAGCATCTCTACCAGCGTTCCAAACACCTGGCTGGGAGCCGGCAGCAGATACGGCTTGATGGCCAATAAACGCACACCAGCTTCCCAAGCTAAAAAGAAAGCAAGTAAGCATAACAGCGCAGGCCATATTCGGCCACCCTTATTGACCGGCCCGCTAAACCAATCTAGCCGAGGCATGGCCTGTACTTGGCTACTTTTTCCGCCATAGTTACGCCCTCCGGCGTATAGTCTATTTTAACTAACGTAACCACCCTGGTTGCCCCCGCGTCAACGCAAGCTTGCTGAGCCCTTTTAACTATCTCCAGCAGTTCATCCAGTTCACCTTCCATGGTAGTTTCCATAGGACCCACCTCATAAGGGACACCGGATTTCTGCACTACTTCAATGGCTTTATCTACCACTTTATAGATATCCCCATCAGGTACCTGAGGCAAAACTTGAAAACTAACATTAATCACAGGCATATGTACCAGCTCCTTTCATTTATGCCGGTTTAGTTCACTTTAATCAACAACATTAAACCTGAGGCGATGGTTATGTTTGCTATAGCCCCTGCCAGCCGGTTGCTCACACCATACGGATTGCCGATGGTGAATACAGCGTCCTGTAAAGGCCAGCGGGCACCCTGTACACACACGCCGATGACTCTTTCAGTTAGCGGCAACAATGAGAATACATCACCGGGCAGACCTTCCACTACGCCAGGCTGCTGAGGTGCAACCAGGCTAATTTCATTGTGCTCATTGATAATCCTGGCCAAAACCTGATGCTCCAAAGCGACCCGCAACAGATGTACATTGGCCAAAGTATGGTCAAATCGAGTGCCGGTAGCACCCAGGATAACAACTTCATTAGGGGCATCGGCCAGCGCCGCAGCCAAACCCAGGGCCGTGTCCGTGTCATTTTTCTCAGTGGGATATTCCTTAATATCCACCCCCTGCCGGCGAAAATCGGCCAATACGGAGCGGTCGATAGAATCCATATCCCCAACAATAACCTGGGGGACAAATCCCAAAGCAGCAGCATGCTCAGCCCCGCTGTCCACACAAATCAGCCTGTCAGCTTGAGCAAGCATGCCGGCCAGCCACTGTGCATCAGCTACTGTCCCACCAGTTAATATAACACAGCGCATTAACTCACCTTCATCCGCTTAGAGTTTAAATTGAAGACAAAAAATAGAAGCGCACCCCGCAGGTCAGGTGCGCTTCTATTGCCGTTTATACCTTGCCTACGCGGGCATTACCCCGATCAGGTTCATGGGTCAGGTGCTTACAGCCCTTTCTCAGCCCATATAATGAGCTCCCCCAGATATTATCTTATTTTCTTTATTATATATGATTATATTTCGCAGTCAATAAAGATTTACTTGCAAAACCAGGTATGACCTGGTAGCAGCTAATCTAAGGGGCGGCATACTAACATGCGGTGAACATAATGCATGCTAAGTACTAAAACAGGTGTAGCCCACTTTTTTAAATGGGCGCAGCAGCCGCTGTACCGACGGAGCTTCGATTTCACCCGCCAGCAAGCTATCTAATCCGCCTTTAAAAGCAATCATGCCCCCGTCTATTACGGCCACATTATCAGTTAAATAAGGAATTTCGTTAATATCATGGGTTACGAAAACAATAGTAGCACCGGTTTCGGCCAAGCGTGCGCCCAGGCTTTCCAAAAGTTCCAGCCGGGTAGAAAAATCCAGTGCTGAGAAAGGTTCGTCCATAAAAACAACCTCTGGCTCCAAAGCAAAGGCTCGAGCCAGGCTAACTCGCTGTGCCTCGCCTCCCGACAGGTTTAGAGGCTTGCGATTACGCAAAGTCGCTATGCCAAACCGGTCCAGCCAGTAATCAACCCGTCGCTGTCTTTCTACTGCGTCGATACCCCGGAAACGCATACCTTGGGACACGTTATTAAACACCGTGATGTTAAGCAGCAGCGGTTCCTGAAACACAACGGCCATACGCCTGCGAATAGCCAGGCTGTTCTTGGTCGTTACCTTCTCCCCACGGAAAAAAACTTCACCGGATGTAGGGGGTTCCAGCAACGCAAGCACCTTCACTAAAGTGCTTTTGCCCGACCCGTTAGGGCCAATCACCGCCAAACGCTCCCCTTCCGCCAAATGGAAGTCTTTTACTTGTAAAATAGTCTTTTTATCCCTTACCAAAACAATATCTTTTAATCTTATCATAAAGAAAAATTACTCCCTTATTTATATACAGTTATCACGTTTCCTCTCACAAGTCTTTTGGCACCATTATTTGCCTGCATAATTAGTATCAGTATGCCATATAAGATTCAACCTGGCAAGCGGGCTTGGCAACTGGATATGTACTAAAATGCATTGTTTATTTTACTTCTCTTAAAGGGAAACAACTAGGGAATGACTAATTAATAATAAAGGTGATATCTTGGATACATACCTGCTGGTTGTCAACATAATAGCATTTATCCTTTTCGGCTGGGATAAGCACAACGCCCAGCGTCAACTTTACCGCGTTTCAGAAAAAACCCTGTTCTTAATCGCCTTAGCGGGAGGAACCGTCGGCTCGCTAGTGGGCATGTACTTCTGGCATCATAAAACCAAGCACCTGCAATTTACCTTCGGCATACCAGCTCTAATGCTGATGCAAATTTTACTTCTTTATTATAGCCATGCTAATTTTTAAAAATAAATTTTTTTACAAAAATCGCTGGTATTTACCCAGCGATTTCATTTTTCGAGCCGCAAATTATCCTTTTTTACTTCATTATGGTAAAATACATGAGAAACTAAAATGGAGGCATATTTGATGATTAATCCCATCGCCGTGCAATTAGGCCCACTAGCAATTCGCTGGTACGGCGTGATTATGGCCACCGCCTTTATGCTGGGAATATGGCTTGCCTACCGCAGGGCACAGCAAAACAAACTCGATCCCAACCACATACTGAATATGGTTATCCTGATCATACCTGCGTCCATTATCGGTGCTCGGCTTTATTATGTATTATTTACCTGGGAAAACTATCGGCTTGAGCCACTAGAAATGCTGGCCATCTGGCATGGCGGGCTTGCCATTCATGGCGGCATTATTGGTGGGCTATTGGCCGGACTGTTATATGTGCGCCTGTATAAGCTTTCTCCCTGGCTTACCGCCGATATTATTGCGCCTAGTTTAATATTAGGACAGGCAATCGGGCGCTGGGGTAACTTTATTAACCAGGAAGCCCACGGCGGACAGGTAACAGAGCAGATCATTAGTCATTTTCCAGCCTTTATAAAAAATCAAATGTTTATTGAAGGCCAGTATTACCATCCTACATTTTTTTATGAATCGATGTGGGATCTTATGGTATTTGCCCTCCTAACCTGGAGATGGCCGCGAAAAAAAACGGATGGCGAGATTGCCTTTTTATACCTGATCCTTTACTCTACCGGGCGTTTCTTTATAGAAGCATTGCGCACCGACAGCCTTATGCTCGGCTCACTACGAGTAGCCCAGTTGGTTAGCGTAGCTTTAATCATAATTGGTACGGTGGGCTTATTTATGTTGCGTCAAAGCAAAAAAAAATCCCTAGCGGGATCTTAACGAAAAAATAAGTATATCAATTATAAATTATAGGGGGTAACTAATGAACAAATATATATTTCGACATACTTCGCCAATATCCTGCAAAAAGAAGTTTATAATATTTATCCATTGAATGCAAAAATTTTGCCCTCGCTTTTGGACTACAGAGGATAGCCCACACCGCGCTACATTACTTGCCCCGTTGACCATTTTATGGTAAGCTTCAAAAGTAGATATTCCTCGATAATGCACCAAAGGAGGAGCCAGTTTTGACAAAATCAGCAAAAAACAAACCTGAGCCAGCCAAGGCCGGCCCCGGCATTATGCTGGATATAGCTGGACTTACTCTTATTGCCTTATCATTAATTGGCCTGGCTGGCTTGTTTACCAGTACCGTAGGCTCCATTGGTACAGTTGGATTACTAATTAAAAAAGGTATGCAAACACTGGCCGGGTCGGGCCATGTGGTGCTATTGTTGCTACTGATACCGATTGGCTTAAAACTGATGAGCCGCAACCGGTGGAGGGTAAACAGCCGTTTTTGGGGACTACTGTTTCTTTTCGGCAGCTTGCAAATATTCCTGCACCTGCACACACCCATGCCGGATTCATTCAGCGCCGGATTGGCGGGCCAGGGCGGCGGGTTATCCGGAGCCATTTTAAGTTACGCATTAAAATACTGTTTTGGCATCGTAGGTACATATGTTTTTATCGTCTTGTTTGTTTTAATAGGCCTGACCCTTTGCACTGAAGGATCACTCAGGGAACTGGTGTTAAAAAGCTGGTTTAGGCTTAAAGCCATAGCGACCGGGTTAAGCAACATGATAATTAATTTTTTATATACCGAAGTCGATGATACTGCACAAACTGCTGATGAAAAGGAACTGGTCAGAGAATTTGCACCGCCGATTATTGACCTTTCCCGGTCTTCCAGTACCCTGGCTGAAAAAACTAACGATAAAGATACGCTTGAAGCCGCGGTATCTGAGACCTTGCTGTCTCCGGATGATTTACCCGGTGGACACTCTGATGATATACCCGAACAGCAGTCTAAAACACAGGCCGAAGGCCAGGAATACCTCCTGCCACCGCTCAGTCTGCTGGCCCCCCTGCCAAACGTGATAGATAACCAAGTCGGCCGGGACGTTAACCAACGTATTAAAGTACTGGAACAAATCCTGGACAGTTTTAGCATCAAAGCCCGGGTTACTCATGTGTCCGTAGGTCCTTCCATTACCAGATATGAACTGCAACCGCCACCGGGTGTCAAAGTAAGCAAAATAGTAGGCCTAGCGGACGATATCGCACTAGGTATGGCATCCACTGGAGTACGCATTGAAGCACCCATACCAGGCAAAGCAGCGGTAGGCATTGAGGTGCCAAACAATGAAACCGCCGCCGTAGCACTTCGTGAATTGCTGGAGGATAAGGCGTTTGCCGGCTCGAGTTCACGGTTGACCATCGCATTGGGCAAAGATATCGCAGGGGCGGCAGTGACCGCAGACCTGGCTAAAATGCCGCACCTGCTAATTGCCGGCGCCACAGGCTCGGGCAAAAGTGTGTGCGTGAACACCATCATTTGCGGCATCCTTTACAAAGCCACCCCAGGTGAGGTTAAATTTTTAATGGTGGATCCAAAAATGGTGGAATTGACCAACTACAACGGCATCCCCCACCTGGTCAGCCCGGTGGTCACCAATGCTAAAAAAGCCGCCGGAGCACTGCGCTGGGCAGTACGGGAAATGGAGACCCGTTACGACCTATTTGCAGCGGCGGGAGTGCGGGACATCACCCGATATAATGCCTTATTCGGAGAATTTGAGCAGGAGCCAGGGCAAACCCCACTACCTTATATCGTGGTGATTATTGATGAGCTGGCCGATTTAATGATGGTGGCACCGGCGGACGTAGAAGATGCCATTTGCCGCCTGGCCCAAATGGCCCGGGCAGCAGGCATTCACCTGGTGGTAGCCACCCAGCGTCCTTCGGTAGATGTAATCACCGGCCTGATCAAAGCTAACATACCCTCCAGGATTTCCTTTGCGGTCTCCAGCCAGACCGACTCCCGCACCATCTTGGATATGGGCGGGGCAGAAAAGCTGCTGGGTAAAGGGGACATGCTGTTTTACCCGGTGGGGGCAGCAAAACCGGTACGGGTACAGGGTGCATTCATTTCGGACAAGGATGTGGAAAATCTAGTAGACTTTCTCAAGGACCAGGCGCGCCCGATTTACAATGAGGCCGTGCTCGAAGCACAACCCGAGGGTAATGCGGTATCATTCGAGGAAAGTGATGATTTATTGCCCCAGGCTGCCAAAATATTTATTGAAAGCGGTACAGCTTCAATCTCTATGCTGCAGCGCCGCTTGCACGTCGGCTATTCACGGGCTGCCAGGTTGGTAGATATCATGGAACAGCGGGGCATAGTGGGCGGTTTTGAAGGCAGCAAGCCTCGTGCAGTACTGATGACGATGGAAATGTACCACCAGGTTTTTGAAAGCCAGGAGGCGTCTCAGGAGGTTAAAACTGCAGTATCATAAATCATTAAAGGCAGGCTAATACTACAACGTAATTTAAGTACACTGCGCCATGGGGATACCTATAACGGCGACGTTCGCTTTTGGCGCAGCGAGCTTATTACAATGTTTGTACTAAAGGGAGAGTTTGCTAGAGTGTTCAATGCCAAAACTCGTAATACACCCGGCACAATACTTACACCAAAAGATTACCAATATCTTTATTACCTTACCGTTGAGCCCACGCCGCTGCAGGAAGACTGCGGCGCCCTTTGTGGTCGTGTATGTTGTCAGCCAGGCAGAGATAACGACCTGGGCATATATTTATTCCCGGGCGAAGAAGTTATGTTCAACCGCAGGGAAAGTTGGCTTATTTGGGAGGCTCAGGACCCTGTAGAGCAATTATTCCCGGCATCCTGGCCCACTCCGGTGTATTTTGTGCGCTGCACAGGTTCATGCCCTCGGAAGGCACGGCCTCTCGCCTGCCGTTTTTTCCCCCTGACACCTCACCTCCAGCGGGACGGTAATCTATGGCTAATATATGAAACGCTGGACACTCCCTACGGCTGCCCGCTAATCACCGATAATCTGCCGTTACAAAACACATTCATCAAAACTGTAGCCGCCGCCTGGCTAATAATGCTGAAAGACACGCGCATCCGAGATTTTGTGGAGGAGGAATCCCGCTACCGAGAAGTCCAAGCGTTGCCGCTGCATATAATTGAACCAAGCGAATAAAAGAACCCGGCCAAACTAGACCGGGTTCTTTTATTTTTTTCTTGATACAGTCCGAGTTCACCAGAAGCTTAGCATTGTTATCCTTGAGCAGTAAGTACATCTCTCCCTGACCGAAGGATATGTATTTTCCAGGAAGCGATTATTTCGCTACCAGATAATTGCTGTTAATGTATTATAGTAGTAACTCCTGACCTGGCTGCAAAGCTTCCACTTTCACCTCGGGGGCTTTTTCCCCGGCCAGTTTTATAAACTCACTTGCATCCTGTACTAAAATGGGGAAAGTTTTATAATGGATGGGTATCACTTTGTCAGGTTTAAGCAGGGTCAGGCTATAAGCGGCCTGCAGCGGATCCATGACAAATACACTGCCGATGGGCAAAAGGGCCAGGTCGATGGGATAAATTTTCCCCAGCAACTCCATGCTGGCAAAAATACCTGTATCACCAGCGTGGTATATGGTCTTGCCGTCTTCAAGAATTATAATAAAACCAACGGCACTACCCGCAGTGCCGGAATGAAATGCCTGGGTCATAGTGACTTTAACACCAGCTACTTCCACCTGACCGCCTATATTCATACCCATACCGAAAATAATATTTTCAGCACTAACCTCACATTCCTGCAGGACACCAACTAATTCCGGCTGAGCTATGATCACTGCATTAGTACCGTTTACCAAATACGGTATATCCGTTCCCATATGGTCAAAGTGATCATGGGTTAACAGAATTATATCTACCTTGCCGATATCTTCCTTACTAACCGGGCAACTGGGATTATCAGTAATCCATGGGTCAATTAAAATTACGCATCCGCTGGCACTGGTTATTTGACACGCAGAGTGGCCAAGCCATTTTACACTATGGGACAATTTACGCATCTCCTTCATTTAATATATATTGTTTGATTTGACTAAGTATTTCTGTACAGTCTTGAGTTATCCTGCATCTAACTAGATTAATTTGTTAAATTATATAACTTATCCCAGTGCTACTCATTTTTTTTTGTAGGCCAGGGCATCCCCACCATAAAACATGTAAAAATAGGCAGCTGTGACTCCGCGTCCGGTGATCCGCTCCGCCGCACTAATATACAGAGCAAGCTGACTATAGTAGCGCCAGGCCGTCTGCAGTAGTGTGTCCGGGGTATAGCGGTCGGTTTTATAATCTATCAACAGCAGACCTTCCCCCTCATCCGCCAGGCAGTCAATAATCCCCTGCACCAGCACAGCTTCATCACTTGAATCACTTCCCGTTACCTCAGGGTAAACCTGCTTTGTGGGTAAAGCTAGCGTAAAGGGTAGCTCACGGTAAACCTGGCTGCTCTGCAGTATCCTTTGTCCCAGGTTACTGCCCCAAAAATGAGCCACTGTCTCAGGCTGCACCACTGCAGCCTGGTCCCGACTGAGCTTTTCCTGCTCAACCATCAGGGCTATCTGCTCGCTTATCCCGTCTGCCTCAAGGTTACCCTTTAAGTCCAGCAACTGCATCACCAGGTGCAGGGCTTGCCCCCGCTCAGCAGCTGTTAGCTTGGATTTCTTTTGCACAAACAGCGGCCTGGCAGCCAAGCTACGCTGATAATCCCTGCTTGGCTGTAGCTGCATATCGCCGGCTACATCAACCTGCAGCTGCGTCATATATTTTAGTCCGGTAACGGTAGCCCGGGCCGGCAGGCTCTGGCAAAGCTGATACGGGTAGCGCCAGTTCAGGCGGGACTCCACCTGCTTGGCTAGCGGGCTAGCTTCGGGCACTGGCTCAAGCCGGCGCAGCTGCTCCATATAGGCTGTAGCGGGCAACGCATCAGCCTGCTGCTGCCGGATGATGCTATCCCAGATAAACAAGCGCCAGCTCGAAGAATCACCCCAAACGGGCAGCGCTCCGTTATCGGCCATTGCCTGGCCTTGAATCGGCATAGATAGTGTAGCAGCACCAGCCAATTCCCGCAGTGGCGCACCGTCACGGTGCCTGACCAGCGCCGGGCCAAGCCAGTCCAGGCAGTGCCTGGCTCCGGAGGTCAGCCAGGCCGGCAACTGCGTCTGGGTTTGTCCCGCAGCGGCACACCACCGGGTGGAGCAGTCCCGCAACCGGCGTACCCCACCTACCAAAATCAACTTTTCCCGGGCTCTGGTCATAGCCACATATAGCACTCGCATCTCCTCGGCCAGTGCCTCTGCTCGTAGTTTATCACGCACTGCCAGCTTAGCTATCGTAGGGTAGGCAACGCGCTGCTGAGTATCCACAAGTTGGGGACCAAGCCCCAGATTTCTATGCATCAGTACACTTTTGTTTAAATCCCTAAGGTTGAACCTTTTGCCCAGCCCCGCCACAATCACTACCGGAAATTCCAATCCCTTGCTCTTATGAATACTCATAATGCGCACTACATTTTCACTTTCCCCCAGGGAACGGGCAGCACCCATATCACCGCTGTTGTTCCGGATACGCTCAATAAAACGCATGAAGCGAAATAAACCGCGATAAGCGGTGGCTTCATACTGCCGGACCCGGCTGTAAAGCGCCCGCAAATTAGCCTGACGTTGGCTGCCTCCCGGCAAACCGCCCACAAAATCATAGTAACCGGTTTCACGGTACAAGGACCAAACTAGCTCGGCCAAGCTGCACCGACGGGCCATAGTACGCCAGCGTTCTAACCTTTTGAGAAACTGTGCCAGCGACCCGGCCAGTTCCTCCGGGCCTTCCGTAGTACTTAGGACCACAGCATCATAAAAATCTCCCGGTCCGCCGTACAGCCTTATTTGGGCTAAAGCCTCCGAGTCAAAGCCCGCCAGAGGCGAGCGCAGCACTGCCGCGAGCGGTACATCCTGACGCGGGTTATCAATAATTTTTAGCAGTGCCAACATGGTTTCAACCTCAGTGGCTTCAAAATATCCCGTATTAAGCTCAGCATAGGTAGGTATACCTAACCTGCCGAACTCTTCAACAAAGACATTAGCCCGTCCAGTGGTTGCTCTGAGCAGTACAACCACATCCCGGTAGGTCAGGCGGCGGTACCCCTTTTGCTCCCCCCGGCTATCATAAACCTGAAAGCCCTCCTCGATTAGCCGGGTAATTTGCTGGGCCACAGTGCGTGCTTCGAGCTGCAGGGCATCCAAATCCTCCTCGGGCTCGGTGTCCTGGTTTGACACATCTTCCTCAGCTGCAGTTGAATCATTCTCATCCGCACTGAGAATCGCTCCCTGCCCGGCTGATAGATCAATCAAGTGCAGTTCCACCGCTTCACCCGTAAGTGCACTCCCATTAAGCCGGTTGGCCTGGCTAATAGCGATACATCCTGTGTTAACGTTTACTACGGCATTTTCTTCAGCTGCGCCGGGACGGGCGGGGTACTCTGCACCGCAAACCAGCTCGTCCCGGGTATCGTAATCCATTTCTCCCACTGCAGAGCTCATGATCTGGCGAAATATAAAATTAACCCCATCTACCACACCCTGACGGCTGCGATAGTTGCGGGTCAGGGTGATCAACCTTCCCTCGCCGTCGGCAGCAGCAAAACGGTGGTACTTATCCATGAACAAGCCCGGCTCGGATAGGCGGAACCGATAAATGCTTTGCTTAACGTCACCCACCATAAACAAACCGGGTTCGCTCTGACCGCCGGAACCAACCAGCAAACTTAAAATAGCTTCCTGCACAGCATTAATATCCTGGTACTCGTCTACCAGCACCTCAGCAAAGCGCCCCCGCAGTTCTAAGGCCACAGCGGAGGGACGTATATCGTCGGAAACAGCACTATCAGCATCCACCGCATCACCGTCGCCGACAGCAGCGGGCATCTCCTGCAAAATCTGCAGTGCATAATGCTCCAGGTCACTGAAATCGACCACTCCGCGCGCTTTTTTAGCTTGCTGGTATTGAGCGGCAAACTGCCCCACCAACCCGGCCAGCGTACCCATGAGCGGGGTCATTTGCCGCAGTTCATCCAGTAGCATCTCAGCAGGACGGTTAAAAAAACGCCTGCGCATTTTTTGCACCCGTTCTTTGGTTGTATTGCGTAACTTCTGAACGGTTTTTTTCAAGTCTTCATCAGCAGTCCCCTTTTTACAATTAGCCAGTTTACTAAATACTATTGAGTTAAACTGCCGGTAAAGTTTATCCCAGTCCACGGCACAGGCCTTAACCAAATCATCAAGTAACAGTATATCCTCCTGCAAGGTCGCCAGGTAGGGCTGTGGCCCTCCCGGCCGACTGGCTGTTTGCATGGCCTGTTCCAACATGCCCCGCACGCCGTTCAATTCGTTTTGGATACTCCCTTTTATTATTTTAAACCAGGGCAAATCATCGACTGCAGTCTCCTCGGGCAGGTTAAACCATTCCGGCAGCCGGCTTAGCCATTCCTCGGGCTGGGGAGTGCTGCGGGAGAACTTATACAACTCCAGCACCAGTTCCTGCAAGCCCGTGTCATCCTGCTGCCCGCCATAACAATCTGCCAGGGCCAGGAAAGATTGTTCCTCCGCAGCAAACCGGCCTTCAAAAACCTCCTCCAGCACATCCAACTGAAGCAAAGCAGCCTCAGCATCATCAGCTATCCGGAACACCGGGTCCAGTTCCAGCCGATAAAAATGCTGTCGGACTAATTCCAGACAAAAAGAGTGCAGAGTGCTGATGCTGGCCCGCTGCAGCAGGGCTAGCTGGCGGTGCAGCAGCACTGAGCCCGGCTCTCTATCCAGCGCCCGGTTAATGGCTTGGCCAATACGCTCGCGCATTTCTGCAGCTGCCGCATTGGTAAAAGTAACCACCAGCAAGCGATCAACATCCACCGGGTCCTGGTCGGTAATTCGCCTGATAATGCGCTCTACCAGTACAGCAGTTTTACCAGCCCCGGCCGCCGCCGCCACCAATAGACGGTCATCTTGGCTGGTAATTGCATTAATCTGCTCTGGTGTCCAATTTTCAGTCATTTTCATCAGCCCGCCTTTCTATCACCATGTCTCCATTTGCCTCCAAATGTTGCTGAATGCGCAGCCAAATAAGAGCGTCTTTTTCCGGTGTGATAATTCTATATGAATTATCAGGCAACAGCAGGTCGAACTGGCACACCGGCTGATATGAGCAATAGCTGCAATAGCGGAACTCACCCTGCCGGTAGGGACTGAGATCTTTAACTCCGGCCAGGATCTCTTCCCCGGCGCCGGACAGCTGCTGCCTCAGATAAGCCCGCAGCATAGCAAACTGTTCCCGATCCAGCACTGCGGAGCGAGCGGCAAAGCTGCCGTCCTTTTTGATACTCACAGGCAAAATATCCGGAGCTAACCCGGCCATACCGTCCATCAACCTTACCAGGTCGGGCTCTGCTAACAGCAAGCCCTTCATTTTCAGTTCTTTAAGCAGCAGCTGCTCGGTTTCATCGCTCCGCAGCGGCGTGCCATCCGTTTGCAACAGCGGCTCAGCAATACGGAAATACAATACGGCACCGGGTAAGCCCCGGCTGCCCAGTAGCTGCTGGGCATACTCCAGCGCCACTTCTAAATAGGTAAGCAGTTGCAGCTTGAGGCCGTGCCAGATATCGCTCAGCTTGATGGTGGTTACTCCGGATTTATAATCAATCACCCGCAGATACAGCTCACCTTCTTCATTCCGCGCCGCATCCAGGCGGTCTATACGGCCGGTAAGCAGCATTTCCCCGCCGCCGGGAAACGTAAATATCACGCCTGGCAAATCACCGCCGGGACCGAAGGCCAGCTCCAGTCCCGCGGGGCGAAAGCGCCCGCGCCGGGCATGCTCAGCCAGCACCAGTGCCGAACGCTGCACAATGCGTTTTAATCTGCCTGTTAAGTAACGGTGCCGGGCAGAGCTAAGTAATATTTCACTTTGCAGACGCGGGGCTAGTATATCCACCACATCACCGGCCAGTGCGCGGCACCGATCTGTTTCCAATTTACCCCAATCCAATCCTTCGTCCTCTAGCCGCTGGGCAAACAGCTTGAGCGCGGCATGGAAAAACTGTCCAGTATCCGGCGCCTGCAGCCGAAACACTGCCCGGTCCTTTAACCGCAAACCTTTAGACAAAAAATGAGCAAAGGGGCAGGAACGGAATTTCTCCAAACCGGATACCCCGGTCTTAAAAGGCTGGCCGTACAACTGTAGGCTTAAATCGCGGGGCAGCCGTTCTTCCCGGTTGCGGTAAAATAAGCTTTCGACCACCCGGGCAAACAGGGGACCATCCTTTTTGTTGCAAACAAACCAGTTATATACGTCCCACCACAGCGGGTCAATTTCCCGTCCGGCCCCGGCATCACGCAAACGGCCGGCCAAGTAGGTCAAACATCGTCCTGGCTGAGCAACAAAGTCCAGGTCAGGAACCTGTTCCGCCCCAGGTTCCTGCAGCCATAACCCCTCGACCAGGTCGGGGAAAATTTCGCGCACCCGGTGCACCACGGGTGAAGGTCGCAGCGCCCGCCCTTCCCCGTCAGCCAGTGGATAGGAAAGTACCAACTGTTCAGATGCCCGGGTAAGTGCATGATAAACAATAAATTGCTCGTTAAAAACTCTGCGCCGAACGCCCGGGGCCAGCGGCAGACCGCTGTCCAACAGACGTTCACGCTCAATCTCGGTAAATATGCCTTCCTCGGTTATCCGGGCAGGCAGCACGCCGTCATTTATGCCAGGAAGAAACGCAGCTCTAACCTGGGGACTGCGAGAGCGGTCCAGCGAGCCCACCACCACCTGATCAAGCCCCGGAGGGATCAGACCCAAGCGCAGGGCGGCCAGGCCGGCATCTAAAATAACCGTGTACTGGTTTAAAGCTAGCTTCTCCTCGCCTAAAGCCTCTACCACTTCATCTAGCAGCATCACCAGGTCCTCCCAAATTTGCTCATGCTCCCGGGCTTCCTCCAGCCAGCCTTCTTCACTGGCTTCAATAGCCCAGCGTTCTAGCTGTTCCGGCACCTCCAGTTGTTCCAACAGCCCATACAGCGCCCCGGTAAAATCCGCCACTGTCACGCTAGCCTGGATAACCTGGTGGAAACTAGACAGAGCCGCCACGGCAACATCCCGGATACTGTTTATTTGTATCAGAGTTTGTAAATTCTGCTCTGATATTTCATCATCATCTTCCAGAGTTAACCGGCGGTGATATGACCAGGGCTGATTATCGTACCAACGGTTGCCCCGAATCCCATGCTCCAAAACATAATTTTCCAGCAAGTCGACTTCTTCCCGGCTTACCGGGACAAGGTCGGTTTTTAGGTAACGGAATATCGGATCGAAGGCCCAGTTCTCAGCTACTGTTTCCAGTGCAGCTCGGATCAGTTCTACCAGGGGATGCTGCAATACTGTGCGCTTGTGATCCAGGAAAAATGGGATCCCGTGATCGTTAAAAATCGCTTCAATTAAACCACTATACAAATCGACATCCCGCAGCAGCACCACAACCTCCCGCCAGCGGTAGTCCCTGCTACGGCACAGGTTAAGGATTTCCCTGGCCATACCCTCTACTTCTGCCCGGCGGTCGGCAGCAGCTATCAATTTGATGTCCTGAGCAGCACCTGCGCTGCGCTCTTCCGTTTGTAAAACAGGCTCCGCATCGGTAGCAGCCGGAGCTAAAACTGTTTTCTGCTCTGTAGTACATGCAATACCGGCTTCTTTACCCGGCGTTTTAATCACTGTCCGGTAATCAAAGAAAGACCTTTCCAAACAAGCCAGCTGTGGTGATAAGAACCTGGCGAGATTTTCATTTTGTGCAACATACCACTGCTTAACCGGTAAACCTAATTTTTGGGCCATGTTCACTAAAATGTTGTATGTTTCCCATACCGGGTAAAAGGGCTCGGCCTCCGTTAATACCCGCCCTACTGAGCCCTCATCTAAACACAAAGTTAGGCTAATACCGGGTACATGGCGCAGCAGCGCTTCGATCACAGCGTATTCCTGGGGTGTAAAACCTGTAAAACCATCTACCCAAACATTAGCCTGACTGAGCCATTGGGAATGACCTATCTTTTCTGCCGCGAGGGTTAAATAATCATCAGGATCAATAAAACGATCTTGTAAAAAGTATGTAAATTCAGTTAAAATCAGCTGTAAATCACGTAATTTGTCTCCCAGCAGCCCGGTTTCTCCTGTTTGCTCCAGCCCGGTCAGACAGTGTTCTAAATCTTCTGCAGTCAACTGATATGCTTTTAGTTCTCCCAGCGCCCGGGCCAGCTTGTCCACAAAACCGGGCAGCCTGGCTGCCTGTCCGAATACACGCAGCTCATCCAGTTTTTTTTCCAATAGCCGCCGTAAAATCATCCGCTTGCCCATTTCCTCCAAGGGCAGCCGAGTTGCACCACCCGACTCCTGGAGCACCCGGTGGGCTAAACGGTTAAAACCCAGGACCTGAGCCCGCATAAAACCACCCACAGCCGTTATGCGAGCTAAAGCGTGCTCGGTTTGAAAGGAAGCCTGTTCGGGCACCAGTAAAACTAAAGGTGTACCTAGCGGCTGACGTTCAAGCTCCCGTCCGATTTCCCGCAAGCAGGCAGTTGTTTTCCCTGCCCCCGCACGGCCTATGATCAACCTCAAATACAACTTCCAGCCCCCTTAACTTGGCCTGCACCAAGCTAAAATATCAAAGGCCTTCGCATAAACTGCGAAGGCCATCAAATTTGACTTTCCCACCGGGCCGTCACCCACCAGTTTTTTTAAAGACCCACC
>JAENYF010000083.1 GCA_016841905.1 Desulfoscipio geothermicus | reverse complement strand
GGCCGTGCACCTGCCGTCGAATATTAGCTTCCAAGCGTTACTTCTGCAGGTAGCTCGGACCAGGCGCCCTTGCGGCACCCGGATAAACTTTCTTAGTGCTGCTTCCGTCAGGATCTGACACGGTTCAAAAGCCTCCGTCGCGCAAGACCCAATCGTCAACACCCCTTACAAAAGCCAGACCTCACAAGCCAAACCCTCGGGTAGGGATTCAACCCCGCTACAGCGGATTACGGGTACAGGGCACCGCTACCTCCCCATCTAGCACGGCCAAAAATAAAAGTGTCTGTTTAGGCACAAGGACAGACCCGTTATAACAGCCAAGTCCGTCCTCATACCTAATGGCGGAGAGAGAGGGATTCGAACCCTCGAGACGGGTCAAACCGTCTACACGATTTCCAGTCGTGCGCCTTCGACCAACTCAGCCATCTCTCCATGGTCTACATTATGCATTGTATCAAATTATAACGCTTGCAACCGCGCATTAATTATTATACATATCTTTTAGTTTAACCGCAAGACCTTTTAATATAATTATCAGCTAAACCATCAGTATAATTATTGGTAGGTTTGGCAACTACCTGCACATAATATGAGAGAAGGCGTCGGACCTTCTCTCACCAGCAACCATCCTTACAGGTTTTTGTAAACAATCAAACAATATAATTCTCCACTTGCTTTATTCTTACGTTCATATACAGGGAATAACCTTGCTTAACCGACTTCACAGAATGCTCAGAACTTCACCGAACAAGTTACCAATATAAATTAATTTCCACTTACCGTAGCAAAACACCTAAAACAAAATACACTACCCATAGACTGGCTTACTTATCGCAATAAACCCGAACCACAAATCCGACGCTTCTTGCATACCGTACAACCTGAGTCACTGTATGGATGGTGCTTAATTAGATTATAGCAAAGTAATTAATATTTCGCAATAGTTTCTTCATATCTTTGTCTGGAATTTTAGGTTATTAATGTGAGGGGTAACTAAAAAGACCGGCTACTTGGTCGTTTTTTCCCTCTGAAGCCACCGCCAGCTCCGCTATTGTTTTTTTTGCTATTAGGACCGCCGTAGTAGCCCCTTTGTCCGGCGCGTAGATTTTTGTTCTTCTTCATTCTTAGCGGTACTTCCTCTGTTAATGCCACAGGGGTCTGATCCGGTTCTTTCGTGAGTACTTTTAATGCCGCTGAAAGTAGAGTAACCGAATCGGTTTCTTCCAATAATCCCTCGGCTAAAGCCCTGTAGTTCTCGATATTTTCTTTTTCCACAGCCGTCATCAATCTTTCCACCGCCATACGCTGTTGCCCTTCTAAAGCATCTTTTAATGTTGGCATGGGACGGCGTGCAATTTTGCCCCTGGTCATATTTTCAATGACTCTTAATTGATGAATTTCCCTGGGCGTCACTAAAGTAATAGCTGCGCCTGCTTTACCTGCTCGCCCGGTTCGGCCAACACGGTGCACATAACCCTCCGGATCCTGGGGAATATCAAAGTTGTATATATGGGTCACACCGGTTATATCCAGTCCCCTGGCGGCAACATCAGTGGCCACCAACACTTCGATAGTACCTTCTTTAAATTGGCGCATTACCTGGTCACGCCTGGCCTGAGATAAATCTCCGTGGATCCCTTCAGCCGAGTAACCGCGTTTATTCAAGCCCTCAAACAATTCATCAACACGACGCTTGGTTCGGCCAAAAATAATCGCCCGCTCAGGGGCTTGGGTATCCAATAAGCGGCACAGCACTTCAAATTTTTGTTTTTCCTGCACCTCAATATAGCTCTGCTCGATTATCGGCACAGTCATTTGCCGGGATTCTACCTTAATTACCTCCGGACTGTTCATAAACCGCTCAGCCAATGCCCGAATTGGAGCAGGTATGGTAGCTGAAAAAAGCATTGTCTGCCTTTCCTCGGGAATATCTTTAAGGATATTCTCGATATCCTCGATAAAACCCATATTTAACATTTCATCTGCCTCATCTAAAACCACTATGTTAACCTGGTTCAGACGGATCGTTTTACGCCCCATATGGTCCATTAAACGCCCTGGTGTACCTACTATAATATGAGGCTTTTTTTTAAGTGCTCTAATCTGGCGGTTAATATCCTGACCACCGTATATCGGTAATGTGCGGATACCCTTGTATTGCCCAAGTTTATTTAGCTCTTCAGCCACCTGGACAGCTAATTCACGGGTGGGTGTTAATACAATTGCTTGGATATATTCTCGTCCAACATGTAAAAGTTCCATCAAAGGTATACCAAAAGCCGCTGTTTTACCGGTGCCGGTGTGAGCCTGCCCAATTAGGTCATACCCTTGTAAACCCACGGGTATAGCCCGCTCTTGTATCGGCGTTGCCTCCTCAAAACCCAAGTTATTAAGCGCCTTAATCACAGGCTCGGTTAAATTAAAATCATTGAAAACTGCCATGCTACTTTTCCCCTTTACTGCTTGATTTATCGTTTATAGCATACCCACGGCATTGAAAGTAAAAACAAATGAATGGAGTGGCCAGACTATCCTAAGTAATAAGATCTAATCTCACTGCTAATATTTTTATCATAACACAAGTAGACGTTACTTTGGAAATTTTTACGTTCCTTGTTTTCGGCATGCCAAATTCCTTGCGGTAATCTCCGATTGCTATCTGTTCTATTGGACTTTTTGTCCGATAATAGTATTATTAAATTGCTACACGAGATCTTGTGCTTTTTATATTTTATTCTTAAAATTGGAAGGCGGAACAGCAATGGATTACGATTTGGCAGTGATTGGAGGCGGCCCTGCAGGCATGCTGAGCTCAGCTACTGCTGCAGCCAAAGGACTTAAAGTTATTTTGTTGGAAAGAAACGAAAAACTAGGCAAAAAGCTCTATTTAACAGGCAAGGGACGCTGTAATGTCACTAATTACGGGGACATAAATGATTTTTTCGATAACGTCACAACCAACCCCAAATTTTTATACAGCGCTTTTAAATCTTTTGATAACCACGGGCTGATTGCGCTACTGAGCTCATTGGGTGTGCCAACCAAAGTAGAGCAAGGCAATAGAGTTTTTCCCGCCTCGGATAAATCTAGTGATGTTATTAAAGCACTACAAAAACACCTGCAGAAGAACAAAGTAGAGATAGCATTGCTTACCAAAGTTAAAAAAATAACTCTTCAGAATAACCAGGTAACAGGCGTGCTTTTAAACAGCGGCGAACAAATAACAGCATCAAGAGTAATTATTGCCACGGGTGGTATGTCCTACCCACAAACAGGTTCTACTGGAGACGGCTATAGTATGGCCCGTCAGCTAGGCCATACTATAAAAGAACCCAAACCAACTTTAATTCCACTAGTAATTAAGGAAAACTGGGGCAAAGAGTTGCAAGGCTTATCCTTGAAAAATGTGTCCATAAAAGCCCAGATCAATAACAAGGTCAAGGCAGAACAATTCGGAGAAATGCTCTTTACTCATTTTGGCGTATCCGGCCCCATTATTTTAAGTTTAAGCAGCCTCATTAGAGATTATATTGCCACGCCGACCAATAAGCCGGTGCAGTTAGTTATTGATTTAAAACCAGCTTTGACCTTAGAACAGCTAGATGCCCGCTTAATAAGAGATTTTAATAAATACAGTGGCAAACAACTAAAAAATGCCCTGGATGATTTGCTGCCCCAGAAAATGATTTCCATTGTTTTATATTTAACCGGTGTAGACATCCACAAGCAGGTAAACCAGATTAATAAAAATGAGCGGTCATTGCTGGTACACACGTTAAAAAATATCCCTTTAACCGTTACCGATACCCGCCCACTTAGTGAAGCAATCGTGACTAGTGGCGGCATAAACGTGAAAGAAATCAACCCTTCAACCATGGAGTCTAAAATTATTCAAGGGCTTTATTTTGCCGGTGAAGTAATTGATGTTGATGCTTTAACAGGGGGGTATAATTTACAAATCGCTTTCTCCACAGGATTCCTGAGTGGTATTAGCTCCGCTAAAGCATGATAGACCCGTGCTGTTAGAGAAACACAATAAGATATCTTGTCACTTATTAACAATAAATTTATACATTGCTTATTTTATTGCGCAAAAATAGATATTTTAGCCTTTTTCAAAAAATAAATAGAGGATATAATTTCCCCTGGATAGAATTTTTTACATTAGGATTAAATGTTCTTAAAGGGGATAGGTAGATGGCTAAAATAAAAATTTTACTGCCAGGTTTGCTGCTCATGTTTTTTATAAATACTAATCTAGCTTGTGCAGCTAGCCATACTGTGGTGCAAGGAGATACGCTATGGCAACTTGCTCAAAAACATGGTAGTAGTGTAGAAAAAATTATAACTATTAATAATTTAAAAAATGATAATTTAGCTATAGGTCAAATTATCCAACTCGACGATATATCCCGATCGTCAAATACTACAGCAACAACTACAAGTTTAACTACCAATTCTACATCTCAAAGTTCTTACCTGGTAAAAGCAGGTGATACACTTGGGGGTATTTCCCAAAGGTTTGGCCTTAAAATTGATGTCATACGTAATCTAAACAATATTCAGGGTGATATGATTTTCGCCGGGCAAACTTTGGTTTTAAACAGCAGCAGCGTTTCCAGAAGTTATGTTCACCGCCCACAAACAGTGCAGTCGCAGGTAGCAGACAGTTCAACAAGACATGGCCAGTTAGTCGATTGGTTTAAAGAAGGCATAAATTTATTAAAACCGGGCCTAAAATTTACCGCTATTGACACTCAAACGGGTAAGTCCATGCATTTAGCAGTTCTAGGCGGGTCCAACCACTGCGATATTGAGCCGTTAACCAAAGCGGACACCGACACCATGTTAGCCCTTTTTACCAAGTGGACATGGACACCTAGGCCAGTATGTATCCAGGTTGGTGGACAAGCCATCGCTGCCTCCCTGTCCGGTATGCCCCACACAACTATAGAAAATATTACCGATAATGGTGTAACCGGACATTTTGATATGTATTTGTATAATAGCCAGCCCCACGGATCCGGCATATCTGTATCCTATGTACAGCAGCATCATGATGCTGTCTTAAAAGCTGCAAATTAGGTAGCCAAATAACACTTGCTCCAGGTGAGTTTGCAATACAAAGGCTGCTGCAACGAGTTCAATAGCCCGGTTTGCAGCAGCTCTTTTTAAGCCTTAAATTTAATCATCATATCCTGATAAGCAATTGTACATTTGCCTTATTTCTGATAAGGTGTGACGACCCATTTCAAGCAGTTATCCTTCTTATTACCAAAGACATCATAACCGGTGACAATATCATTTAAGGGAGCCCGGTGGGTAATCAGGAAGTCCGTGCTGATTTTCCCTGCTTGAATTAGTTTGATTAATTCCGGAATGCGGTTAGCATTTACCAGTCCCATGCTAATTTTAATGTTTTTTATCCAAAGCGTGTTCATAGCTAGTTCCTGGGGTTTTTCAAATACACCGATAAAGGAAACATTACCACCTGGCCTTACAGCATCTATGGCCATATCATATGTTGCTTTAAAACCATTGGCTTCAATAGTTCTGTCAGCGCCCATCCCGCCGGTTAATTCTCTAATTTGCTCAACGGCATCTCCATTCATGGGATTAACTCCGATATCAGCTATACCTTGGGCTACTGCGGCATCCAATCTTTGCTGGTTGATATCAACAGCGATTATTTTGGAAGGCCCCCATAACCTGGCTGT
>JAENYF010000008.1 GCA_016841905.1 Desulfoscipio geothermicus | reverse complement strand
ACGGTTCAGGCGTTAGACGCAGCGGGTAACGAAAGCACAACCGGCCCAAGCGTAGGTGCTACTACAAAAGAAGCGTCGCTCGACAACGAACCACCTGAGGTCAGAAGCACCAACCCGATGAACGGCTCTAGAGCAGCTACTTTAAGTGATAATGCTATAGTGCTTACCTTCAGCGAAAATATAGTTGAAGGTTATGCTTATAATCAAATCATTATAACTGATGCCTACAATAACATTGTGGAGTTCACGGCAAACATCAACGGCAATAAGTTATTCCTTACCCCAACTTCAGCTCTGGCACTTGGCACTGCCTATTCCGTTTCTATACCCGACTGTGCCGTGCAGGATGCCGCAGGCAATGGATTAGACGATACGTATAATATGACATTTACAACAGCTATTATCCCCGGTGGTCATAGAACGCCGATCTTCCCTGGTGGTCATAGTACGCCTGCGCCTATATTCCACGGCGGTCATAGCTCGCCTTTTTTCCCGCGCTAAACTAGAGGAGTGTAAGAAGTAACGTCTCTCATGAATGAATAGATAAACTTAAGTGTCGAACTTCGGGCAGAAGTAAAAAGAAAGGGTCTTCCAAACGGTATCCGCAAGGATATCAGAGGAAGGCCCTTTCCTATAGTATAACCAATTCAACCGCTGATTACAGTGCTGTTATTAAATGTAATTTATAATAAGGAGGAGAGTAACTAGTTTTTGTAGAAAAATAAAATAATAAACAGTTATGGCGTAATTAATGACAATTTAATATTTCCGAGTTTTTTGACCTGTGGCTATTTATAGCTATGGTGAAAAACCACCGGGTATAGCCGGAAACGGATATGCCTCCCATTGTGGAAAGGAAAAAATGATCTTTAGAAAGGTGGCTTTTTCCTGGTTGGATGGGAGAAAGCATTTTTTATTTTACAGAAAGGGGTGAAAGTAACATAAAAGCAATTAATCTAGGTTGAAACTGGACTCATTTCCTTTCTTACTTAAATCATTGCGGGCGGTACACTGCTTCACCTGCCTGCCAAAGGAGAGTTGAGAATTGAAGCAAAAGAGACTCCCACTAATTATTATATTAACCCTAGTCCTTGTTTTACAGGGCGCATTAGGCCTGACGGCCTTTGCTGCCGACGGCACCGGTGGTGGCAAAAACCTACCACACGTTACTGAATACGGTGTATATTGCTTTGATCCCGAAAGCAATCTTGGCGAGACTACGGTTGCCCAAGGAACAGTAGTGAAAACGGGTAATGACGGAGTTATTTATAACATCCAACCGTGGACTACTCTGACTAATGTACCTTATGTTTTTGAGAACAATGCAGGTATTGGCATCAAATTTGCTGTGAACGTGATCCCAGAAGCCCACTGGATAGCCAATCAGGCATGTTTTCATATGTATGACGACAATAACAACTCTGTCGCTATCAATGTAAACAGATTAGGTACTGTTTACGATGGTACGAATGGAAACAGAAACTACATCTTTGTGGTTCCCCAAGAGCAGTTGCAACCTGACAGTACGTATAAAATCACTATCGATGCATCACTTACGGCTAATAACGGCAATCAAGCCGGTAAACAGCAGGAGGTCTTCTTTACCACGTCCCCTGCGCCTGCGTCTTCGTCCGTAACCCTCTCAGCCGGGAACGTCTCAGGTGCGCCCGGAGCTATGCTCCAGGTTCCGGTAATACTTAGCAGTTTAGGCGAAGTTGTGGCTATGCAGTTTGACCTGAGCTATGATTCCAACCTCTTGACATACCAGCAAACCAAGTCAAGCAGCTTGACTTCAGAATTTGCTATTGCTTCCCAAATTATGAATGGCAATAAGGTCAGGGTGGTCATTTACAATACCAACAATACACCTGTAACCACCGGCTCAGGTAGCGTGGCACAGCTACAATTTCAGGTAGCAGCTGCAGCTACAGTGGGGCAAACCTGCGCCCTGGAGCTAAGCGAAGTAATTCTTGCAGACGCCCAGAGTAATGCCATAACCACCACTGTGAACAACGGTCAATTTACCGTACTCCAACCGACAGACAACAGCGCACCGGTTTGGATAAACGGCAGTCTTGCTGCCTCTAATGTAAGCAAGAACAGCTTAACCTTGACTTGGAGCGGCGCATCAGATAACATCGGCGTAACCGGTTACAATGTCTACCAGGGTACAACCCTGTTGACTAGCACACCAGTTACCGGAACCAGCTATAGCGTAACCGGTCTGACTGCAGGAACTGTGTATTCTTTCAAAGTAGAGGCTGGGAACGCTGCCGGTTACTGGAGCACTAACGGACCATCAACCGAGACAAAAACTGCACCAAATGATAACAATGGTAACGGTGATGGTAACATTGGCGGCGGCGGAGCCGATAAACAGGCACCTACCTGGCCCAATAAAACTTTTAAAACGGCTACTAAAACCGGGGATGATGTAACTCTATCTTGGTATGCAGCCAATGATAATGTAATGGTCACCGGCTACAAGATTTATCATGCTGGTGAGCAATTAGGCAGTGTCAATGGTAATACCACAACTTTCACATACTCCGGAGCTTCGGGAACGGGCACAGGTTCACTACCCTATTGTGTTCAGGCTGTTGACGCGGCAGGCAATGAAAGTATCGATGGCCCTTGTGCAACGATTGGAGGTGGAGGTGGAGGTAAAAATCTGCCGCTTATAATTGAGTATGGTTTTTATAAGTATGATCCTAATAGCACCACGAACCCTCTTGATGTGGTAGGGGAAAGAAAGACGTATTCTCCCTGGATAATTAAACAGGTGCCTTGTACTTTTGCAAACCATGAGGCAATTGGGGTAAAGTTTGTTACAAACGTTTCAACTGATAACCATTTTAACAACAATAAAGCTATTATTAAGATGTTGGATGCCTCAAATAAAAGCGTTAAAATCTACGTTGACAGAGCAGGCGACGGTAGTCCTTCATGTGTAAATAAAGACTACTTATTCGTAATACCTCAAGTTACTTTAGAGCCGGGAAGCACATACAAGATTATTATTGGACCGACTCTAACCAGCAATAATGGCATGCAAGCAGGGGAAGAGCAGGTAGTAGAATTTACTACTTCCGGAAGCCCGGTCACGTCCCCCGTCGGCGGCAGTATCGTTACGGAAGGTCCTACCTATACTAACGGTTCCGGCACTGTCGAGCCGGATGTCGGGGCGACAGTCGGTCTGAATGACATGGCCAAGGTGGTCATACCAGCCGATGCCCTTGAAGAAACCCGTTCAGTTAAGGTTAGTGTAAAGAAAGTAACCTCGCCACCTACAGCTCCAGCAGGAATAAAAGTGGTTGGTGACGTATACGAGTTCTCCGTAGGGGATAAGAATTCTTATAGCTTTACTAAAAAAGTTGCCCTAACGTTTAAATTAGACACCTCCAAAATTGATGCAGACGAATTACCGGCCATTCACTACTATGACGAAACCCAGAAAAAATGGGTCAATATCGGGGGCACAGTGTCCGGTTCGACCATCACTGTACAGGTGGAGCATTTTACTAAGTACACCGTATTTGCCGTAAAGAAAGCTGCAGTGCCAGAACAGCCAACAGTACCCGTTGATCAACCAAAATTAGATTTAAATGACATAGCTGGTCACTGGGCACAAAGCAATATTGAAAAACTGGTGGGCTTAGGCGCTATCAGTGGCTATCCCGACGGCAGTTTTAAACCCGGTAAAACAATCACCAGGGCCGAGTTTGCTACGATCTTAGCCAAGGCCTTTAAGATTACAGCCAGCAGCGGCAAAAGCTTTACGGACACCGCCGGGCACTGGGCTGAAGAAGCTATTACCACAGCAGCGGCCGTTGGCATCGTTAAAGGGTATGACGCTGATACTTTTGGACCAAATGACTTGGTTACCCGAGAGCAGATGGCAGCTATGATCGTTAATGCCGCCAAGCTTGCTCCGTCAGCGGGAGAAATCCAGTTTACTGATAGCGGCACCATCTCTAAATGGGCTCTACAGGCAGTTGCCACTGCGATTAACAACGGGGTTATGAAAGGGTATCCGGACAACAAATTCCTGCCCAAGGGCAACGCCACCAGGGCAGAGGCAGTTACTGTTATTGTTAATGCATTGAAGTAGTTTTCTAAGAGCAGGCACCTATTACCATAGAGTGAACCCCATTATTATTTAACCGGAGGTCATATATATATGTCAGATAATATAATTAGGCTTTCTGTAAGATGCCGGGTAAGCCTAATCTTAGCTTTTGTTTTTTTGATGAGCCTCACTCTGGGGCAAAGTGCTTTTGCCTTAAATGCTGGCTCGGGAAACAAAGTAGTAACTTATAGCGGATACAGGTATGTTAATGACACTCAGATACAGGTCTGGGTAGATAAGAATATTGGGACTGGTCCTTTCGAACACTTACAATTTAGGATTTTTGAAGGTACTGATACCTCCGGCACCAAAATAACAATTTCAAGTGTTGAAGCCGGCAGCGGTTCCAACATTTCCAGCGTAAGCGGACTCAGCCGTGGTGGGAGTTACCTGATCTCCAGTGCGGTGCCTTTTAAGTCCGGTAAGGTTTATACCGTTGTTCTGAATAATACGATTAATACCAATAATGGCATAAATCTTGGGCAGTTTTATTTCCATAAAGACACAGAGTTTTCTTTTACCGCACCGGATACTCCGGGTACTCCTAATGTTAACGGGATCTATACTTCTGTTGCGCCAAAGTTGGATTCCAGGCCTGAGAAGAATGCCATAAATGTTCCGCAGGAGGTCATGATCTGGTTTTCCTTAAATATTCCAATGGATAACACCACCGCTGCTCAATTCTCAAATTATACAGCCGGCACAAGCACTCTGGTACTGAAGAAAAACGGAGTGCCGGTGACCTATGACTATAGCATTAATGACGCATCGGATGGAGATATCTACGCTCCTATCGTTACGGATGACCGTACTACAGTTAAATTTCCGATGGTTGGAGGTGGTTCGGCTTATTCTTATAACTTGGATAGTAACGCCACCTACACCCTGGAGATACCCGCCATTACTTTAGTAAACGGGACGGTTATACCGAAGCAAACACTGAAATTTACTACTGCCTCTGATATTGTGCCGACAAAATTTGAAGGCGAGCTTAGCGCTGCCCCTTCCGGTCCTGATTTAACTATCACCTGGCCTGCTTGTAATGAGAACAAGGACCTAAGTGGTAACCTGCTATCGCCTGCAGCGAGCAGCTATAATGTTTGGTATAGCGATAACCCTTATTGGGATTTCGTCAAGTTGAATCCCGCCCCTGTGCCGGCTTCAACAACTTCGTATACCACATCCGGCTTAAAGCCTTCGACAACCTATTATTTCCGGGTAACGGCTGTAAACGGAAGCGCGGAAACTGGATTTTCCGATTATGTGCAGGCTACCACCCCTGGTCCAAATACAGATCCAAATACAGATCCAAACTCAGATCCAAATCAAGATACAATCGCGCCCAGCTGGCCAAACCAAAGTGCTTTAACTGTCACCAACCTGACCGAGAACGGCTTGACTCTAACCTGGCCAGCCGCCACGGATAATGTGGGAGTTGCTGCCTATAAAATTTATCAGAACGGCGCTGCCATCGGCACAGTTAACGGGGGCGGAACTACTACTTACAACGTTATCGGTTTGAGCGCCAGTATACCGTACACCTTCCAGGTGCAGGCCGGTGATGCCGCAGGCAATTGGAGTTTCGATGGTCCAAGTACATCCATTGAAGGAAATAATCAGCCAAAAATGAATTTAAATGACATTGCCGGTCACTGGGCACAAAGTAATATTGAAAAACTGGTAGGCTTAGATGCTATCAGTGGCTATCCCGACGGTAGTTTTAAACCCGGCAAAACGATCACCAGAGCCGAGTTTGCCACGATTTTAGTCAAGGCCTTTAAGCTTACGGCTGGCAGCGGCAAAATCTTTACGGACACTGCTGAGCATTGGGCTAAGGACGCTATTGCTACAGCAGCCTCCGCCGGTATTGTTAACGGGTATGATGCCGATACTTTTGGACCAAATGACTTGATTACCCGTGAGCAGATGGCAGCCATGATCGTCAATGCCGCCAAGCTATCCCCGGCCGTGGTAGAACTCCAGTTTGTTGATAGCGACAAGGTTTCCCAATGGGCCAAACAAACTGTTATCACGGCGGTTAGCAGCGGGATTATGAATGGTTACCCGGACAACAAATTCCAGCCCCGGGGCAATGCCACCAGGGCAGAGGCAGTTACTGTTATTGTAAATGCTTTGAAATAATAAATTTTAAAAAAGGAAGGTTAGCTGAGCGCACTCAGCTAACCTTCCTTTTTAGACGGCGATTCAGTTTATCATTCTTGACCAACCAAGAGACTGTAATATTTATGCTCTTTCTTATGTTTAACAGGTGGTGCTGCGGGTCATACTGGTAGAATTTCTTTTGCACCTTTTGCGAAGGTTTTGCAGGAATTTGCTTTTCCTAGTCGAAAATTTACCTAATATAGCACGTTATTTTCTCTCCGAGCCAAACTTACCTAAAGCCCTAATAGCTAAGGTTTTTGGTTGTCAGGGTGCGCTGGGAAACCAGTGCGCCTTCCGCTGTGAAAAGGAGAGCTAGGCCTTTAGTATACGCCGGGCCAGCTTTGTTTTTCGCAAAGCTGACCCGATTTTTTTATAGCACATTTAGGAGGCAGATGCAATGGAAACAGCCATTTTTTTTGCCCTATTAATTATTTCTGTAGGATCCTTTTGCTACGAGGTTGGGCGACGCTATCTATACACCAGGTTGGGCAGGCCGGAAGCTCGTTCAGAGCATTTCATCCAAAGGCTTATTTTTGTGCTCTCCAAATTATTTTACCATGAGAGAATAATGCAAAAACCCGTTTTCGGCATCCTGCACCTGTTTACCCTGTGGGGGTTTTTAATTTTATTGGGCGGCACGGCTAATATGGCTGCGGAATATCTTTTTGATTCACGACTTGCCTTTGTAGCTGATAGCAAGGCCTACCTGCTGGTAAAAGATATACTGGTTGTTTTACTGAGCATAGCATGCGTTGGATTTTTGCTGCGCAGAACTATTGTTAAGATCGAATGGCTAAAAAATACGCCCATCGTTTTCGTGATTATTGTACTAATTCTAGTTATTGCTATCTCTGAAATTATATTTCATGGAGTCCAGATTGCTTTGGGTGCAGGTGCCAACCTGGCCGGGGCTGCCCCAATATCGTCAGCCATCGCCGGCCTGTTGCAAAATGTGGATTTACATACTACTAAAAAGCTCGCCACTATAATCTTTTGGTCGCATTTCTTGGCCGTTTTTGCTTTATTTTTTATTGTACCGCGCTCCAAGCACCTGCACCTAGTCTTTGCGCCCTTCAATGTATTCTGGCGTAAGCATGAGCCTAAAGGCGCTATTAGGAAGATCACACTGGAGGGAGAAGAGCCTGCTATCTACGGGGCAAAAAATGTGGAGGATTTCACCTGGAAACAGTTGCTGGACTCCTATGCCTGCGTCAAATGCGGGCGCTGTGATGAGGCTTGCCCCTCTCATCAGAGCGGCGAGGATCATAAACCAAAACGATTAAACGGGCGCCTGCGCAAGCAAATCGATAAAAGAGGGCACCTGCTGAAGAAGTACAGGAGGTTGCCGGAAGCCACGCGCTACGAAAAGGCTACCCAAGAAGAGCGGAAAATCCTGAAGAAAGTCATCAGCGGAGATGTTTTCGAAGACGAGTTCATCTGGACATGTACCACCTGCGGGGCGTGCGTGGAAGTCTGCCCGATTTTTATCGAGCACACGGCTAAGCTATTTGAAATGCGCCGTTACTTAGTTTCTGCCCAGCAAAACGTTCCTGAACCAGTAAATAAAGCTTGTACCCGTATAGAGCAGCAGGGCAATCCCTGGGGTATAGAGCCGGCTGCCATCAAGGATTGGGTGAAAGAAATAGGGGCACCGACTTTGGACGAAAACCCAGGCGCCAAGTGGCTGTATTTCACTGGCTGCGCAGGTTTGTATGACGAGCATGCCAGGAAAACGACTACTGCTTTTATCAAGGTGTTGAAACAAGCCGGTATCGACGACTATGCCATTTGGGGCTGTGACCAACGTTGTTGTGGCGATACAGCCCGCAGGATGGGTAATGAACGGCTGTACCAGAAAACTGTGCAAAATAACATAGCTGATTGGAATAGCAAAGGCATTAAAAAAATCATCACTTCCTGTCCGCACTGCTTTAATACCTTAAAGAATGAGTATCCCCAATTCGGTGCAGGGTATGAAGTAGTGCACTACTCCGTCTTGTTGGCTGAGCTGCTGCAAAAGGGCAGCCTGAGGCCGGTAAAACTTAACCAAACTATTACCTATCACGATCCTTGTTATTTAGGCCGTTACAATAATATTTATAACGAGCCAAGGAATATATTAAAAGCCATACCCGGCGTACAGCTAGCAGAAATGACTCGCTTTAATAATCGTTCTTTTTGCTGCGGGGCTGGCGGAGGTCGGGCTTGGACCAAGGCAGAAACAGACAATGCCATCACAAAAAATCGTACCGGTGAAGCCGTCGCTACCGGTGCTGAAGTGATCTGCACGGCCTGTCCGTATTGCCTGACAGTTTTCTCGAAAGAACTACCGGGGTCCGACCACAAAAACAATATTCAAGTAATGGATATTGCCGAGATACTGGCCATGACCGTGGCGGGAGATGAAAAATGAATCTTATCCGCACAGAGCTAATAAAATTACTATAGCGGGGGGTAACCATATGGAAAATAAAGCTAGTGGGGTTGCCGCGAAATATATTAGCGAGATAGACGGTATAAAATACTTTACCGGGGACAGTAGCGTTGCCGAGGACCTAAACGCCACTGTTACACTCGCCGGAGCCTGCCGATTTTACAAGGAAGATGTGGATGAAGAGTTGTTTATGGAGGATGTGTTGACTTGTTACAACTGCCGCTTTAGGAGGTGGGCTCATTCCGGATTCAGCTGTTATAAAGGTTTTCCAATTAGTTAGTAATTAGTCATATTAAAAGTTCTTTGGGGAGGTTTATAAATTGATACGGGTTTTATTATGTGCTGATGATACGGACCAAATTGATAGTGAATGGGGTACCGGTGAACTGGTTTCTTTAATATCAGAGACGATGGAAAAACGCGGCTGGGGCAAAAGTTATGGAGTGACCCGGCACCAGCTGCTCATTCATCCGGATATTCCATATACCTCACATAACAGCTCAATGTGCTTTTCCGCAGATATGGATGAAGCGTACTTGGAGGCCTTAACCAGTTACGCTGCCGATTTTTTAGCAAAAGAAAGCGCGGAAGGGTCTGATCCGGGCCTGTGTGTTGCCGTAACTGATCGAATTAAAAAACCGGAACTGCTTATTGCTTTTGGCCGTAAAGCCAAGGATACTGTGGTAACCAAGGAGGAGGCCTGCAGCCTGGCACAGCAATTGGGCGTGCACCTTTCCGAACATGGCGGGACCGGACAGGGGGTAATTGGGGCTCTTGCCGGGGTAGGACTGCGCTTAAGCGGCAATGACGGGCGTATGAAAGGTAAACTAAAATTAAAAAGCATTGATGGTGTAGCTACTGTCGAAAGCATTCTGGCCCAGGCTAATATTGATCTGGTGATGAGCTGGGAAGGAGCTTTGCTTGCGAATAACGAACTAGTGAAGCTGGGGAATACTGTGAAGCCAATCCTGCAGGGTGGGAAATATGTACTTCTGGTAGCTCCCGTTGTTGACGGAGACAGCAGTGGTGGTGCCTGGCAGACGCTAAGCAAACAGCAGTTGAAAGACTATTAAAAATGAGATAATGGATATAGTTAAGTCAATTGCTTAAGAGGTAAGAAGGGAAGGCCGCGAGGACCCTTCCTTTTTTTTGTTTGTGTAGCAGCTAAACCGGAATCGCTATAACCTTGTTTCTTGCAGTTGATTGTCTCCTTTATGCAGAGCTGACGTTTATTATCAGGCTATGAAAAGCTATAATATATGTAAATAGTAACTTAACACAGGGTGGGAAACATGGCTGAAACATTACGATGGCCCGGCTCCTTAAAAAAGCATCTAGCGAACATCGAGAAAAAACGCCACAAAGAACCGGTTTTTTTTAAGATATTCCCAATTTTGGCGGTAGGACTAATTACATGTTTTCTAACGCAGCTATATTTTAAAAACACAGAGTTGACCCTAAGTCTATTTCTGCTCGGATCTTTTTTCGTGGTTTTAATCCTTTTGGGCTGGAAGTTATGGCAAACTAACATTGAAAGTGAGAAATTACTAAAGGGCCTTAATGGAGAAGAACTTGTGGCTAACCTTCTAGATAAGCTACCGGAAGAGTGGCTTATAGTTAATGATCTCAAAATTAATGGCGCTCAAATTGACCATATTGCCATTGGGCCGGCAGGCATTATCTGTCTGGAGACTAAAAATTGGAACAATGCCGGTTGTGATGAAGATGGCAATTGGTATCGCTTTCACCTTGGTCATTGGGTTCCCGTTTCAGCTAGCACCGCTGAACAAAATGCAGACCATGTCTTCTCGCTGAAGAATTATTTAATGAAGGAACTGGGCTTGGATATAAAAATATGCTCTATCGTGGTCATGGCCAATCCTAGAGCTAAACTCAATATAAAGGCAAAAGTAGTGCCACCTGGAGATACCAGGATTTGTTTACCGCATGAATTGCACCATGTGATACTGAATAACCAGGGGGCAAAACTAACCCCCGACGAAGCCCGTGATATTGCCGAAACGTTGGTTAAACATTGAATTTACCTACTTAATAAGTCATACCTTGTCTTTCATATTGAGCTAAAGCCGCAACCTTTTTATGCTTCCTGACGTCTATCCTTTAAAATGAAGGGAGTGTGATGAAGCATGAAAAAGAGTATTCTTAGCCTGGGGTTGGCGGCAGGCCTGTTAATGACGCCTGTTGCCGGATTTGCCCAAACCCCATTCACTGATATACAGGGTCACTGGGCGGTTCGGGAAGTGGAGCAAGTTTATCACAAGGGCATTATGAAGGGCATCGTTAAAGATAAGTATGCCCCCAACCAGTTAGTCACCCGGGCGGAGGTGGCCGTCTGCTTGGACCGTATTTTTGACTTAAATTACGATCACCTGAAATTTATCAAAGAGCCTTCCCCGGCAGACTATTATGACGATGTAGCCGCAGGGCAATGGTACAGCGAGGCCATAATAAGAGCAGGGCTATACGATATTTTCAACCTGGACAACCGCAAGTTTGACCCCAAACGGCCTGCTACCAGGCTGGAGGTAGCCGTGGCCATTGATAAAGCTTTTCAGGCCAAGAAGTTAAGCGTGATCACCACTGAAATGTGGCCAATGTATGAAGATACCACAGATTTATCACATGATGAGCAATTGACGGTGGCATTTATGTTTAACTCGGGCATCATGAAGGGCAGGTCTGCCAACCAGTTTCAGCCTAATGCGAACATTACCCGTGCCGAGCTGGCTGTAGTTATAAACAGAACACTGACCACCCTGAACAATGCTCAGCCTGTCGAAGGTGTTAACGAGCCAAAGAATGCCTCCGTTATACAATCGGAGGAGTTAGACCTATATAGAGACGGCACACCGGAAAAAATCAATCTTTACCAGAAGAGAGATCCCAGGGACATGCCGGTAGCTTTCCCCTTGACTGTTGACGGACAAAAAGTGCTTGAAATCGGCGGTGAAGATGGGTTATATACCAATGCCGGCTTCAGGGCTCAGGATGTTGACGGTGACGGGAAGGAAGAATTGTTAATTTTCGGTTATAACACCGGCAGCGCTGGAGCCCAGGGGCTGCATATCTATAAGCCAGATGTATCAGCCTGGCGTGAAATTCTAACCATCCCAAACACTGTGGATTTCGGCAAAGACAGGTTTACGGTCAAGTACCTGGGTAGTTATCAGGTAAGCTTCGAAGACCGGGATACCGGATTAAAATCGACTATCCCCCTGGAAAAGGAGCGCTATCAAGGCATTGAGAATATGCTGGAGGACATTTCCACCTGGGTTGATCCTATTTCTGATTATGAAATAAAAGATACAAACAATGACGGAGCCTGTGAAGTAACTGCCATCCAACGGGTCATCGGCGTGTCTCACCCGGATACCATAGTGCTTTTGAAAACCACTTATCAACTAATGAATGGCCAGTATAAGCCGATAAACCAGATCATAACCACTGAATCAGGTGAAATGCTCAAGCAAATAAATATTGTTCAAAAATAATTTGCCAAACTTAATGCCAATATATAATGAAAGGGAGGGCTTGAGAGGTCCCTCCCTTTTTGCTTTAACACGTGTAACAATGATAACTTTAATGACTCAACTTTACCAATAACCTGTAAAATAAAACTGTGAGTTTAAACAAAAGAGCTGATCAGGCAGGAAGGAATCCTTTAATGAAATACCAAAATTTGATATATAAAAAAGATGGCCATATCGCGTTGATTACTTTGAACCGCCCGGATGTGCACAATGCCCTGAACCCCCGCACCTGGATGGAGATTTATGCAGTCGCACGGGAATGCCGTTTTGATAATGATGTGCGGGTAGTCATTGTCACCGGTGCAGGGGGTAAAGCATTTGCTTCCGGCTCAGATGTACTTTCTCTGAATGAGCGCGAAGCTCTGGAAATGTTAAAAGGTGAAGCCCATGAGTCGCTAAATTGTTTGGAGAACTTAAATAAGCCCGTTATTGCTGCTATAGACGGTTTTGCCCTGGGCGGCGGTTGCGAGCTGGCTCTGGCCTGTGATATAAGAATTGCCACTAGTCGCTCCAAACTGGGGCAGCCGGAAACCGGCCTGGGCATCATCCCGGGGGCGGGCGGTACCCAGAGATTGCCAAGATTGGTAGGCAGCGCCAAGGCCAAAGAATTGATATTTACCGGTGATATCCTCAGCGCCCGGGAGGCAAAAGCCATTGGCCTCCTCAATAAAGTAGTGGAACATCCCGAAGATTTGCTGCCGGCCACTAAACAATTAGCGTATAAAATAATAGCTAATGGACCGGTGGCAGTCGGTATGGCCAAAATAAGCATTAACACGGGCGCCAACGTTGATATTAACACGGGGTTATTATTAGAAAAATACGCTTCGACGATTGCCTTTTCAACTCGAGATCGTCTTAAAGGCTAAATAACACCCATCTCCTGCCCGGCCTGTGCAAAGGCAGCCAGAGCTTTGTCCAAATCATCCCGGGTGTGCGTGGCCATTACCGCAACCCTCAACCTGCTCATGCCCGCCGGCACCGTGGGCGGCCTGATGCCCGGAGCAAAAACGCCCAGGGATAACAGCTGTTGGGCCATTTGTACGGCTTTGCTGGCATCACCTATTAATACAGGTATTACCGGTGATTCTTCAGTTAGAATGGTTAAACCTATTTCCTTCAGCCCGGATCTGAGGTAATGAGCATTCAAATGCAGACTTTTCCGTATCTGCGGATTTGTTCGCAGCACTCTAAAGGCCGCCAAAGCAACGGCAATTTCAGACGGGGGGAGAGCTGTCGAGTAAATAAAGCTGCGCGCTTTGTTCCTCAGGTAATCAATTAAACCATAAGAACCGGCCACAAAGCCTCCGGCACTGCCGATGGCCTTGCTCAAAGTGCCGATTTGAATAGGAATCCTACCTTCCAGGCCAAAATGCTCGGCTGTACCGGAACCCCGGTGACCCATTACTCCGGTAGCGTGGGCATCGTCTACCATTAACCAGGCATTGTATTTTTCGGCCAGTTCCACTAAGCGGGGTAAAGGAGCCAGGTCGCCATCCATGCTAAAAACTCCGTCGGTAATGATATAAATACGACGGTAACTGCTGCTATTTTGTTGTAATAATTCTTCAAGGACGCCGGTGTCCTTGTGCGGGTAAATTATAGTTTTGGCCTGGCTGAGCCGGCATCCGTCAATAATACTGGCGTGATTAAGTTCATCACTAAAAATAATGTCACCCCGGCCAACCAGTGCGGTTATCGCTCCCATGTTAGCCATGTAGCCGGTGTTGAACACAATGGCTGCTTCCGTGCCTTTAAAACGGGCAATGGTTTCCTCCAGTTCTTCGTGGAGTCTCATATTTCCCGTGATTAATCGTGACCCTCCCGAACCGGTCCCCCAGAAATCCACTGCCTCCTTGGCAGCTGCTTTTAATTCCGGGTGTTCGGTAAGCCCCAGGTAATTATTTGAGGATAATAAAATACATTCTTTCCCGTTAACCATAGTTCTGGAGGATTGGGCAGCGTTCATTGTTTTTAGCCGGCGGTGAAGATTCTTCTGTTTGAGATTTGATAGCTCCTCTTTTATAAATTCCATCTAAAACTCTCCTTTTCGGGTTAGCGGTAAATTTAAAAGCGTAAACTACAAAACACAGAAAGGTTGACGATTTTTTGCTTTTATATTACCAAAACATAGTAGTATTGTAAACTTGAAATTTGATTGCGGTTAACATTTGAAAAGTTATAACTAGTATTGGTAACGAAATTGAAGTTGAATTCTTGGTGATTTGGGTGGAATTAACCGGATACATAGACGGGTAAGCTTTACTGTACTTCTTTAAGGTAATTGTTAACCTTTGATACATAACTAGTTGACAATAGACTTTTTTTTGTGTAATAATTGCTAATAAATAAATTGGAAATGAGAGACTTAGTCATGTTCAAACTGAAAGAAACTAAAAATAAAATACTGTCCGGTGCATTAATTGACAAAGTCGAAGCCCTGGAAATATGCGAAGCGCCGCTGGCGGAGCTATGCGCAACGGCCAACGAAATCCGGCAGCATTTTTGCGGCAGCGCCTTTGATATCTGCACCATCATCAACGGCAAAAGCGGCAAATGCACGGAAAACTGCAGGTATTGCGCGCAGTCCTCTTTTTACCGGACTGCCATAGAGGAATACCCGCTGCTGGACACGGACAAAATCGTGGAACAGGCCGTTTACAACGAGGAACGGGGCGTGCTGCGGTATTCTATCGTTACTTCCGGCAGGAGATTGTCACCCGGTGAGGTAGGCCAGGTGTGTGACAGCATCCGGTCCATCCGAAAAATATCCGGTATTGCTGTTTGCGGCTCCTTCGGCCTGTTAGATGAAGCGCAGTTTGCCAGGCTGAAAGCAGCGGGCATTAGCAGAGTCCACAATAACCTGGAAACCTCCCGCAGGAACTTTTCCAATGTCTGCACCAGCCACACCTATGACGATAAAATTGCGGCCATCCGGGCTGCGCAGCGAGCCGGGCTAAACGTTTGCAGCGGCGGCATTATGGGGCTGGGCGAATCGATGGAGGATAGAATCGGCATGGCGCTGGACCTTCGCGAGCTGGGTGTCCGGTCCATTCCCGTCAACCTGTTGAACCCCATCCCGGGTACGCCCTACGAAAACAACAAGCGGTTAACTAACGAGGAAATGTGCCGAATAGTTGCGCTGTTCCGCTTCCTAATACCCAATGCCTCCATCCGTCTGGCGGGCGGCCGCGGGCTGCTGGTTGATAAGGGGCGGCAGTGTTTTTTGTCCGGCGCCAATGCCGCTATTTCCGGTGATATGCTGACCACGGAAGGCATTACCATTGAGCAGGACATGCAAATGTTAGACGAGCTGGGTTATAAGGCGGTGCTGTGGGATGCCTGAAGCTAAAGGTCTTTTCGTTACTGCCACCAGTACGGAGGCAGGCAAGACCTATGTCACCGCCCTGATCGTGAAAAAGCTGCGTGAGGCCGGCTACAACGCAGGTTATTATAAGGCCGCCCTCAGTGGCCTGGAGAAAACAAAAGCCGGGCTGCAGGCCAGCGACGCCGGCTACGTGAAACAGGTCGCCGGTCTGGACGAAGACCTGTCCAACCTGGTTACCTACATCTATGAGAACCCCGTTTCCCCGCACCTGGCAGCCCAAATGGAGGGCAATCCAGTGGAGCTGCCGGTGGTGAAAGCCGCTTACGCCAAAGCAGCAGCTAAACACGACTACCTGACAATGGAAGGCAGCGGCGGTATTATGTGCCCGCTCCGCTATGACAGCTCGGCCCGCATATTTCTGGAGGATGTAATCAAGGAATTAAACCTGGGCACGGTCCTGGTAGCCCATGCCGGGCTGGGCACCATCAATGCGGTGGTGCTGACTGTAGAATACATGCGCCACCGCGATATCGCAGTGAAGGGAATTATTTTAAATCATTTTTGCGGGAGCCCGATGGAATTGGACAACAAAAAAATGATTGAGGAGCTTACCGGTATCCCGGTGCTTGCTCTGGTGCAGGAAAATGCAGTCGAAATCAACTTGGAGGCTGGCCGGCTGGCCGCCTTGTACGCTTAGGAGGATGTGAACAGGATGAATATGAACTTGGTGGAAAAGGACCTGCAATATATCTGGCATCCCTGCTCCCAGATGAAGGATTATGAGGAGCTCAAACCAATCATCATCGACCACGGCCAGGGAGTCTACTTATACGATATTAACGGCAAAGCTTACATAGACATTGTCAGCTCCTGGTGGTGCAACCTGCTGGGGCACTGCAACCCCAAAATCAACGAATACATCAAGAACCAGCTGGATAAGCTGGAGCACGTTATTTTCTCCAACTTCTCCCACGAACCGGTCATTACTCTGTGCGAGCAGCTGATGGAGATTATCCCCAGGGGGCTGACTAAATTCAACTTTTCCGACAATGGCTCGTCGGCAGTGGAATGCGCGTTGAAACTAGCCTTTCAGTACCAGTACCAGACCGGCCACCCGGAGAAAACCCGGTTTATGTGCCTGACCGAAGGCTATCACGGCGAAACCATCGGTGCATTGTCGGTGGGCACCTTGGACCTGTACGCCAAAATTTATAAGCCGATGCTCATGGAAACCATCCGCATCGAAGCCCCGGACTGCTACCGCTGCCCTTACGGACAGAGCCGTGACAACTGCGACTGTGCTTGCTTTGAGCGCGCCGAGCAATCCTTTGACGAGCATGCAGAAGAAACCTGTGCCATTATTGTCGAGCCGCTGCTGCAGGGCAGCGCCGGTATGCGCATTTACCCGGCGCTGTACCTGAAAAAACTGCGGGCACTCTGCGATCGGTACAACGTTTTGCTGATTGCGGACGAAATCGCCACGGGCTTTGGCCGCACCGGCAAAATGTTTGCTTGTGACCATGCCGGGGTCAGCCCCGATATAATGTGTATATCCAAAGGGCTCACCGGCGGCTACCTGCCTTATTCGATTACCATTACCACAGATGCCTTCTACGATGCGTTTTACGCCGACTACAGCGAAGGCAAGGCTTTTATGCACAGTCATACCTACAGCGGCAACCCGCTGGGGAGCGTTGCAGCGCTGGCTGTCCAGAAAATCCTGCGGGAAGATAACATCTTGGAAACAGCGGCCGTTCGGGCTAAATATTTGAACGACCGGCTGAACGAAGCACTGCTGGACCACCCCAACGTGGGTGAAATCCGCCACATCGGCCTGATCAATGCCATGGAGCTGGTTACCGATAAGCAAGCGAAAACAGGCTTTGACGGAAACCTTAGAATGGGCTACCAAATTTATAAAAAAGCTTTGGAGGGTGGATTAATTTTAAGGCCGTTGGGCAATGTGCTGTATTTTAATCCCCCCTTGATCATCAACGAAGAGGAAATTGAGCAAGCAGTAGATATCTGTGCCGGCGCTATTACAGCAATTATCTAGGCACATTGAATCGGAAAAAAATGATTTGCGCAATGGGTAACAGAGTAGGCCGTTACCGGAATTAATTTTACCTAAGAGCCTTTTGGTTGCACACCGGAAGGCTCTTTGTTGTACTTTAATCCTTAGCGCTTGCCATATTTATGGCAAGCGCTAAGGATTAAAGTACTGAAAAGCAAGTATTTTCTTGACATAATAATTAAGTACCGTTTAAAATATCCTTAATATAAGTAACTAACCAGTTACTTAATATTCAATTCCTAGACATGGAGGGATACCCAATAGGACAACATAAACATATAACCCCTCCCAAAGCAGCTAACCGGGAACAACGCTCGGAGGAAAGCCGGGCTCGCATCTTAAAGGCTGCAACAAGTATCTTTGCCGAAAAGGGACCTGAGGGAGCCCGGGTAGATGAAATTGCCGACCAAGCGGGAATTAATAAGCGCATGCTCTATCATTATTTTGGCAATAAAGAAAATCTCTACCTGGAAGTCCTGCGTTACAACTATAACAAAATATACACGTTAAGCAAGAATGCCATTAATTTAGCGGACGAACCCAAGGTGAATGTGGCCCGGGCTATTCGAGCTTACTTTTATTTCTTAGCCGATAATGAGGCTTATGTGCGGCTGACCAGTTGGGAAGCACTCTGCGTGGGCCGGTTTACCGGTAAATTGTTTCCACAATTTTTTGATCTGATTGAATTGGAGTTTGACGATCTTATTAAGGATGGGATCGAGCGGGGTTGCATTAGGCCGGATATAGATATCCGCCAGGCGATTCTCAGTGTGCGTGCCTTATGCCTTGCTTATTTTACTCAGCGCAAAATCGTGCAGTCTCTCTGGCGGGAAGATATATTTTCCGAGGAAATGCTTGAAGCCTGCTTACAGCATATTTTAAACCTTATTTTTGACGGGCTCTTTATTTAGCCCTATGATGACAGGAGGCCATTTTAATGGATGCCTTAGGCAAAATTAATTTTAAGAAAGGACTCATTTTTATCCTTTTCTTAAGCATTATTGCTGCGGGTGTGCTCATTTTCTACAGCTACTTCTATGAGCAACAGGTCGCCTTGGATAGTGAACGCCAGAGTCTGACTGCAACGGGAACAGTTGAGGCCACGACTGTTCTGGCCTCTTTCAAGATTCCCGGTAAACTGGATATGGTATTGGTAGATGAAGGCAGCCAAGTTGAAACCGGACAGGAAATAGCTTCTTTAGAAGCGCAGGAGATCAGCTCTGACGTGGTTACTACACGCGGGGCCTATGATGCAGCGGTAGCCCAGGCCAATCAAGCAGCAGATTCGGTTTCCCTGACCAGTCAACAAGTAGAGAGTACGATTAACCAGTTACAAGCTAAAGTGGGTCAGGCAGAAATAGGGGTTAAAGACGCCAAGCTAGCCTACGAGCGAGCTTTAGCCTTATTTGAAAACGGGGCTGTGCCTCAGAAAAATCTGGATGATGCCACTAATGCTTATGACCTGGCCCAAAGCAAGCTGCAGGAAGCCCAAGCCGGTCTTGACCAGGCTTTAGCAGCTAAGCTTAACGTCTCGCTGGCCCAATCTCAATACCAGGCTGCCCAGGGAGCAGTCAAGCAAGCCGGTGGTGCCGTCCAAAAAGCAGAGGTATATCTGAAAAACACCCATTTGTTAGCCCCTTTATCCGGCTATATTACTGAGAAATATCTCCAACCGGGAGAAATGCTCAATGCCGGTACGCCGGTGTTTGAAATTACCGATATGAAACACCCTTATATTAACATTTATCTTAGCGAGCGAAAGATTGGCCGTGTCCAGCTGAATCAAACCGCTGAAATCACTGCCGATGCCTTCCCGGAGCGAGTCTTTAAGGGTAAGGTGGTTTTAATCAACGAGGCAGGTGAATTTGCGGTCAAAAAAGCCCTTGATGACCAGTACGAACATGATATCCGCAGTTTTAAGGTTAAGATCAATGTGCCCAATGATGATCTGGCCTTGAAGACAGGTATGACCGCCCGAGTTAAGCTCATTGAGGGGGAACATTAAGTTATGGAGCCTATAATTACGGTCAGGAATCTGGTGCAGAAAATCGGTCGTCAAGTACTTTTCAATGGGCTATCCTTTGAGGTACTACCGGGTGAGAGTTTTGGCGTGTTTGGCCTCCGGGGAGCAGGCAAAACAACGCTGTTACATATTTTGGCCGGCGTAGACCGGTATAAGTCCGGCCAGGTGGAAGTGCTGGGTTACAATATCAAGAAATTCGAAAAGTTCAAACGCGATTTGGGTCTTGTCACCCAGGAGAAAAGCTTGTTTCTGGATATGACCGTGGTTGAAAATCTTGACTTTATGGCCGCTTTAAAAAAGGCATCTCGGGCTGATGTATATCAAATGATCGAACGTTATGAATTAAAGGATTTACTGGCTGAGCCCGTTACTCTGCTGACAATGGGCAGCTTCCAACGGCTTTCCCTGGCTTGTGCCATGCTTAACCGGCCCAAGTTGTTGATTGCCGATGAAATCATTAAGGATTTTGATTTATACTCACGCAGCCTCATTTTAAGGGAGCTGCGGCAATTCCAAGCTGAGGGCGGCACTTGTGTCTTTGGCTTCAGTAATATTGACTTTTGTGAGCAGCTGAGCAAGGTTGGCTGGCTGGAGAACGGGAAGCTGATAGTTTTTGAGCCGCAGACTGCCCGGGCTGAATGGCAGAGGCAGGTAAAATTATACGCAGAACAGAGTGATAGCTATTATGTTTAAACAATGCCTGGCTATTATGAAGCGTGAGTTATTTTACATGTGGCGGGACAAAGGCTTGCGCTATATTCTGCTGATCGGGCCGCTGCTGGGGCTGTTTTTGTTTGTGGGTATATACAGCCACCCTAGGATTGACCATATTGCCACGGCGGTGGTTGACTTGGATCAAAGCGTGGCCAGCCGGCAAGTTATTGCTGAGTTGAGGAATACTCAAGACTTAGAAATCGCCTGTTATCCCGATAACTTCGAGCAGCTTGAAGAGCTGGTTAAAAGGGGACAGGTGATGGTCGGTGTCGTTATCCCGGAAAATTATGCTAAAAATATTGCTTTGCAGCGCCAGACCAGGGTGGCGGTGGTAATTGACGGAGCCAACATTACTTATGCAACGAATGCGGCAAGTGCGGTTTTAACGGTCACCAGAACTCTGGGGGCCCAGGTAGGGGTTAAAACCTTAATCGCCCGGGGAGTGCAACCGAACCAAGCCAGGGAAGCCTACCAATCCATCGAATTCCGGGAAGAAGCCTGGTTTAATCCCACTTTAAACTACGCCTATTTTCTCGTGCTGGCTTTAGTCCTTAATATCTGGCAGCAGTGCTGCATGCTGGCTTCCTGCATGAATATCGTTGGCGAAAACGGTGTCCGCAGCTGGCTGCAGATAAAGGCTTCCGGGCTGTCTGCGTTTAAACTTTTTTTCAGCAAGTCTATTGTTCATATTGGCGTTTTTATGCTGCTCATTTTGCCGGTCTATTACCTGGCTTTTGTGATCTTTAAACTGCCCCTTAACTGTGGAATCATTACTTTCCTGCTGTTTACCCTGATATTCGCTATTTCCCTACACAGCCTGGGTACACTGATCTCGAGTTTTTCCAGTAATGCGGTGGACGCATCACGTTTTGGGATGGTGGTCGCTTTGCCGTCCTTTGTGATCTCCGGTTTCACCTGGCCCATTGCAGCCATGCCGCAGTGGTTTCAGCCGGTGGCCTGGGTTCTTCCCCAAACCTGGTTTTTTCAGGGAATCAACTATTTTGTTCTAAAAAACCCGGGTTGGGAAATGATGAGCCGCTATTTTTTGGTACTGGGTATGATGGCGGTGCTCTGCTATGGCCTGGCTGCTTTGTTCACGCACTGTTTTCAAGCGCGTTTCAGATAAGAGGTGTTTGCCATGAAACAGCTTCTGAATATAGCCTATTACGAGGTTGTACATATATTTAAAGACCGGATTCTTTTTTTGGTGGTATTTGTCGTGCCCTTAATCTATGCATCGCTGTTGGGCTTGATTTATGCCTCCAGCATTCTGCAGCAGGTGCCGCTTGGCATTGTTAATCTTGACCATTCCGCGGAAAGCCGTGCCATTATTTCGGCTTTTGAGAATAGTAATGATTTCCGGGTAATCCCTTCGGTTGACACCTATGCCGGCTTGGAGCAAGGGATGAAAAACGGAACGGTCCGGGCCGGGGTGGTAATCCCGGAGGACTATTCCCAAAGGTTAGCTCAGCACCAGCTGACCCAAATTTTAACCGTATATGATGGTTCCAACCTGATTTATGGCTATAATACCCGAAGATTTTTCCAGCTGGTGCTAAATACCTTCAGTGCAGAGCATACTGCTGCCTATCTCGGCGGGCTGGGTATGAGCAAGCAAGAGATAAAAAGCGTCATGGACAGCGTTTCGGTGACGACGCAGGTTTGGTATAATCCAAACTATAGCTACAGCACTTTTATCTTTCCCGGTTTGATTATTATAATCTTGCACCAGATTGGCCTGCTGGGTATTGGACTCACGATCACCAGGGAAAAAGAACGGAATACCTGGCTCCAGTATCTGTGTGCCGCTTTGCCCCAGTGGAAAATTTTTATGGGCAAAGCTCTGCCTTATTTTATTGTCAACTTCTTTAACTATGGTTTATTATTATGGCTGGCCGCCCGGTTTATAAATGTCAAGCTTGAAGGCTCACTGGCTTTGATACTTTTGCTGGGGTTGCTCTTCAACATGATTATTACCTCGCTGGGGTTTGTCATTTCGCTGTACGCGCCCAATTCTCTGCAGGTGTCGCGTTATCTAATGCTGATGTCGATTCCCCTGTTCTTTATTTCCGGGTACACATGGCCCGGCACCCATATGCCGGCGTTACTCTATGGCCTGGGCAAACTTATGCCTTTCACTTGGATGGCTGAAGGTTTACGCTGGGTTACATTAAAGGACCTGGGTGCTAACTACCTGGCTATTACCATTATCATTATGAGCTGCATGGCCGCAGTTACTTTATTTTTAGCAGTAACTTTTACGAAGCGTCGGAACCCGGCAGCAGAGGGGGGGCTGGTAGTAAACAGCGGCAGTACTTATCCTAAGAAGAACCTTTTAGATTAAACATTGTTATCCGGTGCTGGACTTTGCTTGAATAAAATAAAATAACCCCCTGGTTTTGGCGCCGGGGGTTTTGCCGGGGGGTATCTTTATGGAAATTAGAGTTTATTACGAGGACACTGACGCAGGCGGCGTGGTGTATTATGCAAATTATCTAAAATACTTTGAAAGAGGAAGGACCGAATACCTGCGAAACCGGGGTTTATCGGTTGCGGCAATGGCCCGACGAGGTATAGCTTTCCCTGTTGTACACGTGGAGATTAATTACCGCGCCCCGGCGTGGCAGGACGATTTGCTTACCGTGGAAACTGACGTACTGGAAATCGGTAAAGCCTCTTTTACACTTGCTCACCGGGTTCTGCGGGCTAATGACGGGAAACTGCTCGTGGAAGGTAAAGTTAAATTAGCATGTGTAGGTCCGGAAAGGATACCCATACGGTTGCCTGAAGAGCTTTTACAGGTCCTTAAAGCATAAAGATGCAACAGGATACCACATAAAAATATGTATTAAATGTAGTCTACCTGCATACAAATTTCGTAAAAACGTATGTAGGTTTTTTTATTTAATAATCGTTCAATGTTTTAAGATAAGATTAAGGATCTTTGAACCAAGGTTTATTCTTGTTCGTCTAATTATTAATAATATTGCATTTGCGAATTTATTGATAAAAAAATAAAATCAGTCGACAAATAACACCATTTTCTCCATAAGTAGTGTGGTAATATTATGACATAAAAGTTTATATTCAAAAATCAGTTGAAAAATTATGACATATCATAACTTTTTAATGTTGATAAATTAGGGAATAGCAAAAAAATCGTTTTAAAAATTTTAATAAACATAGTCTTTATATTTGTTAATTGAAACTACAAGGTTGCGTCACAATTATATGCATAAGGAGGTGAAATAATGTCGACCATCAAAGACATCATCTTATCTTATCGGGATAAACCCGGCGGAATTATCGAAGCATATCATGCTGTGCAAAAAGAATACAATTACCTTCCAGAAGAGACCATTGCTACTGCAGCCAGTACTTTCGGTGTCTCGGAAGCCCAGGCTTACGGTGTAGCAACGTTTTATTCCTATTTATCTGTTGAGCAACGCGGCAAATATATCATCAGGATGTGCGAAAGTGCACCCTGCCACGTCGCCGGTGCCGAGGCTTTGATTAAAGCTTTTGAAGCAGCCTTAGGAATTATGGCCGGTGAAACTACTGCAGACGGGAAATTTACTCTGGAACTTACCGAGTGTGTAGGACAGTGTCAGGCCACCCCGGTCATCACGATCAACAACGTACCTTATCTTAACATGAGTCCCGAGCAGGTACCCGCGGTGTTAGCCCTGTGCAAGTAAATACTTATAGAAGGGCGGGATATAATTGATTGAGGAAAAAAGAATAGTTTTGCGCAATGCAGACTTGATTGATCCGGAAAAAATTGAAGACTACTTGCTGGCCGGCGGTTATCAAGGCCTTGAAAAAGCCCGCTCAATGTCAAGTCCGGATCTAATTGCTGAAATAAAAAAGTCCAACCTGAGAGGCCGCGGCGGAGCCGCTTTTAACTGTGGATTAAAATGGAGCTTTGCGCCTGCTGATGCCCCTGTGTCTTATGTGGTCTGCAATTTTGATGAAGGCGAACCCGGTACTTATAAGGACCGCATCATCGTGCAAAAGGACCCCCAGTCGCTGCTTGAGGGCATGGCTATTTGCGGTCATGCTGTCAATTCGAAACAGGGTTACATCTATTGCCGTGGTGAGTACCCCTACGTAGTAGATTTGCTGAACCGAGCTATTGACCAGGCCCGCGGTAAAGGTGTTTTGGGTGATTTTGACATCGAAGTGCGCATGGGCGGTGGCGCGTATGTATGCGGTGAGGAGACAGCGCTCATTGAATCTATCGAAGGCCACCGAGGTGAACCACGGATTAAACCGCCATTTCCAGGCGTGGCAGGCTTGTGGGCTCAGCCGACTGTAGTTAATAATGTTGAAACGTTTACCAATCTTCCATCAATTGTCCTTAACGGTGCCGAATGGTTTGCGGCCATTGGGGCACCAAACTACCCGGGCACCAAAGTATTAACTCTTACAGGTGATGTGACTAACCGGGTATCTATTGAAGTTCCAACCACCGCTACTTTACGGGAAGTCATTTATGACTTCGGAGGCGGCATCAAGGAAGGCAAGAAATTCAAGGCGGTGCAGGTGGGCGGAACCTCAGGCGGCTTTATTCCTGAATCACTACTCGATACCCCCATTGATTTTGATTCGATGCGCGGTATTGGGGCCACCCTGGGGACTGGGGCGGTATTTGTTATGGACGAAACCAGAGACATTGTTGATATCACGACCCGCATTGCCAAGTTCTTTGAACATGAATCCTGTGGTAAATGCAATCCCTGTCGGGAAGGCACTTTCCGTGCTTACGAAATCATGAAAAAAATTAATCAGGGCCAGGCATCAGTGCAGGATATCGAGAACCTTACCATCCTGTCTCAGGTTATGGAAAAAGCCTGCCTATGCGGTTTAGGGCAAGCAGCTCCTTCACCAATCTTAACTACACTAAAGCATTTTTACCCTGAATACCAAGCTCGGCTGCAATTAAACTAGAAAGGAGGGTATAAAATGATAACTTTAACAATTAACGGCAAAGAAGTTCAGACCCCGAAAGGCAGTACTATTCTGGAAGCATGCCAGCAAGCCGGAATTCCCATCCCGACCCTTTGCTACGACCCTGATTTGCGCTTGGCCGGTTCCTGCCGCATGTGTTTGGTGGAAATAAAAGGACGTCCCTTGTATGCAGCATCCTGTGTTGCGCCGGCCGAAAACGGAATAGTTGTAGAAACCGAAAGTCCGGGAATAGTGGCTGCTCGCAAGGTTATTCTGGAACTGTTGTCTGCCCGCCATAATTTCAATTGCCAGGTATGTGAAAAAAATGGCAACTGTAAGTTGCAGGATTACTGTTATCAATACGGGGTTAAGGAAAGCCGTTTCAATTATGGTGAACCAACCAATTATCCTATTAATGACCCAAACCCGTTTTTTGAGCGTGATTATAACAAATGCATTATGTGCACCCGTTGTGTCCGGGCCTGTGAAGATATTTCCATTGTCCGTGCCATCAGCGTCGAGAATCGCGGCCACCATGCCAAAATATCCACTGCTTTTGACGGCAATTTGACCGATTCCCCTTGCGTTTTCTGCGGGCAGTGCGTGATGGTATGCCCGACAGGAGCCCTAACCAGTAAAGTCAGCGCAGGACTGGGCCGGTCTTATGAAGTTGATAAAGTTCTTACTACCTGCAGTTATTGTGGTACCGGCTGTACACTTGAGCTAAATGTTAAGGATGACCGCGTAGTGGGCGTGACTTCAAATCGTACAGATACTGGAAGCCCGGTGAATAAAGGTGCTCTTTGCGTAAAGGGACGTTTTGGTTGGGACTTCATTAACTCCCCCGAGCGCTTAACAACGCCCTTGATCAAGGAAAACGGTGAATTTCGAAAAGCCAGCTGGGATGAAGCGCTGGACCTGGTAGCTAAACGTCTGGGTGAGATTAAAACAGAATTCGGGGCGGATAGTATGGCTGTATTTACGTCTGCCCGGGTTACCAATGAAGAAAATTATATTGCCCAGAAATTTACTCGTGCCGTACTTGGCACTAATAACGTGGACCATTGCGCCCGTCTTTGACACTCCGTCACTGTCGCCGGTCTGGGGGCAGCATTCGGAAGCGGAGCAATGACTAATTCCATTGGCGAATTAGAAAAAGACGCTAATTGTATATTCGTGATCGGTTCCAACACTACCGAGAATCACCCGGTAATTGGTATGAAAATTAAGAAGAATGTCCTGCAAAATGGGGCTCGTTTAATTGTGGCTGACCCACGCCGTACTGATCTGGCCAAAATTGCCGATGTCTACCTACCGCACTTGCCCGGTTCAGACGTCGCTCTGGTAAACGGGATGATGAACGTGATCATCAGTGAGGGACTGGCTGATCTGGATTTCATTGCCCAACATACCGAGGGCTTTGAAGAAATGGCGGCTTTGGTTGCCAAGTATACCCCTGAATTTGTAGCGCCCATCACCGGTGTACCGGCCGAAGATATTCGCAAAGCAGCCCGGCTTTATGCTGAAAGCGGCAACTCAGCCATTTGTTACGCCATGGGACTTACCCAGCACCGCACAGGTACTGATAACGTTAAATCAGTTTGCAACTTGGCTATGCTTACCGGAAACATCGGTCGTCCCGGCACTGGGGTAGACCCCTTAAGAGGCCAGAACAACGTGCAGGGAGCCTGTGATATGGGTGGCTTGCCTAACGTATTTACCGCTTACCAAGCTGTAACTAATGATGCCACTCAGGAAAAATTTGAACAAGCCTGGGGAGTATCTCTCCCAAGCCAAAATGGTCTGGTTTTAACGGAAGTAATTAACAAGGCACATCATGGAGATATTAAAGCCCTCTATGTCGTGGGTGAAAATCCAATGATGAGTGATCCTGATTTGGTACATGTAGAAGACGCCCTGGAAAAAATTGACTTTGTGGTAGTACAGGATATTTTTTTCACTGAAACCGCCAAGTGCGCTGACGTGGTTTTACCCAGCGCTTGCTTTGCGGAGAAGGACGGCACCTTCAGCAATACGGAAAGAAGAGTACAGCGGGTTCGCAAAGCAGTATCAGCACCAGGCGAAGCTCGGGTTGACTGGGAAATACTGTGCGAGGTTGCTACCCGGATGGGTTATCCCATGAATTACGATAATAGCGAGCAAATCTTTGAAGAAATTCGCACACTTACCCCTTCCTATGCCGGGATCAGTTACCAGCGCATTGAGAACGGCGGTTTACAGTGGCCGTGCGCGACAGAAGAGCATCCGGGTACACCTTACCTGCACAAAGACGGTAACTTCAGCCGTGGTCTAGGCGCGTTTACCGCGATAGATTATATCGCTCCTGGTGAGCTGCCTGACGAAAATTATCCTTTAAGGCTTACCACTGGTCGCAGCTTGTTCCACTACCATACCGGTACCATGACTCGCCGTGCCTCAGCACTGAATGAGCACGTACCCACAGCTGAATTGGAAGTCAATCCGGAACAGGCTAACGCATTGGGTATTGCAAACGATGACATGGTGAGTGTATCAACCCGCCGCGGCAGGTTGGAAATGAAAGCTAAAGTGACTGACACGATTGCTCCCGGGGTTATTTTTACAACCTTCCATTTTACAGAAACTCCGGCTAACTTGCTAACCAGCTCGGAATTTTTAGATCCTACGGCTAAGATACCTGAATACAAAGTTTCTGCAGCCATAGTTGAAAAGATATAATTTCTAGAGATAAGAGAATAGTTTTTTGATATAGAGCATGAGAATGGGTGAAATGAAAGGAGTGTAAAAGATGAATTTTCAATCGCCAGCTGAAATAGCAATTGCCATTTGTAATGCTGGTAAAACCAAAGCGGAAATGGCATTTACTAAATTAGTACTGTTAGGAATTTTAGCTGGAGTCTACATTGGCTTCGGAGCTAACTTGGCGACTAAAATTGGCTCTATGGATCCTGCTCCGGGGTCGGCCATTGGTCAGTTCCTGTTTGGAGCATGCTTTTCTGTAGGACTGATGTTAGTCGTTATTGCCGGTGCAGAACTTTTCACCGGTAATAATATGGCATGTATGGCATCATCAATGAATGGCCAGTCCAGTTGGGGCGGCTTGGTTTACAACTGGACTGTGGTTTTCGTTACCAACTTCATCGGCTCGATCTTATTAGTTTATATTATTTTTTACAGTAACTACTGGATTGCCCCCGACGCAACAACCGGTGCACTGGCAATAACCGCTCAAGGCAGCAAAGCATTAGCTATTGCCAAGGGTAAATTGACTCTAACCTGGACGCAGGCCTTCTTTCGCGCTATCTTATGTAACTGGTTGGTATGTTTGGCTGTGTGGATGGCAACCGGCGCTAAAGACATCATCGGAAAAATATTTGCTATATTCTTCCCGATCATGGCTTTCGTATCCAGCGGTTTTGAGCATAGTGTTGCCAACATGTTCTTTATTCCTATGGGCATTACCATAGCCAGCGCCAATCCTGAAGCGGCTGCAGCAGCTCTAAAAATGACTCCGGAAGCAGTTACCGCACTGTACAGCTATGGAACCTTTTTCGTAAATAATCTGGTTCCGGTAACCCTTGGCAACATAGTAGGCGGCGGTATTTTTGTGGGCGCGATTTACTGGATGATCTACTTGAAAAAGAAAGCCGAAGTCAAACAAGATACATCTGCATCAGCGTAAATATAAACTAACTTCTAACCATTTTTATTAAAGGTATAAGTTGTATGTAAAAATTAGTATTATTTCATAATATTAACCCTCGAAAAAACATATTATTTATAGTATATATATAATGACACTTAAGTTTTCTTTCCTCGTGCGGAGACTTCCCTATGGGAAATACTTCGCATTTTTTTGTATTTCTACCTATTAATACTGCACTAGAATAAAGAGTTGATGTATAATAAATATAAATTAAGTTATTGACCTTGACAAAAAACAAGTTTTATTTTATTTTTAATATAAACTAATATTGCCTACTAATCTTATAGTGCATAAATATTTCACTGTTAGAGATTGAGAGGTTTGCCATGATTGATACACTAAAAAAATTTGGCCTGAGGGCCACACCTCAGCGCATGGCCATAATGGAATTGTTAGAAGGCAATACCAGCCACCCTTCGGTAGAAGAAATATATCAGGAATTAAAACCGAAGTACCCTTCTTTATCTGCAGCCACGGTATATAATACCCTAGAAGCTCTAGCCAAGGTTGGTGAGATTCAAGAAATAAGCATTGATCCGCAGAGGCGACGTTTTGATCCTAATCCCCGACCTCATTGTCACTTTCTTTGCACCCACTGTCAAAAGGTTTACGATTTAGATATTGCTCTCGAGGATATACCTGTCCCAAATCATATAGGCGGTTTTATTATTAACAACTTTTCTCTATACCTGTATGGCGAGTGTGAACGCTGCAGCAGTAAAGGTAACGAGTCCAATCAATAAAGAGTATTTTGCCGGTAATTTGACAGGATAAAATATGTCTAAATATGGTAGAATAATAATATTGTTTTAAATAGAAAAAGGAGATGCTAAATGTCTACAAAAACCAATGATAATTTAATGGCTTCCTTTGCCGGTGAGTCCCAGGCTAATCGCAAGTACCTGGCTTTTGCCCAAAAAGCGGAAAAAGAAGGTAAAGAAAAGATTGCCCGGTTATTTAAAACAGTTGCCGAGGCGGAAACGATCCATGCACTAAAACACTTTGAAACAGCCGGAAAAGTTGGCTCTACAATGGACAACTTAAAATCTGCTATTGAAGGTGAAACGGAAGAGTTCACTGATATGTATCCGGGCTTTATTGAAGAAGCTAAACAAGAGGGGCAAACTGCAGCCGGCAGAAGTTTTAATTTAGCCAACGAGGCTGAAAAGGTACATGCCGAGCTGTTTAAAAAAGCACTCGCAGCCCTGGAAGGCGGCGGAGATCTGGAAGTTGAAGGCTTTTACTTATGTCCTGTGTGCGGTTACGTAGCCGCGGATCACGCACCGGATAAATGTCCTATTTGTGGTGCCCCGGCTAAATCGTTTAAGAATATTTATTAAATTCATAAGAAAAACTATTCAGTATGTACCCACCGTTAAATTAGCTGCTGCCGGCCTTTTTAAGGAGTTAGCAGTTTTTTTTATTACTCTGTTCGTTTAATAGTTGATTCCATGGAAGGGATGCTACCTATTTTCATGCAAATTTTGATAGTTACAGCCGCTATAATTCAACATAATGACCACATCTTAATTGCCCAACGCAAGGAAAACGTGGACCAGGCGCTCAAATGGGAATTCCCAGGCGGCAAACTAGAACCAGGTGAATCGCCGGAACAATGCCTTGTCAGGGAAATACAGGAGGAATTGGGGCTTTCCATAGAGGTAATGAAAATATTTGATGTCATCTCCCACAACTATGGCGACCGACACATAATCTTGCTTTGCTACTTGTGCAGGCTAATCGCCGGAGCCGCTCAAGCCCTGGATTGCCGTGATTTTAAATGGGTGTTAGCCGGTGAGCTGCACCTGTATGATTTTGCCGAAGCGGACAAGCCCGTAGTGAGCAAACTACAAGCAGATATCTAGAGCGCAACTGGTTTTAGAATACGCATAGGAGGCTAATTAATAATGGAATTTATGGAAGTAATACGCAAACGCAGGAGTATCCGCAAGTTTAAGCCTGAACCGGTGTCTGACGAGCTAATCATGGAATTACTTGAGGCGGCCAGGCTCGCACCGTCGGGAACCAACCTGCAGCCCTGGCGATTTGTAATAATAAAAAGCGAGGAAAAACGCCGGGAGTTGCTGGGGCACACAGTCAATTTTGTGGCCACTGCACCTGTGGTAATTGCGTGTTGTGTTGACCTGAATACCTATAAGCAGCATAAACCGCAGCGCATTAAGGAATTAACCAGGGCCGGAGCTTTTGCTGATGTAGATTTAAATTTTAGTGATGGCGATAAATACTGGAAGCAGCGTGGGGTATTGGATGCAAACGAAATCCGAGAATATGTTTCAATCAATTGCGCGGTGGCTGCTCAGCAATTAGTGTTGCGCGCTACTGACCTGGGGCTGGGCACATGCTGGGTGATGATGTTTGATCAAAACAGTGTAAAAAAAATATTAGGACTGGGTGCAAATATAGATGTGCTGGCGTTAATCCCGGTAGGTTATGCCGATCAGGATCCTGCACCGAGGCCCCGCCTGCCGATGGGAGAATTGTTAATTAAAGAACTGAAGTAAAGATTAAAAATTTTTAAACTTTACTTCAGTATCTTTTAAGGTTGATCTGAAAGAATTATACCAGAGAAAAAATCTGGAGGGGATCTATAATGTTCAAGGAAAAATCAATGAAGACTACGCTGCTTGCAATTTTAGGAGCACTGGTACTGGAAGCGGCTCTGCTGGGAGGAATATTCCTCAGCTTTTCTAATGGCAGCAATGATTCGGAAGCAGTCGCGGCTAACACAGGTACAGTAGTGAAATCTGCTGTTTCACCGGTAGGCACCGACATAATCGCAGACACAGTTGATAAAACCAGCCCTTCAGTGGTGAAAATTGAAACTCTAATCAGGACTACTACCCGTTACGCCGACCCGTTTTTTAACGATCCATTTTTCCGTGAATTCTTCGGTTCACAAAGCCCTTATCGAGAGAAATCAAATGTTTCCGAGGGTATGGGCTCGGGATTCATTATTAGTGAAGATGGTTATATCTTAACCAATGAACATGTGGTGAGTGGGGCTAATGAAATTAATGTCTATTTAACTGGCCAGGAAAAGCCGCTGGCCGCTAAGATGATCGGTTCGGATGCCGAGCTTGACCTTGCAGTGCTTAAAGTTAGTGCCGGCAGCAAATTACCCTACCTAAAACTCGGCAACGATCAAACTATCCGGGTAGGCGAATGGGTCATCGCTATTGGCAATCCATACGGTCTGGACCATACAGTAACCACCGGCGTAATTAGCGCCAAAGGACGGCCGGTGCAAGTTGAGGATAGGCAGTACAAAAACCTGCTGCAAACCGACGCATCTATTAATCCGGGCAACAGCGGTGGTCCGCTTTTAAACCTGTCCGGAGAAGTAATCGGTATCAATACCGCAGTTAATGCCGGTGCTCAGGGAATAGGCTTTGCAATACCAGCCAACACTGTAAAATCCGTACTGAACATTTTAATTGAAGATGGTAAAGTAACACGCCCATGGATGGGGGTATATATCCAGACGATGAACAGTGATCTAGCCACTCGGCTGGGCTCGAAAAGCAACCAGGGTGCTTTGCTGTCCGGAGTCATGTCCGGTTCTCCTGCAGCTAAAGCCGGACTTCAACAAGGTGATGTCATATTAAAAATTAACAATCAAAAAATTACCGACGCTAGTGATATAACAGATTTTATTCAGAGTAAAAAAGTTGGCGATAAAATAACTTTGCTGGTGGAAAGAAACGGCTCCCAGACAACTGTAACCGTTACTCTAGCCGAAAAATAACCCGGCGCAGGGAGATGATGCGTTGAGAATACTGGTTATTGATGATGATAAAAAGATTACCAGCATGATGCAAAGGGTACTCACCTTTGAGGGACATGAAGCCCTGATCGCCTTTAACGGTGAGGACGGGTTGCACCAGGCAGAGCAGTGTAAGCCGGATCTGGTTATACTTGATATAATGATGCCAGGTCTGGACGGCTGGGAAGTGTGCCGGAGGTTGCGTATGCAAAGTGATGTACCAATTCTAATGCTCACTGCCAGGGACGAGGTGGCGGACAGGGTGCGGGGGTTGGATGTGGGCGCCGATGACTACCTGGTGAAACCCTTTGCGCTGGAGGAACTGCTGGCCAGGGTAAGATCGTTGCTGCGCCGGGCGCGCATACTTGGCCGAGGGAAAGAACCTGTGTTAACCTTTACTGATTTAACCTTGGACTTGGAAAAAAGGGAGGCCCGGCGGGGCGGAGAGATAATTCCCTTGACTACCCGGGAGTTTGAACTGATCAAACTTTTTATGGAGCACCCCCGCCAGGTGCTTACCCGCAACCAAATCATGGAACATATCTGGGGCTATGATTTTTCCGGCGAATCCAACGTGCTGGAGGTTTATATCGGCAGCCTGCGCCAGAAGTTGGAAGATCCGCAAGCACCCAAACTGCTCCATACTGTACGGGGTGTAGGTTATACTTTGAGGGAGCAGTGATCATTAAATGCATCTGCGTACGAAACTTACCTTGCTGTACACCGGGGTGCTCAGCCTGGTATTGCTTATACTCACCGTGGTATTGCTGTTTGCCACTTCCCACACTCTATATAAAGAAGTGGATGAAGGCATTGCCGCTCGTGCTGTATCGCTGGTAAAATCTATTAAGGTCACCAGTTCTCCATCTTCACTGCGTGAATTAGTGCTGCCCGACGTAGATGTGTTTGCGACACCTGATACATACCTGCAGGTAGTTGATACCAGGGGGCGTGTGGTTTCCCGCTCCAGTAACCTGGGTGGACAATACCTGCCACTAGGTGAATATACGCTAAGACGCGCTCTGCAGGGAAAAAGCTTTTACGAAACAGTGCTGTCGGGCGGGCAGCAAATAAGGGTGTACAGTGTACCACTGGTGGTTGAGGGAAACTTGGTGGGTTTGCTGCAAGTGGGACGAGCACTCTCCACTGTTCATAACCTGCTTAACCGCTTGCGCTATTTTATTGCCCTGGTAGGTACGACATCAGTAATCCTTGCCGCACTGCTGGGATGGTTATTAAGCCGGACTGCTTTAAGGCCTCTGGATAAAATCACTAAAACAGCCGCCTCTATCGAAATTGGCAGCGATTTAAGCAGGCGCATCGAATATAATGGACCTGCAGACGAGCTGGGGCGGCTGGTGGACACCTTAAACGCCATGCTGAAAAGGTTGGAAACCATGTATCACCAACTGCAGCAAAGCTATGAATTGCAGCGTCGGTTTGTATCCGACGCTTCCCACGAACTGCGCACACCACTGACCACCATCAGGGGCAACGCCGAGCTGCTGCTTAAGGTGCGGGATGGTGACCCTGTGTTAATGGCAGAGGCGCTTAATGATATAACCGACGAGGCCCGTCGCTTGACCCGGTTGGTAGAAGAATTGCTGGTATTAGCCCGAGCCGACGCCGGATTCATGCCGGAAAAGGAAACTTTTTTATTGGCGGAATTACTCCAGGGAGTAGTAAGAAAAGCTCGCTTTCTAGCAGGCGACCGGGAGTTTATTTTTGAAGAACAATACCCAGTCCAAGCCCAAGTGCAAGTAAACAGCGATTATTTCAGCCAGTTAATGTTTATCTTGCTGGACAATGCCTTTAAATACTCGCCCCCGGGCGGTACAGTGAGGCTAACTGTTGCTAAAACCAAGGAGGGGTGGGTGGAAATAGCTGTTACCGACCAGGGACCCGGGTTAACCCCAGGGGATGAAGACCGCATTTTTGACCGCTTTTACCGCAGTGAAAGCACCCGCGGCCAGGAGGGTTCCGGACTAGGGCTGTCTATTGCCCGTTGGATTGTTGATCGGCACGGAGGCTTCATCGTAGCCGCCAACAGGTCTGAAGGCGGTAGTGTTTTCACAGTACTGTTGCCTCTTTACGATGAGGCTTAAGTTTATATGCCTACCTGCATTAGGGTTGGCTGCAAAAGGCGCATCACATCCTGCGGATCAAGGATAACCAGGAAACCACGCTTGCCGCCGTTAATATAGATCTTTGGCAATTCGGCAATGGTTTGCTCCATATAAACAGGCATTGATTTGCGGGTACCAAAGGGGGAGGTTCCTCCCACCAAGTACCCCGTATGCTTATTGGCTGTTTCAGGAGAGCATGGAACTATATTTTTAACACCAAGCAGACGAGCTAGTTTTTTAGTGGAAACCTCAAGGTCACCATGCATTAGAACAACTAAAGGCTGCTTATTTTCGTCCTCCATAACCAATGTCTTAATTATCGAATGCTCGTCAACGCCCAGCTCTCTGGCTGAAACTGCAGTGCCGCCCCTGTCCTCATAGTCATAGGTATGCTCCTCAAAAGAAACCTTTTCATTGCGCAGCAGTCGTATTGCAGGAGTTATGGGGGTTTTATTCTTAGCCATATTAGTAATTCCTTCCTTGATTGAATAACTTTGCAATTTAATAATACACATATTTGCCGGCTTTAAGCAACTCAGAACGCCGGTATATTTGCTGCTGATTATCTTAATTTCCGAGAAAAACCTTTGACATATTGCAGACAAGCTGGTATGATATTTTATGTCGCTGTTGCGAAGACTTATTTTTGCGGAGCTGTGGTGTAGCGGTCTAACATGTCGGCCTGTCACGCCGAAGATCGCGGGTTCGATTCCCGTCAGCTCCGCCAATAAACAAATTGAAATTAATTGCGGAAGTAGCTCAGTGGTAGAGCATCGCCTTGCCAAGGCGAGGGTCGCGGGTTCGAATCCCGTCTTCCGCTCCATTTTATTTTAGGTAGCAATTTCGATTAAATAAGCCCCTCACGTAATATGTAAGTCGCATTTCATGAGGAATCTACCCACAAAATCTGTGACTATTCCCTACCATTTTATTTACTCAATAGCTTCTGCAAGACAGAATGATTTAGTATAGACCCCGCTAATACTGCTCAGGTCATTCTCTAGGCCTATCCTTTCCTCATCACTTGCCTGCATGGTCAAAGTGATAATTCCCCTCTCTCTGCCGGGATCCGGTATGCCGTTACGGCTTAGAATGCGCGACCCGTGTTTCGTTAGTACCTCCTGCACTTCAGGCGCTTGACATGTTCTTTCATCAACCAGGATGCCGAATATGCAAATGTCTCTGTTCAAAGCTTTTCCCCTTTCTAATAGCCCTCGGAGGTGCGCTCCGAGCATGCTAGCAGTTTTTTTTGAGTGTTATCAAAAATGTGAACCGCGTAAGCATTTATTCTTTTTTACTTATAATAAAATTAGTTTTTTCCCAACTCTAAGACAAAATATTCAGGCAGTTGTAACGAGAGCTCTGAACCGAAACAATACGAAAGTAATGACCTTATCTCCTAAATCGACATTATTTGATATTATCATATAATTAAAAATATTTTTGATAATAGTATAAATAATGCACCAAATACCATTTATTACATTGTAATTATACTTGTTTAAATCTAAAATATAAATGTAATCACATAATCTAAATGCTGTTGTCAGATGCAAATTAAAGTGGTGGAGGTGAATCCGCGCGCTATTTTGAAGTGACAGTGAGGCTATTATACATTAGAATTGGTCTTGAAGCGATCTACCGGGTTAAGATTACCTAACTGATGAAATGCATAGCTAGAAAAAGACTAGGCTAGAGTAACGAAATATGCAAAAGGAGGGCGATTTAATTGGCGGACACAAAATTACGATGGGTTAAGGGTAAAATCACCAATATAGCCGTGACGGGTGTTTGGAATGAAGACTCATCTGGTACTGCTTATTTATTTATTCATATGGATGAATTAGCACCTGTCATAAAAAATACGCCTGAAACAAAAAGAGTAGTTATTGTTGGCAACCACCCGGCATTTGCTCCTGCACTTCAAATGGCTTTATCCGCCAAGGCGAGTGATTCTGAAATTACATTATATTATACTGAAACATCTCATATACGTTCTAATGCATGGGATTTCGTTACTATATCTTTTGAACCGATGCGTCCAGGTACAAAGTAGTTCATTAGCATTGCATAATAAAGGATTGATAAAAGGTGATTACTAAGCCTCTTATCGATCCTTTTGTGCTTTCCCGGTAGTCCGAACCATGTATACAAATCCCCAGGCTTGACTTTTCCAGCCAAAAAATTGATACTAGAGTCATAATTAGGAATACTATTGGGGGTGCTCATGGTGCAACGGTAGACGGGGATAAGCCTAGGGTAAGGCCTTTCGGCTTTTTCATGGAATATGAAGGGAAATTATATTTCGGTATGGGTAAGCACAAACAGTCATATGCTTAAACCGTAGCTAACCCGAATGTGGAAATCAGTACAGCCAATGGAAAGGGGCAATGGAAGAGCTGTACAACGAAAAAACCGGCCAAACTCTTGGAATTTTTTATATTAAAGACGGCGTCGCTGAAATTGCGGATATGCAAGGAAATTTTGAAAGTATCTCATTTTAATATTTTTCATAGCCAGAAACAATACTAGTGATATATGGAGGGTATTGTTACCAGTATCGGACAGCAATACATTTTTTACATACAATAGCTAACCGCCACGAATTTTTCGCTTTGTTAATCATGGCGCTAATTTTAAAAAATGACTTTCGATTCAGCATTAATCATAGGAGGGAGGAACCGGTATTTGAATATTGTAAATGAATTAGATAGGATTATAGAGGATGTAGCCAATATATTATTAGAGGCACCCGGAGTTGTGGGAGTGGCTCTGGGGGGCTCAAGAGCTAGAGGCACTGAAACTATTACTTCCGATATCGATATCGGCATTTATTATAGTGAAGCGGCTGGTTTCAATGTGCGGAATATAGGTATAATAGCAGCCCATATTGATGATGAGCATAGGCAAGGATTAATTACTTCCTTAGGTGAATGGGGTCCGTGGGTAAACGGCGGTGGGTGGCTGGAGGTTGAAGGACATCTTTTTGATTTTGTATTTCGTGATGTAGAAAAAGTCTCACAGGTAATTGATGATTGTTTAAGAGGTAAAGTGGAGGCCCATTACCATGCCGGTCATCCCCATGCTTTTGTTAATGTCATGTATATGGGTGAAATAGCTACTGGTAAAATACTGGCTGATCCAAACAATCGCATAGCCGAATTAAAAGCCAAAACAAATACTTACCCTAAAGCGACGCAGCAGGCCATTATAAAATACTTCATGTTTGAAGCAAATTACTCGCTAATGTACGCCGCTGACAATGTGGAAAAGGATGACATCACTTATGTCGCCGGCTGCTGTTATCGCACTATTGCCTGTTTAAACCAGGTCATCTTTGCGCTGAACGAAGAATACTGCTTAAATGAGAAAAAGGCGGCCTCCAAGATAGATGGTTTTAATATCAAACCATCGAATTACAAGCCAAAAGTTGATTATGCAATCACATTGATTTCCGCAGACATGGATAAAACAAGTATGGCGATAGCGATACTGCAAGAACTGATTGCGGAAACGGAAAAACTACTGCAAAATTAATAGATGTAGCTCACTGCATAAGCTAAGCTGCACGTGTTAAGCGGCAGCTTAGCTTTTTGCTGGCATGGATCCGCTGACAGAGATATTTTTTTAAATGCGTAAGGGGTCAATTAAGGGGCATGCATTAGACTTTTTGAAAAGCGGGAAGTATTTTTTAATTAACCATGTAGGATGTTATTAATTATGTAATAATATGTAGAATAATGTCGAATATAATAGAAAAATTTAACTTGACCAAATATTAAAGTTTGGCATAGAATAAAAAAAATGAATTTTATATAATTTTATAATTTAGCTCCGAGTCTTCTTGTCTAAAACACTTAGTCATGGCAAAAGGCCTTTAAGGGTTAATCTGGAAACAGATCAGCCTCCCATGGTTGGAAAGGGGCATTACATCTAATATCAGGATGGTTATGTAACTAACCATTTACTGTTTATCTATTTTTAAAAAGACCTCCAGCCTTGGTTAAGACTGAGGTCTTTTTTTATGTTTTTATGCGGCAGTAAGTAGACCCCCCAACTTTTAAGAAATCTGTCGAATAACCGGTTGGAAAGTAATCCGTAGGCAAGGCCCACTTGCAATGGGGTGAGCTCTTAAATATGAAGTGGTGAATTTTAGGAGAGCAATAATTAATTTGGAGGTGGTAAAATCCGGATTTATTTAGAAAGAATAAGAAAGAAGGTGCAAGTTTTCTAAGCAGCATTCCGGTTTTACGTATTTTTATAACTATAATTTAATTTCTAATGTAATTTACAAAAAAGGATGGTACTTGTGAAAAAGCTATTCTGTGTTTTATTAGCTCCGGTTATCTTCTTGTTATACATGGGAGTTTCTTTTGCTGAAGCCAATGGACCATCAGTCAGTCTTGACACACCGGTTCCTTCTCAAAATTACCAACCTGGAGATAACATCCAAATTACCGGTAATGCGCAAGATATTACGCAGGTTACTATTATAGTGCGCAATGCCGCAGGCGGTATTGCATATGCGGCTCAGCCGCCTGTGTTAAACGGTGCTTTTTCCACTGTCTTTCAACTTAATGACGACGCAGTGGAGGGTCAATATACGATCGATATTGGCGCCAAAGAATTACCTGCGCCGGTTAATTTCACTTTTAAGGTAGATAAGAGCAGCAATGATGGCGGTTCTAATGGCGGCGGTGGCGGTGGCGGTACAATATCTCATGCAGTTACTTCAACAACCGGGAAGGCTACAGTCACTCCCAGCGCGGGCGGCACAATAAGTTTGGGCAGTGAAGCTACAATTGAAATACCCGCCTACTCGCTGACAGGTACCAGCAGAGTGGAGGTAAAAGTCCAAAAGGTAACCAACCCTCCAGATGTTCCTGCGGGTTTCAAGCTTGTCGGCACTGTATATGAATTCAGCGTGGATGGCAAGAATAGCTATACTTTTGACAAAAATGTAACTATAACACTTAGCTTTGATCTCGCATTAATCAGTCCAGATGAGACTCCGGCGATTTACTACTACGATGATAGCCAGGGCAAGTGGGTTAATCTCGGAGGCACTGTTTCTGGAAATACCATAACGATGCAGGTGAACCATTTCACAAAATTTGCCGTAATAGCAGATAAGAAAGATGTAGTTAATACTGACAAGGTAATAGCTGTAGCATTAAATGATATTACCGGCCATTGGGCATATGACAACATTAACAAACTAGTGGCTATGGGCTGCATAAGCGGCTATCCGGATGGCAGTTTCAAGCCGAACAAATCCATTACCCGGGCCGAATTTGCCACCGTGCTGGTAAATGCATTCAAGTTGTCGTCTTCGAATGGCGGTAAAAAATTTGCAGATACAGCCAGCCACTGGGCTGGAGATTGCATAGCTATTGCAGCTGCCAACGGAATAGTCAGCGGTTATGACGCCGATACCTTTGGTCCAAATGACCTGATCACCCGGGAGCAGATGGCCGCAATGATCGTTAAGGCCGCAAAGCTGACACCGGCAGCAAGGGATACGCAGTTTGCCGATAGTAGCAGCATTTCCAGCTGGGCTAGGGAAGCTATGGCCGCTGCTACGGAGCACGGAATTATTAATGGCTATCCCGACGACACCGTCCGGCCCCAGGCAGGTGCCACCAGAGCGGAGGCAGTGACAGTTATTGTTAATGCATTGAATTAGTAGTTGAATAAAAGGCTGAGAAAGGATGTTCCTAAATGTCAGTATGTAATGAAACAGGCATTATTACTTTAAAACCGATAGGGATTATTAGATCTGATTTCCAGGCCTTGGACAATGTGCCGATTGGGGGAGGTACCTCCCAGATCGAAATATTTCCCGAATACAAGGACGGGTTATTGCGAATTGAGAAAAACTCGCATCTTTGGATTCAGATGTGGTTTCACAAGGCACCGCGAGACACTTTGAAAGTCGTACCCGGGAAGGTTAATTCCAACCTTCCTGAATATGGAGTTTTTAGCCTGCGTGCCTATGGCCGCCCCAATCCTATTGCCTTGTCACTGGTCCGTTTGGAGCAAGTTAAAGACAACCTTCTTTGGGTTAGTGGATTGGATGCTATAAATGAAACCCCAGTGCTGGATATAAAACCCTATTATGAGCAAGAAATCGTTTTCTCCCCGGTTACGCCATATATTCGCCCATTAAAAAGAGAAATGCGTCAACAAATTTTCATGAAACAGGCTTTACTCCACCACCAGGAAAAATGTGACCAATTATTGCTGGGCGTGCGCATGGCTCTAATAGCTGATGATTATTTTGGTCAGCTCAATTCAAAAGAGTTAAAGGTAACGGTAAACGGTTCACCGTGCTTGGCCGATGTGCTACAGGGTTTAAGCAATGCTCGCCTGGCCAATCCCCCGCGCTTTAGATATAACGAAACCCATGAGCTACAACAAAGCATTTGGGAAAAGGACGGCAGCAGTCTGATAATCACAGCAAAGCAGCCAATAACAGATGATGATTTTTTTAATACCGATGATCAGCAGCTTTTTATAATTAAATTTAAAGAATAAAGAAAGATAACTTGACTACCATTACCATTTAATAAATGGAAAGGTGAATAACGCATGGAAAATTTCCGAGATTTAAGCTTGCGCAAGCTACTGGCCGGGCTGGCGGTGTTATGTTTTATTGCCTGCTTTTTTGTCCTGGCTGCACCGCAGATTTCTAACGCGGCCGAGCCAATAGCGTTAACAGTAACAGGTGACGGGGTCGAAAAAACAGTGCAGTTTACCTGGGCCGATCTGGAAGCCCTGCCGCAGGCAACTTACACCTATTCCGGCTATAATCGTTTTCCTGCCCTAAACATCTTTAAAGATATGACAGGCCCAACGCTTAAAACCATTTTAGACGTAGCCGGTTTAAAGGACAATGCCCAATTGATCAGGATCAAAGAACATCGCGGTATTTATAGCGATTATACCAGAGAACAGTTGCTGGACATTCCCCGGTATTATTACCCCGATATAGAGAATCCCGGTGATGTGGTAGGCTGGCCGCCTGAGCGCAGTGAGGAAGGGAGAATACCGGTTGAAACTATGCTGGCTTTAAATTTGGCAGATGGAAAACTGTTGTTTGGGCAGCGGTCGCCTCTTGAGCCAACTGTATGTAAAAGTCTAATGCTTGATGCTGTGTGTACGGGAGGGAGCATTGAAGTAACCACAGGGTCTCTGGAGCAGTGGGAAGCGCCGAACGTTGATATCGCCCCGGGCACAGTAGTTCTCGGTACGAAAGTAAAATTACAATACGGGGATGGTACCAATACCAGACCTATCATTTATTATACCCTGGATGGCACCGAACCTACGTGTGGAAGTATCATAGCCAATATTAGCTACCCTTATTTTCAACCGGAATTAAACGCACCGGTACCAATTGACGGAAATGTAACCATTAAAGCAAAGGCGATTGGCTTTGGTAAGTTGGACAGTGAGGTCGTAACCTTTGAATATAACTTAGGGGCGTTAGCCTGTACCATTGAAGGAGCCGGGTTAAGTAATCCGGTTAGCTATGCGGTGGAAACATTAAAAAGCATGACCCCGGCTGAGGGGCAATACCAGTTTTCCGAGCAGGGACAAACTGTTACTCTGACTGGCAAGGGTGTGCTTTTAGGTACACTGCTCGAGCAACTTAATGTTTCCAGCAGGTGGGGCGTTGAGTTTATTACAGCCGGCGGTGAAACAATTGAGGCCGGTACGGTCCAGGAATTAAAAAACCAGCGGTGCCTATTGGCTTATGAAGTAAATGGTGAGGAAATTGCCGATATTCAAATTTTACGAGATCTTAGTGATAGTGATTTAACCGGTAATATTATAAAGCATGTCAAAACTATCAGATTGATTAATATCGACGATGAAATAACTATCAGCAGTGTTAAATTGCTGGACCATAACGGCCAGGAAATATCTTCTGTTGCAGCCGGCGGAGGATATTCTATTAAAGCCGGTTTTGATAACAAAGTGAATGCAGACAAGAACGCTTTGCTGGTTATTCAGGTACGCAATGGGGAAGGGGCAACCGTTACTACCGGGGGTGCTGTTGTGGGATTCGTTGCCGCTCGAACAGTGGTAGGTGTTGAGGGTGGCCAGGCAGAGGCTGAATTTACCATGCCCGCTAATATAAGTGGAAAAGCCTATGTGGATGTCTTTGTCTGGGATAACTGCAGTAGTCATAACCCGTTGGGAAAGGCTAACCATACATTATGCTTTGATATTGAATAAAATTATTTAGCACTCTTCTTTTGTTTGGAAGATGAAAGGAGAATTTATGAAGTTTATACAGATAAGAAGGCATCTATTAGGTATATCGATGATGCTGGCGATATTCTTGTGGATATTCGGCGTTTGTTACGCAGCTGATAATGTTCAAGTGAGTCTGAGTTCTCCCGGTGCCCATCAAATATACAAACCTGGAGATACTGTCGAAATTAGCGGCACAGCCCTGGGATTAGCCGAGGTATCGATAGCCGTGCGTAATGAACAAGGTGTACTGATATTTACGGCCCAGCCCCAGGTGCAAGGTGGCGCCTTTAGCACCTGTTTTACCCTCAATCCTGCGGCGGATGAAGGGCAATATACAATTAATGTCGGTAGTTTAGGCTTGCCGGAAATAAAAACATACCAGTTTGAGGTGAGAAGTGCCGGTGGAGCTGCCCTAGATCTGACAAAACCCTCCGCGGGGCAGGAATTCAAACCGGGAGCCATAGTGGAGATAGCCGGCACGGCCCAAAGAACCGATGCGATTGCTATTTGCGTCCGCAACAGCAAAAACGGGCGGGTTTATGTAGCCCAGCCGCCGGTGGTTGACGGTAATTTTACCACCCGTTTTACCCTGGCAGCCAATGCAGTTGCGGGTGATTATACCATTGTAGTTACCGGGGACGGACTGGCTGCAGCTCAAACTTATCAATTTGCGGTAGTTTCAACAGGAGGGGGAACCCCCGGTGGTCCGGGAGGGATTGACCCCGATGATGATCTTTTTATTAGAGGAGACGGAGTGGCCAAAGAAATCTCCTTTTCCCTTAAAGAGCTTACAGCAATGAATCAGGAAAGAGTATTATTCTCGGCGACAAATGACTGGCCTCAAGATTTATTTGTGGCTGCCGAAGGTGTACCGTTGCGGACCTTGCTGGATAAAGCCGGGATGCGGTGGGGAGCAGCTAAAAAAATTACTTTTAGGGCTACTGACGGGTATAGGGCTGAATTTACGGTTGATGAACTATTTAATCAAACATGTTACAAATTCCCCGGTCAAACACCAGTAGAGCCGTTAATTGCCCTGAAACGGGCGGAAGGGTCTTCTAATTTTGGCAGTATGACCGGCAGTGAGACACCGGTGCTATGTTTTGGCCAGCGCGCTCAAACAGAGCAAACTCTTTTGGGTTTTGTCAAATACTTAAATAGCATTACCGTATCGACCAATTCTCCAGGTCAGTGGTCCGAACCGACGGCCAAAATTATCGCTCCCGGTTCCAATCAAAAAGTTGCCACCCAGGGCGGTGAAGTAGAAAATGGTTCAAAAATTGTCCTAGAGGGTAAAGCGGGAGCAATAATTTATTATACCACCGATGGCAGTAACCCGACCCTGAACAGCAAGATTTATAATGTTAGCGGTCACATTCCGGAATTAAACGAACCGATTCCGGTGAATGCAAACACCACCATTAAAGCCAAAGCTGTCGGGCGAGGGCAAATAGATAGTGACATTGTTACCTTTAAGTTTACGGTTAAAGGAGTGCAAGGGGCTCCAGTGGGGTCCGGTGGTGGTATTGTTAAACAAATGATTGATGAAAATAACATCAGAAAAGAAGAGTTAACCCTTGAAAATGGCCGCATAGGTGAGAAAATCATTTTACTGGCAGGCACCCTGGAGGACATAGAAAACGGAATACAAGGTAGCAGTCTGGCGGTTACTTCTACCGCCGATGTGGATGAAGTGATCACTGAAGTACCTGCTGCAGTGCTGCAAAAAGCCCAAGAAAAAGGGATGTTGATAGGCATAAATAGCACTATCGGCTATTACACCCTACCTTTAAATTCCCTTGATCTTAATAAAATAGCCTCCGAATTAGGTGTCAAAACGGAAGAACTAAACATGCAAATTTATATCTCCAAAGCAACTGATGAGGATAAAAACAAACTTGCTGCCAATATCCGGGACGATCAAAAAATAGTGGCTGACCCGGTCGAATTCCGCGTAGAAATCACCACTCCCAGCGGTAAAAAAGTAACCTATAATTCCTTCGGAAAAACCTATGTTGAGCGGGAAATCCCCCTGAACGGCGATTTCAATGCCGGACAGGCCACAGGTGTCGTGTGGTATGAGACGCAAGAACAGTTCCAACCTTTGCCTACGCGGTTTGAAACCAGGGACGGCCAAAATATAGCGGTTATTTTGAACCGGACCAATAGTTTATATACTGTTTTGCAGTCCAACAAGACCTTTACCGACATTCAGGATAACTGGGCCAAAGAGGATATTGAATTATTGGCTAATAAAATATTGATCTCCGGCAAAACCGCCACTACCTATGCGCCCGGCAGCAACATTACCCGGGCTGAATTTGCCGCCCTGCTGGTCAGGGCTTTGGGTCTGGAAGAAGGCAAATTAAAAGAAGGCCGGTTTAAGGACGTGACAGCTTCAGACTGGTACGCCGGTAGTGTTGCCGCAGCCACGCAGGAAAATATTATCGGCGGTTATGAAGGTAGCCTCTTTAAACCCGGTAACAACATCACCCGGCAGGAAATGGCCGCCATGATTATGCGGGCAGCCCGGGTAGCCGGTAAAGAGGATACATTACCCGCTGAAGAGCAGGCCCGGCAGTTGGCCCAGTTTAAGGACCAGTCAGAAATTGCCTCCTGGGCAGCCCAGGATGTAGCTCTGGCCGCCAAGGCCGGCATTATCAATGGTATGCCAGGTGGAGATTTTTCACCGCAAACCAATGCCGACCGGGCTCAAAGCGCAGCTATATTAAAACGGTTTCTAACATACGTCAATTTTATCAGCAATAATCAACCGGAAAATCAGGCAACAGATAATAATCAAGCTGAAGAGGATAAAGCTTAATATTTGCCGTGTTGGGTTTTAAGATTTCTTTTGGGCCGCAGCAGAAAAAAAAGGAGGGTTTTTAATGAAAATGAAAAGCATAAAATTATTGAGCATATTGTTTGTTATGTCTTTAGTCATCTGTTTGACTAGTGCAGCAGCTTTTGCGGATACCACTTCCGTAACCGTTAAACTGAATGACAGCAATTTGGAGTCGTATACCTCCACGCAGTTAAATGCATTTAACACAACTGCTTCACATGACTATTCAACTTATGATGATTGTCATAGCCGGTATCGGTATTACACCGCCTCCGGGCCGGAAATGGAACAGGTTTTTAATGATGCTTTAACAAATCAGCTGCTATATGACCTTGACGATGTTGTCAGCATTGAGATAACCGCTTCCGATAACTACTCGGTAACACTCAGTAAAAGCTCTTTGCTGGACACCACACGCTACTATTATCCTGATCCTGAAGATCTAAACGATCCAGGTATAACTACAGTACCGGCTATAATTGCCACCCAATATGGGAATCTTGGCGGTTCATTAAGCACCAACAATTGCCTAAGAAATTTTTATGGTCAGACAAATCCTAATGATTACACCATTCTCAACTTTGTTTCATCCATCAGCGAGATTAATTTAATTACAAATTAATCCCCGGCTTAATGAATGAAGCGGATATAAAAACCAGTTAGATTGACCGCAAGATGCTGCGGCCCATCATTTTATCAAATTTGTCTTTATTGGATTGGCACGAAACCGGGAAAGGAAGAGAATTCCATGAAAAAGATTTTCTCGCTGCTCCTATGTCTGGTCATGCTGCTCGGCTCGCTGCCGGCGTCCTGGGCGGAGGAAACAACTGAACTGTCCCCATCGTCGGTGACTGATACCGTCTATAACGACAGCACCCTTGCCGGCCTGACCGTGGAAAGCGTGGTATATCAGGACGGGAAAGAAAACATAATCTCCTGCGGAATCTATCCCGCCTTCAGCAGTACACAGACTGAGGGCATAATTGATGTGGCCTACGGGGCGGAAGAAGTGCGTATCACCGCGCAGCCCGCCGGCGATAAGGCCACCCTTGAAATCAACGGAATACCGGCATCAACCGGTGTCGCTACGGCGGTTTACGGCAGGGATTTGGCGGTGGGCGACAATCTCATCCCGATTAAGGTAACGGCTGAAAGCGGCAGCCAGTTAACCTACACTCTCCATGTCAAACGGGTCGGCGGCGAATATACCCTGCCCCAGACCCCTCAGGCCTACCAGGCCAGCGGGTACGCCGCATATGCCCGCCGGTTGGCGTCAGGCGAGCTTAATCTGGCCTTAAAGAAGGACGGCACCGTTATCGCCTGGGGCAATAATGCTGAGGGCGGGTGTAACGTCCCGGCCGGCCTGGACAGTGTCACCGCTGTGGCCGCCAGTAACAGGCATAGCCTGGCTTTAAAACAGGACGGCACTGTTGTTGCCTGGGGCGGCAGGAAAGGTGAGAGCAATGTACCGGACGGACTAAGTGATGTGGTTGATATTTCTGCCGGCCAAGATTTTTCCGCCGCCTTGACCATGAACGGCAGGGTGGTTGTCTGGGGCCAACCAACCGATTACGGCCAGTGCGACGTGCCGGCGGGGTTGAATGAAGCCGGCGATGTAGTGGATATCGAGTGCGGCACCAGGCATATGCTGGCCCTCAAAGCGGACGGCACGGTGGTAGCTTGGGGGTGGAACGGTTTCGGCCAGTGTGACGTGCCCGTCGGGATGGATCATGTGGTGGCAATAGCCGCTGCTCACTATTACAGTATGGCTTTGAAGGCCGACGGCACCCTAGTGATCTGGGGAACAGACTTTAATGGTAAAGAGTTTGAAAATCTTAACTTGCAATATGTTAAGGCTATTGCTTTGGGTGCAAACCATGCAGTTGCCTTCAAGTGGGACGACAGCCTGGCCGTCTGGGGTAATGATTATTATAACAAAAATGAAGATTTAAGCGTTCCCCTGGAGCTGGACCGGGAAATATTGGCCATTAGCAGCGGTAATGATGCTTCCCTGCTGGCCTTAAACGAGGACGGCACGGTTACGGTCTGGGGTGAAGGTGAATGTGACGTACCCCAGGGACTGAACCTTTTTGCGGACGACCCGCCCCCATATAGCGGTCCGGCGCCCAATATTCCCCAGACCCCGGCTGCTTATGCCGCCAGCGACTATGTCCAGGCCGCCGCTAAGGTTATCAGCTTAGGCTATGCCGTATTAAATATGGACGGTACTGTAAAAGTATATGACCCTAAAAATTATCATGGCCAAGCTGATGTGCCGGAAGGTTTAAACAACGTTAAGTCAATCAAGGTTACAGCGTATTTTATAATGGCTTTACAACAGGACGGCACGGTAGTGTTTTGGGGCGATAACCGGGATGGCGCCTGCGATCTGCCGGAAGGCTTAAGCAATGTTAAGGCTATCGATGCTTATAGCCAATACTGTCTGGCTTTAAAAGAAGACGGCACGGTGGTGGCCTGGGGTGGTAACTATAACGGCGAGTGTGACGTGCCGGAAAATCTTATCGGGGTTAAAGCCATAGCGGCGGGATCTTCCCACTGCCTGGCTCTAAAGGAGGACGGCACGGTGGCGGCCTGGGGCAATAACGATTACGGCCAGTGCGACGTACCGGCCGGTTTGACTGACGTGGCCCGTATTTTTACAGGTGGTGATTGTTCCGTTGTCTTAAGAAATGACGGTACGGTGGTGGCCTGGGGGAATAATGATTGCGGCCAGCGGGACGTACCGCCGGGCTTAAATAACGTGGTAGATATCTGTGTTAACGGTGCAGGTTGCATAGCCTTAAGAGGGAACGGCACGGTGGTAGTCTGGGGTAATAATTCCTGTGGCAATAGGAATGTACCGGTTGGCTTACATGATGTGGCCGCCGTATGTGCCGGCGGTTTGGCCGTCAAGGCGGACGGTACAGTCGTGACTTGGGGTGATTATACTAGATACGCCGAGGAGCTGGCCGCTGAGACCAACGTATTGACCATATCGGATAACACGATAATCTACCGGGACGGCACTCTCAAATATTTTAGCGAGAATACAGAATATGTGGAACCGGTCAATCAGATGCTGGAAAGGCTTAATGTATTGTCCGGGCACTATTTTGCCGTGGACAAGGTAGAACTGCTCGACTCGTCGGGCCAGAGCATCACTTCCGTGGCCGGCCAAGGCGGCTACCGCATTAACGCCAATATAGCCAACAATTACTGCGCTCCACAAGATGGACTGGTGATCATGCAGGTGCGCATCGGTGACGGCGCCACTGCTGCCGGCGGCGGTCAGGTGCTGGAATGTGTCGGGCTTGCAGGTGAAATTCCGGTTGACGGTAAAGCGGTCAGCATAGATTTTACCATGCCGGATAGCTTAAGCGGGCAAGCTTACGTGGATGTATTTGTTTGGGACGGTTGGGATACCATGGTGCCCCGGGCCAACCCAAGCCAGAATTTGAGTTTTACCGTAACAGAACAATAAATGATAAGTGTAAAGAACCTGAAACGCAAAAAGGAGTGTTGACAAATGCAAAGAGTAAAACGGATTAAAAGGATCTTGTCGGTATTAATTTGTTTGTCGTTGATGTTTACCTGTATACCTATCGGTTTGGCAGAGGAAGTCAATCCCCTACCGCAAACCCCGGAAGCTTACGCCGCCAGCGACTATGCGCAATATGCGTCTAAAATGGCGGTTGGTGTGGCTAATGAATTACCGCATACAGCCGTCGTTAAGGCAAATGGGACAGTGGAAGTATGGGGTGATAACACCTACGGACAGCTGAATGTGCCGGCGGGACTGAGCGGAGTCAAGGCCTTGGCGGCAGGAGCTGGTTTTACGCTGGCGTTAAAAGAGGATGGCACAATAGTTGGTTGGGGCAGCGTTTTGGATCAAAATTTTAATCCGTCCCCATATACCATCCCCACTGATGTGCAGAGCTTAACAATAAAATCAATAGCAGCAGGCGGCAATATGTCTGCAGTAGTCACAGAGGCCGGCGAGGTTGTTGTTTGGGGTAGTAATACTAGAAATGTTGATATCGTACCTGAAGGTCTAGGCAATGTGGTGGCAATGGCTATCAATAATAACTATGCCGTGGCCCTTAATGATGCAGGAAACATTACTGTTTGGGGAAGAGACACCAATGAGCCGGCAGGGTTGGATGGAAATGTGGTAGCGATAGCAGCGGGAGGAATACACTGGCTGGCTTTGAAGAAAGACGGCACGGTAGCGATAGGCGGTTATTCTTCTCATGTAACAAGCAATCAGGCTTTTGTTGACTCGTTATCAAACGTACGGGCTATTACGGGTGGAATTAAGGTATCTGCTGCTGTATTTGCTGACGGTACTGTTCAAGGTGTATGTATGACGGGTGAAATAACTTCATTTAACGAATTATCCGGTATTAAAGCCATATCCGGCGCGCCTACAAACGAAACTGTTTGTGCTTTACAAACGGACGGAAGCCTCACGGGTTGGTCCAGGGATGATGTTAATTACAACAGCAGCATTCCTGCCGGGCTTAATCTTTTCACCATGCTAAGCAGTAATGCTGATTTGAGCGGTTTGGCATTAGCGGGTTATGATCTGACCCCGGCTTTTGACCCGGCGGTTACAACCTACGCGGCGGATGTGCCCAATGATGTGACCGGCGTGAATATCACGGCCATCACTGCAGACAGCAAAGCAACACTGAAAATTAACGGAACGGCGGCAACAAGCGGCACTGCACGGACGGTGGACAGCCTTGCCGTGGGCGATAACCCGGTCACCGTGGAGGTAACCGCGGAAGACGGTACTGTCAAGATTTATACCGCTACCGTGAAGCGGGCATTTGATTTGGTGCTCAAAGGAGATGTTAATAATGATGGTGTTGTGAACGTCCTGGATGTAGTAAAAACAGTGAACATTGTTCTGGGCAAGATACAGCCCAACCCCGACGAATTTTATGCCGCTGATGCAAACAGTGACGGCGATGTTAACGTGATGGACGTAGTTAACATTGTTAATGCAGCAATCAACCCCCATTAGCAAATATTGTATATGCAATGATGAAAAGGAGGGGGTGCACTTGATTAATAATATGGCAAGAAGGATGCTCATGTTTACGCTTGCCATGGTGTTAGTGATGGCAAATATCACTGCTGCAGCAACAGCTTCGGCAGAGCCTATTAACGAATTTAGCATTAGCAGTGTCAGGATAATTAATCCCTTAAACAATCAAGAGATACAAACCGTAGCTAAGCAATGCGGATATCGTATTCAGGCCCAAATAGACAATAACGGTCAGGCGATAACTGATGGATTAGTAATTGTTCAAGTAAGGAACGGCAATGCAGCGACGGCCGATAGCGGTGGTAAGGTACTGAACTGTGTAGCAGTATCATCCGGTATTCCCGTAACGGGCTCAGCTGTCACGACAGATTATGTTTTGCCAGATGGCTTGAGCGGAACAGTGTATGTTGATGTTTTTGTCTGGGACGGATGGAATGACCAGCAACCGCTGGCTAATTCCCACCATAACACTAGTTTTAAAGTAGCACCGTAAAATACAAAAACTAATCGGTTTGCCCTTTCGGAGTAGTGAGAAGTGAGAAAGGAGAAGACTATGGCTAAGAAAAATGTCCGGCTGAAAAAGCTGGGCGTGTTATTGGTTTTTATGCTTGTAGCCGGCTTAGTTTTAACTGGACAGGGGTTAGCTGGTCAAACTCCTGTCCAGCCGAACCCCGGTTCGCAGGTTGTCCCAACTGTTGCCTCGCAGGTATACGGTGCTGGTGCAAGTTGTGATGAAGCACTGCAAACATCCCCAACCGTTGCCTCACAAGTTTATGTCCAGCCTGACCAGCTTGTCCTGACCTGGACTGCTAACCCCCAGACGACACAGACTGTGTCCTGGGGAGGATATGGCATGGCTGGCGGAAAAATTCAATATATGCAGGAAGATGCCTATTCAGCCGACTTTAGCGGCGCGTTGGAGAAAGACGCTGTTTGCACCGAGTTATATGCAGGTTATAACCACTTTGAGGTGGAGCTGAATAATTTACAGCCGGGTACTACCTATGTCTACCGCGTTGGTACGAACGGCCGCTGGAGTGAACCGGCTACTTTTACCACAGCGACTGAAACGAATAATTTTACTTTTATGTTTATGGGTGACGTGCATGCCGGCTATAACGATGCCAGCGCCGGTGTCTGGCAACAGCTTTTGGCGCAAGCCCGCGCAATTTATCCAGATATAAAATTTGCATTGCAAGCTGGTGATATAGTTGATGATGCAAGCAACCAGGAACATTGGTCGGAGTTATTTAGTGCGACAGCCGGTATTTTTGAGCAGATTCCATTAATGCCTGTCGCAGGTAATCATGAAAGTAGCGATTCGGACCTGTTTTTTAAATATTTTGCTTTACCCCAAAACGGACCGGCAGGATATGAAGAACGACACTATTCTTTTGATTATGGCAATGCCCATTTTGTTGTGTTGGACAGCAGCTTGATGGGCAGTGAAGGCGATGCTTACCAGGCCGGTATTAGATGGCTGGAAAGTGATCTGCAAAACAGCAGCAAAAAGTGGAAATTTGTTATGTTCCATGTACCTCCTTATACGGCCTATAGCGGTAGAGACGATGCACAGGCTGAGATTTTAAGGCAATGCTGGGTGCCGGTACTGGAAAGTAACGGAGTGGATATGGCACTTGTTGGGCACCAGCATATGTATATGCGCACCTATCCTATGTATGAAGGCCAAATCCAGGAAAACCCAACGGATGGGATTACTTACTTAATGGGCAATGCGGGTAACAAGTTTTACATTAATCCTGAACAGTACGATTACATCGCCAAAGTATTAACTAATATGAATTGTTATACATTATTAAACATTGACGGCGATGTTTTAACGATGACTACCAGGGATGCGGAAGGCAATGTTGTGGATGAGTATAAGATCAATAAAGGCAGCAGTATGACCGCACAAGTAACAGTAAGCAGTGCCAAGCTTCTAAACAGCTCGTATCAAGAGATAACTTCCGTTTCTGCGCAGGGATATTGCCGCCTGCAGGCCCACCTTAATAATAATACCAGCACGCAGCAAAAAGCTGTGACTGTGTTCCAGCTGCGCAGTGGAAACGACGCTGCGGCGGACTGTGGCGGCGAATCCTTGGGAATATCCAGTCTAAAGCTTGATATTCCCAAGGCTGGAGCTGATGTCTACGCTGATTTTACCTTGCCTGATAGCATTTCGGTCGGCAGTAAAATTTATGTTGACGTCTATGTTTTTGACGAGGCTAATGTACCTATTGATGAGCCTTATCAGAAATTTAGTTTTGATATTACCTCTAATAATTAATAAATTAAATAGGTTTTGGGTTCGGAAGGAGTTATCTCCTCCCGAACCTTAGCTTAATTATATTTAACCTTTTCAGCCGGTAGATCTTAGATTTTCAAGGATGGAATTTACAGGCTGATAGTAGATAATCCTGGAGGCAATAAAATGGATGAAACCAAAGTTGATGGGAGTAAAGGCATTAAGACCCCCATATGGTTTGTTTTAGGAGTTGTGCTGTTGGGACTGGTGGTTGTTGTTTTCTTGTTCCTAAATTATTATAACCGCGGGCCGCAAGAAGGAACGCTGGTAATTACAGCCGGTGATACAACATTGGGTAGTTTTACCATAGCCGACCTTCAAAAACTGCCGGTCATAGAAAAGAAAATGGTCGTTCAATCCAATTGTGATGGCAGTTGTGGTAATAATCCCGGTAACAACAGTGCTGAAAGCAGTGAGCACGAATTTACCGGTACATCGCTTTTGAGTATTTTGAACAGCATTGATCCCGGCCTGACCCAAAAATATAACAAAGTCATTACCAGGGGTGTAGATTATTATAGCCAGGTGCTGGAAATGTCTGAAGTTCTAAAGCCGGATAATGTGTTTATTGCTTATGCTGATTACGGCAAGCCATTAAAAACAAAAGCAGGTGGAGAGGGAAGCTTACAACTGATTATGGGCAGCGACAAAACCGGGCAGCACATTACCAATTGGTTGGTGAGCCTGGAATTACAGTAAATAGCTGTTCTTGTTGTTGGGGCATATGTTGCCGGTCTTTGTGAATACGCTAATGAGGTGAAGATTAATGCTTAAAAAATTTATTACCGGCTTGGTGGGGCTATGTATTATAGCTGGATTACTAATTATGGCTGCACCGCAAGTGTCTAGCGCGGCAGAAACGGTGGTGTTAACAGTAAAAGGCGACGGAGTGAAGAAAGAGGTGCAGTTCACTATGGCCGATTTAGAAGCTCTGCCGCAAAAAACTTATTCTTATTCAGGATACAATCACTGGCCGTCCCTAAAAGTTTTTAAGGATCTTACCGGGCCGACGCTTAAAAGCATTTTAGATGTTGCGGGCTTAAAAGATGATGCCGCCTTGCTAATATTCAGGCCTTCAGGTGGCAAGTTTGTGCATATGGATTTTACCAGAGCACAGTTGCTCGACGAGCCCAGGTATTATTTTCCTGATGGTGAAAATCCGGGCGATTGTGTAGAATGGCCACCCCTGCGCAGCGAAAAAGGAAAAGTAGCGGTGGAAACGATAATTGCTTTGAATGATTCAAATGGAAGATTATGCTTCGGCCAGTGTGCACCGAATGAACCGACCGGTGGTGACTGTGTCATGATTCAGGAAATGTTAAAAAGCGGAGTTATTGAAGTAACTACAGGGCCACTGCAGCAATGGGAAGCGCCATCTGCCGATCCCTCACCCGGTTTGGTTGACCCGGGTACCAAAGTAACACTTAATAAATCGGAAGATATCTCAGATAATGTCATGATTTACTATACCCTTGACGGAAATGAACCTACTTATGGAAGTCATATATTCAATATCAGCTACCCCAGCTTTAGACCGGAAGAGATGAATAAGCCGATACCAGTTAATGGTAATACAACAATTAAAGCAAGAATAATTGGTTTTGGCAAATTGGACAGCGAGGTAAAAACTTTTCAATATCATACAGAAACGTCTGCCCCCGGTAATGAGAATATAGAAGACAATGTGATTCATTTTATTGACCTGGAAAACCACTGGGCTAAAAATGTTATCAACACTATGGTAAATAAAGGTTTTATAGATAAAACCGCACCGAAATTTAAGCCTGCTGAGAAAATAACCCGAGCTCAGTTCACTCAATGGCTGGTTAAGGCATTGAATATTGAAATTAATAATCAGGGTATAGTCCTGCCCTTTAAAGATGTGCCTGCAGGCGTGTGGTATCATGACTATGTTGCGGCGGCAGTTAATTCAGGTTTAGTTATGGGTATTAATGATGTTACTTTTGCTCCGGATGAAAACATAACCAGAGAACAAATAGCTGTAATCATTACCCGGGCCCTAAAAAAGGCATCCACTAAAGATTTGTCCCATGCCATAACTGGTGAATCAATTGACAAATTCATAGATAAAGGTGACATATCATTGTGGGCAAGACAAGATATAGCACTTGCAGTAAGCTGCGGAATAATTAATGGAATGAGTAATAACACTTTTGCTCCCAAATCAAACACTACCAGGGCTGAGGCGGCATCTATGATTTTACGTTTGTATGAAAGATTACAGTAGTATTTTGGCAAAGTGGAGTGTGGAGCAATGAATTTGAGAGGTTTAAATTATTTTAAACCCGGACAATGGATAGCAGGCGTCCTTATGCTGGTGCTGATTGTGTTGCTTGGCCTACTGGGTTTTGCCGGGCTGGGAATAGCAAGTACCACTGGCTGCGGCACAGGTGTACAAGGAGTACCGGCTGACACGTTAACGATCAAGGTTGGCTATTTCGGTGGGCCCTACTACACGAAAAAGGTCTACACCCTCAGTGACTTTGATAAATTGCCGCAGGTAAAACAGGCTTACAATTTCATTGATAGCATGAATGCAGTGTGTGTGGATGCGGCTACCGGGGTTAAACTAACCGATTTATTGGAGGACGCCGGTATCGATGTCAATTCTGTACAAAAATTATATTTTTATTCCAGCGATATTAAGAGTGGATGGTATCAGTGTTTGGACAAAACATACCTTCTGGATACACCGCGGTTTTATTACCCCAACCTGGCTGCAGGTTGGGATTATGAAAAAGGTACGTCTACAGCTGAGGCAGTGTATGGAGCGTATCGGGTTGATCCGATTATAGCGTACAAGGACAATTGGCAGCGGTATGTAACCGAACCTGATTTTAGTGTTTATGATACCTCGACCAGGTTCAGGTTATTATTTGGTCAGGCTGATCCCGATACAAAAACTGCGACCCAGTCTGTCAAGTGGGTACATGCTATAGAAGTAATGCTGGGGGGCATGCCGCCTGCGGAGATCACACTGGACCAGAGTAATATCAATCAGAAAGTTGGCAGTACGGTACGGTTGACAGCCACAGTAGCCCCGTACGATGCTACGGACAAAAGTGTAATCTGGAGTTCCAGCGATCCTGATGTTGCTACGGTGGATAAAACCGGCCAGGTAACAATTGTCGGCCCGGGCACGGCTACCATTACAGTGAGTACTGTTGTAGGCGGTTTAACGGCCACCTGCGTTGTGAATGGTCAAGGTCAGGAGATTACTGCTTCCGCCGGAGTCGGTTCTCATGAAAATGATGGAACGGAAAACCCTGGCGGGCCGCCGGCGGCTGAAGATAACCGGCAGCATCTGGCAAATAAGGATACCAGTGACGCAATTTCAGAAGCCAAGGGTAACCCCCCTGAGCAGGCTGGAAATCAACCCTGGCGTGTGTTTGAGATGTCGCCCGATGCCGTGCCTTTGCAACAGATAGAGAAGCAAAACACGTTGGATACTTATGCGGCTGTATTATTTGTGGTCTTATTTCTTTTTGGATCAGGAAAAATCTACATGGAATATGCAAGGGAGGTAGCTAATTGACAATTGATATATTGATGCCGCTAAAAGATACGATGCATACTATTTCATCCGGTTTATTAATACCTACTATTGCTATCTTGCTTCTTTTTCTGGCTCTGGTAGTGATCGAACTGGGCGGTCTAGTGGCGGAAGCCTTAATAAGACGAAGCAGGGTAAAAATTAATGTGCCGGAGTTGCTTGAATCCTTTCAAAGAGAAGATGCCGGGGAAATCATGGATGAAATTAATCAGAGCTGCCTGTTTCGGCGCCAAAAAGCGGTTCTTGTTGAACTGATCAAACACAATAATTTGCCCGCCTCCTCCTTGCAGGCCTTGGCGCGCCGGCTGCTTGCCGGTGAGGAACTGCATTATATCAAAATAACCAACAGAACTGACCTGGTGACTCGTCTGGGTCCCATGCTCGGATTAATGGCTACACTGATTCCACTGGGACCGGGCTTAATTGCTCTTGGTCAGGGTGATACCAAAACACTGGCTGATTCTCTACTTACTGCCTTTGATGCTACTGTTGCCGGCCTGGCGTCGGGCGGTGTAGCCTTTGCCATCTCCAAACTGCGGAAAAGGTGGTATGATGATTACCTGAGTTCTCTTGAAGCTTTGTTGGAAAGCTTGTTGGAGGTGATTGCTTGTGAACGGGGGATTGAGGAACAGAAGACTCAGGATGCATGAAGATGTTAATCCATTAGAGGGTGTGATCAATATTGTAGATGCCATGCTGGTGTTTGCTTGTGGTCTAATGCTTTCTTTGGTCATTAACTGGAACGTTGACCTGGGCTTAACGAGTGAACGGGTTAATCTGGAGCAGGGTCAGGAAGTGACCCAAAATACAGATATTCGCAATGATTTGATCGAAACCCAGGGGCAGGGCCAGCTTTATGAAAAGATGGGTACGGTTTATAAAGATCCCAATACGGGGCAGTTTTTCATGCTGACCAAAGAGTAAACGGGGTGAAAATGTGTGGGGTTTTGGCAAAAATTTTTGGATAGATTTACTATTTATGATTTAATCATTATTGCTATGATGTCCGCTCTGGGAATAGCTATCAAACCAATAATAGCCCCCCTGGCTCATATTATTTCCGGAGCGTTCTTATTTCCCGGGGGAGCTCTAGCGGGCGGTTTCTATATGATGTGGCTGGTCTTGGGATTTGGAATTACCGGTAAAAGAGGTACGATGACCTTAATTGGCTTTATTCAGGCCATCATGGTGACGGCTACCGGCATGGTCGGCTCGCAAGGTGTGTTGAGCTTGCTGAGCTATACTGCACCGGGCATTCTTGCGGACCTGGGACTATTCCTTATTGGCCACCGGGTTTGCTGCTTGCCCTGTGCTTTTCTGGCAGGTGTGTTATGTAACATTGCCGGCACTGCTATAGTAAATTATGTTTACTACCGTCTACCTGCAATTCCTTTAGTATTAAGTATAAGTACTGCCGCTCTTTCCGGCGGATTAGGCGGACTCATTGCTTTTAAAATTGCGCAGCAGCTTAGGAAATTCCCCAAACGGAACTTGGAGACACCTGAGGATGAGTGCAGTTAATGCAAGTGAATTTATTAAAGAGATGACACAGGCTGGAGGCTGTTGCATTCTGACCGGCTATGGTGCTGGAGGGAGGAAAACCGGTGGCATATTTAGAACTGAGGCAGGTAACCTTCTCTTACCCCCGGAAAATGAAACCTGCCCTGACAGGGATAAACTTAAATTTTGAGAAAGAAGAAATAACGGCTATCACCGGCCCTAACGGCTGTGGCAAAACTACTCTGACCAAGCTGATGATCGGGATATTGAAGGCAACTGAAGGAGAAATCTATCTGGCGGGGCGCCCTTTAACGGATTATTCTCTGGCGGAAATTGGAAGCAGGATTGGTTATGTATTCCAAAAACCGGACCTGCTGCTTTTTTGCAGCACCGTGGCCGAGGAAATCGGTTTCGGTTTAACCAACCGGGGTTGTGATCCGGAAACGGTGCAGAAAAGAATTAAGTTCTACCTTGATTATTTTGAATTAACCGACTACCGGAATGACTTTCCTTTGCATTTAAGCCAGGGGGAAAAAGAACGCCTGGCAATAGCCGCCATGCTGGCCAATGAACCAGAATTTCTAATTCTTGATGAGCCCACCATTGGACTTGATGCTTATCGAAAAAAGCTTTTAGAAAACTATTTAAAAAAAATTGCTAGGTTGGGTAGAGGCATGATCTTGGTCAGCCATGATGCCCCATTTGTTAACAGGTTGGCAGAGCGGGTTGTTTTTATGGCCGACGGCAGGATTCAAGTTTGTAATGAGCGCAAAGGAAATGACGGCTATGAAGCTTGACCCCAGGACCAAGATGGTGATGGTTATATGCCTTTCCTGTTTAGCTTTAATTTATAACACTCCTGGCCGGTTGCTCTTGGTTCTCGCGGCAACCATAGTGCTATTGCTGATTTTTCGTTTCGATCCAAGTGCTGTATTTGGATACCTGAAACCGTTTCTTTCTCTTATGTTAATACTTTTTGTAATACAATGCATTTTTTCACCGGGTGGCAATGTGCTGCTGACAGTTGGCCCGGTACCCTTGGTAACCGACAATGGCCTGTTGGTAGGGAGCAGTGTGGTTTTGCGTATTATAGTGGTTATTGCAGCCGCTATGCTGTTGACCACATTTAGTTCCCGTGATTTTATTCTGGGTCTTGTGCAGTGGAAGGTGCCTTACGAAGTAGCTTTTATGGTTTTTATAGCCCTTCGTTTTTTACCAATTTTTCGGGAAGAAGCGATTAATGTGATTACCGCCATTCAATTGCGTGGTATTGAGCTTAAGAAGGTCCCTTGGGGGCAAAAAATGACTATATACCGCCAATTGTTTTTCCCATTAATCTATGGGATGATGCAGAAAGCGCAACAACTGGCGGTGTCCATGGAAGCCCGGGGATTCAGGGCTTATCCCCGGCGCACTTATCTCAGGCGGCTGAATTTCAATTTGACCGACTATGTGGTGATGTTGCTTTTCTCTGCTGTAACTCTTATGCTTATATTACTGCAAATTACATAAAGGGATTGGTGTATACAGTATTTCAGCCCGGTATACCATGCTTTTTCCCTGTAAATTAGTATATTTAATTGAAATTATAAAAAAATACATCCCACCTCGAAATTTCCGGTGAGATGGGATAACATCGCAAACATTTGAATTTTTTATATTAATTCTTATTGTCCTAGTGAATTCGATTAAAAAATTTTCTTTTGCTCCATATAATCCTGTACGTGCATTAGCGTCTCGCCGAAGCGCTGGTAGTGCACGACTTCTCGCTCCCTTAAAAAGCGCAGCACATCGGTTACCAGAGGGTCATCTGATAATTGAATAAGGTTTTCATAGACTGCCCGGGCTTTTTGCTCTGCCGCTAGGTTTTCGTGCAGGTCGGCGACCGGATCCCCGGTAGCTGAAACGTAAGCGGCTACCCAGGGTACCCCGGCAGCATTTTCCCAGTATAGGGCACGATCGTGGTCTGCATAATGGGCTCCTAAGTCGGCGGCTTTGATGGCTTCGATTGAGGCACCTTCGATGAGTTTATATACCAGTGAGGCCACTATTTCCATATGCGCAAGCTCCTCGGTGCCAATATCGGTAAGCACCCCCTTGGCGTAATTGACTATGTTGATATGATAAATTATTGTTAATAATATTTGCTACCACAAATTAAACTTAACTGCTACCTCACTTGCCTTATTCACGCGAACCTCCTGGATAAGGTTGATTAAAATATCTCGTTTTTCAATCGGGGCAGCGGAATTCCAAATTAGTCTAAAATTTTTCATTGTTTCAAGTATCTCTTTTACGTTGGCAGTCCGCTGTTTTTCCTTCTTCACTTCTTCTTCCCACTCACGGATGGAGTTTTCCAGATGCTCACGTTTAGCCCGCAGATTCTTTACCCGTTCAGTCAACTCATCCGGCTCTAAAGCACCTTTTTCAAATACTTCATACCACCGATCTAATGATTTGTTGACTTGCTGCAATTCCTTTTGAGATTGATTCAGCCCGCGCATGGCATTCTTTTGGTCAATGGTTTCTTTTGATAGTTCTTCTTTTATGATGCCTTCAAGCAATTTTTCATTGAAGCTCAACTTATATAATCTTTCAATCACTTTATTATCAATATCCTCCATTTGCTTGTAACCACAACTACAGTTTTTATCTCGGACCATATGCTTGGCAGAGCCATCCTGAGAATAACAAACGTAATAGTGCATAATGTTTCTGGGTTCACGAGGATAATTCTGCCAAACAATTTTACTACGCATCCGGGCTCCGCATTCAGTACAATAAATAATACCGGCAAGCAATGCTTTTTGCGAAGGGTGACGATGGTTGTGTTTTCCCCTGCGCTGTTTAAGAAGTACTTGCGCCTTTTCCCATTGTCCTTTTGTGATGATGGCCTCGTGTATGCCTTCGTAAAGGTTGCCTTTATGTTTTGAGTATCCGGCGTAAGTGGGATTGTTAAGGATATAGCTTACAGTTTGCTTAATCCAGTGACCGTTGTCCGGTCCAGGGACGCCTCTATCGTTTAAGTCGTTAGCTATAGAGGTTATGCCATAGCTGCGGTCAAGGTACATATCATATATTCCTCTAACTACCTTAGCTTCAGACTCCCGTATTTTGAGGATATAGGTTCCTGGTTCATAACTATAACCATATATAGTGCCCCCGTGCCACCGGCCTTTCCGTGCCGCCTCAAGTTTGCCCATACGTGTGCGTTCTAAAATGGTTTCCCGTTCCAGCTGTGCAAAAACAGCCATCATACCGATGGCAGCCTTTCCGAAACTGGTAGTTGTATCAAATGATTCAGTGACAGATTTAAACCCTACACCATTGGTCTCAAATACATCCTCCAGGAGAAAAAGCACATCTTTTTGCCGGCGGGAAATACGATCCAGCTTTAAGACCAAGGCAATATCGATTACTTTATTTTTAGCGTCCTCAATAAGTCGTTTTATGGCAGGGCGTTCAAGGTTTTTTCCCGAGTATCCATCGTCAACATAAAAATCGAATATTTCCCAGCCTTGTGATTGACAGTAGGCGAGAAGACGTGATTTTTGGGCAGGGATGGAAAGGCCCTGTTCTGCCTGTTCTTCAGTTGATACTCGCGCATAAGCAGCTACTAAGTTATGATTGGACATTAAGCCACCTCTAAAAACAATGATATGCATATCTTAATACTATAATATTAACAAATACCAAAAAAAAACCGTACATATGTGATATTTTTTGTTTGCGACATTATAATACATTATTCCCGAAGGTAAAAAAGAATCTGCTGTTTAAATAAATCATTATCCATCAATGAGAGGATGAAAATTATGGTTACTACTATAGTTTGTAAACCTATCAAAATTTCAGTATATATAAAATGGGATGGGGAGGTTCGGGCACTTTGAAATTGAGAAATAAGTTATACATTGATTTTGGTTTGTTTTTAATTACAGCAATAATTATTACTGCAGCTTCCCTAAATATGGTTAGCCAATTTAAAAATAAAATGGACGAAGTAGTGCGGGATAACTATGAAGAGGTCCGTTTAGCAAATATTGTGCGCTACGAGATTAGTAGTACCAGCAGGTATCTCAGGGATCTTATCTTGCTTGATATGGATATAGTAAGTATTGAAAAAGATATTCAAAATGTAGAAGATTCAAGGGAAAAAACATTTTTAGCCTTAAATGATATGGATGAATTGGTAAAATCAAATGAGACTAGTAAATTAGTGTCCAAGTTAAATTTATTATATGACAGTTTTAATGATGTTCAAATTGAAGTTGAGACCCTGGTTAAAGAGGGTAGAAAAGATGAAGCAATTGAGTTATTAGTCAATGTTCAAAAAAATAGGGATGAAATATATCAAGTAATAAATCAAATTGTAGAAATTGAAGAACAAGTTATGCATGATACGCTTGAGCAGACAGAAAATTCATACAGGCAGTCTATCCGGGTATTCGTAACCCTGATCATATTTGGAGTGCTGATCGGTTTAGGAGTAATGTTCATATCAATGCGTAAAATTGCCGGTGATATAAATAAAGTAACCGGTGTAATAAACAGCATCACATCCTTTGATGCAACAGACAATTTACCCCGTATAAATATAACTGCCAACGATGAAATTGGCCAGATTGCCAAGGCATTTAACGAAATGACCGGTGTTCTAGAAGAGCAGATTAAACAGGCTAAAAAGTACAACAAAGCAATCCAGGAACAAAGCTGGTTAAAATCAAGTGTTGGCGAAGTTTCAACAATGTTTCAAGGTGTAAAAAATATAGAAATCTTTTGTTATGAGTTAATTACTAAAATAACACCAATTGTTGGCGGAAAATATGGAGTTATTTACATGATAGAAGGAGAAGAAGAAAAGAAATATCTAAAAAAACTAGCAGCCTATGCCTTTGACGGCAGTCAGATTGACAGTCGTGATTTTAAATTGGGAGAAGGACTCGTCGGACAGTGCGCGTTAGAAAACAGAGAAATACAACTTGAACAAGTCCCCGATAATTATATTAAGATAACTTCAGGACTGGGCACAGCATCACCTAAAAATATACTTATTCTCCCCGTTAAATTTAACGACCAAGTCTTAGGCGTAGTAGAAGTGGCCTCGTTGGACGAATTCAGCACTAATCACAAGGAATTCCTGCACCGCGTGTTAAACATAATGGGCATCACCATCAACCGTATTGCCAATCATATGCAGGTAGAAAAACTACTCAAGGAATCCCAGATATTCACGGAAAAACTGCAAACCCAATCCGAAGAACTACAGCTTCAACAGGAAGAATTATAAACTTTTAACGAAAAGCTTGAAGAACAGCATAAAGACTCTAAACAAAAAACAGTTGAGCTGGAAAAGTTAAACTTTCTCTGGAAGAACAAGCACGTCAATTGGCATTAAGCTCCCAGTATAAAACAGATTTTCTTTCCAACATGTCGCATGAACTGCGCACACCACTGAACAGTCTATTGGTGCTGGCTCAAATACTGGCTGAGAATAGTGCCGGTAACCTTAGCGCTAAACAGGTTGAGTATGCGGAGACAATTATGTCCTCCGGCAAGGATCTCTTAAATTTAATTAATGACATTTTAGATTTATCTAAGATAGAGTCAGGTAAAATGGAAGTTCACCCGGCTGAGGTGCATCTAAAAGCTATAGAAGACTTTGCTAAACGCAACTTTCTTCCGTTAGCCCAAACGAAAAAAATAGCCTTTTCCGTACAGCTTGCCGATGACCTGCCGGAGGTTATCTACACTGACGAACAAAGACTACGTCAAATACTAAAAAACTTATTATCGAACGCCTTTAAATTCACGGAGAAAGGCAGTGTTCTGCTGCAAATCAAAGTTGCGCCAATGCAAACTTCAGCAACTCCGATGCTGGCCATCTCGGTTATCGATACAGGTATTGGTATTCCCGAAGAAAAATATAACATAATATTTGAAGAATTTCTGCAGGCAGACGGAACCACTAACCGCAAGTATGGTGGAACGGGTTTGGGGTTATCCATTTCCAAAAAAATAGCAGAGCTGCTGGGAGGTTTTATCAGACTAGAAAGCCAGGAAGGTAAAGGCAGCACTTTTACCTTATTCATACCGCTGAATGTAGCTTATGATACCACTAAAGACGTAATAGTAAGCGAGGTAGCAGCAGGCTCGGAAGAAGAATTTAGTGATGATGTAAATCATCCTGAACCAGAGCAGCCCCAGGGGCCGCTGGAAGGGCGGAAAATATTAATAGTGGATGATGACCCGCGAAATGTTTTTGCCCTAACTGCTCTACTGGAAAATCATAAGATGGATGTATTATTTGCTGTCAATGGTAAAGATGGCATTAATACCTTGCTGGAAAACCCAGATATTGATCTAGTGCTAATGGATATAATGCTACCCGAAATGGACGGCTATGAGGCAATGAGACATATCCGTCAAATGCCTCAATATCAAACCTTGCCCATCATAGCCCTGACGGCCAAGGCAATGAAGTACGATCGGGAAAAATGCATTAATGCTGGAGCATCTGACTATATCAGTAAACCGGTAAACTTAAAGCAACTTCTGTCCTTAATAAAGGTTTGGTTATATAGATAGGTGGTGCAGCAACTTGGATATAAGTAAAGAAGCAGAGGAACCAGTTTTTAATGATGAGCAGCTGGAAAAAATCGAAATATCTCTTTTGCTTGAAGGTATTTACCAGCTTTACGGCTATGACTTTAGGAACTATATTTACTCCTCCATGCGCAGAAGAATACGCCACAGAATAAGAATTGAAAATTTAAGCAATATATCAGCCTTACTAGAAAAAGTACTGCATGACTATCAGGTAATGGAAAGGTTATTTGCCGATTTCTGTATTCATGTTACCGAAATGTTTCGTGATCCGGATTTTTTCTTAACTTTAAGAACAAGAATACTGCCAGTATTAAAAGACAAACCTATTATCCGTATATGGAGTGCAGGGTGCGCAAGTGGAGAAGAAGTGTTTTCCATGGCTATTCTTTTATATGAAGAAGGCTTGCATGACAAAACAATGATCTATGCCACCGACATGAGCGACAAAATAATAAATAAGGCCAAGCAAGGGGTATTCCCCTTATCTAGAATGAAGTTATATACCCAGAATTATATAAATTCCGGTGGAGCCAGGTCATTTTCCGATTATTATAAAGTGGTAGATGATAAAGCCATCTTTACACCGTGTCTAGGAAGAAAAGTTATTTATGCACAGCATAATTTAGCTAGTGACGAATCCTTTAATGAATTCGATATAATAATTTGCAGAAACGTTTTAATTTACTTTAACAGAGTACTGCAAGAAAAAGTACATAAATTATTTTATGACAGCTTATGCGTTCAGGGATTTCTTGGTTTAGGCAATAAGGAGACACTTGACTTCTCAGACGTAGCTCACTGCTATGATAATGTTGATATAAAAGAAAAAATCTACCGCAAACTTAAATAAATATATTTATAACCGGAGGATCCAGATGAGTGACAAAAAAATAAATATATTAATGGTTGATGACAGACCGGAAAATTTGGTGGCCTTAGAAGCTGTATTAATGTCCCCCCAATATAATTTAGTTAGGGCAAGTTCCGGGGAAGAGGCTTTAATGTTAATCCTTGCAGAGGATTTTTCTCTAATTCTATTGGATGTTCAAATGCCGGGATTAGATGGTTTTGAAACAGCCAAGTTAATCAGAAAAAGAAATAAGTCTAAAAATATACCCATAATATTTATTACAGCAATCAGTCAGGCCAATGAATTTGTGATTAAAGGATACCGAATTGGCGCTACGGACTATATTATCAAACCATTTCACCCGGATACATTAAAATTAAAGATTGAAGTATATTTAAAATTCTATCGAGATCGAGAAAATCTTGAGAGCTTGGTGCGAGAGCGAACCTCAGAATTACAAGTTACAAATCAGAAACTGCTTGTGGAAATCAACCAACGGAAAATAATTGCTGATAAGTTAATTGAATCTAATAAGAAGGTTACCAATATTTTAGAAAGCATTTCGGATGCATTTATTTCTGTGGATAATAATTGGTTATTGACTTACATTAATAAAGAAGCTGTTCGATTTTCTCAATTATTTAATAAATCTCCCGAGGAACTTATCGGAAGAAGTATATGGGATTTGATACCGAAAAATATTGTTCCAAAACTCTATGATCAATTTAATGAAGCAGTTAATAGTAAGCAAAATGTTCATTTTGAGATTGAAATTCCAGATTCGGAACACTCATTCTATGAGGTAAATGTGTATCCATTTTTTGATGGGTTGTCTATTTATTTTAGAGACATTACTGAAATCAAACGGCTTGAAAAGGATATGGCCTATATTGATCGTCTAAATACGGTGGGCAAATTGGCTGCCGGCATTGCCCACGAAGTAAGGAACCCGATGACCACTGTGCGGGGCTTACTACAGGTTTTGGCAGGTAAGGAGGAGTGTGCTAATCATAATGAATATTTTTCTTTAATGATAGAGGAACTGGACAGGGCAAATTCAATTATTACTAATTACCTTTCCCTAGCTAAAGATAAGTTTATCGAATTAAAAAGTCAAAGCCTTAAGAGAATAATTGAAAACTTGCTCCCCTTAATAGAAGCGGATGCAATGGTTTCCGGAAAGTACATACATAATGAATTAGAAGAAGTTTTAGAAATTCCCTTGGACGAAGAAGAAATCAATCAGTTAATTCTCAATCTTGTACGTAACGGCTTGCAGGCCATGTCACCTGGTGGAAATATGAGAATAAAAACATTTATGACTAGTGTGGAAATCGTATTAGCTGTCCAGGATGACGGTAAAGGGATAGCCCCTGAAGTGCTTGAAAAAATCGGCACGCCTTTTTTCACTACAAAAGAAGATGGTACAGGTTTAGGACTTGCTGTATGCTATAACATTGCCAAAAAACATAATGCTAAAATAGATATAGAGACTGCTTCCAGCGGTACAACGTTTTATGTAAGATTTAATATTTAATATTATTTCGCTTCAATGACCATATAGTTAGTGGATGTCCCTGGTTCAGAAACCCGGGATTTATTTTAGCGGTGCCTTGTCCGTATTTTCAACAATCCGCTTAGCTATCTTATAAATAACCTTAAGCGCCTTGATAATATTTTCTTGTTCTACGTTAAGCTGTTCCTGTTTCATAATACAATCTATGTATTATGAGAATATTAGGTTACTATATCATATCAACATAGACTAAATCCCCTTGGCCATATCGGTTGGCATGTTATAACGCATATTTAGGTAACGCAGGGAGGCGGAAAGTTCACCTTCCGGTCCGCCGTACTGTGTAATCACGTATTTGGCCAGCTTGGGGTTAGGTGCGCTCACCCGGACGGGAACTTGCAATTTCTTTTCGTAAACCCACATATTCACAAATCCTTTCCATTAAATTGGGGTACTTAAATTTGCCAGGGCCACGGGCTATCTGTCCATTTCCAGCAATCCTGTTCATTTGGAGAAAAACCAAAATTGAGCAGCGGACCGTAGATTTGCTCATAGTTTCGCAAAGCTTGCATTAAATCCCTGTGTACTTGGTTAAACATGGCCAGCGCATGCCGGTCATTGGGGTGAGTGTCCAAAAATAAATTTAGTTCCAAGGTTACGAATTCTAATTGTTGTATTTGTAACAACATTTGCGCTTGATTACGATTATCCACATTAATTCACCTCCAAACAATTAGTACGGGTATGGCCGGTACAGTTCAGGAAACAAAGTTCCTGTTTCCAAGGCCCGAGCCGGGGAATTAACCTTCCCCCAGCTTTGGATGCAGATATAAGCCCTGGCAAGTTGCATGCCCTGGCAGGGTGGGGCAAAACCTGGTTGATTAGGGTAACCGGGATAAGCAGGCCCTCCGGGATGCTCTGGATGAGCTGGTGGGTATCCTGGGCTGAAGCCTGGATGGCTTGGATAAGGCGGCAAATCACCCGGCACCGGGTCAAATGGCCCATACATTGGCGGGCCGCCGGCGCCCGGCTTATTATGAACCGGTCCCAGACCGGTTGCCGCTGCATCCTTAGCCTGATCTAATTTTTTATCGTCGTTGTTATTCAAAACGCATACCTCCATTGCACTTATTTCAATAATTAACTCTTAACCATATTATGTTTTTAATTCCAAAGATGTGACTGAAAAGATAATTATGGTATTTTGTTCAGAGCATTGCGCTATTATGACGAAATAAGTTTATTGAAGCCGGTATTTGTGGATGCTCCTAGCCCAATTTAATTTCCATTTTATTTATGTGCTAAAAGGAGAAAGGAGATGCCCGGTGAATTATTATATAAGGGAGTGGTGATATGAAAGCTGTGGCAGTTTATAGTTATTCACCATTAACGGGCAAAACCTCCGTAGCTAAGGAATTGGCCGGTTATTTTTATCGTCAGGGCCACAGTACATTGTTAGTGGATATGGATCTGGTCAAGGGAAACCTAACTGATAAGCTGGGTTTGGACAGCTCTCCCAACATTGGTATATGGGCAGCAGATATATTCAAGAGGTTGGAGAGCTTACCGTACTGGGACATTAACTATATCTGGGATGATATACAACCCTATGTGCAGAGCTTCCACGGGCTGCCGGTACTTGCCAGCAACACGATGGTCGATTTAGCCGGTTCCCCACTGTTGCTCAACTGTGTTAATGTTATGCTGCACAATTTGCTAAAAGCTCCGTATGATGTGCTGGTGTTTGACAACAGTGCGGGGGTTCGTGACTATACACTAAATATTTTGCTCAGGATGGATAAGGTGCTTTTAGTAGCCGAACCTTTTGGTTTCACCTTGCCTAACGCAGAAGCTCATGTGCGATTGCTGATCGACGAAGGATTCAGCCTGGATCAGTTTGGGTTAGTGCTAAATCGCTATCCAACCCATGCAGAACAAGACCCATTGGAGATAAGCGGTGCACTGGGAATATCACTTTACGGGGTATTGCCCAATTTTCCAGATTTAAGCGGAAAGAAGGGTAAGGACAAGATATTTACAATGGAACGTTCCAATCGTTTTACCGAAGAAATCGGTCATATTGCCGGTAAATTGTGTAATATAGATTAAAATAATTATAAGTAATTTAAGGCAGCTGTTATTAATACAGCGCTATTTTGTTTTTCAGGCGGTCGGTATAAACCGACCGATTTTTATTTTCACATGAATATCTTATACACACAATAATATCGTCCCCATACTAATCGGAAAAGACAATATGGGAAAAGCAGAAGAGATTTTAAAAAATTTCGGGGCAAACTATAGGCAAGAATAACCACTCTAAATTATAAAACGGAGGAGAATAAGCATGCATGATGAGCAGAAGGACTTAGCCAGGGCTGCAGAACAAATATACAGTGAGCAGGAAGTACCTTTTTTGAGCCCGGAATGGCTGAATGTGCTGGAATCAGATTACATCGATGCATATGACGAAGCAGTGGATGTACTGGAAGACTCCCAAAAACAAAAAACTGTTTAACCCAAAGCCAGTCTCTGCTCTTAATTCCCAGCCGAAGCCGGCTTTGTTAAAACACACATCGATGCCATAAAGCTGTATAGCTTGTTTTTTTTGCATTTATTGGTTACAATGGTAGGGTGAAATTAGCACCTAGAGAGATGATGGGAGGTCCTGCTTTTGAAACGAGTGGTCAGTATTAGCCTGGGTTCCTCCAAGCGCGACCACCAGGTGCAGGTTGAACTGCTTGGCGAACAGTTTGAGATCAGCCGCCTGGGTGTGAACGGCGATTTTGAGGAAGCCATAGGCAAGCTGCAGCAGTTGGACGGGCAGGTGGATGCCATCGGCCTGGGCGGTATAGATGTATATGTCTATGCAGGCGAAAGAAGATATGCCTTTAAAGATGGTTTAAAATTAATTGAGGCAGTGAAAAGCACCCCGGTGGTGGACGGCAGCGGTCTAAAAAATACCCTTGAGCGGGAAACAGTTGCATTTTTACTGCAAAATATCGATATTATTAAAAAGGGCACCCGGGTGCTCATGGTTAGCGCAGTGGACCGGTTTGGCATGGCCGAGGCTTTTGCAGCAGCTGAGTGCGATGTTACCTACGGTGATTTAATTTTCACTGCAGGTATACCCTATCCCATTAAAACGCTTCAAGAACTAAAGGAAATGGCTGCTAAACTATTGCCGGAAATGACCCAGTTGCCTTTCCATATGCTTTATCCCGTCGGCGAGAAGCAGGAATCGAGGGATGAGGAAAAAGCGCAGAAATTCGCCCCGTATTACTACGATGCTGAGATAATTGCCGGCGACTTCCACTTTATCAAACGCTATCTGCCGGATAAACTGAACGGACAAACCATCATTACTAATACCACCACCGCTGCGGATGTCGAATTTTTACGGCAAAACGGTGCCGGACGGCTGGTGACCACTACCCCGGTCTTCGAAGGCCGCTCCTTTGGTACCAATGTTATCGAGGGAGTGCTGGTGGCGCTATTAGGTAAGCCCAGCAGCGAGATTACTCCCGAGGATTATCTGGATATCATCAAAAAGCTGGACTTCCAACCGAAAATTATCGAATTGGATAATTAAGTGGAGGATTTTTTATGGCAACACACGAAGAAATATCAGCCAGTTTACAGTCTTTTTGTGAAGGCTACAAAAAAAATAGTAAGCTTGAGCTAATGAACCGGGACTGGAACCGGGTGATCATCATTAAAGCTAGCGATATAGACTCCCAACATATCATGACCCTGCGAAACGGAGAGTTAGCAGTGGTTCAGGGCGTGTCAGACCAAAACCCTGATTTAGTAGTTACCTCGGACAGCGAGACACTTGCGGATTTATTTTACGGCGATATTACTCCTACCGAACCATATATGAATGGTACTCTAGTGATTCAAGGGTCTGAAGACGATATTGTGCGTTTGGATTTTATTTCTCTGATGATTTGGGGTGAGTGACTTGCAGCTTAAAAAAGTGCTCACCCTACGTACCATTGTGGCCACCAGTGCCGGGTTGACGCTGTCTAGTTCAACTTTTGTTGCGGCAGTACAGGTGGCCGGTTTTTTGGCGGGTGACGCCGCCTGGCTGGCTATTTTAACCGGTGGGCTGCTGTGTATGACAGCAGCCCTTTGTTTTGGCGAATTAAACGGTATGACTCCTTCGGCGGCAGGGATTCGTCTTTATTTCAGCCGGGCTTATAATGAGCAGCTGGCTCTTATCGTATCCATGCTGTACATGGTGGTCATTATGGGCGTGATTGGAGCGGAAAGTTACGTGCTGGCCCAGGTTTTAAGTGAGGTTTGGCCGGCAGTGCCTGCACTGGTTTGGATTCTGACCATGTTTTCCATCGTGACGGTGATAAACTTGCTGGGTGTTAAAATCGCCGGTGGATTTCAAAATGCACTCACTTACAGTCTGATCCTATCACTGTTGGCTTTTGCCGTTATTGCCCTGTTTAAAGCGGATTTTCAACTTACCGGCTCCCTGGCTACAGGTGGTGCGGAAGGGCTGGTCAATGCAGTCGCACTAGGAGTTTTTCTTTTTGTAGGGTTCGAATGGGTGACACCGCTGACTGAAGAAGTAACCCACCACCGCATAGTGTCCAGGGGCATGCTGCTGGCTATCGGGATCTTAAGTGTTACCTACGCACTTTTTACTGTAGCCATGACGGCCACGACCCCCCGTGAGGTGCTGGCAGGCTCGCCCATACCTCATTTGCTTTTTGCCCGCGGAATACTGGGCGAGGCCGGGGTAACCTGGATGGTAGCCATCACCCTGGCGGCCTCCATTACCACTTTTAATGCTGGTTTGATCAGCGTCTCCCGCTTTGTATATTCTTCAGCCCGAGAGCATGTGCTGCCGCCGGTTTTCAGCAAAATAAGCCTGCGATTTTTTACTCCATGGACAGCCGTGTTAACCATATTTACTATCGGCCTGGCTATTTCTATTGTCGTGTTGGTGACACAACGGTACTTGATGCTGGTGAATATGGCTGCAGCAATGGAGAGTATTATCTATGCCTTGGCCGGGTTGGCGGTGATCAGGCTACGCCAAAAAATGCCTGAGGCAGACCGCCCCTACCTCATACCGGGCGGTTACATTATCCCGAGCATTTGCGCGGTAGTATTCACTGGCCTGGCTATGGCTGTTTTTGCCAGTTTCCCCATTGTTCTGTTATATATTACCCTTGGCCTGTTGCTCTGCACCTGGTATGTAAAAGTGGTAGTGCCCAAGCTTAAGCTCTGCTACCAGGAAAAAAAGACTACGACCAGACCTCGCCGGCGACCGGTGTCCGGTGAGAAGACTAGATTTGATTAGCAGCATTAATGGTTCAAAAAAAGGCCTATGCAAAAGGCCTTTTTATATTGTTACATGCCCAATCAACCTTGGTGGAATGCAGAACCGGTTAAGTTACTGCAAGCCTAAAGCTTGGTAAACTGCATAGTCAACTGCATTATCCTTGGCTAGCCCTTTGTTTTCACGAAACTGCAACACAGCCCTTTCCATGCCTCCGCCCCAAATACCATCAATGGGGCCGGTGTAGTAGCCTAATCGCTGCAGGCGCAGTTGTATCTCCATCACATCACCACCCCGCTCATCCCGCCTCATCGTTCGGTATTGACTTGGTTGGTAGCGAAACGGGTTGCCGATTAGTGTTACAGGAGTGCCGGGCTTAACCCAGGGATAAATCTCCTCGACATTATGGTTATTCATCCGGATACAACCGTGGCTGGCATAGCTGCCAATTGCCCCGGGATTATTGGTGCCGTGAATCCCATAGGTACCCCAGGGTACTGTCAGCCCGATCCAGCGGGTGCCAAAGCCTGTACCCCAGTGGACGGCCTTGCGCAGCACTTTGAAATTACCTATTGGCGTGGGAGTTTTATATTTACCCGGCGCCACCGGGTATTGCTTATACGGTTCACCATCCGACATGACCGTCAACTTGCGCCGGTAGGTATCTACAACTATGCTCACTTCGCCAGGCGGAGGAGGTGTTTTTTCGTTTGCTCCCCAGGCAAACTGAGCCTGGTCAAGTTCCTGCCAGACAAATTCCTCCACTACGCCGTCAGGCTCAAGGCCATGGGATTTTTGAAATTCTATCACTGCTGCTATGGTAGCCGGCCCGTAGACACCGTCAATCCCCCCATGGTAAAAATCTAATTGCTTCAAGCGTTCTTGAACTTGGATTACATCGTCACCTTTAAGAGCCGGTTCAGTAGCCGTTAACTCTCGTTCTACCTCTTGCTCCGTTTGGTAATAAGGACAACCGGGTGCAGCACTCTTTGCTGCCTGGACTGGCCTTGTGCTAAGAACCATTAGCACAACGATTACAGCGGCGAATATGCATCCGGTGGTCAATAATACAGCATAGTTAGCCTTTAAATGTTTAGCCATAGTTTCCTCCAGGGTCAGACTTAAACTTTGTAATTTAACAATATTGACTGAACGTAGATTTTTATCATATACTACTGCGTATTCTTGTCATAAACCCGTGGCCAAGCCCATAAACATATATGGACAAACTTTACGAGAGGAGCTATGTAAATATGAAGGCGGCCATCAAATTCTTTATCTACATGACCCTGATTTTGGTAGTTATGTATTCCTCCGGCTGTGCTGGTGAAGGCCAAGAGCTCACATCCAAACAACCGCCAACGCTAAATAACGCGGTTGATAACCAAACAGCAGGCAGTGGACAGGAGGCACCCTCTAGCACCGCGGCAGACCAGGCTGCGCCCAGCGCCACAACCTCTCCTAATCCAGCTGGAGGAGCAACAACTACAATTGTGCTCTACTTTGCTGATGCCGACGGTTACTTACAGGCCGAACAGCGGACCATAAACAAAACAGCCGGTATAGCCCGGCAGGCTATACATGAGTTATGCCAGGGCCCGTGCAATCAAGGTTTAGGCGCTACCATACCAGACCGCACCCAATTGCTGGATATAAACATTCAGGACGGGTTGTGCACCGTAAATTTCAGCCAAGAGCTGGTTGCCAACCACAGCGGTGGGTCAGGGTCGGAAAATACTACGGTTTATTCAATAGTGAATACCTTAACCCAGTTCAGCAGTATCGAACAAGTGCAGATACTGGTAGACGGGGCGATTGTTGAATCTATTGCCGGACACCTGGATGTCAGCGTACCGCTGACCCGCGATAGTGACCTGATCCGGGCCGGCAGCCGGATGCAGCAGGGCTTTGAACGCTAATGCCAGGTAACCGGGTGAAACTCGAACTGAGTCTGGTAGTTGGGGCGATAAGCGGGGATATAACTACTAGTGCTGTCCACCTCAACAATACTGCCATCCTTAGCCGAGCGCAGCATATCTAAAATCGTCTTGACATCCCCGTACTCCATTTCCGGTGTGACGGAAATTGTTTCCCTTCCTGACAAAGCGTTATGCAAGTTCAGCAGCTCATTATAATAACCACGCTGTGGGCGGTAGTGGACTCGCTCTGACCGTCCATCGTTAAGTGATACATTAATTGTGCCGCAATCACTTTCCTCAAGGTAAATCATTCCTGTATTGCCAAATATACGTAGTCCAATCAGCGGGCGCTGCATTTCCTTGCCGGCGCTGTAAAAACTGAACTGACCGGTTACACCGCTGTGAAAACGCAGGTTTACATTAAGTACTGCATAGGGAGCAAAATCGTTGTGCTGGGGCACCCCAAAGGCCTGTAGCTTATTAATGGCACCGAATATGTGTCGCATGGCGGCTACATCGTGTACTCCGGAATCCATAATCACGCCGCCTGCAAATGCCGGGTGTTGGCGCCATTCCGTCCGGGCAAAATTATTTTTCAGCATCTCCTCAGGGAAACAAGTCACCCGGTTATTAATGAAATAAACCGGCTCACCTATTTTCTTCTCCCTGACCATATCACGGATGATATTAATTTCCTCACTATAACGGTAATTTTCGGCAATCATAATGGGCACCCCATAGCGGCGTGGCAGCTCAGCATGAGCTCTAGCCTGTTCATAATTAGCCGCCAGTGGTTTTTCGCAAATAATCGCCCGGCCGTGCTGGTGGGCTACAGCTCTGGCCACATCCTCAGTGACTCGGAAATTATCTTCAATAGGCACCATAATATCAAACACATTAATATCACCCCGCCAGAGCATGGGACGATAATCTGTGTAAATATTATTATCTCCCAATCCCAGCCGCTCAGCCCAGGGGCGGATTTTCTCCGGCTCAGGATCGCAAAGGGCCACGATTTCATACTTATCAGACAGCTCCTGATAAGCGGGATAATGCAGCCGCGCAAAGGCCAGGCCCGTGCCAATAATTCCTACTTTTAGCTTATCCATAGCGTATTCCCCCATCGTTAATAATTACTTTTATTATGCAGCCGGAAAAGGCATACTATCCATTTTTTTTGCCTAATTGGGAACATAACGACTTTTTTATGCGTCTTTAGATTATCCATATTTAAGCACTTGATAAACAGACATCCCAAACAGGTATTATAAGTTTTTTGTTGAATCAGATCCTATAAAAGATAATATTTTGGAAATGAGGAAACTTGTAATGCAAAAGCATCGTAACTGGCACAAGAAGATAATACAAGCACTGGTTATATCCTGCCTGCTTACAGCCGGACTACTGCTTATACCCTCAGCTCTTCCCGCATCCACCCAGCTGACTGTTAGCGGCAGCAACATCAACGTGCGTGGCGGACCGGATACTAACACCACCATCGTGGCCAATGTACAGAATGGGCAGAAGTATACCGCCCTTGATAAGCGCGGCGATTGGTACAAAATAAAAGTAGGAAGCACCGAGGGCTGGATTGCCGGCTGGCTGGTACAAGCTAAAACAGTAGCCGATACACCAACAAGTTACGCCGTGGTCAAGTCCGATTCGGTAAATGTTCGCAGTGGTCCAGGGACAAGCTATTTGGTGGTAAGTAAGGTCAATGCAAATGCTAAACTTCCAGTACTGTCGGTTTCCAATGACTGGGTGAAAGTTAGGCTGCCCAGTGGTAGTACCGGTTGGTTGGCAGGCTGGCTGGTGCAAATACAAAAATCCTCCGGTCAACAAGCAACGGTTCAGCAGGGTGCTCCGGGCAGCCAAAACAATACGGGCAAAGTCAAGCAGGCCACGATAACCGCTGCGAACGTCAATCTGCGCTCGGGGCCCGGCACGTCTTACGGTATTGTCGGCCAGGTGAGTAAAGGCCAAAAATACACGGTCAACGAAGTAAACGGCCAGTGGCTGAAAATATTGCTCCCCGGAGGTAAAACTGCCTGGCTCGCCGGCTGGCTGGCCAGCGTCGGCGAGG
>JAENYF010000082.1 GCA_016841905.1 Desulfoscipio geothermicus | reverse complement strand
TTAGAAGAAAGACTGCTACGGAAATACTTATCCTGTCTGTGGAAATTGCCTGCAGGCTAAAATCACTAATCAGTGTTCAAGAGCCGACACATCAAATTATAATATAACAGGCGACCTTTATCGCTCCTATTAAAACCCCCTAAACCCTGGGCGGGTTCTAAATGGCCCGCACAGGCTTAAGACAAAGTCTACCTGAACGGTAAGCTTTTTTCTAAGTCAAAAAAAATCGAAACCCCTTGTGTCGAATATAGGGAGGATGTTCTTATGATTTTTATCAAAGCAGAATTAATATTCTTCTCCTAAATCGCCGTTATGTTTGGCATATATCTGCTGCTTTTCGGCTTGGTCCATAAATTTATTAATAAGCCACGACATAAGGAGTATGCCGGCAAGGCTTAAGAACCACCTGGTTACCGCAAAGGCGTATCCTAAGGATGCCATTTCAAACAGGAACATTGGTATCTTCATTGTCGACCACGCCCCAAGAAAGATAAGGATATTTGTAAATTTTGCTCCTTTTTTAATCATTATCCCCGCGATGGGAAAGGCCGCATAAAGAGGCCCTGCCGCCGCAGCTCCAAGAAGGATGCCAAGCAACACTCCTAAAATGCCGGATTCTTCTCCCATGTATTTTATAACCTTTTCCCTCGGCACCCAGACATCCATCAGCCCAATAATCAGAAATATGGGAGGTATTACGCCCAGCATCTGGGTGAAATTCATACCGGTGCTTTTAAATACCTGTGTGCCAAGGTCCGGATTTTTAATAAATACTAAAATATCTGCTGCTATTACAATAATAAGCAATAAATAAGGTTTAAGCTTTTTCATGATATCACCATCCCGATAATTACTGCTATCACAAAGGAAAACATGTAGCTGAAGCCATTGCGAAGCAAGGTTACTTTTTTACCGAAGTATTTTATTTCAAGGGGAACAGTTACTATCCCCACCATCATAAGCGCAGATATGAATACGGCTATCTGTGTTACGCCCGCACCCTTTTCCAGGAGGTAGGCGGCCAGCGGGAAGGCGATAAACCCGGGTATTAGGGTTATGGCGCCTATTACAGAGGTTATCAACATCCCAAAAAACCCTGTACTGCTCCCTATAAGCCTTGAAATTGTATCCGGCGATAAAATGGTTAGCGCCAAACCCATAAGGGCCAACACCCCTGCAAAGGCCGGGAAGATGTTCAAAAAGGATTTCCATGCCTTTTTAAGAGCCATCTTAGTTTTACTTTTGTCCTTGATATAGGAAAACAGCAGAAATGAAAGTGCAAAAATATATAGGATTACTTCAAACAAGTTTTCTTCCTCCTTTATCACTGCATAACTTAGTGTTAATCTTTACTAAAATTTTGTTCATACCTTTTAAGAAAATATCCAAGCCTTTCAATATTGTTCCTAATGTGCAACGAACAGCTATGTATCAGGTCTATACCCTCAGGGGTCACCTTGTAAAGCCTCTTTGCCGGCCCTGCACCCTTTGTTTCCCACTCAGATTCCACCCTGCCCTCTTTCTCCAACTTCCTTAAGTTTCTGTAGACAAGGCCCGGATCGGCGCCGTCTTCAAAACCGAATTCTTTGAGGCTATCCATCAGTTCATAACCATGAGCGGGTTTCTCGTACAAAAGGAGGAGCATGCAGGGTTGTATAAAACGCTCCATCCTTGGCTTCTGGCATTCGCAGGCATGTTTATTTCTGCCGTGGCCGCACATTTCCTTCACCTCCATATATGATTAATGTATCTGGATTGCGAGTATGGACATTCTTTCATAGGCAGTAATACTTCTTATTGTTTTAGGCGGTACGGTGATAATATCTCCGGCTTTAATCTCTGCCGCATTCTTATACTCAGTAAGCCCTTCCTGACCATGATCGGTTATTTCCCCGCTACCATCGGCTATATAGAATATTGTTTCACTTTCCATTACGCAGGGATCAATGGTAACTCCCTCATCCACTCCAATGGTGAGCAGTTTATACTTTTGTTTAATGACCAAATCCTTCTTAACCGGATGTCTGCTTGAATACCCAATTTCATTGGGCATATTAATAACTTTCACTATATAACCCTCCTTTATATATGTCATTGACATATATATGATTATAGCATGAGATCAATCCTGCTACAACTATAAATTTCAAAACGGGTGGGTTCAAAAGACCCACCCGTCCCATATTATTACCTGTTTGAATTTGTATTAGCAACAGCCGCTGCTATTGCATCCACATCCGCAACCGGAATTTCCCGCCGGTGCCGGTTTTGATTCTTTTATGCCCAAAACTCTGTACGCCGCCTCCCGGATGGCCTTGGCAGGTATGTCCTCATATTCGAAGCCTTCATAAATAACCGTTCGGCAGTAGGTTTCATTTCCCAGCAAAGCAGTACAGGAATCGCAGTAGTTCTCAGACACCTCAATATTTAAAATATCTTCAATGGGAACTCCATTAAAGAGGATGGTATTTGATTGAGGAATTTGGGTATCATCAAGCTTGGTCTCGAACCATTCCACCTGAATATCCAGTGGCTCCAGGGCTCTGTTTAATCTTCTTACTTCCGCATTAAGATTTTCACCGGTATCATAACAACGGTTGCAGGTCTCCCCTTCCACATCAAGGTGTCTCCATTCAATTTTAAGTGTTTTCATTTACATGCCTCCATTTAATTCTATTTTTAAATTGTTTTGCCTGAAATCGTCAGACAGATAGTATTTTGCAAATAGATATAACTAATTGCAGCAGGAACTATTTTTGGACTTTGAAGAATCCTCACCATCTTTTTTACCGGCGCTTTCCTCCGCCAGCTCTTCTATTTCAAAACTGCAGCACGAGCTTTTCTTGGTCTTCCTGCCTCCGGACAGACGTCCGAGCAACCCCTTCTTTTCTTTTTCTTTTTCCATGAAAATATTTCCCCTTTCTGATTATTATTGATATCCACAACTAATGCCTTTGCCCCTTTATTAAAGGACCATATTGAATATATAACCACCGGCCACCGCAGTAACAAATATTACCGCTACTATTGCAGCAACCAGTTTTCTTTTGAATATACCGGCAAGCATACTCATCTCCGGGATGGCCATGCCAGCACCGCCTATAATCAGCGCAATCACTGCCCCAACGCTCATTCCCTTTTGCATCAGCGCCACTCCTATCGGTATGGCCGTTTCGGCGCGGATATACAAAGGTATACCGATGACCGCCGCGACGGGAATGGCAAAAGGGTTACCGGGCCCTGCAAGCCTTAATACAATCTCCTGCGGCATATAACCGTAAATAACCGCCCCAACGCCGACACCAATAAGCAGATAAATCAAAACACTTCTGAAATCTCCCCGCGCTTTTAAAAATGATATCTTTAATCTGTCCGTAAAAGAATCGGGGGCTTCCTCATCTCCGTTATACCCACCTCCTTTGATACGAACATTTTTAACCAGCTTTGAGCCCCCTGATTTTTCAAGGGTCACTCCGAATACAACCGATCCGCCGAATACTATAACAAAGTATATAAGGCATGTCTTCCATCCCATCAACGCCACCAGCATTGCCAGTATTATCGGGTTCAGCAGAGGAGACGCTATAACGAATGACATAACCGCGCCAAAGGTTATCCCCGCTTCCAGAAGACCGAGGGTCATCGGAATGGTGGAGCATGCACAAAAAGGCGTCAAAGCCCCTGCGAATGCTCCGATAAAATTACCCCATACACCTTTCCTTAACATCCAGGCTTTTATCTTATCCTGGGGCAGATACATGAGCAGAAGCGCCACAATGGTACTGATCCCCAGAAACAGTACGGTAAGCTCTGCAGTTATTATCACAAAATATTTAATCGTACCAGCAAACGAATTCATAAATACACCCCTTATATATTACTCATCATCAGACTGAATGGATTCCTGCCTTTGTATTAACTCTATCATGGTTTTAAGTGCATCCTTAATACTCTCAATCTTTTGGGGTTCCAAGCCTTTTAGCATATCTTCCAGATATACGGTGTATTGCTCGGTTACTTTTGATATTACCAGCTTTCCTTCGGCTGTAACCGCTACACAGCAAACCCGGCCATCTACGGGAGACCTTTCACGTATAGCATATCCCTTGTTCTCCAGCCGGTCGATAATTCTGGTGGCTCCGCTTTTGGTAAAATTTAAAGCATTACCTATTTCCTGGATTGAAAAGCATTTATTATCACAAACTTTTTTAAGCGCCATAAATTCGACCAGCGACAGGTCTTCACAGCATTCTTCGTCAAACCCATGATTTCCGAAATGCCAGGCTATTTCCTGAAGCATATTATAAATATCCGATATGTTTTTACCCATTGCATTCCCCTTCTTTCAAGAATTGGTTGATGCGATCAACTATATTATATGCATAGTGGTTGATGTTGTCAACTATCATGTTGAAAAAATTTCCTCGTTACACTAATATAATCAGAACCCTAAATAAAACATATAAAACCCTATCAGCAATATCACAGTACCCATGACTATTTTTATCACCCTGCTTGATATTCCGTATCTTTCACTGGTCGACAGCTTTTGTACAAATCCGACAGACGTACCGGCAATCAGAACAAATACACTATGGCCTATCGAATACAAAAGAAGGAGCAATATGCCAAAAATAAGGCTGCCTTCTTTCGCAACTACAGCAAGTAATACAATCAAAACCGGTGTTGCGCAGGGGGATGAAAAAAAGCCGCCTAATATGCCCGTAAAAAAAGCGCCTAAAAATCCTCGTCTGGTACTTCTATTTAACGTAAAGGTAGAAGGAATAAAATTAAAGATTTCCCATGTCTGAAGCGCCATTAAAAGCATAAGTATGCCAAGAAGCAGATACCACCACGAGCCTGCTCCCTGCATAAGCCTTCCGAGAAGTGAAGCTGCTGCCCCCAGCACAGTGAATGTAACCGCCATTCCCGCTGCAAATACGGCAGATAACAAAAATGCCCTTTTGGTATCCTTCGCGCCTATACCTCCTACATATCCTATCACAAGCGGAACACTTGTCAATGCACAGGGAGTGACGGAAGTAAGGATTCCCGCAAGCAGTGCCAATACAGGCGCCAGCCAAACGTTTGCTGTTATTGCGGATGAAAGCGCCTCCAACCACTGATTGATCACAGCGTCTATCATTTCATTCCCATCTCCTTTAGCACCGCCATAATCTGCTCCTTTGTCATGCCTCCCTCATGGACTGTAAAAACGTGCTCCCCCGTGTCTCTCATCGCATAAAGCTCCAGTGCCAAGGCGTCCGGATCCTTTGGATTATACGGATTACCATCAGCATCGTAAAAAAACTGTGTTGGTATAAATCTTATCGGGTATCCTTCCGCAAGGCTTTGATACTTCCAAACATCCACAAACTTAACAATGGCCTTGCCTCGCAGTTCTTCGTTAAGCTCTTTTAACACAGGAGCCATCTCCTTGCAGGGAATGCAGGAATCAGCACCAAAATCAATAATAATGGGAATACTATAAGACTTTAATTTTTCAAGATCGATTTCCTCGGTTACATGCAGCGCAAAATCGGGATTACCTTCATCTACAGAGCTGATATTTTTTTGCGAATTCCTGACTGTCCAAATGCCCGCCACTATGCACAGAATTAAAGCAGGTATAATAATTTTAATAGCCAGATCTCTTTTGGATTTAACATCATTTCCGGTTTTCATTTACAAACCCCCGTCATTACATCACTTTTTTATATTTCAATATTATCCTTTCTTGTCACCTCTTTAACAAGGCAAACATCTAAATGATATGGATACCTATCTACGTGAGCATTATATTTTAACATATAGATAGATGTTGTCAACGCCGGGCTGTTTTTGACCGAATCGCCGGTTGAAAACTGACCCAATCG
>JAENYF010000007.1 GCA_016841905.1 Desulfoscipio geothermicus | reverse complement strand
TTTGTGTTTTTAACTAGACTTTTGGCTAGACTTTTTCAGTGGTCTCGGACGGTTCCGGTGTGTCTAAAGACACACCGGAACCGTCCCCCTGTGTTTATGCGTTTTCACTTAGTGAACAAGAATTCAACTTTGCCGTTATTAATTTGTAATGCAGCCTCAAACTTTTTGCCGGCTTTAGAGGTAAAGCCCTTTATGATGCCGGTTTTACCTTTTTTAAGCAGTGTTTTAGCCCGGCTTTGGGTGATACTTTTACCGGCGATTTCTTTCCAGATAACAAATTTACAGCCTTCTTTGTAACCGCTGCAGCCGTAGCCTTTTTTACCCTCTATTACTGCCCTGCCACAAAGAGGACAGTTACCCAATGTTTCACGGCCTGTTTGGACCTGATTACCGGCTGCCTGGCTGCGGGCTAGTTCAACTATCTCGGCGGTTAACTGTTTAATACCCCTCATAAAGTCCCCGGGGTCGGTCGTTCCGGCTTCTATACCGGCCAGTGTTTTTTCCCATTGGCCGGTAAACTCAGGGTTCTTGATTATTTCCGGTACCAGGTCGATCAGTGTTTCACCCTTTGCGGTGGGTACTAAAATTTTCTTTTGGCGTTCGATGTAACCCACCTTGAGCAGGCGCTCAATGATAGCCGCCCTGGTAGCCGGGGTACCCAGGCCGTGCTCTTTCATGGCCGCTTTCAGTTCCCGGTCTTCCAGCAGGCGACCGGCCCCTTCCATGACCGCCAGTAAGCTGGCCTCAGTATAGCGTTTGGGGGGCTTGGTTTCTTTTTCTCTGATTTCTGTTTTGGTCGTTTGGACTTGTTCCCCCCGGGTTAATTCGGGTATTACACCGGTATCCTCGCCTTCATCGGAGTTATTTTTCACGCTTTCGTAAACCGTTTTCCAGCCCTTGTCCAGTTCCACTCTACCGGTAGTAAGGAAGGTTTCACCGGCGGTTTCGGTTATCACTTTAGTTTGCTTGTACCTGGCCGGCGGAAAGAAAATAGCCAGGAACCGGCGCGCTACCAGGTCATATATTTTACGTTCGTCCGGTGGCAGTTTGGACAAAACCGGCTTGATATTCGTGGGTATAAGCGCCGTATGGTCGCTTACTTTACCGTCATCCACGTAACGCTTGCCCGGGGTGTTGGCCGCCCTGGCGGTGACGGTATATGGCTCATATTCGGCAACGCCGGCCAATGCGGACAGGCGGCCGGGAATGGTTTTAGCCAGTTCCCTGGTTAGGTGGCGGCTGTCCGTGCGGGGGTAAGTTAATAACTTTCTGGTCTCGTACAGGGACTGGGCCAGTTCCAGTGTCCTGGCCGCCGACAGGCCATATTTTTTATTGGCCTCCTTTTGTAAGTCGTTGAGGTTAAATAAAAGTGGCGGGGGCTCTGCAACGTCTTTCTCCTCCACCTCCAGCACACAGGCCGGTTGGTTATTAACCCTGGCCTGCATCTCCCGGGCGGCCTGGAGGGCATGGAACCGGTTTTGTTCGCCGTTAAACCACTTGCCGGTGTATGCTTGTCCGTTGCTTTTAGTAAACTCGGCGTATAGTTCCCAGTAGGGCTGGGGTACAAAGTTCTTTATTTCGCGTTCCCGGTTGACAATGAGCGCCAGGGTGGGGGTTTGTACCCGGCCAATGGATAATAATGTGTTATGCTTTACCGTAAATGAACGGGTGGCGTTAATTCCAATCAGCCAGTCGGCCTGGCTGCGGGCTTCTGCAGCCGCTGCCAGGTTATTGAACTGCTCACCGGGCTTGAGTTTTGCAAAGCCCTGCCGCACCGCCGCCGGAGTGGTTTCCGATAGCCAGAGCCGCAGAAAGGGTTTTTTACAACCGGCAAGGCGGTAAATATAGCGAAAGATAAGTTCACCTTCCCGCCCGGCGTCGGTGGCGCAAACAAGCTGCCCGACGTCGGGTCTGTTAACCTGTTGCTTAACGATTCCGAACTGCTTTATTGTCCTCGGGTTGGTTTTAAGTTTAAAATTAACCGGCATTATTGGCAGCGCATTAAGGGTCCATTTTTTAAGCTGAACGTCATAATCGTCCGGTTCGGCCAAGCCTGCCAGATGACCGATGGCCCAGGTGACTATGTATTCGTCATTTTCCAGGTAGCCGTCTTTTTTCTGGAAGCTGCCGAGCACTGCGGCCAGGTCGCGGGCTACCGATGGTTTTTCGGCAAGTATAAGTTTTTTCATTCGCTCTCACATCCTTTGGTTAGGACAAATATGTAACATGTACTCTAATTTTAACAGGTTCTCACTAATTTTTATCAGGTTGACTTAAATTTTGCAGCGTCTTCTTTTTCCATTATTTCGTCTATAATTGACCATGCTGCAGCGGAAATTTCGTCCCATATCTTTTTTTCCTGTTCCTCAGTCATGGGAGGTGGTGCGACAAAGTGAATAGTCGTATTGCCAATTTTTATGGTTTTATCGTACTTCATGACATTATCACCCTGTATATACCTATGCAAAGTCATGACAGGGACTACCCTGGTTTCTTTTCATTCTTAGCAGACACAAAAAAGGTGTTTTAGTTCTAAATGCCGTTACAGTTGAATTAGTAGATAATAACCCTGCTTTCAACACATAGCCCCTTGGAGGTGTAAAATATGGCTTTTGAACGTGTTCTATTGCATTTACGCAAATCCAGGGCAGACCTGGAGGCCGAGGAGAGAGGCGAGGGTGAAACCCTGGCCAAGCATGAAAAATATCTATTAAAATATGCTAAAGACAATGACCTTAATATTATCAATAAACGCAAGGAGTTGGAATCGGGCGAAAGCCTCATACACAGGCCTTTGATGCGGCAAACATTGGAGGAAGTTAAAAAGGGCTTTTATGACGGTGTTCTTTGCATGGATATCGACCGTTTAGGCCGTGGCAATATGCAGGACCAGGGTGAGATAATTGACGCTTTTAAAAACTCAAACACTAAAATAATTACTCCCCGTAAAATATACGACCTTAACGATGAATGGGATGAGGAGTATGTTGAGTTTGAGGAATTTATGGCTCGTAAAGAGTTGAAATATATTAACCGGCGGTTGCAAAGGGGACGAATAGGCTCGGTAGATGAAGGGAATTATCTCGGTACTAACCCGCCTTACGGATATATCGTGGAAACCAGGGGGAAAAAAGATAGATACCTGGTCTCTCACCCGGACCAGGCCCCGGTAGTTCGAATGATTTTTGAATTATATACAAACGACGATCCGGAGGTACGCATGGGCGCCGGCAAAATAGCCAACGAACTGAACCGGCTGGGCTGCCAAACCGCTACCGGCAAAAGGTGGCAAAATGCGTCTATACTTTATATTTTAAAAAATGCCGTTTACGCGGGCAGGATTCAATGGAAGAAAAAAGAAACCAAAAAATCACTAAGCATACATAAGAAAAGGGATACGAGAACCAGACCCCGGGAGGAATGGATAGATGTTCGGGGTAAGCACGAACCGCTGGTTACCATGGAAACATTTCAAAAAGCACAGGAAATATTAAAAAAGAGGTATCATGTACCCTACCGACTCCAAAACGGCATTACCAACCCACTGGCCGGCTTGATAAGATGCTCCCTTTGCGGCGGCTCAATGGTTCTGCGGCCATATAAAAACCAGCAATATCCACATCTTATATGTTACAACACCCGCTGTATTAATAAAAGCACCCGTTTTCAATATGTCGAAGATAGTATCCTGGAAGGGCTGCGCCGGTGGAAAGAAAATTATCAAGCTGAACTAACTAAAAGAAAAACTTATCGTGAAACCGGCAATATTATCGACATTAAAAAAAATGCGCTTCAGCGTTTAGAAAAAGAGCTTACCGAGACAATATCTCAAAAGGACAAATTACATGATTTACTGGAACGTGGGATTTACGACGATGCAATCTTTCTCGAAAGGTCACGGGTAATAGCTGAAAAACTTAATAACCTTAGGAAAGCCATAAACATAACCAAAAACAGCCTGGATGCTGAAAAACAAAATCAAAAGGCACGTAAAGATATCATCCCTGAGGTTGAAAACGTCCTGGACCTGTATTACAAAACCGAAGACCCGGCAAGGAAAAATAGTTTACTTAAATCGGTTTTGGAATATGCCCGGTATAATAAAGAAAGACACCAGCATAACGATGACTTTACACTGGTGCTCTACCCCAGACTCCCACAGCACTGACACAAGGACACAAGGGACACAGGGGGACGGTTCTTTTGTGTCTCGAACAATGTGGATCGAATCCTAACATGTCTTTTATCTTGAGACACAAGAGAACCGTCCCCCTGTGTCCCTCCGCTGGATAAGAGGAAAAAGCTGTTCTTGAAGTTCCGGCTATTGTATAATACGTTTGATAACTAATTATTAATACATTATAAAGGAGTAACACACATTGTTATTAATTAAAAGCATTAGACCGCGCCGCTTGATGTTTTGGAAAGTAATGATACTGATGTTAATTATTGCACTGTTGCCCGGTAGTACCATCCAAGCAGTGGCAGTTCAGGCAAGCACATCGGATGCCGAAGCAAAGTTAATTATGCATATAAACTCGGATTCTTACACGGTATGTGGCCGGAAGGGCAGCATAGATGTGCGGCCCTTTATAGAACAGGGGCATGTATACGTACCCCTGCGGGTTATTGTTGGACAAATAAGCACTAAACTAAACTGGGACGGCAAGAATCAAAAGGCTAACTTTTCATATACATATGCCGGAAAAAGCACCACCATAGCTCTGCAGCCCGGGCATAAGGAAGTACTTTGTGGCGGCAGTACCAAACTGCTTACGGCACCACCACGCATTGTTGAAGGACGCATTATGGTGCCCCTGGAGTTTGTCGAATTAGTTTTGGGGTTCAAGGCAGCTACTGACGGCAGCAGTATCACTATAACTACGGGCACAAGCGAAAGAGTGGAAGCGCTGCTGCAGCAAATGTCCCTCGAAGAAAAGGTAGGACAGGTCATGTTAGGCTGTTTTAACGGCCCGGAACTGTCACAGGAACTGGCTCAAAGACTTACTGATATTCACCTGGGCGGCGTTATCCTTTACAGCATCACGGGTAATATAGAAAACGTCGGCCAAGTGGCCAACCTGGTGGAAGATATCCAGCAGCACGCGGTTAAGTCCGGGGGTATACCTCTTTTTGTGGGCATTGACCAGGAAGGCGGGCGAGTTTGCCGTATTACGGAGGGTGTAACGGTATTCCCCGGCAATATGGCCCTGGGGGCCACCGGCAATACGGAGCTGGCCCGGCAAAGCGCTTCTGTCATGGCCAAAGAGCTGCGCATTATGGGTATTAACATGAACTTTGCCCCGGTGGTGGATGTAAATAATAACCCCAACAACCCGGTCATTGGTGTGCGCTCCTTCGGCTCTTCACCGGAAGATGTCGCCCGACTGGGTACGGCAATGGTGGACGCCTACCAGGAGCAAGGGGTGCTGGCCTCGGCCAAGCATTTTCCCGGACACGGTGACACCGACATTGACTCACACGTGGCCTTGCCCATCATACCCCATGACATAAAGCGCTTACAAAGCGTCGAACTTCCACCATTCAAGGCTATGGTGGAAGTGGGGGTACCGGCCGTTATGACCGCCCATGTGCTGGCCCCGGCTATCACCCAAAGTGATGAGCTGCCCGCCACATTATCACCGGAAGCGCTTAAGTACCTCCGCCAGGACATGGGTTTTGACGGACTCATAGTAAGCGATTCACTGGGCATGGGCGCCATTACCCAAAAATGGGGCCTGGAGGAAGCGGCACTGCAATGTTTCTTAGCCGGAGCCGACATACTGCTATTTGGTGCAGATGAAATGAACGGACCCCGGACCCAGGAGCAGGTTTACCAAACATTGCTTAAGGCCGCGCAAAGCGGCCAAATATCCTCGGAACGCCTGGATCAATCCGTGCGCCGCATTTTAAACGCCAAGCTAAAATATGGCATACTGGATGATCCGCTGCCCCGCCAGGATAAAATGGATGAACTGGCCGCCCCTGAAAACCTGGCTGTGGCGGAGCAAGTTGCCCGGGAGAGTATTACCCTGGTGCGGGATATCAAGCACGTGCTGCCTTTTAGCGGCCGGCAAACTGTACCTATTATCTGGCCTCAGGAGGTCGAAGAAACGTTGGCCCCTCTTTTGGAGAAATGTCCCTGTTTAAAACCCTATCTAGTACCCCTTGAACCAACTGAAACAGAACTGCAGCAGCTAACTGCAGAATTTAGGGATTACCCCACACTGGTGGTGGGCACCTATAATTTGTATCGCAACACCGAGTGGGCAAAGTTAGTACAATCCTTAGGCCAGGAACGGGTACTGGCACTAGCTATGGGCTCGCCCTACGATCTGATGCAAATACCCCAGGTGAGCGGCTACGTGGCGGCTTACAGTGATAAGCCTGTCACCGTACGGGCGTTAGGTAAGCTGCTGCGGGGTGATTTATCGCCACAAGGACACTTGCCCGTGGAACTGCCCTGACACAAGGGACACAAGGGGACGATGCTCCTAAAATTTACCCTTGACATTTTACCCTAGCACTTTATTTTTAAACTCTGACCATCGTAGAGCCGCATTGCGGGCACTTTATAGCACTACAAGGTTCTGCCCTATTATGTTTCACTCTAATACCACAGCTAGAACATTCACAATATCCATCTGGACCTGCATTCACAGGCCCTCTCATTCTTCCTCTTCCTGTGCCGGGTTGTCGATTATACCCAGCACCCTTCCCAGGTCCGGCAGGACCAGTTCCGTCTCCTCTTGGCATATGGCAAACCTCCTTTTAGTTTTCAGCATATGCTATTTATAATTTTAATACAGGGTCTTCGTCATATATCAAAACTTAGACTTTAACTTTTTCCATAACCCCGATCCGACCATCTGATCTGCCATGGCTAATATAGACTGGATAGCCTCTAATACATCTCCTTCACCGGCCCAATGTCTTCTAACTACCTCTGGTTCAGTATTGTTAATAACAGAGTTTAAAACATAAGCTGTTAAAGCAATATCATCCACATATCCAGCGGGCCCAACCAATAGTTCTGGTATAATTTCTAAAGGATATATAAAGTAAGCAATAACACCTGCTAATTTGGCTTTGTCGGATACAAGTACATTTTTATCAATAGACAGCTTACAGAGTAAATGAAATAAATCTGGGGCAAGCAAAATATATTCAGCCCATTTGTTTTTTGAACCTTTTTTACTTTTTAGCCATTCATTTATCTTAAATCTTATGTGTTGATAATAATCCAAATGTTGTTCATCCATAACTATCACCTCAAATAATAACGGCTATATATAATAAAATTTCACCAATAATGGTATCGCAACTTTCGACTCAAATCTCTAGTTAATGTACAGCAGCAAATTAAAATATAACAAAAGGGTGCCAAAAAAATTTAGGTTTAAAGACCTAACATTATTAGTTATAATGTTAACCTAATCTTTATAATGTTATTCAAATCTCTAGGATCGGATTAATACAATATAGACACAAGGGGACGGTTCTTTTGTGTCATTGTCTTGTGTCATCATTTTGCGTCATCATCTCATTGACACAAAAGAACCGTCCCCTTGTGTCTAAACCTTTCGAACAATGTGGAATGGCAAACCGGTTATCCTGCATATTTGCCGCAGGCTTAATCCTTCATTTCTTAAATGACTCAATATAATATTTCGTGCATCCTGGTCCATCGTATGTAAAGACGTTACCGGTTTCCCCATCATTGTTTCCTTGGTGATTTCATATGCTACGCTTTCACTGACTCGTTTGGTTGTATCGTAATCCAGGCAGCGGTCTTCATTACCTTCTTCAGAAAATTTTCGAAGTTCTTCAACTGCTTTTCCCTTTTTATTGTGTAAGAGTCCTAAGATCAACGTGGTATCAGGAAATTTAGGAATATTTCTATCTGCACCATAGTAAGCGGCACAACTGCTCCATTTATATTCTTCCGGCTTGCCGGTAATGGAGGCTTTGATTGGATTCTGGTGGATATAGCGAATTACTGTAAGAAGGTATGCGTCGTCCTCTATGCATTCACTCTTAAATCGATCTTGAAACACGTGGCCAATTCTTTCGTATTTCCTGTTGTACCAGTAGGCATAACTTATACCTAAACGTTTCATAAATACTGATATATCTCCATTGTCTTCTCTTAATAATAAATGAACGTGATTCGTCATTAAGCAGTAACCGAGTACGCTTACTCCGCTTTCCAATGATAATTTTTTTACGGTTTCCAGGTATTTTTGAAAATCATCTTCTTCATGAAATATATCCTGCTGCCCAATCCCCCGTACTATAACATGGTAGATTCCTGTTTCACTCTTCACTCTTGGCTTCCTGGACATTTATCACACTCCCCTTTCTCATATTCTACCATGTTATTTATCTTGGCACAAGGGAACCGTCCCTTTGTGTCTCGAACAATGTAGATCGAATTCTACCATGTCTTTCATCTCGTTGACACAAAAGAACCGTCCCCCTGTGTCTATACAGATAAACGGTGAGGCTAAATGAAATTCACTTTATGGACGTACTCAGTACCGATGCTGAAGCTGTCTCTGAAATGGTTTCGCGCATTCTGGATAAAGAACAGCTGTGGAAAAAGCTGAAAAATCTCCCCCCCCAGGAGAGAAATGTGTTGGTATTGCGTTTTGGCCTGCGCGGCAGAGGTCGGAAGACGCAAAAGGAAATCGCTAAAAAATTGGGCATATCCCGTTCATATGTCAGTAGAATAGAAAAAAGAGCCATTGATCGCTTGTCGGAACAATTTTCTGCCGAAGCTTGAATGGCCGGCAATACCAATGACGGTGAAGGAAATACACTCCACCGTCATTGGTATTGTTGTTATTACCATTAATCCAAAATTAATTTTTCCAAATCCAAAGGCTGGATATGCCGGCCGCCTTTAAAAGCTCTCATATTGCCTCCGGAAATTTCGTCAATCAGCGTAATTTGTCTGTCTGGGCCTACCCGTCCAAACTCAAACTTGATATCATATAACTCGATATCCTTCTTCGCCAGTTCTGTTTTAATTATCAAAGCAATCTTACGGGTCAATTCTTTTAACACCGCGTATTCCTCATGATTCAGAATGCCCAGCATGTCCAGGGCGTCTTCGGTAATTGGCGGGTCTTCGCGGGCGTCATCTTTTAAAGTTACTTCCACAAAAGCATCCAATGGCTGACCCTCTTCACAATAATCACCGTAACGGCGCAAAAAACTTCCCACCGCACGATAGCGGCAAATAATCTCCAGTCCCTTGCCAAACAAGGTAGCCGGTTTGACTGTCATAGTGACATTATCAATATCAGCTTCCACATAATGGGTGGGAATGCCCTGCTGCTTAAGTATTTCAAAAAAGTATTTGGTCAGGCGAAGTTCGGCTTTACCGGCCCCTTCAATAGTCAACCCGACCACATTAGAACCGGGGTCAAAAACTCCACCTTCACCGGTAACATCATCCTTAAACTTAAGCAGGTAATTACCATCTTCCAGACGATAAACATTTTTAGTCTTGCCGGTATAAACTAACTCCATAATACCCATCCTCTCATACAAAGTTTAGGAAGCTAATCATTTACGCCCATGGTATCTATGCCATATTATACTGGTCGGGGTTCTTCCAATGCAACCTCCGAAGGGTTCGGCTGATAATTAGTAATTAACAATTCATTTACTGCTCCTCTGCCATAGCCCCTGGCGTTAATTGTTCTAGCAGCGCTTACCCGTATAATATTAGAGCCCTTATATAATTCATCAAAAAAATCATCGGTTGGATCCGAGTTTTTAGGGTCGGAATTACTTAGCATAAGCAATGCTTTGTGCTCGGCGTTTAATTTGTAAAACCAGCGTGCTAAACGTTTCTGGCCGGCATCATTAAAAGAAGCTTTTTGATAATTATTAAAACAAGCTGTTCCATTTAAGGGTCTATAAGGCGGATCCATATAAACAAATGTATAATTATCAACATACTTCGTTAACTCTTCAAAATCACCGTGGACAAGGATTACTTGCTGGAGCTCCGCACTAACCTTTCTTAAATTTTGTTCGTCACATATGGTAGGCTTTTTATAAGCACCAATGGGTACATTGAACTCACCTTTTGAATTGAGACGGTATAACCCGTTAAAACAAGTTTTATTTAAGAAGATAAAATTAGACGCATGCTTAATAACGTTTTTATCTTCATTTTTTTTATCTTTATTAAACTCCTTGCGAATATTGTAAAACATCTTTATTCTGTCATTTTTTTCTTTACCCAAAAAGGTTTTTTCCAATTGGGCAAGATAACCGATTAATTCATCAACCTCATCCCGGATAGTTTTGTATGTCGCTATTAAATCCACGTTAGAGTCATTAAGAATGATTTTATCAAAACTGTATAGTTCATTTAGTGCAAAGAAAACCGCGCCGGCTCCGGCAAATGGCTCAATATAGGTTTTAATTTTTCCTTCCCGGAGCTCCTGCGGCGCGTAATTATTTATTTGCGCTAGTAATTGACTTTTACCACCTGCCCATTTTAGAAAAGGTTTTGCTTTTCTATTATGCACGATGCCGATTGCTCCTTTAAAATAATCAGTCGGGATTATTGACAAGCAAACACTTTAGTTGATAAACTAATAGAGTCATATAAATTTAATAATAGTGCTCTTATCCGGAGTGGTGGAGGGACTGGCCCTGTGAAACCCGGCAACCAGCTTTATTTTACCTAAAGTATGGTGCTAATTCCAGCAGAAGTTGAACTTCTGGCAGATAAGAGGTGCAGATATTTTGCAAACCTCTTCTGTTGCGTGGAAGAGGTTTACATTTTGTTTGTCGGAGCAGAGCACAAAAAAGTGGAGGTGTGTTGCGCAAATGACAGTAGAGAAAACTTACCAGGAGATTAACGAACGAATTAAAAAAGGCCAGGCTGTAGTGGTCACTGCTGAGGAACTGGTCTCTATGGTTAAGGAAAAGGGGGTAACCCGCGTCACATCCGAAGTGGATGTGGTAACAACGGGAACTTTCGGCCCCATGTGCTCTTCCGGCGCTTTTTTAAGCCTCGGTCATACTAAGCCAAGGATGAAAACGCATAAAGTATGGCTCAACGATGTGCCTGCCTATACTGGCATTGCAGCCGTTGATGCCTTTATCGGTGCTACCGAGGTGCCCGAAGACGACCCCTTAAACAGTGTCTACCCGGGCGAATTCCGGTATGGCGGCGGACATGTTATTCAGGATCTGGTAGGCGGTAAAACGGTGCGGCTGAAAGCCACCGCTTATGGCACGGACTGTTATCCCCGCAGGGAGATTGAAACTGAAATCACCATTAACGATATCAATGAAGCGATTCTTTTTAACCCGCGCAATGCTTACCAGAATTATAACTGTGCCGTCAACCTGACGAGACGGACTATCTACACTTACATGGGGATGCTCAAAGGCAACCTGGGCAACGCGCACTACTCAACTTCAGGGCAGCTCAGCCCGCTGCTGAAGGATCCCAATTTTAAAACCATCGGGGTGGGCACGCGCATTTTCCTGGGCGGGGGCGTTGGCTACGTGGTTTGGAACGGCACCCAGCACTTTCCGGGCATAAATATGGATGACAGCGGCACCGGGTTTGGTCATGCCGGGGGCACCTTGTCCGTACTGGGTGACTTAAAACAAATGAGTCCGCGCTGGCTGGCCGGCACCAGTATGCTGGGCTACGGCGCCACGTTAACGGTGGGGCTGGGTATACCCATACCCATGCTGAATGAGGAGGTCTGCCGCTACGCGGCTGCCGGTGATGATGAATTGTACGCTCCGATCGTAGATTACGGCGAGCAGTACCCTAATTTTATCCCGTCCAACCTGGGCTATGTCAGCTATGCCGAGCTGAAAAGCGGTAAAATAACGGTCAACGGCAAGGAAGTGCCTTCCGCGCCGATGTCCAGTTACTCGCGGGCTAAGGAAATAGCCGGCACCCTGAAGCAATGGATACAAAAAGGCGATTTCCTGCTGGGTGAACCGGTCCAGCTATTGCCCAATACGGAGGCGGGAATCAAGGCTAATTCCCTGAAGGGTTAACGAGCGCGAAAAGGAGCGTGTAAAAATGTCCTCAAAAAAAGTAGTGCTGTATTTTGCTGCCGATATAACGGACCAGCCGATTATCTACAGGCTGGTAAAAGACTATGATTTGGTTATTAATATATTACAGGCCGATATCAACCCGCAAAAAGAGGGTACCCTGGTGGTAGAGCTTACCGGGGACAACTTCGGGCCGGGCATTGAATATCTGCGCCGGCTGGGTGTAGCAGTCCAACCGCTGACGGAAGAGATTATTCAAAACGAGGAAAAGTGCGTGAGCTGCGGCGCCTGCACGGCTATCTGCCCGACCGGCGCACTGTATATCGAAAGGCCGGACATGATAGTGCGGTTTAACAGCGACCGCTGCGTGGTCTGCCGCCTGTGTGTAAAAGCATGTCCCATGAAAGCAATGGAGGTTCGTTTTTGAGGGAATACGTGGAGCGTTCCTACCGGCTGCTGCACCGGCAGCAGGACCTGGTATTTTTCCAAATCGCCGTCAAGGAAACCGACCTGGATATAGGCATACCCCGTGATAAGCTGACGGCCGAGTTGGTAGAAGGCGTTAAACAGGAAATCATTACGCTGCGCATACAGCTGGAACAATATATTGCGGCGAACCCGGTTTTTTTGCATACTTTGGAACCATTTGAGCCTGGCCCTGACGCACCTGAGATCGCCAGGGCCATGGCCGGCGCCGCAGCCACTGCCGGTACCGGACCCATGTCTGCGGTGGCGGGCGCCGTTGCGCAGCATGTGGGGAATTACCTGGCCAAACGCTGCCGTGACGTGATCGTGGAGAACGGCGGTGATGTTTATCTGCGCTCCAGCCAAACGCGCAAGATAGGTATTTTTGCCGGCCCCTCCCCTTTTACCAACCAGCTGGCCATAGAAATCGAGCCGCACCGCACGCCGCTGGGCATATGCACTTCGTCGGGCACGGTGGGCCATTCCCTCAGTTTTGGCTGCGCCGACGCGGCAGTAATCCTGGCTCCTTCGGCACCGCTGGCCGATGCTGTGGCTACAGCTGCGGCCAACCGAGTACAAGGCGAGGACGATTTGCAGGCAGCGGTAGAGTTTGCTATGAGCATCAAAACAGTTACCGGTGCGCTGGCTATAAAAAATGATAAACTGGCAGTCGCCGGTGCGGTTAAACTGGCCCCCATGTAAATGCAGCCATTAGAGCAGTGTTTTTAGCCAGGTTTTCTCCGCCACCTCCGCTATTAGCGCGTGGCCTTTATCGTTTAGGTGGGACTCGTCATAATAGTACTTCCCGTCACCATCGCCGGTCCCGGGTATACAAAACGGTGTAAAATAATCAATTAGCCAAACGGACTCCGTTTCGGCATAATCATGCAACCAATCTCTGTAGCGTGCCTTCCACTTGGTCAGGAAGGTCATAGCCGAGGCGGGCACAAACTCGCCGCCACCGGCCGGGTCGTAACAAAGGGGGGTGAGCAGGCCCAGTATGGGTATGGCACCCCGCTGTTTAATCAAGTCCACCAGATCTTTAATATTACGTTGGGTCTCGTCCCAAGTTAACTGCTGCAGGGCGTCGTTGCCGCCTCCCAGTATATGTACATGCGAAATTTCTGTTGCGGTATAGCGCCGGTAACGGCGCAGCATGTCCCAGGAAGTGGACCCGTTAACGCCATAATTAATCAGGTTTATATTGGTGTGCTGCTGCAGGTGTTCTACCCAGGAGAACTCCGGTCCGACCGGATAGCCGTAGGTAATGCTGTCACCCAGGCAAATAATACTGCTGCTCATATCTTTTCACTCCTTTGGGTATGGAAACGTTTTATAAGCACTTTAATGACTACATAAACCAACAATAAAACCAGCGCCCCCAGGGGCACCTGGTCTTCAAGATAACCCGCGATGACGGGCCACTGTTGGCCGAATAACATGCCTATTGAAATATTAAAGGAAACCCAGATCACTGTAAAGATCATATTATATAATAAAAACCTGGACAGTCTTAGCCCGCCGGCACCGGCCATATAGGGGGTCAGGTTGCTGACCATGGGCACAAACCTGCCGATGATAATGAACATTGCCGCCGATTGCTTTATCCAGCTGCGGGCTTTCTCCCACTTGCCGGCGTTAATACGCAGATACTTACCGTAGCGATGCACTACGGAATCCCCCATGTAACGACCTACAAAGAACGCAGCCGCAGCTCCGATATTAAAGCCTACTACCGCCAGTAAAAACACCGTATAAAAATTTAACCGTCCCTGGTTAATTAAAAAGCCCATAAACATCATCATAACCCCACCGGGAAAGGGAAAGCCAAGCGCCTCAATGATTAAGCCGCCAAATAGACCCCCTAAACCCAGCGTATCGATATAACTGGCCAGAAAAGCTTGCACGTAAAAATCGCCTCCCAGCATTAGCATATCCTGCTGTAAGGCGGTTCTTTCCTAAAAGTTACTAAAAATATTTAAACTATAATACTTTGGCTACACCTTTATATACCAACCCCCGCTGACCGTCCACAGTGACTACTTCGCCGTCGGGAATTACCTTGGCAGCATCTTCCACACCCACAATTACCGGGATACCAAACTCCAAGCCCACAATGGCGGCGTGAGAAGTTAACCCGCCGGCTTCGGTAATCAGTGCGCAGGCCTTTTCAATAGCCGGGATAAAATCACGGTCGGTGGCATAAGTTACCAGTACACTGCCCGCTTCCATTTTATCCAGAGCTTCCTGGGCGGTATTGGCCACACAAGCCTTGCCGGTGACGGAGCGTTTAATGATACCGGTACCCGAGGCCACAATATCACCAACGGTGTGCACTTTAATCAAATTGGTGGTGCCGTGAACACCAACCGGCACGCCGGCGGTGATGATGATTAAATCCCCGGCCTTGATCAGCCCGGCGGTCAGCGAAGCATCCACAGCAGCAGCGATCATACTGTCCGTATCCTCCGATTGCCCCACCAGCAGCGGCTCTACGCCCCAAACCAGCGCCATTTTACGCAGCACCGTTTTCTGGGTGGTCACGGCAATAATCGGGGCCTGTGGTCTGTACTTGCTGACCATTTGGGCGGTATAGCCGGTTTCCGTAGAAGTGATAATCGCTGCAGCTCCCAGGTCTTGTGCCGTGGCGACGGTGGCGTGGCTGATGGCGTCGGTAACGGTTTTACAATGCAACCGGCGATAGCTATTGAGCAAATCGCCATATTTTATGGATGATTCGGCCCGGGCCGCAATGCGGGCCATGGTTTCCACCGCTTCCACCGGATATTTGCCCGCAGCGGTTTCGCCCGACAGCATCACTGCATCGGTGCCGTCGAATATGGCGTTGGCTACATCGCTGGCTTCCGCTCTGGTGGGACGCGGGTTCAGAATCATTGATTCTAACATTTGGGTGGCGGTAATCACCGGCTTGCCTGCCTGCCTGCACTTATTGATGATGGTTTTTTGAATCAGCGGCACTTCTTCCGGAGGTATTTCCACACCCAGGTCGCCCCTGGCTACCATAATAGCATCGGAGACCTCGATGATTTCATCCAGGTTATTTACGGCCTCCTGGTTTTCAATCTTGGCGATAATGTCCATGTGCCCGCCGTTATCTTCAATTATTTTGCGAATAGTGAGCACATCGTTAGCTCTGCGCACAAAGGAGGCGGCAACAAAATCAAAGTTTTGCTCTATACCAAAAATAATATCCTGCTCATCCCGTTCGGTGATGGCCGGCAATTTCACATATACACCGGGTACATTGACCCCCTTTTGGCTGGTCAGTTCACCGCCGTTTTCCACGGTACATTCAATTCTTTCCCCGGCTATGCTGTTCACCCGCAGGGCAATTAGCCCGTCGGATATTAACACCAGGTCACCCGGCTTAACATCTTTAGGCAAGCCCCGGTAGCTAACCGGCAGGATCTGCTCATTACCCTTAATGTTTTCCGTGGTCAAGTAAACAGTATCTCCTGTTTTAAGACGCACAGAACCCTTTTCCAGGTAACCCAGCCGGATTTCCGGACCCTTGGTATCCAGCATAACGGCTATATTTTTGCCCACGTTAGCAGCGGCCTGGCGTACGACGGCCAGCCGGCGGGCGTGGTCCTCATGGGTGCCGTGGGAAAAGTTCATCCTGGCCACATTCATACCAGACAGTATCAATTTTTCCAGTATTTCTATTGTTTCAGTTGCCGGTCCGATAGTACATACTATAGTGGTGCGTCTCAATTAAATCACTCCTATATGGATAGTATATTAGCCAGGTCATAAATCTCCAGATCGATGGTCCTTTTGCCCTGAAATGCGGTATCCAACGGGCTGGCTACAATTTTATCCGCCACTATACCCACCATGTGTTTGCGGTAACCTTCCATAAGTGCCTCCACAGCTCTTGAACCCATCCGGCTGGCTAAATTGCGGTCAAAGGCTGTCGGGGAACCGCCTCGCTGCAAATGACCTAAAATAGTAACCTTGGTTTCCAGCCCGGTTTTTGCACTGATTTGTTTCCCTATATCAAGGCCTCTTCCGGCACCTTCCGCTACAATGATAATACTGTGCAGTTTACCCCGTTTATAACCACGTATCAATTTATCACAAACTTCATCTATACTGTATCTGAGCTCCGGTATGAGGATTGATTCCGCGCCGCCGGCTAGACCGGCCATTAAAGCAATATACCCGCTTTCGCGGCCCATGACCTCAAGAATAAAAGTTCTTTCATGGGAAGTAGCGGTATCGCGGATTTTATTTATCGCATCCAGCACTGTATTGGTGGCGGTTTCAAACCCTATGGTATATTCAGTTCCGATAATGTCGTTATCGATGGTGCCGGGTACACCGATCACGGGCAAATTATATTCATTGTTAAAGATTTCCGCCCCTCGAAAAGAACCGTCACCGCCAATAACCACCAAGCCCTGAATGCCAAAGCGCTGCACATTATGATTGGCTTTAGCTCTGCCCTCAGGAGTTTTAAATTCCTCCGAACGGGCGGTGCGCAGAATTGTGCCGCCCCGGTGAATGATATCGCCTACCGAGCTCAAGTCCATCGGCCACATATCGGCTTCAATAAAACCGCTGTAACCCCTTTTAATGCCGATAACTTCCAGACCATGGTAGATTGCCTTTCTGACCACAGCCCGAATGGCGGCGTTCATGCCCGGGGAATCGCCCCCGCTGGTTAAAACGGCAATACGCTGCACAACTGGTAACCCCCTTCACTACTTTATCCCTCAAAGCTCTTTCGCTTAGATTAATTTAGTTTATTTAACAATAGTACTTTTTACTATCACAACTTTAATATGCAGTTATATTTTCACCAATATTGCGCCTGGATATCACCAGCTATTATTTATAATAGCAGTTATAACATAGCCTTTTATGTTTGACAAGCTTCAAGTTTCGCAGGCGTATCCTTTATTTTTACCTGTTCCGGCCCCATCAGACCGGTTAACTGCTGTACTACATCGGAATCCAGGTTAACCCAAAAGCGGCGATCCGCCAGCGCCAGTTTTTTATCCCCGGGAAAGTACAGGTAAACCGGGCATTCACCGGGATGAGCACATAAAACCGCTTGCACCTTGGTAAGGGTTTCCAGAGAGGTATTTTCAAACTTGATAAACAGCTCGCCATATCTCCTCAAGGTCATCGTTTCCAGTGAATTAACCAGTACTTTGACCTCTTCCCCATTGATACCGGTTACTCCCCTGGCCAGTACCGGGTTGTCCACCTTGAGCAGCGAAGCGCATAGCTGATAACTGCGCGGGAAAATAACCAGCTCCACCATACCGGACAAATCCTCCAGGTTGGCAAAGGCCATATTATCTCCCTGTTTGGTGGTGATTCTCGTTATCATGGTGAGCATGCCTCCCACAACCACTTCAGTGCGGTCCTCCAGTTCCTTCAAGCTCACTATCTGGTGCGTGGCCTGTCTTAATATGGTTTCCCGGTATTGATCAAGCGGGTGCCCACTCACATAAAGGCCCAGGGATTCCTTCTCCATAGCCAGCAGGTCACCGGTAGCATACTCAGGAATATTAGGCATATCCAGGGACAGCGCTTGTTTAACCTCTTCCCCCCAAAATTCCAACAGTGAGCGCTGACCGTTCTGGCGATCCTGCTGGGTTAATTGGGCCAGTCCCAGTCCGGCGTCGACCACAGCCATCATTTGTGAGCGACGGTGGCCCAGGGAATCCAGGGCGCCGCTCTTAATTAAATTTTCCAGCACCCGGCGGTTGACTACCCGGGTGTCCACACGCTGGCAAAAGTCGGCAAAAGAGGAATAAGGCTTGCCTTTTTCTTTGGCTTCAATGATGGATTTAACCGCATTTAAACCTACGTTTTTAATGGCGGCCAGACCAAACCGAATGCTGTCGCCGGCTGCGGTAAAATCCACGCCGCTGATGTTCACGTCCGGTGGCAGCACAGGAATGCCCATGTGCCGGCACTCCTCAATATAAGCGGATACCTTATCCGTATTATCTCGTACAGAGGTTAATAGCGCCGCCATAAACTCCACCGGGTAGTTGGCCTTTAAATAAGCCGTCTGGAAAGTGACAAACGCGTAAGCCGCCGAGTGGCTTTTATTAAACCCGTACCCGGCAAAGTACTCAATTAAATCAAAGACCTGCCCGGCAATCTCGCCGTCCACATTGTTTTTCACCGCGCCCTCGGTAAACTGGAGCCGCAGCCCGGCCAGTATTTCCGGTTTTTTCTTACCCATCGCCCGGCGCATTAAATCGGCCTCGCCCAGGGTAAAGCCACCCAGGTCACTGGCAATGCGCATAACCTGCTCCTGGTAAAGAATTACTCCGTAGGTGTCTTTTAAAATAGGCTCCAGGATTGGATGCAGGTATTCCACCTTTTTTTCGCCGTGTTTGCTTTTAATAAAGTCATCCACCATACCACTGCCCAGCGGGCCGGGCCGGTACAGGGCGACCAGGGCGATGATATCCTCAAACAGCTCAGGCTTTAACTCTTTCAGGATAGCGCGCATGCCGCTGCCTTCCAGCTGGAACACGCCCACCGCTTCGCCGCGGCAAAGCAGTTCAAAGGTGAGCGGATCGTCCAGGGGGATTTCATTAATTTCTATTTTTACACCATGATTTTGCTCGATCGCCCGCACCGCATCGGCGATCACCGTTAGGGTACGCAGCCCCAAAAAGTCCATTTTCAAAAGGCCCAGTTCCTCCACCGGGTCCTTGGCAAACTGGGTGGTCAGTGGGCCGTCCGCAGCCTTATACAACGGCAGGTAATGGGTCAGGGGTTCCTGGGTAATCACCACTCCTGCAGCGTGAGTGGAGGCATGCCGGGGCATACCTTCCACCAGCGCGGCCATGTCGAGTAACTTATGCACCTGGTCGTCCTGCTGGTTGGCCTGGCTCAATTCGGGGGAATCCTGCAGTGCTTTTTCGATGGTAATGCCCAAATCGTTGGGCACCAGCTTGGCAATGCGGTCCACATCGCCGTAGGGCATCCCCAGCGCCCGGCCCACATCCCGGATGGCCGCCTTGGCAGCCATGGTGCCGAAAGTGGCAATCTGGGATACTTTATCGGCACCGTATTTTCTGGTCACATACTCGATGACCTCGCCGCGTCTTTCATAGCAGAAGTCGATATCTATATCCGGCATGGACACCCTTTCGGGGTTTAAAAACCGCTCAAACAGCAAATCGTACTTTAGCGGGTCCAGCTCGGTAATGCCCAGCACATAGGCCACCACGCTGCCCGCCGCCGAGCCGCGGCCGGGCCCCACCGGGATGCCCTGCTGCCGGGCATAATGAATAAAATCCCACACAATTAAAAAGTAAGCAGAAAAGCCCATTTGACTAATAACGCCAAGTTCATAATCCAATCTCTTAAGCACGTCGTCATTTATACCACCGTAGCGCCAGTTAATACCTTGGAGGCACAGTTCCCGAAGATAGGAGTCCAGGGTATGACCTTCGGGCACCTGATACTCGGGCAGGTGTAAATTACCAAATTCCAGCTCAACGTGGCAGCGTTCGGCAATGCGGACGGTATTCCCCATCGCCTCAGTAAGCTCTCCGAACAGCATGGCCATTTCCTGTTCACTTTTCAAGTATAACTCTTGGGACTGAAATTTCATGCGCCCGGGATCATCCACAGTCCGGCCGGTTTGCACGCATAACAGCACATCCTGCATTTCCGCGTGCTCCCGTAAAACATAGTGCACATCGTTAGTGGTCACCAGCGGTATGCCGATTTTTTTATGCAGCTGCAGCAGCCCCCGGTTGGCGGTTTTTTGCTCCGCAAAACCATGGTCCTGCAGCTCCAGGTAAAAATTATCCTTGCCAAATATATCTACATAATCAGCCGCGCTTTGCGCTGCCTGGGCAGGGTTATCCTTGATAATATTAGAGGCCACTTCGCCGGCGATACAGCCGCTTAGCGCGATTAATCCCCGGCTGTGAGCAGCTAACAGTTCTTTATCCACCCGCGGCTTATAATAAAATCCTTCGGTGAAAGCTTGAGAAACCAGCGTAAATAGATTTCTCAGCCCGGTGTTATTTTCCGCCAGCAGTACCAGGTGATGCAAATTATCATCCACTCGGGGCGTACGATCATGCCTGGTACGCGGTGCCACATACACCTCACAGCCGATGATGGGATTGATGTTTTCCTTCTTACAGGTCTTGTAGAAATCTACCACGCCATACATAACCCCGTGGTCGGTAATGGCCAGTGAAGGCATGCCCATTTGGACAGCTGAACTAACCGCTTTCTTGATCCTGGCCGCCCCGTCCAGCAGGCTGTATTCGGTGTGTACGTGCAGGTGGACAAACAATCTTAAAACCCCCGTCAACATATAATCGTTTATTAGTTAACCAGAAAAACGCGCCTATTCGGCTCCCTCTGAGCGCGCTTTATGGCAAGCATAGTTTACTAAAGTACAAAAAAACCCCTTGGTCTCAAGGGAATTTTATCTCAAAATAGTTATTTTCTCAATTGTTTTATGGGTATTCCACAGCTGTCTGCTGCAGGCCGGGGAAACCGTTCCGGCGCAGCGCTTCAAACAATATCACAGCCACCGAGTTGGAGAGGTTTAAGGACCGGGCCTCGCTTAGCATGGGAATGCGAATGCAGCAATCCCGGTAGCGCCGGAGAATATCCTTCGGCAAGCCGGCTGTTTCCTTGCCAAAAAGCAAAAAGTCGTCCGGTCCGTATTTGACTTCTGTATAAACCCTGCCGCCCTTGGTGGTCGCCAGGTGAAAGCGGCCATCCGGATAAGCTTTAAAAAATTCGTCCAAATTGTCATGATAATGTATTGTTAATAAATGCCAGTAATCCAGCCCGGCTCTTTTTAAATGCTTGTCATCAACCGAAAAGCCCAGCGGCTTTACCAGGTGTAACTCCGCACCGGTAACGGCACAGGTACGGGCCACATTACCTGTATTAGCCGGTATTTCGGGTTCCACCAGCACCAGATGCATGTTAATCATGTCTCCTTTTTGCCCTCAGGCAATATTGCTCCACTACACATTCAGCACATTTCGGGTTTCGTGCAGTACAAACAGAGCGTCCGAAATGAATCAACCGGTGGTGCCAGACACCACGCTCAGCTACGGGAATCAGATCGGTTAAATCCTTTTCTACCATGCGAGGCGTATTGCCGGCAGAGAGGCCTAGTCTACGGGCCACCCGGTAAACATGTGTATCGACAGGTAAGGTGGGTTTACCGAAACCTAAGTTCAGCACCACGTTTGCTGTTTTACGACCTACTCCAGGCAAAGCCTGCAAAGCTATGAAATTATTCGGCACCCGCCCTCCGTACCTTTCCGATATTAGCTTACAGGTTTTAATGATATGCAAACTTTTATTGCGGTATAAGCCACAGCCTTTAATTTCTTCGGCCAACTCATGCTGACTTAAAGCCGCAAAATCTTGCGGTGTTTTATATTTCTTAAACAACACTTCCGTGGTTTTATTTACTTGTTTATCGGTACACTGGGCGGACAGAATAACAGCTATTAATAATTCAAAAGGGTTATTAAATTGCAAAGTTGGTTCGGCATTGGGTATATGTTCGGCCAGCAGTTCTATTACTTTTTTTTTATAAATCATGTTAAGCTTCCTCGGGGAAGAACCTGCAATGTTCCACTTTAATGCATTTATCCATGATTATGCCGACCCCGGCCTCCCTGCATTTTGCGGCTGCTTCTTGATTAATAATATCCAGCTGCAGCCAGACGGCATTGGGCTTAATCTTGAGCGCATCGTCGACGATGGGTGGTACATCCTCGCTGCGGCGGAATACATTTACTATATCCACATTATCCGGGATTGACAACAGATCAGGATAAGAGGTTTCACCCAGCACTGTTTTTAATCGCGGGTTTACAGGTATAATACGATACCCATGCTCCTTCATATATTGAGCTACCCTGTAACTTGCACGGGTGGGATTATCGGAAAGCCCAACCACAGCAATAGTGCTGTTTTGCTCTAATATTTCCTTTACTTGCTGCTCTTTGTCGTCACAGTGCATGTTTTTCACCTCCAATAATTTTAAATACTTTTATTTTTCTATTATTTAGACAAATATACCTGCCAGGTAAAAAATTTTTTTGCTAGCTACGGCAATACTGTTTAATAAAAGCATTATAATCACAAAGAGTTGTGGCCATAATAAAAAAGTCTTCACGGATAAAACAATTATGCCGCGGAAATGTTAGGTCTATCCCAAAAAACGCCGCATATGATCACGCTGCTTCAAACGTGATATATACCCTCAAGGATTTAGATATTTACCGCAAGTAGTTTACAATTATTTAAGATGAGGAGGGCATTGCATTGATTGTATCTTTTACCTGGGTCCTGGGAGGTGCTCTGATATTAGTGCTCCTGACTATTTTCTTATGGTCGGCCCGGAATAAACAAAAAAAGCCTGTACCACGGCATGTACCAATTGCCGTCAAGGAAGAGTATGCCGAGGAACTGGCTATTCCCGTCGTCTTTCCACCCCAACCGGCAGCAAAACCTGAGATGCCCGTAATTCCCTGGTATTACGGCAAGGATCGCATGACGCTAATGGTACGCGATCCCAACTGGATTTTTGCTTATTGGGAAATATCGGCTGCCAAACAGAATGAATTTAGCAATCAATATGGTCATGACGCCTGGAATAATTCCCTGTCTATTTTACGTGTATATGATATCACAGGCGTAGAAGATTTTAATGGTACTAATGCCAATGATTTTACCGACATTTCAATTCATGATACTGTTGATAGCTGGCATATTGACGTGGCTCGGCCCAATTCTTCGTTTTGTGTGGACCTGGGTAGGCTTTTCCCCGATGGTACTTTTATTACCTTACTGCGTTCCAATATAGTGAAAACACCTAGTATGGATGTTTCCAACTTACTTGATGAAGAATGGATGTGGATTGAAGATATTTATCGCACCCTCAATCGAACTTATTTGGGCAGTTCCCCTACTATACCGAAAGAATTTGGCCGGGGTATGGGCCTTATCTCAGTAGGCATGAGTTCACCCGGTTTGGGGAATCGAAAAAATTAATCATAATATAAAATAAAGGGGAGTAAATTTTGGGTAAAGGATACCTGTGCTTTGTACTGCATGCACATTTGCCGTTTGTACGACATCCCGAAGATGAGAATTTTTTGGAAGAAAGATGGTTATACGAAGCTATTACTGAAACTTATATACCACTAATCGATAACTTTGATGAGCTTGTTGAAGAAAATGTTCCTTTTAGACTGACTATTTCTCTGTCCCCCCCTCTGATAACCATGTTAACAGACGGGCTTTTACAGGAGAGGTACCTGAGGTATCTTAATAAATTGATCGATCTTGCGGAAAAAGAAACGGTACGTACAAGAGACTCGGCCTTTCATCCAACAGCAATCATGTATAGGGACCGGCTTTATCGTATTAGATACCTTTTTGCTGAGAAATATCAGCGCAATCTGGTAAGTGCATTTAAAAAATTACAGGATTACGGCCGGTTAGAGGTGATCACCTGTGCGGGGACACACGGTTTTCTGCCTCTGCTGATAAATCAACCCGAAGCAGTGCGTGCCCAGGTTGGTGCAGCCGTAGACCTTTATGCTGCGCATTTCGGCCATAAGCCATTGGGGCTCTGGCTGCCTGAATGTGCTTATACTTATGGGGTAGATGACATCCTAAACGAATTTGATATAAAATATTTCTTTACGGATACTCACGGAGTGCTGTTCGCGTCACATAGACCCAAGTATGGTATTTACGCGCCTATTTTTTGCCGCTCCGGAGTAGCCGTTTTCGGCAGGGATATCGAATCCTCTAAACAGGTCTGGAGCTCCAATGAAGGATACCCCGGTGATTATGATTACCGTGAATACTACAGAGATATCGGCCACGATTTAGATTACGATTATATTTCGCCATATATTCATCCGGACGGGATCAGGGTTAACACCGGGCTCAAATATTTTCGTGTCACGGGTAAAGATTGCGAGAAACAACCTTACTGCAGGGAAAATGCACTGTGTAAAGCCGATACCCATGCCGGTAACTTCCTGTTCAATAGGGAACACCAAATAACACATTTAAATTCGTTAATGGACCGGGAACCCATCATTATTGCACCTTACGATGCAGAGTTGTTTGGTCACTGGTGGTTTGAAGGACCCGACTGGCTAAAACAGGTCCTTCGTAAAGCATATTACGATTTTCCCAGCATTGAAACAATTACACCGCATGATTATCTAAAAAAATACCCTTGTAACCAGGTGGCCACACCCTGCCCCTCTACCTGGGGCAATAATGGCTACAACGAAGTATGGCTGTGCAGAGAAAACGATTGGGTTTACCGGCACTTGCATATTATGGCCGAAAAAATGACCGAGCTGGTGGATGCTAATACCTATCCCGACGGCCTCAAACAGCGGGCTATCAAGCAGGCTGCCAGAGAGTTATTGCTGGCCCAAAGCAGCGACTGGGCTTTTATTATGTATACCGGAACTATGGTGGAATATGCTATACGGCGCACCAAACAGCATGTACAAAACTTTCTGCGGTTGTATGATCAAATTAAAAACAACAATATAGATGAAGGTCTGTTAGGCCATTTAGAATATAGAAATAATATTTTTCCGGACATCAATATTAATTATTATCACAGCGCTCCCGGTCAAGCGTATTCCGCTACCGGATAACCCCCCTGCTCGGGGGTTTTTTCAATTATAATTTAATAATTAATTGAAAAATTATATATTTGTAAAACGTATGATAATTTAGAAAATAACTGTTCACTTTGCTGGACAATTATCATATAATAATATCAACTTATACAGCTTTTGACAGAAGTTATAAAAAAAAACCGCAAGGAGGTGATATTGTTCAGGATATGTCCCCCACTAGAGTTAGATTATATATAGAGAACGGACAATAAAATAAAGGAAAAACCTGGGGATATAACCTGATAAGCAAGAGCAAAGAGATTACGCAGATACTTAGAAACTGCGGGGAAGAAGCCTACTGCAGAAAATATACGGAGGCTTTTTCGAAATTAATTGAATAGTTAGATAAAAGGTTTTGCTCCAAGGAGGGAATAAAATGAGTGATCCTGCAACCGGTACAACAAAACAGATAATACCAGGGGCTGGGATTGGCACAAAACGAATAATTGACAGTCAACTGGGGACTGGGATTGCCGCAGTGATAACATGTACTTTATTAGCAATCATATTATGGCCCATCTGGTCAATGTTTTGGAAAGGGATATTTGCTTCTCTAGCAGCGCAAGGCCTGGCAACAGTTGATGCCGCAACGCAAGCTAAGCTGCTTCAGGTAATGGTGGAAGGCAGTTTCTTCTGGATGGTAATTAACCCCTGGATCTGGCAAACCCTTATAATGGGAAACTATGGCAAAGACAAATTTGGTGCTAAACAACCGGTGGCAGGCATTTGGTATGTCCTGGTAGCTTGGGTTTCCGGCATTTTAGTTTATTTTGCATTAATAGGTTTTTTAGGCATCTGGTGGAAACCTTTCAGCCTCGGCCTTATGCTGATGCCCCAAACCGCTGCGGAGGTAGCTCTCGCTATCGAAGGCTGGGAAGCCGCTAACTTCTTTGCTCTGGCTGTCATCCTAGCCCAAATTCCTTTTGCTTCTCTACTGCATAAATGGCCTTTTGCCGGTACCTCGAAACAGCCCATTGAAGGTTTAAGTGTCCTTTTCTTTAGCAGCTTAGTTACTTTTATAGTTTGGATGGCCTTGATTGTGCCCAGTTTCTTGCATCCGGTCATTGACGGTCACCACATCACTAACCCGCCCTTTGGTTCTTGGCCCAGTTTTGTGGCGTTTTGCCAGGCTTTTGTGTTCTTTGCCATTATGCCTGCAGAGGGCGCTGAGGGCTACCCAATGAAGTTTTTTGCCAAGAAACAGCCTTATATGGCTATTGCCGGGTTTTTAATTGCTCTAGCTGCCGGTTTAACCATCCCGAATTTACTTAGACCCATAGTCGAACCCTTGAACCTTTTGCCCGGAGCCCCGGTAGATGCTGCCATAGCTTCACTAGAACTTTCTGTAATCGTCTTCATGCTGGTTTGGCATCATTTATTTGAGGATTACCCCAGCGCAGCAATGGTACCGGGTACGGCCGCCCGGGTCTGCACCCGTATTGCTATTTGGCTGGTTGGTGGTATAATCTGTGGTGTTGTCTGGTTAAAGATATTTATGTTCTTACCTTACGGCGCAAACAATATGGGTTTAGGTTATCCTACCATGGGATTTTTAGCCGGCCAGTTCGCTTTCTTAATGGCTGCATTAATGTACAATACATTTATGGACAAATGGCCCTGGGTACAAAAAAACTAACAACTGTATATTCTTTATACAGATTTATTCATCAGTGAATCATAAGGCCTGCTTACTAAAAGGAAATAGATAGTATACAAATGACTACACTGTATATAATGTTCACAAAGCCCAACCTCTCGTCAGGTTGGGCTTTTAATTTATTGAATATTTGCTGTTGTGTTAACCATTAGATTATTCTAAGATATTCGCAAGATGCTCTAATTTTCTTTAATTAGCTTTAATTATCTTAAATCAGGCTATTTAGCCGTTTTCCGACATGCTTTTTGCATAAACAAATTTATGATTGACGTTCCAACGAAACAACATAAAAGGAGGTGAAGCAAACAACCGGCTTAATTTATAGATTTTAAATTTTAGTTTATTTATTTTAGAGGAGGTATTTTATGTCTCAAGGACACGCAGCAGCTAATCCAGCACCGGCCGGTCTGGTGGCTCTGGCCATGGTTTGTTTTACTTTTTACGCCTTGCATACCGGAAAGGTAGATTCTTCAGCCACAATCTTATTGGCTTTGTGGCTTTTTGGCGGTTTTGTTATCCAGCTGATCGTAGGTATTATGGAACTCAACCACGGCAATATATTGGGTGGTAACGTGTTTACGTTTTTCGCTGCCTTCTTCATGCTGGTAACGAGCCTGGAACTATTTTTTAAGTACTTTGCAAATCTAAATGGCTGGGCCTTCGATGCCCGCATAGATGGATGGGCCTGGGCGGCGCTGGCTATAGCGCTGCTAAGCTGGACGCCCGGGTATTTCAAATCGCCATTAAGCCTGATTATTACGGTGTTGTTAATTGATATAGCTGTTCCCGTGATTGCCCTGATGGATCTTGGTATACTTGGCCATGCATGGCACGCCGTATCCGGATACTCACTGGGTCTGGCCGGTATTTTTGCCCTCTACACCGCTGCCGGCGTAGTGTTGAACACCCACTTGGGCAAAACCGTTATTCCGATGGGCTCACCTTGGATTAAATAATTAAATAATATAGCGTAATAAAAGGGAGGTAGCCACCTCCCTTTTTATTATAATTATTGGACTGGGCCGACGATTTTATTAATCTTGTCGATATAAAAATCGGCCAGTGATTCTGCAATTTCCATCGTGCTTCCTTCACTAAATACCCGGCAAACCGGCTCTTCCGGGTCCGGCAGCACTAAAGCCCAGCCATCGGGATGAAAAACCTTTACCCCATCCAACAACTCCAAATTTTCCTGGGGCATCTCCTCAATCAGACTGCGGATCACTGTCCCTTTGGTTGCCCAGGGTACCGCCGTGGCTTTGTTCTCCATGAAAAATGCCGGTATCTCGTCAACCAGACTAGCCAGATCGATTTTCTGGACAGCTAAATATTCAGCAATTTTAAGCACTGTAGCCAGAGCATCAAAATGCAGCAATGCTTGAGATATTGCCAAAGATTTTTCTTGTCCGGCCAGGTTGTCTTGGTTAACTAGCTTTTCGTAAAAATCTTGCACCGCAGTTTTGGTGCGAATTACCCGGGCACCGAATTTTTCGGCCAGCAGTTCTACCGCCCTGGGGGCGGTTACCGGCACCACCACGGCATCCCCGCGCGAGCGCAATACCAGCAGGGCAGTTAATGTCACCAGCAAATTGTCTTGAACAGTGCGCCCCCGGTTGTCGATAAGTGTAAGGTGATCAGCCCCGGAATCCATAATCAGCCCCATAGACAAACCACGATCCGTAACAGCAGCCGACACCTTTGCTGTGTATTCCCTGTACGTAGACCAGTTTAACGGCATCCTAACCGGTTTATCCAGGTTAAGCCTCTCCAGCTTGATATTTAATTCCCGGCACAACGACTTCAAAAATCGACCGGAGCAATCAGTGTCATAAACGGCCGCAAGACTAAGTCCCATTGCCCGAATAGCGTTTTTATCTACATCTTGCATAAGATGCTGCAGGTAACTTTCCGACATTTCGGGTACAGGCTGTAACTCGGTGATTTGGAGAAACCCGGCCCGTTTAAAATCTTCACGGGCCAATAGATTTTCTATTTTGCGCTCTACGCTTCTGGCAATATTTCCGCCCTGGGGATTGGTAATTATTATATTGACGGCTTCCGGCTGTCTGGGAGATATTCTAACATGCATCCCCCCGTCACATTGCAGCCGGCGCACTCCAAAACGATGCATTGGAGTGATCCCGTCGGGCAGTTGGTAAACTTGTGCTCCCGCAGACCGCAGGCCACAGTTTAAGGCATCTCTGATCAGCCTTGAAGGGGAGTAAATATCACTGCTTAAGCAAACGCGCGGCTTGGCTCCCAGCGCGTCCGCAAAGGCTGCCGCTACCCGTGACGCGAATTCAGGGGTCATCTCGACATTTGCAATACCTGATATTCCTTCCAAGCCAAAAATATGCCTTGGGGCCCCACTGCCCCACACCATACTTTCTCGCACCACTGAACCTGTTTCCACTATCTTGTGCGGCCATAGCTTGACATCGGGATTAACTATACATCTTTCTTTTATTATGGTATTACTGCCAATAACCGCACCTTCATAGACACTGCTTCCGGCTTGTACCTGCACCCTGCTGCCCAGCACCGCGCCCCGCAGATTAACTCCGGGAGCAACGAATACATTATCCCAAAGCACACTGCGCTTAATTGAAGCGCCGTCCTGGATCATGCATCCCGGGCCAATAACGGTATATTGATCTATTTTGACTCCCTTACCTATTGCAGCACCGTCACCCAGCAGTACCGGTCCATTGATTATGGCGCTGTCATCTATGCGCACATCCCGACCGGCAAACACCCCGGGCATGATCTCTTGTTCAGGCAAGGCTAGTTTAACGGAACCTGCCAGAAAATCGTTATGAGACTGTAAGTACTGCTTTAGATCACCTATATCACACCAATAGCCGTCCAGCACTACCCCGAACAACGGCTTATCTTCACTCAACAGCCGGGGGTACAAGTCTTTGCTAAAGTCAAAACTTTGACCCTCCGGCACATAATCCAAAACTTCAGGCTCCAAGATGTAAATACCGGTATTAACGGTATCGCTGAACACCTCACCCCAGCTGGGCTTTTCTAAAAACTGCTTAATGTGGCCCTCGGAGCTGGTGATGACCACACCGTATTCCAGCGGACAGGGAACTTTGGTTAATACCAGTGTAGCCATAGCGCCTTTACTTTTATGGAAGGCCATCGCCTCGGTAAGATTAAAATCAGTTAATGCATCGCCGCTAATGACCAAAAAGGTCTCATCTAAAAATTGTTGCGCGTTTTTTACACTTCCCGCTGTTCCCAGAGGTATCTCTTCAATAAAATATTTTAGATTAATATTGTAATCGCTGCCATTGCCATAGTAGCTGCTGATTGATTCAGGCATATATTGCAGGGTAACACCGATATCTGTAAAGTTATGCTTGCGCAGAAGGTCGATGATGCTGGTCATGATGGGGCGATTCATCACCGGAACCATTGGTTTGGGAATACCACAGGTGAGCGGTCTTAAACGTGACCCTTCCCCGCCCGCCATAATAATGGCTTTCAAATGTACATCCCTCCAAAAATATAAACTTGGACATAGCCGTGAAAACAACATGGGTATTTTAATTTCTGCCCAGCACCTTGGAGAAACGGTTAAGCAGACCGCCCTGACGAACATGCCAGTTGCTGCTGCGATGTTCTTCCCACACGTTTTTATAAATTTCCAGAGTTCTGGCAGCTATATCCTGCCAGCTGAAATTTTGCAAGACTCTCTGGTAAGCGTTTTGTCGCAGTTGCTTCGCCTGTTGGGGGTTCAAGAGCACATTGATAATCATATCGGCCAGGGAACGGGGATTACCCGGGTAAGCTTTTAAACCATCCACACTATGCCTGATTATTTCGCTTAAACCACCTGTATCGGAAACCACGACCGGTGTTTGAGCAGCCATAGCCTCCAAAGCCACGATACCAAAAGGTTCATATAAGCTGGGAAACACCGCCACATCCGACCAGCTATACAAAGAATTACGGGTATAAGCATCAACATAACCGGTAAAATAAACACTCTGGGCTATGCCCATCCGTGAGGCCTGGTCCTGGAGCTCCTTCATGTAGGGGCCTTTTCCGCCAATCACAAATTTAGTACTGGGCACCCGGGCCAGTATCATCGGCACGGCATCAAGCAGCACCTGGACACCTTTCTCACGCACCAGCCGTCCGACATAAAAAACAATTTTCTCATTTGGTGACGCATAATCATTACGGGAACGCTTTTCATTTTTCTGTACAAAATTTTCCGGGTTCACACCATTGGGTATGATCCTTAATTTATCATCTGGAATTTGAAATACATACTTCATTTCACTTTCCATATAGTGGCTGCAACAAATCACCTGCCAGGCCTCATAACAAAGCCACCATTCCACATCGCTGATATGGCGCTGGGTATCATTATGTAAGCCATAGTTTCTGCCGTATTCCGTAGCATGAATGGTAGCCACCATCGGTATGTGGTAAGCATGTTTAATCGCCCTGACTGCATAGGCTACCAGCCAATCATGACCGTGCACAATATCAAAGCCCTCATTTTCACTTAATACCGGGATAGCTTTTTCCAGCATAGCCATATTTAGCTGGGCTACCCAAGTGGTAAAATCAGGTGATGAAACATTGTATGGTACAGTACGGTATACCTGAACACCGTTTACCCTTTCCATTTCAGGTAACCCCGGTTCACCCATTGTGAACAAATGTACTTCTACCCCCATACCGGACAGGGCATTGGTCAGGTCATACACATGCTGTGCTAATCCACCCACACTTTTAGGGGGATATTCCCAGGAAAACATCGCCACACGCATTAATGGTCCTCCTCGTTTGGGTTTATTGCATATTAAAGATAATATTGCTATAGTATGTAAAACATGGCTAAAATATTATAAATTTTGCTAGGTCTTTAAAAAATAATCGGCAGCCATATATAAAACACCTGCCGGTAAGCCTACAGGTGTTTATAAACACAATAGCAATTTTTAAGCGGAGTACTGCTACAATGTAACTTTAGTGTGTTCTGCCGTTATGGATTTGGAAACTCCAGTTAAAGCCGTTATTATTATCCCAGCTGCCGTGCCCATCATGGAAACAAAAATTAAATCTGGTATCGTCCGGCATTTCCAGAGTTTTCACCCATCCCCAGCCGGTTTTCGACATGCGATGGGCCTGGATATTGTGCCAATCACGAGAGTCGCCATACCCCACATGTAAATACACCTGAGCAGCACCACTGGTGGCCAATAACCCGTCATACAACACAGTAATTTCTTCACCGCTGGTAATCGGGGTAGGATCCACTACTACTCCTCCCGGGTAACTTGCGTCATGCATAGCCTTCAGCTTATATTCTCCAGGACCGAAGTTGGTAGGATTAGACATGATGATCGCCCTCCATTTACTATAGTTGAGTTTTAATGTTGTTGAATATATTATCCTTCCCGAGCCCCTTTTTTATGCACTTAAACCACCTGCTTTTGGCGCTTGCCATAAATATGGCCGGCATAATTACCTAAAGTATAAAAAAGCGTTCCGCAGCCCAAATATTCGGGAGCTGCTGAACGCTTTTTGCTAACTAATAATCTAACGTTAGTCTAAATTAGGTACTCCATAGAAATCTTCATAAATGTACATTATTTCTTTGTCAAACAAGGGGCGTTTCAAGGAAACAGTGTAAGAACTAATTTTAGGCAGCATTTCATCGGCCTGATGGTCGGTTAAATGAATACCGTATTCGGCAAATTTAGCTTTAATGGCAGCTTTACCGGAGTGTTTGCCAACTACAATCTGTCTTTCCAAGCCAACTTCCTCGGGTTGGAAGGGTTCATAGGTTTTCGGGTTCTTCAGCGCTCCGTCGGCATGGATGCCGGATTCATGGGTAAACATATTGGAACCGACAATAGCCTTCCAGGCAGGCAATTCGCGTCCTGAAGCACGAGATACATATTCGGCCACTTCCCGGAATATCTCTGTCTTAAAATCCAGCTCTATACGATACAAGTGTTTCAAAGCCATTACCACTTCTTCCAGTGCCGCGTTCCCGGCCCGCTCGCCCAGGCCGATTACGGTAACGCCAATCCACCTGGCACCGGCCATCACACCTGCCAGGGCATTGGCTGTGGCCATGCCGAAATCATCATGTGTATGCATTTCTACATCAATGTCAACTGCATCCTTGATCGCTTTGATGTTATTATAAATCGTAAAGGGTTCCATAACACCTACGGTATCGCAATAACGCAGCCGGTCGGCACCGGCTTCCTTGGCAGCTTTGGCATACCGGATCAAAAAGTTTATGTCACTGCGAGAAGCATCCTCAGCATTGACTGAAATATACATGCCTTCCTTCTTAGCAAATTCAACTGCCTTAACCATTTGTTCCAATACCTGTTCCCGACTGGTTCTAAGCTTGTGCTCAATGTGAATATCGGAAGTGGAGATGGAAATCGCCACCGCGTCTACACCGCAGGCAAGGGAAGCTTCAATGTCCCTGAGTACCGGGCGATTCCAGCCCATAATGCTGGCTTTGAGTCCAGAGCGGCATATTTTCATGATGGCGTCTTTTTCGTCGCCGCCCATGGTGGGAATACCTGCTTCGATTTGGTGTACCCCCATCTCATCTAAAAACTTGGCAATTCTTACCTTTTCACGATTGGCAAACACTATGCCGGCGGTTTGTTCGCCGTCCCGCAGAGTGGTGTCAATAATTCTAATATCAGTAGCCTGTGGAGCAAGCCTCTGAATTTGATAAATTTTATTGTCGTCAACCATTCAATTATCTTCCTTTCTTTCCTATAACTTATTGTAAAATATACTCATAATTATGTATTACCAAAACTAGCTTACAGTTGCGATTTTATCATAATTCTTCTGTAATAACAATATTTTGCGGCTATAAATAATGTATACATGAATTATGCAATTCATGTATAAGATGTATGAGAGCAGGGGTGTCCCTGCTCTCATATTACTTATTTAGTTTTTCCTTAAGCAGTTCATTAACCAATCCCGGGTTAGCTTTACCCTTGGTGGATTTCATCACCTGGCCCACTAAAAAACCGATGGCTTTCTCTTTACCAGACCGGTAGTCTTCCACCGATTTAGGGTTGGTGGCAATTACTTCGTCGACCACTTTTTCGATCAGCCCTGTGTCGCTGATCTGAACCAGCCCTTGTTCTTCGATCACTTTACCGGCATCTTTGCCGGTGTTAAACATTTCCTCCAATACAGTCCTGGCAATTCTCCCGCTGATGGTGCCCTCAGCCAGCAATTGCAGCAGCTTGGCCAGCTGAGCGGGACTGATGCGCACCTCTTGAATATCCTGGCCGCCGGCGTTCATCATTCTGGCCAGCTCACCCATGACCCAGTTGCTCACCAGCTTGGGGTTATTATATATTTGCACGCATTCTTCATAGTAATCGGCCAATTCACGAGAGCTGGTCAGCACCATCGCATCGTACTCAGGCAGGCCATAGGCAGTTACCAAACGCTGCCTGCGCGCATCCGGCAATTCGGGCAGGCCGGCTTTGATAGCCTCAACCCAAGCCCGGTCAATCACCAGGGGAGCTAAATCGGGATCGGGGAGGTAACGGTAATCATGGGCTTCCTCCTTGCTGCGCATAGACAGGGTTTCGCCCCGGGCTTCGTCCCAGGTTCTGGTCTCCTGGACCACTTTCCCCCCGCTCTCCAGCAGTTTAATCTGGCGCTGAATTTCATAGGAAACTGCTTTATGCAGCGCTTTAAAGGAATTCATATTCTTAATTTCGGCCTTAGTTCCCAGCTCGGCTTGACCCGCCGGCCTGACCGAGATATTGGCATCACAGCGCAGAGAGCCCTCCTGCATTTTACAGTCGCTGACGCCGGTATATTGGATAATCGCCTTTAGTTTCTCCAGGTAAGCCACGGCTTCATCGGCACTGCGCATATCCGGTTCGGAAACTATTTCAATCAGCGGCACTCCGGTGCGGTTGTAATCCACCAATGAAAAAGGAGTGGAAGAAATGGTGCCATGGTGCACCAGCTTGCCGGCATCCTCTTCCATATGCAGCCTGGTAATCCCAATACGCTTATCCACACCATGCACATTTATCTCCAGGCAGCCATGCTCGGCAATGGGTAAATCATACTGGGATATTTGATAATTTTTCGGTAAATCCGGATAATAATAATTCTTCCGGTCAAATTTCGAGAAAGCGGCGATCCGGCAATTCAATGCCAGTCCGGCTTTAATGGCATATTCCACTACTTTTTTATTCACCACCGGCAGCACTCCGGGCAACCCAAGGCACACCGGGCATACGTGATGGTTGGGATCTGCACCGAACTCGGTGCTGGAGTGGCAAAAAATCTTAGTATCGGTCTTTAATTCAACATGCACTTCAAGGCCGATAACAGCTTCATATTGAGCCAAATAAGTACACCTCCAGAGATTTACTCGGGCAACATGCGGTGGTGATCGGTATGTTGTTCAAAAGCGTAGGCAGCGCGCAGTATATCGCCCTCACCAAAGGGCCGGCCGATTAGCTGCAGTCCCACGGGCAGCTTGTCCACCATACCGGCAGGGATGGAAATAGCGGGAATACCGGCCAGGTTAATGGCCAGAGTGCAGATATCCACCATGTACATCTGCAGCGGGTCATCCACCTTTTCACCTCGCTTAAAGGCGGTGACCGGGGCGGTTGGCCCCAGCAGCAGGTCAAATTGCTTAAAAGCCCGGTCGAAATCTGCTTTGATTAACGTGCGCACTTTCAGAGCCTGGTTATAATAGGCATCGTAATAGCCTGCGGAAAGGGCATAGGTACCCAGCATGATTCTTCTTTTTACTTCGGAGCCAAAGCCCTCGCTGCGGGTTTGCATAAACATATCCACCATGTCTTCGGCTTCTGCGGCCCGGTAGCCGTAGCGCACCCCGTCATAGCGGGCCAGGTTGGAGCTGGCTTCTGCCGGAGCGATTATATAATAGGCCGGCAGGGCGTACTCGGTGTGCGGCAGGGTGGTTTCCTCTACCACGGCACCCAGACCGGTGTAGGTTTCTATAGCTTTTTGGATTACTTCCCTGACTGCCGGGTCGATACCTTCGCCCAAATATTCACGGGGCACCCCAATTTTTACGCCTTTGATATCACCGGTTAAAAAGGCGGTATAATCAGGCACAGCATATGGTGCCGATGTGGAGTCCAGCGGGTCATGCCCGCAAATCACATTTAACATCATGGCACAGTCGGTGACATCCCTGGCCAAGGGTCCGATTTGGTCCAGGGATGAGGCATAAGCTACCAGACCGTAGCGAGACACTGCGCCATAGGTGGGCTTCATACCCACCACCCCGCAAAAGGAGGCCGGCTGGCGAATCGAACCACCGGTATCGGAACCTAGAGCCAGAATAGTCTCACCGGCCGCCACAGCGGCCGCCGATCCGCCGCTGGAACCCCCGGGTACCCGGGCGTTGTCCCAGGGGTTACAGGTGGTAAAGAAAGCTGAGTTTTCGCAAGAGGAACCCATGGCGAATTCGTCCATATTTGTTTTGCCCACCATCACAGTCCGTGCCTGGTTTAAATGTTCTATCACGGTAGCGTCATATGGGGGTGTGTAGTTATATAAAATCTTGGAAGCACAGGTGGTGCGCACCCCTTTGGTGCACATATTATCCTTTACAGCCAACGGTATGCCGGCAAGCGTTGGTAATACCTCGCCTGCCAGTCTTGCCCGGTCCACCTGCCGGGCAAGCTCCAGCGCCTGTTCCTTGGTCAAGGTAATATAGGCACGGATTTTATCTTCCACTTGCTCAATACGCTCAAACACCGCCCGCGTAAGCTCTTCAGCACTAATTTGCTTGCTAACCAGCATATCATGTAACTGGTGTGCGGTTAAGTGATGTAATTGCAATACATTTCCCTCCAGCCTTGATCCAATCTTCATATTTTGAGAGCATTCCTTTTAAGTTGCTCCCCTATCCGTTCGCCAAGCTGCTACATAATCTTGGGCACTTTAAAAAAGTTGTCCTGGCGGTCCGGCGCATTGGCCAGCACCTGGTCTACCGGCATATGTTCTCCTAACCGGTCTTCACGAAAAACGTTTTGTAAGTCCAGCACGTGCGCGGTAGGCGGTACACCTTCAGTGTTTAAATCCTGCAGTTTGCGGACGTTTTCTAATATATCACTCAGCTGCTTGCCATAAACTTGCTTTTCATCCTCGGTTAGTGATAAACGGGCCAGCAACGCTACGTGTTCAACATCTTTGATGCTAATCATTTACCCACACCTTCCTTTTCTCTCAAAAAACTGGCTTTACCATAGTTAATAATTCCTCTTCGCCAATTACCGGCACACCCAGCTTAACGGCTTTCTCATATTTGCTCCCCGGTTCATCACCGACTACCACATAGTCGGTTTTTTTGCTAACCGATGAGGCCACTTTGCCTCCGGCTTTTTCAATTAACTCCTTGGCGTCCTCCCTTTTCAGCGACGCTAAAGTGCCGGTCAGCACCAGCGTTTTACCGGCCAGCGGGCTGCCCGGCCCGGCAGTGGGAGCGGCTTCGGCCACTACGTTGACACCATGATCGATAAGCCGTTCAATTAAAGCACGGTTCTGGGGTTCCCGCATAAAATTAACCACGCTCTCGGCTATTTTAGGGCCGATTTCCATAATCGCAGTTAATTCTTCTAAACGAGCATCCATAATACTTGGCAGAGCGCCATAATGCTCGGCCAGTACGCGGGCCGCTCGCTCGCCCACATGCCGGATGCCCAGCGCGAAGATCAACCGGTGCAGCGGGTTGGCTTTGCTGGCCGCTATTGCCCGCACCAGGTTTTCCGCCGACTTGTCGGCAAACCGCTCCAGATTCAGCAGCTGCTCCAGGGTCAGGCTGTATAAATCGGACACATCTTTAACAAGCCCCGCCTCCACTAACTGAGTGAGCACAGCCGGGCCAAGCCCGTCTATATTCATTGCCCCTCGTGAGGCAAAGTGAATCAGACCCTCCAGCAGCCGGGCCGGACAAGCGGCTCCTGTGCAGCGGTGGGCGGATTCCCCGCTGGGGCGAACCACCTCGGCACCGCAGGCCGGACACACCGCGGGCATGTTAAAAATTATCTCCGCACCTGTGCGATGCTCTTTTAGTACTTCCACCACCTCGGGTATTACATCACCGGCTTTATGAATTACCACCCGGTCACCAATGCGGATATCCTTTTCTCGTATAATATCCAGGTTATGTAATGTTGCCCGGCTGACAGTGGATCCGGCCACGGTCACCGGGTCCAACAGCGCAGTGGGTGTAACTGCCCCCGTGCGCCCAACGCTAACGATGATATCCCTTACGGTGGTTTTGGCTTGCTCAGGGAGGAATTTAAAGGCGATGGCCCAGCGAGGGCTTTTCATAGTGGCACCCAGGGCCTGCTGTTGAGCCAGTGAATTGACCTTCACTACAATACCGTCTATTTGATAGGGCAGGTCAGCTTTTTTATCCTGCCAGAGCCGGCAGTAACTGATTACCTCATCGATGTCCTGGCATAGCTGGTGGTAGGTATTAACCCGCAGCCCCAGACTCTCCAGCCACTGCAAACCAGCCAGATGCGTATCCGGCAGACGCTCACCGTTGAGCTCTGCTGCACCGATACCGTAAACAAAAATACTTAAATTGCGCCCGGCGGTCACCACCGGGTCCAGCTGGCGCAGTGAACCGGCCGCGGCATTGCGCGGGTTGGCAAAAGTAGGTTCATCCCGCTCTTCACGGCGGCGGTTTAATTCCGCAAACGACTTCTTGGGCATGTAAACCTCGCCACGCACCTCCAGCAAATCTACCGGCTTGTTCAGGCGCAGCGGGATACTGCGTATTGTTTTGAGGTTTGCCGTGATATCCTCACCGGTGGCACCGTTGCCCCGGGTAGCCCCACGCACCATTTGGCCATCCCGGTAGGTGAGCGACACCGCCAAACCGTCAATCTTGAGTTCCACTACATAATCATATGGTTCATTGCTTAGAGCACCGCTGACCCGGCGGTCAAAATCCTTCAGCTCGCCATCACCGAAGGCGTTGGCCAGACTGAGCAGCGGCACAGTATGCTGAACAGTGGTAAAGCCCTCCCGTGGTTTACCACCCACCCGCCGGGTAGGTGAGTCCGGAGTAATTAGATGAGGATAGTCACTTTCCAATTGCTGCAAATCAGCCATTAAACGGTCAAATTGGGCATCTGTAATGGTTGGCGCATCCAGTACGTAATACCGGTAATTATGCAGTTCAATTTCCCGGCGCAGCTGATCAATGATTTGCTGCAGCTGTTCGGTTTCACTGCCCATGATGCAATCCCCTTTCTAACGTTCCAGCGGTGCGTAGCGGGCCAGAAGTGTTTTAATACCCAGCCCGGGAAACTCTATTTTCAGCTCGGCTTTTTCACCTTTGCCCCGCACTTCCATGATAGTGCCCTGCCCCCATTTGCGATGGTAAACCTGTTCCCCTGTAATATATGGCTTATCGGAGCTTGGCTGCCGGTAAGCCTGTGCAGGTTTAACATCCTGCGCTTGAACTTGCAATGGGTCCTGGGTATTAATCAAATCAGGCGGCAGCTCTTGCAAAAAGCGAGAAGGTTCATTCATTCTGGTATGACCGTATAGCGTGCGCTGCCAGCAATGTGACAAATACAGGTGCTCCATTGCCCTGGTTATACCCACGTAGCACAGCCTTCTCTCTTCTTCCAGCTCGTGCTTGTCCTCCATGGAACGGGAGTGAGGAAAAACGGTTTCCTCCAGTCCGGCCATAAAAACTACCGGGAACTCCAAGCCCTTGGCACTGTGCAGGGTCATTAAAGTAACCTGGTCGGCATCCTGTTCATAATTATCCAGGTCGGTAACCAAAGCCAACGAAGCCAGAAAGTCCTCCAGACCACCGATTTCACCCCGCGCGTCATATTCCCCGGTAACCGAATAAAACTCGCGCAGGTTCTCCAGGCGGGTTCGGGATTCCACTGTCTGATCACTTTCCAAGGCCCGCCAGTAACCGGTTTCATCCAGCACTGTCTGCACCAGAGTGGTGATAGGTAAAGCCGCCATCCTTTTTCTGATATCACCCATAGTTTTACCAAAAATAGCGGCAGCATGAGCGGCTTTACCGGTTAAGCCGGAACTGCCGGGAGCGTTTTCCAGCAAGGTTAGCGGTGCGAGGCCGGTTTCATCCGACCTATTAAGTATTTTGTTTAATGACACGGCACCAATACCCCTTTTCGGCTCATTGATCACCCGCCGCAGGCTAAGCCGGTCATTGGAGTTGACCAGCAGCCGCAGGTAAGCTAAAAGATCTTTAATTTCCTTGCGTTCATAAAAACGCAGACCGCCTACAATGGTATACGGTATGCCTGCTGTCAGAAATTTTTCCTCCAGTACCCGGGACTGGGCGTTGGTGCGGTATAAAACGGCGAAATCCCGGTATGGATTATTTAATTCGTGGTGCCAGCGGCTAATCCGGTCCACCACATAACGCGCCTCGGCATGTTCGTCCCGGGCGGTAAAAACCGTGATCGGATTTCCAGGCGCACCGGCGGTCCAAAGCTTCTTTTCTTTGCGGTCCCGGTTATGCCGGATGACCTCGTTGGCAGATTCCAGTATTGTGCGGGTGGAACGGTAATTCTGCTCCAAAACAATGGCGCCGGCATCCGAGTAATCTTGCTCAAAGCTCAGGATATTCTGGATGTCCGCTCCTCGCCAGCCATAAATACCTTGATCCGGATCTCCCACCACGCACAGGTTACGGTGCTTCCCGGCCAATAAATTAACCAGTACATACTGGACATGGTTGGTATCCTGGTATTCATCCACCAGGATGTAACGGAATTTATCCTGGTAATAGTTCAGCACGGCAGGGTTATTTTGCAGTAGCAGCACGGTCTGCATTAATAAGTCATCGAAATCCAGGGCGTTATTTTGCCGCAGCTTGTCCTGGTAAAGCTTATATACCTTGCTGGCTATTTGGCTGAAATAATCGTAAGATTTCTTTTCCAGCTCCGCCGGTCCGTAAAGCATGTTCTTAGCCTGGGATATGTTCGATAGCATTGCCTGAGGAGGGAATTTTTTATCATCCAGGTTCAATTCCTTAAGACAATCCTTAATCACCGTCTTTTGATCTTCAGTATCGTAGATGACGAAATTAGCTGTATACCCGGCAAACCCGGACTGCCGTCGCAAAATGCGCAGGCAGGTCGCATGAAAGGTCAGCACCCAGAGCTCATGTACTTGCTCCGGAACTGCTGCCGCAATCCTTTCCCGCATTTCCCGGGCCGCTTTATTGGTAAAAGTGATCGCTAATATATTATAGGGATTCACACCTTTTTCCAGCAGCAAATAAGCAATTCTGGTGGTAAGCACCCGGGTTTTGCCGCTGCCCGCCCCGGCCAGCACCAGCAGTGGACCGTCGTGATAAGTAACAGCTCTTTTCTGGGCCTCATTCAGCGCGGTTAAATCCATAACAACCTCCAACTTATTATTCCTATTTACACGGCAGGTGCATGTACAACAAAACTATATCATAAAACATCGCAATATGGGACAAAATGCCACCTTGCGGTGGCTTTTTAATAGCAGTAATCACGATTAACATTGTACCTATTTATCACCATACACTTCATCCGGGTCAAACATAGGCTCTCCCTTAATGGTTACCGTACCGTCCCCGGCCAGTGCATAATGGAAACAGCTGTAATAGCCCTCGTGGCAGGCTGCTCCCTTTTGCTCCACCAACAGCAGTAAAGTATCGCTGTCGCAGTCGAAATACATTTCCTTGACCCTTTGCACGTTACCGGAGGACTCACCCTTGTGCCAAAACTCCTGCCGGCTCCGGCTCCAGAACCAGGTTTCTCCGCTGGCCAGCGTTCTGCCCACAGACTCACTGTTCATATAAGCCAGCATCAGTACATCTTTGGTGACCACATCCTGCACAATGGCCGGGATTAACCCGTCACTGTTATATTTAAGGTCTTCGGGTTTAATTTGCTTTAATTGCATTATTACATTCCTCCAATGATATGCGCACAGGCACATTATTTTCATGTAAATACTGTTTGGTTTCGGCAATGGAATAGGTGCCGAAGTGAAAAATGGACGCCGCCAGGGCAGCATCGGCCTCACCGCGGGTCAAGCCGTCCACGATATGGCCCAGGTTGCCAACACCGCCGGAGGCAATCACCGGTATCCGTACAGCCCGGGCGATGGCCCTGGTCAGAGGTATATCATAGCCGTCCTGGGTGCCGTCCCGGTCCATGCTGGTTAATAATATTTCACCGGCCCCCAGCTCTTCCGCCTGTGCTGCCCAGGACACGGTATCAATACCGGTAGGCGTGCGGCCTCCGTGAATATACACTTCCCAGTTGTCCTCGCCCACCTGGCGGGCATCTATGGCCACTACTATGCATTGGCTGCCGAACCGCGCCGAGGCCTCGGCAATTAGTTGGGGATTGTGCACCGCCGCAGTGTTGATGGAAACTTTGTCCGCACCGGCGGAAAGCATAGCCCGGATATCCTCCAGGGTGCTGATGCCGCCGCCTACCGTGAAAGGTATAAAAACCTCTGCGGCTGTGCGGTAGACCATGTCCAGCACAGTTTTGCGTCCCTCAGCTGAAGCTGTGATATCCAGAAAAACCAGTTCATCCGCACCCTCCCGGTCGTAGAAGGCAGCCAACTCCACCGGATCCCCGGCATCTCGTAAATTAATAAAGTTAGTGCCCTTGACTACACGGCCACCGGTTACATCCAGGCAAGGGATAATTCTTTTCATTAACATATTTAAGACTATTTCCCTCCTGCCAATGCCAGGGCCTCTTTTATATTAACCGTACCGGCATATAACGCTTTGCCAATAATAACCCCTTCCACACCCAGGGGGGCCAGCTCATTGAGCGCAGCAATATCCCCAATAGTGGAAACGCCGCCCGAGGCAATCACCTTCACCTTGCAGGACAAAGTTAACTTTTTAATAGCCTCCAGGTTTGGGCCTTTTAAAGTACCGTCGCGGGAAATATCGGTGAATACAACTCTGGAAACGCCCAATTGATGGATTTCATCGGCCAGCTCCATAGCATCTTTTTCCGCAGTTAATCCCCAGCCCTCAATGGCCACCTTACCATTACGAGCGTCAATGCCAACCACGATGGCCTCGCTGCCGAAACGTGCGCAGGCCTCGGACACCAGGTCCGGGTTTTGAATCGCCGCCGTACCCAATATAACCCTGGATACGCCCAATCCCAGCAACTTCTCAACGGTGGGCAAATCGCGAATGCCGCCCCCCACCTCTACCGGCATATTAACTGCTTTAATAATTCCCTGAATCGTATCCAGGTTCCGGGGTGAACCGGCGAAGGCACCGTCCAGGTCCACTACATGCAAATAACGGGCACCGCTTTCCTGCCATACTCGGGCTACAGCTACGGGATCGTCGGAATAAATGGTCTCGTTTTCCAGTTTACCCTCCACCAGGCGCACACACTTCCCAGCCCGCAAGTCTATAGCCGGAATAATTAACATTTTTCCACCAACCTCCCAAAATTCTCTAGAATGCGCAGGCCCAGGGCGCTGCTTTTTTCCGGGTGAAATTGAATACCGTAAACATTGTCTTTCGCGGCAACGGAGGTAAATTCCATGCCGTAATCGGTAGTAACCACCGTTAATTCTGGATCGGCAGGCTCCACATAATAAGAATGTACAAAATAAAACGCAGCATGCTCGGGGATGCCCTGGAAAAGCGGGCAGGGCTTTTGATAAGATAACGTATTCCAACCCATGTGGGGAATTTTAAGCCCGGGCGGCAAACGCCGCACCCGCCCGGGAAACACCGCCAGACCTTCGGTAATGCCCCATTCTTCACTGTATTCAAACAACAGCTGCAGCCCCAGGCAAATGCCCAAAAATGGTTTGCCTGCAGCAATAACCTGGTGTATCGCATCCACCAGGCCACGGTTCTGGAGGTTACTCATGGCATCGCCAAATGCCCCAACGCCGGGTAAAACCACTCCCGCAGCTTGTTCCAGCACCTGTGGGTCTGAGGTCACTTCCACGGTAAAGCCCTTTTTTTCAAAACCTTTGGCCACACTGCGCAAATTACCCATCCCGTAATCAATAATAGCAATCAAAAGAAAATGTCCCTCTCTCCCAATTAAAGTAAACCTTTAGTGGAAGGCAATCCCCTTTGGGGGTCTTTTATTTCAACGGCTAAGCGCAGCGCGCGGCCTAACCCTTTAAAGGCAGCTTCGATAATATGATGTGTATTTTTTCCTGCCAGCAGGCGCACATGCAGGGTTAACGCCCCATTTGAGGCAAAGGCCCGGAAAAACTCTTCCGCCAGTTCGGTATCAAAATCACCAACTTTGGCAGTGGGCAGCGGCAGGTCATAGGCCAGAAAGGCGCGGCCGCTTAAATCCAGGGCCACTAAAACCAGTGTCTCATCCATAGGCAGCAGCACATGACCATATCGTTCTATACCAAATTTATCACCAAGCGCTGTTTTAAACGCCTGTCCAAGGCAGATGCCCACATCCTCCACGGTATGATGGGCATCCACGGCCAGGTCACCGCGCACTTTTAGTTTAAGCTCCATACCGCCGTGCTTGACCAACAGGTCCAGCATGTGATCCAGGAAGCCCACACCGGTATTAATCTCTGATTGGCCGTTGCTGTCCAGGGCCAAACTCAGGGATATACCGGTTTCTTTGGTTTCCCTGTTGATTACCGCACTGCGTGTTTTAGCTGTTTCCATTCAAACATTCACCCCCTGCCGTGACCGCTGTGAATTGCGAACCTTATTCTGCTGTGCCACCCTCATCCTTGCCGTCGGCCAGCGCTGTCAATCGATACTGCACAGATGCCGCGTGGGCGTCCAGTCCCTCCGTGTTGGCCAGGGTAAGGATATGCTCGCCGTCCCTGGCCAGTGCCAGGGGAGAATAACCGATTAAACTGGTTTTTTTCATAAAGGTATCCACATTGAGGGGCGAGAAGAACCGGGCTGTTCCACCGGTGGGCAAAACATGATTAGGACCGGCAAAATAATCACCTACCGGCTCAGGTGAAAAATGCCCCAGGAAAGCAGCCCCGGCGCCGGCCACTGAACCCAGCCAGCGATACGGGTCGGCCACCAGCAGCTCCAGGTGCTCGGGAGCAAACGAATTGGCCACCTGTACAGCCTCTTCCAGGGTAGCAGTGATAATAATAGCGCCTCGTTCATTAATCGATTTCTCTGCTACCTCACGACGGTTTAATTTAGCCAACTGCGCGGTGATTTGCTGCTGCACTTTCTCGGCCAGCTCGGCCACCGGGGTGACCAGAATGGATGAAGCCAATTCATCATGTTCGGCCTGGGACAGCATATCGGCGGCCACAAATTCCGGCCTGGCTGAAGCATCGGCCACAATCAGTATCTCGCTGGGGCCGGCCAGCATATCGATATCCACCACGCCAAAAACCTGCCGTTTGGCCGCCGTTACATAAATATTGCCCGGGCCGACTATTTTATCTACCCGGTTCACGGTTTCTGTCCCATAGGCCAGCGCGGCCACCGCTTGAGCTCCGCCCACGCGGTAAATCTCGGTCACCCCCGCCTCAGCGGCGGCCACCAGTGTATGGGGGTTCACCGCACCGCTGCGGTCGGGTGGAGTAACCATGACAATTTGCTGCACTCCTGCTACCGCAGCCGGGATCGCGTTCATCAATACCGAAGATGGGTAAGCCGCCTTTCCTCCGGGCACATAGATACCCACCCTGCTCAGAGGTGTGATTAACTGCCCCAGCACAGTCCCGTCGGGTTGCGAGTCTATCCAAGAATTATGCAGCTGGCGACTGTGGTAACGTTGAATATTTTGAGCAGCCACACGCAGTGCCGCTAAAAAACGCTCACTTACTTTTTGGTAAGCAGCCTTTATTTCAGCTTCACTCACCGCTAGGTCCGAAGGTGTCAAAGCTGTACCGTCGAAGCGGGCAGTTATAGCGCATAATTGTTTATCTCCACCGTCACGGATGGCACTAACAATATCTTTTACCACATTTTCAACCTTGTCCAAGTCCGCAGTTCTGCCTTGTAAAAGCTCGGACAGGGCTTTATCATCTGACTTGATTATGCGCATCAAGAACACTCTCCTTTAACACATTAAAGCGATGATACATAAAAATATTAAAGCAGTATCTACCTTCTGTCAACATTAATTTTAATCACCTGAATCACTTAGGGTGTGCAGACGGCTCAGTACTGTTTTGTAACCGTCCGCACCATAATACAAAGATCTTTTTACTCTGCTGATAGTGGCTGTACTGGCTCCCGTCTGTGAGGCAATTTCACCGTAAGTAAAGTTACCCTGGAGCATTCTGGCCACTTCCAGACGTTGCGCCATAGTTTTTAGCTCAGTGACTGTGCATACATCTTCAAAAAATTGGTAACACTCGTCAATGTTCTTAAGTTGTAAAATAGCTTCAAAAAGTTGATCCAATAAGGGTTCTCGCAATTTATCGGTGTAAGCCACCTAATATTCCTCCTGGATTTATTTATACATTTTTAGGTTGTTATTTCAAATTTACTAATATGCATTTCGACAGCCTTAAAACAAATCCTTTTTTTCGGTAAAGTATTAAAATGAAAAAGATAATGGGCAAAGCAGACTATTGGAGGACTCAGGGGCAGTTCTTAAAAAAAAGTAAAGTCAGAATTCCTTATTTTACAGGCATTCTGACTTTTACAACCATTATTTTTTTTTGTAGTTTACTCACCTGCAGGTTCAGGTTCGGGTTCAGCAGTCGCATCAACCGGCTGATTAATAATCACTCCATAGACAGTATTTTCCGGCTCAAGCACCTTTAGCTGCTTGTCCAAAGCTAGATTGATAGAAGTGATTGAATCACCCAACTGCATATTCGATACATCTACAGTTATTGAGTCAGGCATTAAATCCATCGTCCCAGATACAGCAACTTCAGCTTTGTACACCTGTAATTGCAGTCCTGTACGTGCTAAACCATCCTCACCTTTAAAGATAACCGGGATATCTAGTTCCATCACACGGCCTTTGGACACGATCTGAACATCTATATGCCTAATCCGCCCTGAAACATTATCTCTTTGTACTTCCTTAATGAAGCCAAACTTTTTACTGTCGTTATAGTTAATCCATACTTTGGCATTGGCACCATGCTTGGCAATAACCTTGTTAAGAGCTATCGTTTCAAATTTTACTGAATCTGCCTCAGCAATGGTGTCTCCATAGATCACCCCGGGCACGAAACCTTTTTCTCTAAATCTACCTGATTGTTTGGGTCTTGCACTTGCATTTAAAATAGTTTCTTCCATAATAATTCTCCCTCCGGCTTGTTGTGCCGTTCTTATTTATTAATTATTTTGTTGTCGTTGATTATTTTGCAGCTAAAGAAATGCCGCCCACTTTGCCGTATGTGTTCGTGATAGATTTCACCGACATGTTCACCTTACCTGCGCCAGAAAAGTTGTTTTTAGATTACTCATACAAGTGCAAAAGACATTTAAGCCAAAGATGATTAGAATTAAAATGCTCCCGTCTGAGCAACAGGAGCATTCGTTAAGTTCCGTTGATTGTAAAGGCTACCCTAGTATTACATATATTTAGGATTATGTCAAATAATTAACCTCTGTTATATTACCTGGCAGCCTTAACTAATATCGTTATCTTCGTTTAATTGTCTTTATAAGCCATTATTAGCTCAGATAGCTACCTATCGATAGCCTTTTTACCAATATCCTTGCGGTAATGCATACCATTAAACTTCACCTGAGACACGCCCCGATAGGCCAGTTCGATAGCCTCGGGGATCCCGGCCGCCCTGGCAGTGATGCCCAGCACCCGACCGCCGGCTGTAACCACCTGGCCGTTCTTTAAGGCCGTACCCGCGTGGAAAGCTACCACATTTTCAGGCAGGTCGGCCAACCCGGTAATCACTTCACCTTTATTGTACGGGCCGGGGTAGCCGCCGGAGGCCAGCACTACACAAACACTGGCGCCATCGTGCCAGCGCAGGTCTACCTTGTTTAATTCGCCCGCTATTAAAGCCTCCATCACGTCGACCAGGTCGGACTCCATCATCATTAACAAAGGCTGGGTTTCCGGGTCACCAAAACGGGCGTTAAACTCCAACACCTGCGGTCCCTTGTTCGTCATCATCAGTCCGGCGTACAGCACCCCCCGGTAGGGACGGTCCTCTGCAGCCATACCGCGCACTGCAGGGAACAGGACAGTTTCCAGCACCTGCTGCCGGAGCTCAGGAGTTAAAATAGGTGCCGGCGCGTAGGCTCCCATACCGCCGGTATTCGGGCCCCGGTCATGATCATATATCTGCTTATGGTCCTGGGCGGCCAGCATGGGCACAACATGTTCACCATCGGTAAAGGCCAGCATACTGACCTCTTCGCCCCGCAGCAGTTCCTCGACTACCACCTGCCGGCCGGCTGTGCCAAATATCTGGTTTTCCATCATATCGCTAACTGCAGCCAGCGCCGTTGGCTCATCCTCGGCCACCACTACGCCTTTACCGGCCGCCAGCCCGTCGGCCTTGATGACACAAGGTGCAGCGAGCTGCTTAATATATTCCTTGGCTTGACCGGCATTATCAAAAACTGCATACCGGGCAGTAGGAATACCATACTTTTGCATGACTTCCTTGGCCAGCACTTTGCTGCCTTCGATTTCCGCCGCCCGCTGACGCGGCCCGAATACCGGGTAGCCTTCTTCTTCTAGCTTGTCCACCAGGCCGGCTACCAGGGGCACCTCCGGCCCCACTACAGTTAAATCAATTTTCTCTCGCCTGACCAGGTCAATAATAGCCGGTATGTTGCTGTCCTGAATATCTACGCATTCCGCCAGCCGGGCGATACCGGCGTTGCCCGGCCCGCAGAATATTTTTTTTACCCGGGGGCTCCGGCTGATTTTCCAAGCCAGGGCATGCTCTCTGCCGCCGCCCCCAACGATTAAAACCTTCATCGGCGTTTCCCTCCAAGCTAATCTAAACCGGCACCAGTCTAATGCCGGAAGTGGCGCATACCTGTAAATATCATGGCTATATCATGCTCATTAGCCACGGCAATGGACTCCTCATCGCGTATTGAACCGCCGGGATGAATAACAGCACTGATACCGGCCTTCGCTGCTTCCTCCAGGGAATCGGAAAATGGGAAGAAGGCGTCCGAGGCCAGCACTGCGCCACGGGCTGCTTCCCCGGCCTGTTCCAGAGCTAGACGGGTTGAAGTGACCCGGTTCATCTGGCCTGCCCCCGCGCCCAGCAATTTTTTATCTTTAACTACCGCAATAGCATTGGATTTGACGAATTTTGCTACCGTCATGGCAAAAATTAAATCGTCCATCTCGGCCTGCGAGGGTGTCCGTTTGGTAACCACTTTAATTTCCTCAGGAACCACCACACCCAAATCAAAGTCCTGTACCAGCAAGCCCCCGTTTACCTTGCGCACATCAAAACGGTCACTGGTCGGTCCGGTCAGAGGGCCGGTTTTCAAAATACGCAGGTTTGCTTTTTGCTGCAGAATAGCCAGAGCCTCGTCCGTATAATCCGGTGCAATCACCGCTTCATAGAAGACTGGTTTCATGGCCAATGCTGTTTCGGCATCAACAACTGTGTTAATAGCCACAATACCGCCGTAGGCCGACACCGGATCACCCTCGTAGGCTTTGGTATAGGCATCTGCCAGTTTAGCTGCACTGGCTACCCCGCACGGGTTGTTATGTTTTACCACGACGGCAGTAGTGTCACTGAATTCTTTCACCAATTCAAAAGCAGCATTGATATCCAGGATATTATTATAGGAAAGCTCTCTGCCGTGCAGCTGCACGGCGTTGGCAATGCAGGCCCCGGCTATCGAAGAATCACGGTAAAAGGCTGCCTGCTGGTGTGGATTTTCACCATAGCGCAAGTTTTGCGCCAGCTCATATTTTTTATCCCAAACGGTGGGAAATTCACCGGACGGCTGTTCAAGACCGGTCAAGTAAGCTGTTATGGCGGTGTCGTAAGAGGCGGTGTGAGCAAATGCTTCCCTGGCCAGATCCAGGCGGAATTGCTCATCAATATTGCCTTTTTGCACCGCTTCCAGTACCCCGGCATAGCGCTGCGGGCTTACTACCACCAGCACATAACGGTAATTTTTGGCTGCTGAACGCACCATCGTGGGGCCGCCGATATCAATATTTTCAATGGCCTCTTCCAAAGTTACCCCGGGCTTGGCCACCGTTTCCCGGAAGGGGTAAAGATTTACCACCACCAGGTCAATGGGGGTAATGTTATGTTCCTGCAGCTGACTTAAGTGTTCCGGGGTACGCATGGCCAAAATGCCCCCGTGCACATTGGGGTGCAGGGTTTTCACCCGGCCGTCCAGTATCTCCGGAAAGCCGGTGACATCAGATATGTAAGTAACAGGTATGCCGGACCCGCGCAGCGCCTGGGCAGTGCCGCCGGTGGAAACAATCTCCACACCCGCCTGCACCAAGCCCCGGGCAAATTCCTCCAGGCCGGACTTATCCGAAACGCTTATTAATGCCCGTTTAACAGTCATTTTGTGTACCTCCTCATGTTACCTGCGTATTTGTTCGGAATTTTATAAGAATGTTATTGATAGCACAGCGAATCAACAGAACCGTCCCCATGCTCCTACACTCGTACGCGCACTTTTCTTCCTTCAATGATTAATTTGTCTTCACAATATAGCTTTACCGCCTCAGGGTATATCCGGTGTTCTTGTACCAAAATACGCTCCGTCAGCATATCTACGGTATCATCATCATAGACCGGTACCACCGCTTGCATTATGATGGGTCCTGTATCCATGCCATCATCTACAAAATGCACCGTACAGCCGCTGTATTTAACCCCGTAGCTCCTGGCCTGCTCTTGAGCGTTCAGCCCGGGAAAAGAAGGCAGCAGAGCAGGATGGATATTCATGATCCGCCCGGCAAACGCACCCAGTAAGGTCTGGCCCACCAGTCGCATATAGCCGGCTAAGCACACCAGATGCACACCATGCTTCTGCAAAACTTCCACAATATAGAGCTCATACCCCGCCTTGTCCGGATAATCACGCATGTTCACCGCCACAGCTGGAATACCCGCCTGCCGTGCCCTTTCCAAAGCGTATGCGTCACTATGATCGCTGATCACTACCGCCACCCGGGCCGGTATTTTTTCTGCCGCGCAGGCATCCATTATGCATTGCAGGTTGGAGCCCCGGCCTGAGACAAGCACGCCTAGATTTTTTCTCTTCATGAGAACTCCCTCGCTAAAACAACATTACATCAATTAACACTTTTGCTCAACTAGCTGTACTTTTCTATCACCCTTGACCACCCGGCCAATTAAGCGGGCATCTACGCCGCGTCCCTTGAGATCATCCAATATAGCACCAATTTGGGCAACGGGTACTACCAGCACCATACCAATGCCCATATTAAACACCCGGTACATCTCATCGGTTTCCACCGGTCCTTTCTGGGCGATAACCTTAAACACCTCGGGTACATCCCAGGCATCGGTATTGATAAACGCTGCCGTTCCTTGGGGTAGTATCCGGGGCACGTTTTCCACCAGACCACCGCCGGTAATATGGGCCATGCCTTTAATATTATACTTATCCAGCAGCGGCAGCACAGTGGATACATAGATCCTGGTCGGGCAAAGCATCTCCTCACCCACGGTACGATTAAAAGAGGAGTGCACCTGATCCACCCGGTAGCCGGCTTTTTCCAGCAAAACGCGGCGGGCAAGAGAAAAACCGTTGCTGTGCAAACCCGAGGATGTTAGACCAATCAGCACATCACCCGGCACAATGGTACTACCGTCAATAATCTTGTGCTTATCCACCACCCCTACTGCAAAGCCTGCCACATCATACTCGCCGGTCTCGTAAAAATCAGGCATTTCAGCAGTTTCCCCGCCAATCAGGGAACAGCCGGCCTGGCGGCAGCCCTCAGCTACTCCAGCCACAATATCCGCCACCTGCTCGGGATTTAGCTTGCCCACAGCCAGGTAGTCCAAGAAAAATAGCGGCTGGGCACCCAGGGTGAGGATGTCGTTGACGCACATGGCCACGGCATCAATGCCAATGGTATCGTGTTTGCCCGTTAAAAAAGCCAGCTTTAATTTGGTGCCCACCCCATCTGTACCGGATACCAGCACAGGTTGTTCATATTTGGCAGTATCCAAAGCAAATAACCCGCCAAACCCCCCGATACCGGTAAGTACTTCGGGACGCAAAGTACTTTGCACTGATTTTTTCATCAGGTCCACAGCCCGGTTGCCGGCGTCGATATCCACGCCGGTATCCGCATAGGTCATGGTTTTTTGTTCATTTTCCAAACTACTCTCCCCCAATGGATTATAATCCTATTCTAGACTATACTTGCCGGATTCATGTGGCTTAGCCAATTCCACAGGGTAATTACCATCAAAACAAGCGGTACAAAAACTATCCCTGGAGTCACCGAATATCTTTAACAGCCCCTCCAAGGAAAGATAATGTAAACCATCGGCGCCAATTTGATTGCGAATTTCTTCCAACGACATTTGGGCGGCAATTAATTCCTGTTCATCCGAGGTATCTATGCCGTAGTAGCAGGAACGGGTAATCGGAGGTGAACTGAGACACATATGCACCTCACGCACTCCACAGTCCCGCAGTAAAGTAACAATTTTATGGCTGGTGGTACCCCGCACGATGGAATCGTCCACGATCACCACCCGTTTGCCGTCCAGCAACTCCCGCACCGGGCTGAGCTTTAGGCGCACCGCCAGATCCCGCATATCCTGGGTAGGCTGAATAAATGTCCGCCCGATATAAGGGCTTTTTATCAAACCTTCTTCAAAAGGGATGCCGGACCTATCGGCAAACCCCCGTGCTGCAGCATTGCCGGAGTTAGGCACCGGTATCACCATATCGGCCTCCACCCGGTATTCCTCTGCCAGTACCCGCCCCATTTCCCGGCGTACCCGGTTAACGTTAAAACCATCGATGATACTGTCCGGTCGGGCAAAATAAATATATTCAAAAATACAGATAGAGCGCCGGCGCGGCTGTAAAATCTGAAAAGACTCCAGCCCGTTTTGGTCGATAATAATAATTTCACCTGGCTGCACGTCCCGAAGCAGGGTAGCGCCCACAGTACCCAGGGCGGCGGATTCGGAAGCCACCACATAACCGTTATCTAACCTGCCCAAGCATAAAGGCCGGAACCCGTTGGGGTCACGCAAGGCAATCAGTTTATTCTCCGTAAGTATGACTAGCGAATAAGCGCCTTTGATATCAATCATGCATTTAGTGAGGGCGTCTATTAAATCGCCCCGGTTCGAACGAGCAATGACGTTAACAATAACTTCACTGTCTGTGGAGGATTGGAATACCGCACCGCCGGCCATTAACTGTGAACGCAATTCAGTAACATTAGTTAAATTCCCGTTATGAGCCAGAGCCAACATTCCTTCGGTGTAACGGAAGAGCAGTGGCTGAGCATTAACCGCGTGGCTGGCCCCGGTGGTGGAGTAGCGCACGTGGCCGACGGCAATATTCCCTTTTAGTTGGTTCAACTGTTCATAGGAAAATACCTCCGACACTAAACCCATACCCTTATGCAACTGCACTCTTTTACCATCAGCAACAGCTATACCGGCGCTTTCCTGACCACGGTGCTGCAGGGCGTAAAGCCCATAATAGCTAAGTCTGGCTACATCGCGCCCTGGGGCATAGATACCGAAAACACCACACTCTTCTCCGGGTTTATCTAATAATATTTCACCTGGCAAACCAGGACGATATTTTCCCATTTTATCTCCCCCAGATGTTTATAACTATGTTGCATCTGTTATTTCGTTAAACGGCGATACACTTCCTGGTAGGCTTCCTCCACGTTACCCAGATCCCGGCGAAAACGATCCTTGTCCAATTTTTCCTTGGTATGCTTGTCCCAGAACCGGCAAGTATCAGGTGATATTTCGTCTCCCAACAGCACCTCACCTTTATGCAACCCGAACTCCAACTTAAAATCCACTAATTCAATATTACGCTCAGCCAGGTGAGCCAGCATTACCTCATTAACCTTTAAAGCAATTTCCCTGATTTTAGCCATTTGTTCCGGGGTGGCCAGGTTAATAGCCTGGATATGGTCGTTATTGAGCAGCGGGTCGCCCAAATCATCGTTCTTATAATAATATTCCACCACTGCTTTTGGCATCGTAGTTCCCTCTTCTAAGCCCAAGCGCTTGGCCAAACTGCCTGCAGCGATATTGCGCACAACCACTTCCACTAGAATAATCTCCAGCGCCTTAACTACCATTTCCGTGTCCGACTTCTCTTCCACAAAGTGTGAATCAATGCCGTTATCGGCCAGCATCCGGAAAAAGTAAGCCGAAATACGGTTGTTCAAAGAGCCTTTGCCGGCAATCGTGCCTTTTTTTAATCCGTTAAAGGCAGTGGCGTCGTCTTTGTACTCCACCCAGTAATAATCGGGGTTATCGGTGCGGTAAACTTTTTTGGCTTTTCCTTCGTAGATTTGTTCCAGTTTTTCCACTATAGTAAACCTTCTTTACAAGTTTATCCTAATGAGATTGAATCTCTACCCGGCAATAAAATATAAACTAAATTCTACAGACCAAACCGCTTATATACATCATCAACATATTTTACGTGGTAACAATAATCAAATATTTTATTTATTTCTTCTTTAGATAAGATGGCGGCTACTTCCGGATCGTCATGCAGCAATTGCCGGAAATCCTCTCCCGTCTGCCAGCACCGCATAGCATTGCGCTGCACAAGTTCATAGGATTTTTCCCTGGTGAGCCCGTGGTCTTCCACTAATGCCAGCAGCACCCGCTGTGAAAAAATAAGACCATGCGTCTTTTCCAGGTTTTTTTTCATATTCTCCGGGTAGACCAGCAGATTTTCCATAATGTTAACAAATTTATACAGCATATAGTCCAGGGTGATCGTGCTGTCAGGGAAAATCACCCTTTCCACCGAAGAATGTGAGATGTCCCGCTCATGCCACAACGCCACGTTTTCCATTGCTGCCAGGGCATTGCCCCGGAGCAATCGGGCCATGCCGCAGACCCGCTCCACGGTAATCGGATTGCGCTTGTGAGGCATCGCCGACGAGCCCTTTTGGCCTTTTTCGAAATGCTCCTCGGCCTCTAAAATATCGGTGCGCTGCAGATTTCTAATCTCGGTGGCAAATTTGTCCAGCGAGCTGCCAATAACGGCCAGAGTGGTTAAAAATTCGGCATGGCGGTCCCTCTGCAGCACCTGCGTAGAAACCAGGGCCGGTTCTAAGCCGAGACTGGCACAAACGTGTTGTTCCACCGAGGGATCGATATTGGCGTAAGTACCCACCGCCCCGGAAATTTTTCCCGCACTGATGGTGGCAATAGCACTTTCCAAACGCTTAATGTTGCGCTCGGTTTCCGCCACCCAAAGCAGCATTTTTAAGCCAAAAGTAGTCGGTTCGGCGTGCACCCCGTGGGTGCGCCCGATCATCATTGAATAGCGGTGCTCCTTGGCCTTACTCAATAACACGTCCCGCAGTTGATTCAGGCGTCTAAGGAGCAGCTGGCCCGCTTCCTTGATTTGCACCGCCAGAGCAGTGTCCAGCACGTCCGAGGAGGTCATGCCCAGGTGGATATACTTGGCGGCATCGCCAACATATTCACCAACGCAGGTGAGGAAAGCAATCATATCGTGGTTGGTAACCGCCTCAATCTCGTCAATGCGCTCCACAGTAAAATCAGCTTTTTCTTTGATTTCCCGTAGCGCCTCGGTCGGCACCACGCCCATTTCAGCCAGCGCCTCACAAGCTCTGATTTCCACATCCAGCCATTTGCGGTACTTGTTTTCCTGTGACCAGATGGCTTCCATTTCCGGTAAAGTGTAACGATCAATCAAGGTTTACTTCCCCCCCTTAGCGTTTAGGTACCCATCAATACCCAGCTCGTGCAACCGAATTGATTTTTCTTCCACCTGCCGGGCCATTTTCTCCTTATAATCTATTATTTTGTCCCGAACTTCCGGTAAGCCCGCGCTCACTATCTGAGCTGCCAAAATACCGGCGTTTTTGGCTCCGTTGATCGCCACCGTGGCCACCGGTATCCCCGGGGGCATCTGCACAGTGGCGTACAGGGCGTCCACCCCGTTTAAGGCACCGGAAGCGATGGGGACACCGATCACGGGCAGCGGCGTGTGCCCGGCAATAACACCGGCCAGATGGGCCGCCCCGCCGGCGCCCGCAATAATAACCACCAAGCCCCGGTCAGCAGCCTGCCGGGCGTAATTAGCTGTTTTTTCCGGCGCCCGGTGCGCGGAAGAGATTAACATTTCCCAGGGCACACCTAGTTCGTTTAATATATCCGCCGCCTCGCGCATTACCGGCAGGTCGGAGTCACTGCCCATTACAATACCCACCAGTGGTTTATTCATGTCCATCAGTCTGTCCTCCTTATGGAATATATGTACATAAATATCATACCCCGTCACACAGACAAGTTATATGTCGAAACCAACAACAATAAAAAAGCCTAGACGGGTAGGTTTACCGGAGTGAAACCTACCCGCCTGGGCTTTTATCCCGACCGGTGTAGCCGCACACGAGTTAGACCCGTGACTGCCTGTATCGCTTGGACCAAACCACCGCCAAAAAGCGGTGTGGAACCCTAGATACACTTTCTCTCAGAATGCTTATTTATTTTAAATAGTGTTCAAGTTAATATTAACCTTGTATTTTCAGACAGTCAAGAGTAACCATTTACACTCATTGACAATGCGATAGACATCAGGAGCACCTCAACAACACAAAGATATAAAAATAGCGGTTTAGCTGCCACCAGATTAATTGTTATCTAGAACAAACGTAGCAAAATTCACTTTTTTAAATAACGCAATAAAAGCCTTGTAAAAAATTTTAATATGTATATACTAAAAACAAAATATATATATACAAGGTGATAAAATGGAAAAAACAAAATTAACGCCTATTAGATTTCCTATCGACCTTTTAGATGATTTAGATAAATATGTTAGTGAAGGAAACAGGAGTAAATTCATTATTGATGCCACGCGAAAAGAATTACATAGGGCAAAACAAAGAAAAGCTATTCAAAAAGCATCTGGAATACTTAATCAAAAAGATTATCCCGAATTTAATACATCCGAAGACACTGCAAGCTGGGTGAGAAGGCTGCGGGAGGAATCTGAAGCAAGGAGGAGAGACCTGTTTGAGTAACGGTTTTCTATTGGATTCAACCATCCTCATAGATTTGTTCAGGGGGCTTCGTGAGGCTATTATATTTCTTGATCAGTTAACTCATGAAGGGTCTCTTTATATTTGTCCAATTGTAGTGGCAGAAATTTTTTCAGGTATCCGTCCAGAAGAATTACCTAGAGTTGAGGAGCTTTTTGAAGCTATGAATTTCTGCCCTATCAATTACAGTACAGCAAAAAGGGCAGGTATATACAGACGTGATTTTCAGAAAAAGGGAATTACCCTCAGTATATCCGATACCCTTATTGCCGCCACTGCCATTGACAACTCGTTAACATTGGTGACTAAGAATGTGCGTCATTTTCCGATGGAAGAATTGGATGTAATTGAACATTTGTAAATGCAACAAAGTGTTTCGTTTGAGCGGGCAAAATAAAAAGGGAGCATATGCTCCCCTGTACCCTAAAAAGATTATTTGCTTACATAAAACATTAATGCCTATTGATTTACTCCCACTCAATAGTGGCCGGGGGCTTGGAGGTAATGTCATAGACCACCCGGTTAATCCCGTTCACCTCATTAACAATGCGGCATGAGATACGCTCCAGAACATCATAAGGTATCCTAGCCCAGTCGGCGGTCATCCCGTCATGGGAGTAAACGGCCCTAATGGCCACTGTATGGGCATAAGTACGCTCGTCGCCCATTACACCGACGCTGTATAAATTGGGCAGCACGGCAAAGTACTGCCAGATTTCCCGGTTTAGTCCGGCACGGGCGATTTCACCGGTGACAATGGCGTCGGCTTCCTGGAGCAGCGCTATTTTTTCCGGGGTAACCTCACCAAGTATGCGCACGGCCAGACCTGGCCCGGGGAAAGGCTGGCGCCAGACTACCTCGGCGGGCATACCCAGTTCTTCACCCACCAAACGCACTTCGTCCTTGAACAGCCAGCGCAGCGGTTCAATTAGAGACATGCGCATATCCTCAGGCAATCCACCCACATTATGGTGGGATTTAATCACAGCCGCTGTGGCCGTTCCGCTTTCCACCACGTCGGGGTACAAGGTTCCCTGCACCAGGAAATCGATTTCGCCCAGTTTGGCGGCTTCTTCCTCAAATACCCGGATAAACTCCTCACCGATTATTTTGCGTTTGCGTTCCGGGTCGGTAACACCCTGCAGTTTGGTTAAAAACCGCTCTGAAGCATTCACATAAATTAAGTTAATATTGAAGCTGTCACGGAAGAAATGCTGTACTGCCTCAGCTTCCCCTTTACGCAACAGCCCGTGGTTCACAAATATACAGGTCAGCTGCTCTCCGATGGCCTGGTGCACCAGTACAGCAGATACCGAGGAGTCCACCCCGCCGCTTAAGGCGCAAATCACCTGCCGGTTGCCCACCTCTTGCTTAATTTCCGCCACGGTATGCTCAATAAAGGATTCCATTGTCCAGCTGCCGGTACAGCCGCAAATATCATATAGAAAATGATGCAATATATCCAGGCCCTTAGGGGTGTGCACCACTTCCGGGTGAAACTGCACCGCATAAAGACCGCGTTCTTTATTTGCCATCGCGGCCACCGGGGCATGACCGGTGCTGGCCAGGATACTAAAACCGGGTGGGGGTGCCTCAACCAGATCACCGTGACTCATCCAACAATGATCCCGCTCGCTCATACTGTCAAGCAGACCGCCACCGGGCACTACCTCAAGCTCTGTTTTACCGTACTCCTTCCGGCCGGCGCGATTTACTTGGCCGCCTAGTTGCAGCGCCATTAACTGCATACCGTAACAAATGCCCAAAATAGGTATGTTTAAATCGTATATCGCCTTGTCGACAACCGGGGCACCTGATTGGTACACACTTGATGGGCCTCCGGAAAATATAATGCCCCGCGGTTTTTTGGCCTCTAATTCAGCCAGCGGGGTGTTAAAAGGCAGCATCTCACAAAAAACATGGCCCTCGCGAATGCGACGGGCAATTAGTTGGCTGTATTGCCCGCCAAAATCGAGGACAATGACCATCTCACGTTCGGGTATAGACATTTTTATTTCCTCCCCACAAACTAATTCCTGTGGTACAAATTTTTAATTTGGTTTAATGTTGACTAATATTAAATACTACTTACTTCGATAAATTTCCTCTTTTAGTACATATATTTCAGGTAGATTCCGATACTTTTCATTATAATCAAGACCATAGCCCACCACAAACTGATCAGGTATAGTAAAGCCATTATAATTCACAGGTACGTCTGCTTGCCGCCGGGAGGGCTTGTCCAGCATGGTGCAAATACGCACGCCGGCCGGGTTGCGAGCCTTTAAAATTTTCAGCAGGTAGGTCAGGGTTAGCCCTGTATCCACGATATCCTCAACAATGAGCACATGCCGGTTTTCAATACTCTTATCCAGATCTTTTAATATACGGACTACACCGGTTGATTTGCTTGAGGCCCCGTAACTGGATAAGGCCATAAAATCTATGTTCACGTCGATACTCATAGCCCTGATTAAATCGGCCATAAATACCGCGGCACCTTTTAAAATTCCAACCATTAACAGATCTTGGCCGGCATAATCCCTGGAAATTATACTCCCCAGCTCATGTACCTTGTTATCAATATCCGCTCTCGAAAACAGTATTTTTTCCACATCCGGGTGCAATATTAATTCCTCCTAATAATAAATCTGGATTATTATAACAAGGCTTTAAAAAGATTGTCAATATACCGAGCCTGATGTTACATTTTTGGAGGAACAATTGTTATTTGCTTGCCGAAATCCCACATCTGCAAAGTGATCTCTAGTTTATCCTTCTTGCCATATTTACCGTTAGCCTCAATATGTGTTTTTTTAATCACCTGCTCGTCTGGATGAACCCAAACCTGGTAGATAAAATCATCATAACTTAATTCCATTAATTCATTTTGTACTATAGGTTTAAATTCCAGTACCCTTAATTTATCACCATCAATTTTTTCGGCATCCAGTTCTTTAAGGAAGGGGACAGCTTTAAAATTTAAATTACCCAGCGGATTAAACTCAGTAACAAAAAGATCGGACTCGGCCATTTTATTGCCCTCCAAGCTGGTCCAATTATCAGACCAGTAACCCCTTAGAAAGGTTTGCTCACCGGTATGGATAAATTCCACGGGCATATCCTGCATGGTTCCTGTAATATGGATACTATCCGGTGCCACCCGCTCGCCCTTAACATCCGAGATAACATTATCACCCATTTTAACTTGCATACTAAAACGCAATGAGGTAGAGTTAAGAGTTTTTTCCATCGCAGAGGCTAAAAGCTCCTCCGGAGGCACAATAAATTTGGCATAATAAGCCCCGCTAATTTTATAGATCCCAAACAGCAGGCATACTGCCGCCAGTAACCCCAGCCAAATCTTTTTATCCATTACCAGCCAAATCGGCTTAGTCATATTACTTCACTCCTTTATACAAACAATATTAACTGTAAACTATACGAAATTTACCACGTAAATATTCCTTTTGGCATAGCTATCCTGTTTTTTAAATAACAATTGTGGTAAAATATGAATGTTTTTAATTCTATTAGGGAGTGCTTGGCAGGTTGGATATTGAAGAAATGCAAAGAGCAGTGGATCGCTGGATCGGTCAGTTTGAAGAAGGTTACTGGCCACCGCTGGCCATGCTGGCTCGTCTTACCGAAGAAGTCGGAGAACTGGCCAGAGAAGTTAATCACCGTTTTGGTTCTAAACCCAAAAAACCGGAAGAACCGGAAGGCGATTTGGATATGGAACTAGCGGATATATTATTTATCATTATCTGTTACGCCAACTCACTGGGCATTAACCTCAACGAAGCATTTGTTAAAATGATGGACAAGTACGAAACCAGGGATTCTAACAGATGGACAAGAAAAAATATATAGGAGGGAATAACATGGCCACCATCACTCCATTACAAGGCCTACGATATGATGAAAAAAAAGCCGGTAACATCAAGGACTTGGTTACACCACCATACGACGTAATCGACGCCACCGCCCAGGAAGGATATTATCAGATTAACCCCTACAATGTTATTCGCCTGGAATACGGAAAAATAACACCCTCCGATAATGATATGGAAAACCGCTACACCCGGGCAGCAGATTTTTTCCGGAAGTGGCAGAGCGAGGGTATCCTAAAACCAGAGGACCAGCCGGCTATTTACCTTTACCAGCAGCAATTTGATGTGGATGGTAAAATAATGGTGCGCACCGGGATAATATGCCGAGTCAAACTGGAACCGTACGAAAATGGCGTAGTTTTGCCTCACGAAGAAACCATGCCCAAACATAAAGCCGACCGGCTGGCTCTAATGAAAACCTGCGGGGCTAATTTTAGCCCAATATTCGGGTTATACACTGACCCGGAACGCCAAATTGACCGTCTGCTGCTAAATGCGGTGCAAAACACTTCCGGCAACTTTGATTTTACTGATGAGCATGGACTTGGACACAGGCTCTGGGTCATCACCGATAAAGCACTGGTCGAGCAAGTGCAGCAATTAATGCAGGAACAGCGTATTTATATTGCTGATGGTCACCACCGTTACGAAACTGCGCTAAATTATGCCCTGCAAAATCCCGACAATCTTGCTGCCGATTCAATTATGATGACCCTGGTTAATCTATATGACCCCGGTTTGGTTATCTTACCCACCCACAGGCTGGTTGTGGAAAGCAACGTGGACAAGCAACAACTGCTGGCGAATTTACAGGAAGACTTTGTATTGGGAAAAATTAATGCCACAGACGTAGGTCAAATTACTGAATTAATGAATAGTTTAGCCGAATTTCAGGGCAATGGCGACACCGCTCATCGTCAGGTTTTCGGGCTATATATGGGGGAAAACGCATATTATACTTTAACCCTACGGGATGAAGAAATTATTAATCGTAAAATGCCCGCCGAAAAGTCAACTGCCTGGCGCCGGCTGGATGTATCGGTTTTACAAAAATTAATCCTAGAAAATCAGTTGGGTATAGATATGCAGACAGTGGCCGCCGGTGATGTAATCAAATACACCCGAGACGCCCAAGAAGCAATACAGGCGGTGGATCAGGGCCAATGCCAGATGTCCTTTTTAATGAATCCCACACTTATTGCAGAAGTTACTGAAGTAGCCACCAATGGGGAAAAAATGCCGCAAAAATCAACCTTCTTTTACCCCAAGCTGATCACCGGTTTGGTAATCAACAAGTTTTAATTTACAAGGTAATTTAATTCCGTAATCAAAGAAGGGGACAGAATGCCCGGACGGACCTGTCCCCTTCTGTAATTTCATTTTTCAACTATAGCACCAAAAACAGTTTGTGTTAGGGAATTGGACGATAGTGGTCGCACAACAACCGATCAGCCTTATGGTTAGGATAATTGCTTCGCAGCTTAACAAATACCCTAGGTGCGTTACATCTCATTTGATTATTAAAACGGCAATCTTCGATGAAACAATTTACCCTGCTCATACCGGTACCTTCCTTCAATAGTATTTTGACCTGATGATCATCAGCAGCAACCAGAAGCCCAATATCCCGGCAAATACAAAACCTATCTCCGCTAGCGGGATTCCCCAAAAAGAAATCCGGTCTTTTATCAACCACGAAGAACTAATCACTATCGACCCTACGATGATACTGTATACAAGGCGGTTTACCATAGTGTTTAATTTAAGAAGCGCCCGTCCCAAATCAGGGTTCTCCGCCTTCACTTTAATTTCCCCCCTGGTGAGCAGTTCAATAATTTGTCCTAACTGCCCAGGCAGGCGTGTAAAAAGCATATGATAATCGTTAATATTATCCCAAAAAAACGTTCTTATACTCTCCTGGCTGAACCGGTGCCGTAACAATCTTTGTCCCAGCGGCTCAACTACTTGCACGATACTGATCCCGGGGTCCAGTTGAGTGGCTATACCCTCGGTAATGATTAAGGCTTTCATTACCATACTAAACTCAACGGGTACCTTAATCCGGTGTCGGTAGGCCAGGTCCATGATATCTCCCAGTGACTCAGCTGCACTTACCTGTCCCAGGGGAACCTGGTAATATTTTTCTCGCAGGTGTTCTATATCCCTCCTTAATTGGTGCATTTTGACATGAGCTGGAACCACACCAAGACTCATGATAGCCTTTAAAATCTTCGCAGAATCCTTTTGGATCAAACCAAAAACAAGATTAATAATTTTCCCCCGCAACTCGTTTTCCAGGTAACCCATCATGCCAAAATCTAGAAAAGCAAGTTTCCCGCCCGGCATAGCCAATAGATTACCAGGATGTGGGTCAGCATGAAAGAAACCGTCCATAAGTATTTGCTTCAGCATGGCTTCCACCAACCGGCGGGCTGTCATCGCAGGATCATGGTCCACTGCAACCAGCTTGTCTTGGTCTGTAATTTTAATACCGTCTAAAAACTCAAGAGTAATTACTTTTTTGGTTGTATAATCCCAGTATACGTTTGGGATAATAACGTACTTCTCGTCAGCAAAATTTAAGGCCAGCGTTTCAGCATGCCTGGCTTCCATAATAAAATCAAGTTCATCTTGAAGAATGTGTTCAAACTCTTCCACCATCTCAGTAAATTTATAAATCTCTCCCCAGGAAGTATGTCTTTCAGCCAGTCCGGCTAAATCATACAGTATTTCCATGTCAACTTCCATCTTAGCCCGGATACCGGGCCGCTGAACCTTTACAGCCACCCGGCAGCCGCCGACCAACTGCGCCTCATGCACCTGGCCTATGGACGCAGAGGCCAGCACCGTCGGATTAAAATAACTAAATATTTGAGATAGCTTCTGGCCAAGTTCCAGTTCAAGAAGTTCCCGTATCTCCGTAAATTTTGTCGGGGGTACTTGATCTTGTAATTTTTCCAACTCTTTGATATATACCGGGGCAAACAAATCCGACCGGGTGGAAAACAGCTGGCCAAGTTTGATAAAGGTTGGCCCTAACTCCTCCAGTACCATGCGAAGACGTACTGCTTTGGTTTCTTCGGTAAGGTTTTTAACTTTCTTTGGCAACTGTCCCGTTGGGAAAAATTCCGCCATCCCCAGGTTGTTCAGCACATAACCAAAGCCATGCTTAACCAGCACATTGGCTATTTCCCGGTAGCGCCGGAAATGCTTGTACCGCTTTTGCAGCTGCAAGCGCAAAATCACACCCCCCTACCACAGGCTCAATTTATAGAATGCCTGCATATGCAAATTACATACTTTCACCATAAGCATAACACAGATAACTACACAGACTCTAATATGAATAAGACAAATTATAGATGCTTTAAGGTACGGCAAATGAGAACTTTTGGCGAGTGAAAGGATCTAATTTTACGCATGCATATAATACAGTAGGGTTATGACAAAGGAAAGGATGAAGCGTTTTGCAGGTTAGTTTAATACCCGTGGCCACTGCTGCCAAACCGGATGTCTTGCACGAAACCACAGCAATTGTATTTGATGTACTGCGTGCCACCAGCACCATTGTAACAGCGCTGGCTTCAGGTTACCGGAGAGTATACCCGGTTGCAAATGCCGGTACCGCTCTGGCCCTGGCTCATGAGCATGGTTTTGTGCCGGCCGGTGAGCGGAGAGGAGATAAAATTGCCGGTTTTCCCCACGGTAATTCACCGCTAGAGTTTATCAGCGGCCCGAATGTGGGCATTAGCAACGATGCACGGAAATGCAATGTATTAGTCCTCACGACGACCAATGGCATAAAAGCTATTCGCTGGGCTGAATCTGCCTATAAAGTATTCACGGGTTCTTTGCTTAATGCCCGGGCTGTAGCCCAGGCTGTCCTTCGGGAAGGGTTAGATGTCAGTTTGGTATGTGCGGGTACAGGGGGGCGCTTTTCACTTGAGGATACCCTTGGTGCAGGGTTTGTTTTTATGGAGATAGTGCAGCAGCTCAATGGGGCAGCAAGCAGTCAACTGGCAGCCGGCATGGCAGTGGATGACCTGCCCATAGCGGCTTATGAATTGGCCCGTTTTTACTACCATGATCCTCTGTCCGGGTTGATGGTTGGACGGCATGGCCAAAGATTGCTGCGCCGGAGACTAGAGGATGACCTGCGCTGGTGTGCCCAACTTAACCGGTACGATATAGCACCGGTTTTAACCGGGGAATTTATTACCACCGGCAATGACTTTAACAAGCTATAATGCTGTTAGTTAATCCTCAACATATCAATAACCTTACCATAAAAGGGCCGATAATTTTGCCTGTCGCTTAAGCTGCCGTCGTTACCGGTTAATATATCTTTTACCAAAGAATCATTGCTAAGAAAATCAGCAAATGATAGTTTGATAAATAGCACATTATTAGTTAATGCCAGGTAATTATATTTTAATGTTTTGGATTTACTATTGTTAATCACTATTACTTCCTGACCACGAAACAAACTTTTTTTAAACAAAGCTTTAAAATGAACATCGGCATCAGGAAATGAATAGCCTACAAAAACCACTTTCTTACATGATCTAATTTCCCGCATAGCCTCGCTAAGTATTTGCGAGATCACAGGATGAGAAATTTTCTTAATATGTGACGGTGGAATAATCAGTGTTTCAAATTCAGAGGCATCAACCGGACAATAATGTTTTGCTGAATCACCGGTGTCATCACCATTATGCGTGTCAAACAAGTCTATCCTGGTATCCCGGGGAGTAAGCAGAACTTGCTTGCAGCAATGGCAATATTTCCAGTTTAAGCTACCGTGTCCCTTCATTATTTTCATAGCGGCTTGCTTATCCCGATAGTACTCCGGTTGCTTTGTTTCGGCAAAATCATAATTCATCAAATGCAGAGCATAATCAATGTTACTCTTACCGTCATGCACCATGCTAAAAGCATCTTCCAGCAGAGTATCATAGTTTAAAGTCAGAATAGCAATATTGGGGTTATACCGGTATACAGCTTCCCAGAAGGCGCGGTATGTTCTGCCCTGTTCATTTGATTTAACGCTGATCACGTAATGAATTAGTTTAATCAGTCCTTCTTTAATGGCGCGGATCCGAGCATTGGAATATTGGGCACTCAAATGCTCATCTTGGCTGATAAAGTAATCTAGAAAGCCGAAAACAGTTTCCAGTGTGGGGTATATTGGGACTTGATTATCCCAGGCAAAGTTATCTGCGATAAATTCAGTAACAGATTGACCGGTTTTTGAATTCCTAATATCCAAAAGTTCACCAGACATGATGAGTGGCAATATATCTTTCTGCAGCGGAGCACCATCTGCATAAGAAGCTCCGGCACCAAATACAAAAATCACATCCCGACCCTTGATTTGCTTGTTATTTCTTGGACCGTTTGTATGTATATTCATGACTATAATCGAATAACCTTATCCTTTTCGTTTGTAAAACACCAACTTTGCCGGTGGTTTTTATACATCAATTATTTCGGTTTTATTGTTTGTTTATACCGTCCAACTCCAGCCTCGACACATTTCCACAAAATTCTCTGTAAGTAAAAAAATAGATAAATTAATTATTTAATATATTCACAAAAGAGTAATAGAAAAATTATAAAACTAATTATTAATTCTAGAAGTTTATTGCAATTTAATGATAATATTATTATAGTTATAAATATTTAATAAAACTTTGAATAATAATATCAGGAGGTTGTGCAATGAAAGATAGCATAGACCTGGATTCAGCTTATAATAATGTAATTAATGCTATTGAGCATTTATATGATTCAGTTAATCAATATGATGATGCCTTACATCATCATATTGAGGAATTAGCGGCAAAAAAAATGAGAAACGAAATATGGTTAATTCTATCCAGAGCTGACAGGGTTGAAAAATTTAAAGTGCAAATACTTGAATTAAAAAGTTTATGGCAGGAAGTACTTAGTAACAAAGTTGAAAAAGCAGAAAGCGGTAAACGGCGGGAAGATGGAAAAAAAGAAATCACCATGCGTACAACATGTGAAATTAATAAAGGTGCGGTTAGAATAGAAACGGAAAGGAATGAGAGTGGAACTCCGTATTCAAACATTGTACCACTAGAACTTTTTAAGGAAATATCTTTAACTGCTATTAAATTAATCCAGCAAAATGGTTATGTTAAAACAAGTAATGTTGTTGATTTACTAACAGATGAAATAGTAGAGCGAAGTGATTACAAAAAATCACCCCGTGTACCGGTATATTTAACATTTAAAATATTATTAAAAAACAATATCTTGCAACTTGATGAGAATAATTCACATAAATATTTACTGGGTTCTAAACCTAACCCCATTAGGTGGATAGAAAACTTAGGCCGAAATTACCAAAATAGACGGCAGGAACCGAATTCAAACCATCGCTAATATACATCTAACTACTCGAGCATACTTGTATTTGTTTATCCTTCTATTATGTTTTCTGTGCGTCTCATATTGCATAAACCTATAAGTTGTGGTATACTTACTTGCGTTAGCAAACGGGGTTATAGCTCAGCGGGAGAGCGCTTGACTCACATTCAAGAGGTCGCTGGTTCGAAACCAGCTAGCCCCACCATAGAAATAAGGCTTCGGACAACCGAAGCCTTATTTTTTTATTCAATATAATAATTCAGCCAAAAATCACCTTAAAGAAAAACCGCCATTAATGACGGTATTATCCTCAAAACTTATTTCATTAAAAGGAAAAAGTAAACGCATCCATCACTTTGCTTACCGGGCGTGACTGCAAGAATTTATTGGGTACCCAAGATTCAAAAAAGTAGAGAGCACCATTGCTAGGATCTACTCCATTTAGTGCATCCAGAGCAGCCTTTTTACCGGACTCACTAGCCGGTTTATTTATATATCCATTGAGCACCGGCTCAAATTGGTATCTGCCGTTTTCACTAACCTGGTAAACAACGCCGGGGATCGAGTTGGGAAACAGCGTGCTGTCCACCCGGTTTAAGACGGTAGCTCCCACGGCAACCTGGGTAGCATAGGATTCAGAATCCGCCTCCGAAGTTATAATTCGCGCTAACAGGTCGAAATCTGTCATACTTAAGCGAGCGCCGCCCCGGCTTACGTTTTGGACACTAGGCTCCGAATATGTATTATTGTTAGATTTGGATGGTAAGTATAGTACTTGACCTGGATTGATTATATCACTTTTTAATTGATTAATAGCCCTGATACTATTAACATTTGTGCCGAATTTTTTTCCGATTAAATAAAGGCTATCACCTTGTCTAACCGTATACCGAACCGGAATATTCAACTGCTGACCCGGGTATATAATATTTGTCCATAAATTGTTATTATAGCTCAGAGCATACTGGTTAACATTATACATCAAGCAAATGCGATAAATACTGTCGCCTTTACTTACTGTATGCACCTGCGCCATACTTATTGCCGGGAACAGCAGCAGCAAAACAGGCAGCAATAAAAGGCAAATGAGTTTCCTTTTGGGTAGTATTAATTTTTTAACCATATCCTATAACTTAACCTCCTTGACCAAGTTGTCGGGTTAATTATATAGACATACAGTAACTTGGACAAGAGGTAAATCCTGCCTTTACGGATTAGTTTATTTTATTGCTGCGATGTCCGTACATTTTTTCATTGATATGATCCACCAGGAACATAGTTGAAAAAACGTGATAAATTCTACTCACCACACTTTCTATAGCTCCGTTCATGGTACTAAGGCGCTCTTCAATCACGGGGCGGAAGCCAAACCGTTTTTCCAATACTTGCATAAATGATTCAACGATTTCCTCACGGGTTTCATCGCTGCCAATACTGTTCCAGGGCAGGTAGGAATTATCATATTTTGTGTTTGTATACCGTTGCACTTCATCCATAAACCAAACTTTGAACTCATCAAAGGAAGGCCGTTTTTTGCTAAAGCTATCCATGTTAACTCCCCCTCACTATTTTACTTATCCCTTATTGTTCTATATAGCAGATACGAATAGACTGCAGGCACTACCACCGCTACGATCAGGCCACCAAACAATAATACCGCCGCTGCCTGCCCACCGATGAGCGCGCCTACCATGCCGGCCAAGCCTGCCGCCACCCATAACGGTCCCGCCATGCGGTGAGTCTTCTGCCAAACATACTCATTGGACAGGGTCCAGGGTAATTTAATGCCGACAAAATAATTATGGCGTATTTTGCTCATCCAGTTGCCAATCACAACAATCATAAATGATACGCCAAAGGGCACCAAACGGTCTACTGAAACATTATAACCCAGTGCGGCCAATACTGTAATCACATAAAGACCGGTAAGGAAACAAATAATCATCAACTTGAGTACCTGGTAAGTTTTTTTGAATTTAACGTAATTGTCACGACGTGGGTCCATTAGAGGCATAAACAACATTAGCAGATAAATACCTGCACTTAACAATGGTATACCATAAGCACCCCAGAGGCGTGAAGAATAACCATCCACCTCGCCATAGATGTTCCAGTGTGAAGGGACCTGTTCCGGTAAATGCGGGTAAACCAGCGCACCTGCTGCTAAAGATGCTATAACCAGCAGAATGGAGGGCCAATCAAGCCTTAGCTGTGAACCTATGGTGAATTTTAAGGTATCTTCATTTTTTCTTCTCAACCTTATCACCTCTGTCTTCATGATTAAACATATCCACAAACCAGGCTAATAAGTCTTGAAATACCGAAGTATTCAATGAGTAGCTTATATACTGGCCTATTCTTTCATCCAGCACCAAATCCGCCTGTTTTAATACGTTTAGGTGATGAGACAAGCTTGGTTTGGAAATATTAAAGTGTTCGGCAATCTCCCCCGCAGTCAAGTCACCCTGGCGCAGCATTTTGAGTATTTCACGCCTTGTGGGATCGGACAGCGCTTTAAACAAAGCATCAAGCATCGTATCACCGACCCATAGTTAGATATTTAGATAATCATCTAAATATATTATAGACGATTTTCATTTAACTGACAATACCAAAAGTGCCGGGTGTAAAACTTTCTACGACTCGGCACTTATAGTTTAGCTTAGGAACCTGAGCATTAACGAGGGGCCATCGGGCAATATAATTCCAGTGTCAACCGCAGATGACTCGCTAAAGGTTTTACCTGTGGCATTTTGAATACTGTTGCCTGCTATTACGTAAGGTACCGGCTCGGCAGTATGGGTACGAATGCCTAGCGGGGTCGGGTGGTCAGGCAGCAGCATTATCCGGTAGTCGGAGAAATCCGCTAAACCCTCCAGCAATACTCCCAGCACCTGGCCATCTATTTCCTCGATAGCCTGCACTTTAAGCTCAGTATTTCCCTGATGCCCGGCCTCATCCGGAGCCTCTACGTGCAGGTAAACAAAATCTGCCCCGTTACCCAGCGCTGCCAGCGCGGCCTCGGCTTTGCCCTTAAAATTAGTATGAATATTACCTGTGGCACCGGGCACCTTAACCACCTGCATACCGGCGCAGGTGCCAATGCCCATAATTAAATCCACAGCGGCAATAACTGCCCCGTCCAGGTGATATAAATCCTTAAACAACGGTAGCTGTGGTCTTTTACCCTGGCCCCACGGCCATACCGAATTGGCCGGTGGCAGTCCTCTCTCCACCCGGGATAAGTTCACCGGGTGTTCTTTGAGCAGCGCATAGCTTTGCTGCATAATCTCCAGCAGCGTACCCGCACCTGCACCCCTGGGTAGATAATCGCCCACGACCCGGCCGGAAATATCATGAGGCGGCGTGACTGCAGTGTCTTCAGGTCCATTGTGCCAGACCATCAGATGTCGATAGCTGATCCCGGGATAAAAGTGTTTATCCGCAGTGCCGAGTTCAGTTTGCACAGTCTCGATTAATTCCCGGGCTTCCTCACTGGTTATCTCACCGGCGCTATAATCAACCATCTGTTTAGCGGCATAAGCAGTCTCGTCCGACAGGGTTACCAGATTACAGCGCCAGGCCATATCCTCCTTGGACAGCTGAACACCCATACTCGCGGCTTCCAGTGGTGAGCGGCCGGTGTAATATTTTTCCGGCGCATAACCCATTACCGCTAAATTAGCCACATCACTGCTCGGGGGGAACCCATCCGGAACGGTTTTCACCATCCCAATTTCACCGCGCGCAGCCAAACTATCCATATGGGGGGTTTTGGCGTACTGCAGCGGCGTTAGATTATCTAGTTCAGGACGCGGATAATCAGCCATCCCGTCGCCTAAAACAACTATATATTTCATGGTACACCTCCGGTATACTATTCTCTGATTTTTAGCGTTAGTACGACGGCTTAGTTTTGCCCCATCCTATCCAGGCCAAATTTTTTATGCAGTGCTTTCACCGCCTGCTCGGCGTCTTTATTTTTCACAATACAGGATATCTTGATATCCGAGGTGGAGATCATATGTATATTGATCCCCTCTTCCGACAGCACTCCAAACATCATGGCTGCTACACCGGGGTTACTGTTCATCCCTGCTCCCACAATCGAAACCATAGAAACGTCGGCATTATGGGAGTAACCCTGGGCACCGATTTCTTTAACGGTTTCTTCGATGGTTTCTATTGATATAGGCAAATCGTCCTGGGTCACTGTGAAGGAGATAGCATTAATGCCGTCGCGCATGGCGCTTTGCACAATCATATCCACACTGATGTTCTTATCGGCCAGCTTTTTAAATATCTTATAAGCTATGCCCGGTTGGTCGGGCACACCAAAAACAGACAGTTTAGCAACATTTTTGTTATATGTAACACCCGTAATAACCATATTTTTTTCCATGTCCGCTTCCTCCTTTACAATGGTGCCCGGGTTATCATTAAAACTGCTCCGAACATGCAGCGGTATACCATAATGTTTGGCACACTCCACCGATCGGGGATGCAGCACCCCCGCACCCAGGTGCGCCAGCTCCAACATTTCATCATATGTAATGGTCGCCAGCTTACGCGCCTCGGGCACAACCCTGGGATCGGTAGTATATACACCGTCCACATCAGTATATATCTCACACAAATCGGCTTGGAGCGCAGCCGCCAGCACCACAGCGGTAGTATCCGAGCCGCCCCGGCCCAGCGTGGTGATATCACCGTATTGGTTCAAGCCCTGGAAACCAGCCACGATTAATATTTTTGACTTGGCCAGCTCTTCGCGCATACGGTCACTTTCCACGTCAATTATCCGGGCCTTGTTATAAACCATATCTGTCTTGATGCCGGCCTGCCGCCCAGTTAGGGATATAACCTCCACCCCCAGGCTTTTAATAGCCATAGCCAGCAGGGCACTGGATATTCGCTCGCCGGTTGACAGCAATACATCCATCTCGCGGGGCGATGGGTTATCAGTTATTTGCCGGGATAAAGCAATCAAATCATCGGTGGTATCGCCCATAGCCGAGACGACGACTACCATTTGGTTTCCCTTACGATATTCTGCCACCACCCGCCGGGCCACATTTTTAATGCGTGAGGCGTCCGCCAGTGATGTACCACCAAATTTTTGTACAATCAACATTTTATCACCCCTTATAAAACTTCCAATGCTCTCGCGCCCACCGGACTCGGTGCCAAAATTAGAGAACGTGCGTTGACACCGCTTTCCCGGAAGGTTGCCTTCATTACTTTCGCAATCAATTCCTGATTATTATCCGCCAGGGCAATGATGGCCGGCCCGGCACCACTTAAGGCCACGCCCCGGGCTCCGGCCAGCCTGGCGGCTGAAACAACTTTTTTATAGCCGGGAATCAAACCTACGCGAAAGGGTTGGTGCAATTTGTCATCCATAGCTGTGCCCAATACGGACAAGTCCCCCTTTTGCAGCGCAGCAACTAAAAGTGCTGCCCGGCCAATATTGAACACGGCGTCCCGCATGGTTACCATGTGCGGCAGTGCATCTCTGGCATCTCGAGTACTCATAGTGAAATCAGGTACCGCCACCACTGCTTTCAGTCCTGCCGGCAAATCTATCTTAGTCCAGGTTATTTCATCATCTACCGCAGCATAGATAACCAGGCCACCCAGCAATGCCGGGGCAATGTTGTCCGGGTGCCCCTCAATAGAACAAGCTAGGGCTAAAATTTCGCGTTTACTGAGCTGGGCACCACATAGCCTGTTGGCAGCAATGATACCACCAATTACAGCAGAAGCGCTGCTGCCCAGCCCCCGGCCGACCGGTATGCTGTTAACCAACCGAATGCGCAGCCCGTCGGGCCTATAGCCAATCCGGTCAAAAACCCGTTTGGCAGCGCGGTAAACCAGGTTGCCCTCATTGCACGCCAAGTCACCGGCGCCCTCTCCCTCCACCTCGATACTCAGGCCTCGGGGTATTTTGCTGAATTCCACGATATTATATAGTTCTAGCGCCATGCCCAGGCAATCAAAGCCCGGGCCCAAATTAGCAGCGGTAGCAGGCACATGAACTCTAATCACCGGTTCATTCACCCTCCACACGGATAAAATTGGCAACTTCATTGACTGATGATAAGTGCTTGATAATTTCCAACGCCTCTTGCATGTTTTTTTCGCGTACTTTATGGGTCACCAATACAATTTCCGCATTGTTGCCGTCGGTTTGCTTTTGCAGCACTGAGGCCAGGCTAACTTCCTTATCCCCCAGGGCGCAAGCAATGGAGGCCAGTACACCCGGCTTGTCGGTAACATTCAGGCGGACATAATATTTAACCAGTGTAGCTCCCATATCCTTGACTGGTTTTTCTTCATAACATGTACAGGAGATAATTCCCGGCACTTCGTGAAGTAAATTGCGGGCGGCATCCATAATGTTGGACACTACTGCACTGGCCGTAGGCATTTCCCCTGCCCCGCGGCCGTAAAACATCGTATCTCCCACGGCATCACCGGTAACATAAATGGCGTTATACACATCGTTAACCGTGGCCAGGGGGTGATTGCGCGGTATTAGGGTGGGATGCACCCGTACCTCGATGCCATCACCTATTTCCTTGGCAATCGCAAGCAGTTTAACAATATAATTAAGTTCACCCGCATAGGCGATGTCGGAAGCGGTTACTTTTGTAATACCCTCCACATATACATCATCCAGGACCACGCGGGAGTTAAAAGCAATAGATGCTAGTATAGCCAATTTGCGTGCTGCATCATAGCCTTCAATATCCGCGGTTGGATCAGCTTCAGCATACCCCTTGACCTGGGCTTCTTGCAATACCTCGGTAAAATCTGAGCCTTCCTCAGTCATTTTAGTTAACATATAATTCGTAGTACCATTGACAATACCGATTATTTGAGTGATCCGGTTGGCCGCCAGGCATTGTTTTAGCGTGCTAATGATCGGGATGCCACCGCCTACGCTGGCTTCAAACAACAGGTCGGCATGATTAGCCTGGGACAGAGCAAAAAGCTGCTTGCCATACGTGGCAATCATATCCTTATTGGCCGTAACCACACTTTTGCCGCTCTCTAGAACCCGGCTGACATAGTCGAGGGTGGGCTTTATGCCGCCTAATACTTCCACCACTATTTTTATTTCCGGGTCGTTGATAATATCCTCAATATTGGTGGTTTGTTTGCTCAAATCAATTTCCAAATCACGCAGCTTGGCAGTATCCTTCTCCAGTATTTTTTTTATTTCCAGACCGGCCCCAACTTTGCGTTTGATATTTTCAGCGTTACCGGTAATAATGCGATATACCCCCCGGCCCACTGTACCTAGTCCTAAAAGGCCAATTTGTATATTATTTTCACCTGACATAAACAAAGCTCCTTTCAAGTTACCAAAATTACATTGTATACATGCAAAGATGATTTTAACGATATACTTATGCGCCCAATAGCTTTGCTGCTTTTACACCCGGGGTATAACGCAATAGCTTGAGCATATTTTCCACATCGCATTCTAAATTAGCGGTTTCAATGGTTACAGTTGCGATAGCGATACCCTGCTGTGGAATGTTCTGGTTGATCGTAACTATGTTTCCCCCCACTGCGGCTACACTGTTCAGCACTGCAGATAAAACTCCGGAACGATGTTCCAGCAGCATTTCTAAAATAATAGTTTTGTCCCGATTCCAACGGACAAAAGGATATACTTTATCTTTATATTTATAGAAAGCGCTGCGACTTAACTGTACCCTTTCTACCGCTTCATTTACCGTGGCTGCCTCGCCATTCATCAATAATTCCTTGGCCTGAACTGTTTTATAAAAGGCCTCGGGAAGGATATCCTCCTGCACCAAAAAAAACCGCGGTTCCTGGCCCGCCAACGTTGCACACCTCCGTAGCCCCCCATTATCGTCCATGTCATATGGATACATTTCCACGCATGGTAGACATTATATCATTATTATATCTTTTTTGGCAACTGTCTATCACTATACAAGATACTTGTCCTTCCTACTTCGACACTAACACAAGTCTTTTAAGTTTTCGCATTCGGTTCCCTCTGCGCGCGCTTTTCAGTACTTATACTTTAATCCTTAGCGCTTGCTATAAATATGGCAAACATAATTTCCTTAAGCACAAAAAAACCGGTCTTTTAGACCGGTTAAATTATTATACATATAAGACCGCCACTACCCTCATTAACAATACGCCTGACGGTTTCCTGCAGTTTGGTTTGCGCGTTTTCAGGCATTCTTTGCAGTTTGTTTTGAATACCTTCGCGCACCAGGTCACTGACCGATTTACCGAATATTTCGGATTCCCAAATCTTTTGAGGGTTTTCCTCAAACTCATTCAGCATATACCGGACCATATCCTCGCCTTGTCTTTCGGTACCAATAATGGGGGTTATTTCTGTACTAATATTGGCTTGAATCATATGAATGGATGGGGCACTGGCCCTTAGCTTGATACCGAACCGGTTGCCCTGCTTGATTAGTTCAGGTTCATCTAACAGCATATCGTCAATCCCTGGAGTTACCATACCGTAACCGGTTTCCTTGAGTTCCATCAGAGCAGGGGCAACTTTATCATATTCACGCTTATCTTTAGCCAATTCTTTGACCAGGCGGAATAACTGGTGATCCCCTTCTAACTGGAACCCGGTTTCTTCAGAGAGTACCCGGTAAAACAAATCTGGTTTCGAACTAATTTCTATGGCTGCCGTGCCTGTACCCAAATCTAAATTATTTAAACTGACCGTTTGCACCATATCATAATCGCCCAGTTTTTCAACTGCCCCGTCAATATCACGAAGACGACGCACCTGCTGCACAGTATCCTGTACCGCGGTATCAAATTTTTGCCTTAGCCAGTGTTTTTGTTCCAAATCTTCCACCCACAGCGGCATAGCGATAGAAACCTCGTTGACTGGGAATTCAAACAATGCTTTTTCCATAATCAGCATAATGTCTGGCTGAAGCATCTCCGCGCAGTTAACCGGGAGAACCGGCACATCATATTTTTCCGAAAGCTCATCAGCCAGTTGAATAGTGTCTTCATTTTCCGGGGCAGTCGTATTTAAGACAACTATATAAGGCCTGTTAATCTCCTTTAATTCCTGAACCACTCTTTCTTCAGCGGGTATAAAATTTTCTCTTGGGATATCAGTTGTGGTACCATCCGTAGTAATCACCAGGCCAATGGTGGAGTGCTCACTGATTACCTTTCTGGTACCTGTTTCCGCGGCTTCTTCAAATGTAACGGGTTCGTCAAACCAAGGGGTAATCACCAAACGCGGGTTGCCTTCCTCATCCTCATAGCCCAGAGCTCCCTCAACCCGGTACCCTACACAGTCGACTAGCCGGACCTTTACTTTAAGATTGGGGCTTATTTCCATCTCGACCGCTTCGTTCGGCACAAATTTGGGCTCAGTGGTCATAATCGTTTTGCCGGATCCGCTCTGGGGCAGCTCATCCTTTGCCCTTTCTCTTTCAAATTCGTTTTCGATATTGGGTAAGACCATTAGATCCATGAACCGTTTAATAAAAGTTGATTTGCCTGTGCGCACGCCGCCGCTAACACCCAGGTAAATATCCCCCTCGGTGCGTTCCGCAATATCGCGGAAAATATCCAACTTTTCCATGAACGCACTCCCTCCTTATCAAAAATTTATATAATTAACAAAACGACGTCAGAATAGCATCCCCCCTACCGATAGGAAAAACGGTATATAAAAGCCCAACGGCCAGCCTAGTCCACGAGCAGTTTTTTCCAATGGCATACATTAACATTATATATATATGATTACCCAGCACTTTTATTACTGTTTAGTCTAAAATAAGCTAATAAAATTGTTCCAGGTTGTACCACTGCTACTAGTACTATATGCACCTGGTTTGCAGGATATATATAGCCAAAGCCGGCGCATAACCCGTTCAACTAAAAAAAACGGCTTTACGCCGTTTTTAATCCTATTAATAATATTATAATTCGATTCCTTGTTCAGATTGCCACTTGATATGAGCCAGGGCAACTTCCTCCACTTCTCTTGTTTTTCCACGAGCCATTAGGTTTTTCATGGCTACTTGGGGAGAAAGGTTGTGGAAAAGAACCTGATATATTTGCTCGGTGATGGGCATTTCAATGTCCAAGGTAGCTGCTAGAATGTGGGCTGCCCGGGTAGTGCGCACCCCCTCCACCACCATGTTTACCTCGTCAAGCGCCTGCTGCAGTGTTTTACCCTGCCCGATGGCGATGCCGGCGCGGCGGTTGCGGCTGTGTCTGCTGATGCAGGTTACGATTAGATCTCCAAGACCAGTTAGTCCCGCAAAGGTTAAGGGATTGGCCCGCATGTTTATACCCAGCCGGGTAATTTCCGCCAGCCCTCGCGTCATCAGCGCTGCCCTGGCATTATCACTATCCAGTAGCCCGTCTACAATACCGGTACCCAGAGCAATCACGTTCTTTAATGCCCCGCCAAGCTCTACACCTACAATATCAGGGTTAGTATAAACCCGTAAATTTTGGCGCATAAATATATCCTGGGCCAGCACAGCAGTATGCGAAGAGGTGGAGGCTACCACTACAGCAGTAGGCATCTCTCGGGCTACCTCTTCGGCATGACTGGGGCCTGAAAGCACGGCATATTGTTCTAACCTGGCCGGGCCGGCCTCAGCGGCAAAAACTTCAGATAACCTGAGGGTGCTGTTTTCTTCAATGCCCTTGGCGGTGTTTACAATAAGTGTTTCAGTATTAATAAAAGGCAGCGTTTGTCTTAGGACTGTCCGGAAAGTATGCGAAGGTACACTGAAGACAACAGCAAAGGCACCCTCCAGCGCCTGTTCCAAATCTGTAGTGACCTGTATATTACCAGGCAATACTACACCGGGCAAATAGCGTTTATTTTCCCGGAAGGTATTTATTTCTTCTATCTGTTCCGGACGCCTGGCCCACAGCTTGACCATAGAGCCGTTACCGGCCAGGTGGCGAGCCAGGGCAGTGCCCCAACTGCCCGCACCAAGCACAGTAACATGTTTGCCATTTACAGCCACACTACTTCCTCCTGCTCTTTTCCACCTTGTATTCCGTACCGTCAAAAATTTTTTTAATGTTGGCTCGATGTTTATAAATAACGAAAAGAACTAAAATAAAGCTAAAAATTATATATAACTTGTCCATACCTAAAACTGCCATAGTAATAGGTAAGGATAAGGCTGCCATCATGGAACTCAAAGATACATAACGGCTAATCGCCAGCGTAGTTAAAAGCACCATCAGAGCTACCAGTGTAACCAAGGGTGAGATGGCCAATATTACCCCCGCACCGGTAGCTACAATTTTGCCCCCTTTAAAGCGCAAAAAAACTGACCAGCTGTGACCGCACAAAGCGCTGAAAGCAGCTAACAGCTCGGTTTCAATACCGCCGAAGTGCCGTCCAACCAGCACAGCAATTAACCCCTTGGACGCGTCTAGGGTCAGCACTAAAATGCCGTAGCCCGGGCCAAGGTTACGCCATACATTGGTAGTACCAATGTTGCCGCTGCCGCGCTCCATAATATTTATGCCTTTAGTCCTGGCCACCAGCACACCAAATGGTATTGAACCAATCAGGTAGCTAATCACCATGGCCAGTAATGTATTCATAATTCCACTCCTTATCTTTTGCGCATGACCAGCTTAATAGGAGTTCCCTCAAAACCATAGGCCGATCGCAGCTGGTTTTCTAAATAACGCAGATAAGAAAAATGCATTAATTCCGGATCATTGACAAATAAAATAAAAGTGGGTGGCTTAACGGATGCCTGAGTGGCATAAAAAATTTTCAGGTGCCTGCCCTTATCCTGGGGCGTGGCATTGTGCAATATTGCATCTCTCAGTAGCTGATTTAAATCAGTGGTAGCTATGCGCATGTTTTGCTGCTCGCTAACATAATCCACCACATCCAGCACCCGGTGCACCCGCTGGTGAGTCAAAGCACTGACAAACATAACCGGGGCATATCGCATAAAACCCAACCCATCCCGCAGGTTCTCAGTATACCTATTGGCTGTGTGGTCATCCTTTTCCACTAAGTCCCATTTATTAACCACGAGAATAGAGCCCCGGCCCTTTTCGTGAGCATAACCGGCAATCCGCTTGTCCTGGTCGGTTAATTGCTCTACTGCGTCAATAAGCATGAGTACTATATCGCAGCGGTCCACGGCACGCAGCGAGCGAATGACGCTATATCTTTCGGTGGACAGGCCGATCTTACTGCGTCGCCTGATCCCTGCAGTATCAATAACAGAATACTTCTTGTCCCCTCGGGTGATATATGAATCAATAGCATCTCTTGTTGTACCCGGAATGCTGCTGACAATAACCCTTTCCTCGCCCAATAATGCATTAACCAATGATGATTTACCCACATTAGGACGGCCAATGACGGCAATTTTAATTACATCATCTTCAGTTTCTTCATTTTCATCCGGTGGCAGCTCTTCTACTACTCTATCCAGCAAGTCACCGGTATTCATACCTTCAGCGGCTGAAACCGGCAAGGGCTCACCAAGACCAAGCCGGTAAAAATCATATAATTCATGGGCTTTATCAAAATGTTCAACTTTGTTGGCTACTAAAATTACAGGTTTTTCCGAGCGGCGTAGAACTTTGGCGACATCTTCATCGGTACCGTTTAAGCCTGCCCGTGTATCGACAACAAAAAGCACCAGGTCGGCTTCGGCAATGGCAAGTTCTGCCTGTTTTCGAATATGTGATACAATTTCACCCTCGTCCTTATAGTCAAGCCCGCCTGTGTCAACTAAAGTAAACCAGCGGTTGTTCCATTCAGCGTCTTGATAAAGACGGTCCCGGGTAACACCCGGCACTCCCTCCACTATGGCCACCCGACCGCCTACTATGCGGTTAAACAAAGTTGATTTGCCGACGTTGGGACGACCCACTATGGCTACTATCGGTTTCGCCACAAGTACACCTCTCTCCAGTTATTGCGCAGTGTTTTTATTAAAATTTTAGCTCGATGAACTAAATAGTAACATTATTACATTAAATATTGTACCCAAAGTGTACTTCTCACAAGCTAATTAAGGATACAAACCTAATAGCTGCACCAGTTCTACAGGATGCTCCAGGGAAATTACTCGCACGTTTAGTTTATCGGACAGTTCTTCAAGCGTAACATCATCTAAAAATACCTGTTCACCTGCTCGAAGCATTACTCCAGGAATGAACAACCGCTCGCCTAAATCCAATCCTGCCAAGCCATTTAATATATCTGTCCCGGTTAATAAACCGGCCACGGTAACAGTCTTACCAAAATAATTATTTTCCAATATATGCAGGTCCACCTGCAGCCCGGAAATCTTGTTTAGCTTAGCTACCACCGGTGCCAACAATGGTCCGGCAAGGGTTCCGGTGACCAGTGAGCAATGTACCGGATGCTCTATACATTTTGGTAACAATTTGGTTAACTGCTTCCATTCATCCATAAAAAGCCTAACCAATCCCACCCCGTTTTCAGTTTGGGGAAAGTCACAATATTTTTCTGCCTCTGGTATGCGTACCCCGGCAAGCAGGTAAAACTCATCACTGGCAAAAACGAGTGGGTATTCATATTCGGCCATAAAGACCTTTTGCCAGCGCTGCACTTCCTGCACCACTTCCCGGGCTTCCTGTGCGTTATATGAGCGCAAGCTAAAGAGCTCCTGGCGGTGAGCGGTTAAGCCCACTGGAACAATGGCTAAAGAACATACCGCCGGCCAAAGTTCACCGAGATCACCAATGGTGCGGTTTAGTTCCGACCCGTCATTGACGCCCGGACATAGCACCACCTGTGTGTGCATCTGGATACCGGCTTCGGCTAGAAAACGCAGTTGGTCCAAAACTTGCTCGGCCCGGGGATTACCCATCATTTCCCGCCGTAGAACCGGGTTGGTTGTATGCACTGAAATATATAACGGGCTAAGCCGCATTTGTGCGATGCGTTCGAGTTCAGTTGGACCAATGTTGGTCAGAGTAATAAAATTACCCTGAGCAAATGAAAGCCTGTAATCATCATCTTTCACATACAGTGATGGACGCATCTGCCCGGGCATTTGGTCGACAAAGCAAAATATACATTTGTTACCGCACTGGCGGGTGGGTCCCCAACCGTCGTCCTGGAATACAAGTCCTAGACTTTCGTCGTAATCCTTTTCGATCTCAAGCAGCCATTGCTCTTCATTGTACTTTTGCACCAGAACCTGTAAATATTCGTCAGCAATTAAATAGCGATAATCCAGCATATCATTAACGTCTTGCCCATTGATCTGCAAAAGCATATCTCCGGCTTGCAGCCTTAGTTCATCAGCTATGCTGTCGTCGACCACGGATTTAATTATTAAGCCTCGGTCCCGCATGGGGACACTCCCCTCATGTAACATTCTTGTTACATTATCTGATAGC
>JAENYF010000006.1 GCA_016841905.1 Desulfoscipio geothermicus | reverse complement strand
GGCCTTTAAACCCTTGATTATATTGGCTTGTGGAATATGCAAATTGCTTATTTAACACGATTTCAGACATTTGACCACTAAATTCGCTTTTGACAGCTTCAATCCCTGATAGCCTAGACAAATTTTCAGAACTATCGCACACAGTCTGTTAATGCACCGCGTTCCAAACTTTCCGGCATTTAGCCCCCCCCAAATTATTACGTAAACCAATATATCGTCTATAACTATATAGTTTCGGCTAACGATATAAATGTCAATAGTAGCTTTATAAAAATAGTAGCCGGTTTTGGGAACTGGATGCGCCACCCAAAAACCGGCCAAGAAAGCGAACTAAATTAATATCATTTGTTAGTTTATTAAATAAACCATTTCCGCATTTGCCCTAATTTCTACCATGCCGGGGTTAATGGGAGTAGACGCGACACTATCTCCCCCCATCCCAACAGCCATATCCTTCTCAAAATAAATCGGCTGTGGAGCATTATCGTACCAGTCACCGCTGGCGGACTTAATGCCAACAATTTTTTTGCCTAATGCTGCAGCAATAACCTCTGCTTTTACCTGAGCGTCTTCTATGGCCTGGGTTAGTGCCTTAGCTTTTTGCGCCGTACTGCCTTCAACATAAAACCTTATATTCTGCACCTGATTTATCCCGCTCTTAACCGCCAAGTCGATGATTTTCCCGATCGAGGCTGTATCTCGTACAGTAACGATTATTTCGTTGCGCACCTTATAACCACTAATTTTGGGTGATTTCCCTTCCTCGTGTATAAACTGTGGATTAAGGTAATATCCACTAGTACTAATGTCGGTAGCTGCAATACCGGCATCTTTAAGGGAATTAATAACTTTAGTTACTAGTTCAGAATTTTCTGCTTGAGCTATGCCTGCCTGATCAGCTTCGGTAATTACCGCAAAATTAATGTCAGCCATATTAGGGGACAGCTTAACTGTTCCTTCCCCGCGTACTGAAATAACGTTCGATAAATCAGCTTCCGCAGCAAAGCAAGTGGTACAAATGGTAAGTAGACATAAAGTTGCCAGCAATACAATTAACATAAGTTTTGATTTCATCTTATAGACCCCCTTTAATAGATTCAAACCTAATAGTTCTCAAACCAAATGGATATATACTGATCTCAATCCCCCTTTTCTCTAACCTGTTTATTATGACTTAACTATTAGATATATTGTTCCAACAACAAGCAAACGAATTAATGAATTACTCAGTATTTTCAGAAATTAGAACAAAAATAATCAGTCCCAGAAGGCTTTGTTTGCATTCTGGGACTGATTATTTTTATCTAACTCACACATTGGTGTTATTTGGTTTTTCTTCTCGTTTAGCCAGGGTGATTGGTGTAACCTGGTAAAACATTTTTATGCGCAACAAAACCAAACAGGGTGAGCAACAACAACATGTGCATAGTCGTAAAACTCAACTCACTTTTTTTTAATACCTTGGTAAATTTGGCTATTGGATCTTTAACTGGCTCGATCAGCAAGACGTCCTTAATATTCCCTTCCGAGGTTGGCGCGTGGTTTTCTTCTTCACCTGCCTTAATTAAGTCAATTACTTCAATAATACTCTCATCAACAGACAAGCTAACATCTACCTGTTTAGTAATTCTATCTTGTCCCGGCACGCCTAAGTATACCTCAAATATATCGTTATCAAGTTCCTCTGCACATTCTGTTACAGAACGTTGTCCATCTGGTTCCAGATCTTGATAAGTATCTTTTAGGAGATTATCTGGATAATTAAACAATTGGCCTGGTACGTCCAGTTTACTAGCCATCAATTTGTACCGCAAAAGCTCGTGATCACCAGAAAGCTTTGGTATGGCAATAAAATACTGGCCCTCCCGGTCGGTTAAGGTATACCCCAAAGGTTTTTCAATCCCACCGCCAAAGCAGGCCAACAACAGCACAATGGCATCGCCAACAGATAAACCGTTATTGTCCTTTACTATGCCATGAAAGCATAAACGTTCATCATTTTCCGTAACTGCTGAATCATGCATTGTACACGCGCACCCGGTTAACTTCTTGTTCATAAAAATCTTCTCCCTAGATGCAAATTACTACTATCCAACCTTCAATTCTCAACCTGCAGGCCGGTATATCACCATCAATTTTCTGAGGTTAAACCCAGCAACCAGGATTTATCCGTTATCCGGATTACCAGCGCTAGCCCTGACAATAATGGCAGTAGTACCGCCCGGTATGCTATCCTTATCGATATACAATAGATAGTGCCCGTCATGACCACTAATTGAATGACTGAGAGGCAGTTCTTGATTATTATCTATACAGGCAAATACCTTAACCAGCGCTCCGGCAACAGGTTTTTTTTCGTCACCTTCCGTTACCACGCCGTGAAAAACCACTTCATTTACCCTGGTGATTTGTATATTTCCTTCAAAATAATTTTGTTTTTTAAGGTCGGCTGAAAACTCCACAAAACCAGGTAACCAGGCCATCCCCAAGACCTCCCATAAATCTTTTACATATACAATTAAAAAGTATTCCTACTGACATAGTTGCGTTACAAATTACTACTGTTATTAAATACCATTAATGTCATTAACAAAAAAAAATCAACCTTCATAATATATTACAGGCAATTCTGGTAAAATTAAAAGAATTACCCTCAGCTTAAATAAGTTCAGATAAAAGGAGGGAGCCATGTGTCAACTAACCAGCTCCAAGAAACAGTTACAATAGCTTTACATAACAGGGGAGATTTAGATAAAATTTCAAGTATGAAACTGGACCTGCTGCTACCCAAACGCCCAGAAAAAAAAATCAAACAGGGCAAGGTATACAATACAACTGAGCCTGTAGTGGTTTGCGAACTGCCTGTTGAAGTTCATGAGATAATTCCAATTAAAGAAGCAAAAGCTCAGGTTAATTCTGTAACCGCAACCTTAATCAAACAAAACCCCAGTTAAAGCAAGAGCCAAGATATTATTTATCTTGGCTTCTTGCTTTCAGGTTGTGTGGGAGTTGATAGTTACACCTTTTTAGCCATTAAACCCATTGATGGCTACTTGTTGTTTTTGTAGTACCTTAAGGGTCAGGTCAATAACAATTTTTTCTTGAATACTGTCGAATTCGAATTCCTCAAAAGGAGCAGCATAGTACGGGTCTTTACGGTTGAGTGCCTCATCAAACTCGGTAATGGTAGCGCTGATTAATTCACAGAACGGAAGCTCGTTAAAGAATTCGGTTGTTACCTGGTTCAGTTCAGTCAGGTCGCCAGACAATAACTGATCTTTAGCCGGGAATTTGGGGCCAAGATCTTGTTGTACCAGGTATTCAAATTGATCTGAAGTGTTAAATAACACTGGAGCCGGAGCGGTCACGAATTCAGTAATCGCTGTTACGCAGTTCCAGGGCACATCGACGGTACAGTGAGAGATATTTCCGCAAATTCCCTCTTTGTTGGAAAAATTACGAGTGGCGTATTCAATGTTCTTGCGGATAAAGCCGCTGATAAATAGCTTATTAGTATTTTGGATAAGCCGGCACTGAGTAACTTTTAAACGTTTGTTAATGCGTTTGAGTTCAATAGCAGGCTCAGGTAAGTTAATCTTGGCATCAATGTTAACCTGCACAGTCAGCTCTGCAAGTACAACCGGTATTTTGGCTATAGCAGTGGTTATCGGTGCTGGGGCAACTGGGGTATTGTCACACAATGCCTCAGTAGTAGCTTTAACATCCAAGACCTGTTTTTTTACCATTTTTTCTGATGCTTTAGCATCAACTTCATACATTATTTTTGCCTCCTTAGATTTTATTTGACTTACGATACCAATGTATGAAATTAGTTCCATATTTGTTACTTCTCCACCCAATAAAACTAAACAATTTTTAAAAAGCGACATTTTACATTATATTAAATACTGGTTGAAAGAGTTTCTGGTTGGACTTGTTTAATAAATATAAAAGGCACCCCGCTTATGCTAAGCTGGTGCCTTTACATGAATTCACTATTTACTATTCGCTATTCTTTCATTCCCTTTTCCCCCAAGGTTTAAAACAGAAATAAATACCACCACTACCGGCAACGCCACCTGCAGGATGCCGTCATCAACCATTTTACGATAATCCAATTAAATTTGGTGAAGCCACCAGTTTGTAAATAAAGAAAATAGCAAGCCTGTGACTGTGACTAAGGTTCCCATTGCCGCAGGTATAATGCTCACATCGTCGATTAATTTTATAGCTGCATTAAATGCGTATAGCTCGTCACCGTTATTCGTTTGTTGTTTGGCAACCCTAGTAGTATCATGGAAATACCGACTCCAATCCATGCGCAGGCTGAAGAGATATATAAGCCTTTTAGCCATGATCTTCCGTTTAAGGGTCATTCCTTTCTGCTTAACATGCCCGGCAGTATTCTTTCCACTATTCATCGTTCATTAACAGTCGCCACCAATTTAACCAAACAACAAATAGATAATAACAGAGATTATCTACTTTTCAACAGAAACGTGGTATAATAATGAAGAAAAATTACCTAATATGTCCAAGGAGAGGCTTATTTATTTTACGTGCTCGTTTCAGTTAATTAAACTGACGCACATCTACACTCTATGAATCTTTAAGGAGCAAAAGGTAATGAATGAAGTGATATTTTTATTACAAGGCATTCCAGAGACTATCGCAACTCTAGCTTTAAGCTTAGCATTTGCAAGAATTTCCCTGCGGTGGCTTCCCATAGTAATCGGAGGAGCAATTATATCTATTATTGGTTCTACAATTAAGCTTTTACCTTTTACATTAGGCCTTCATACAGTTGCTATGCTATTAATGTGTGTTTTCTTTATTTCCAAAACAACTCGCATATCACCAGCCAAAAGTTTTATAGTGGCTACCTCCAGTATAATAATTCTAATATTTTTTGAAATTGTTATTCATCTATATATTCTCAGACTAACAACAATAAACCTTGAGGCAGCATCTACCAATGCTTTATTATGGCTCATAATCGGAATGCCGCAGGCTGTAATAGTTTTAATTATAGCGCTATTAACCTCTAAAATTAAAAAACCCATATTGAATGGATGGAAGATATGAACTACCTACCAATTAGTAAACGTATAGCAAGTTATTTGTCCTCACAAACGGGAATTTCAGCTGAAAAGGAAGCTATAATTACTTACGTTATTGAGGTAATCATAATCAACCTGCTTAATACAATAAATATACTTATGCTAGGGCTACTCTTTAATGTGCTACCAGCAGTTATTACATGCTTAATCACAGTGGCATTGTTAAGGAATACTGCTGGTGGGGCTCATTCTAATTCACCCTGGCGCTGTGCTTTAATAACCGCCGTAGTTTTTCTATCGATATCGGTGTCAGCTTCATATCTATCACAGATCGAGCAAATATATAAAGACGTTATGGCAATTATTGCAATAGCTATTGGAACTTTCTTAATTATCCGTCTAGCACCTGTGGATTCACCTTCAGCACCTATTATATCCGTTTCCAGAAGAAGAAGTTTAAAATATTTATCAATAACTGTTATTAGCATTATATTAATGGTCATAGTCCTACTTCGGCAAAGTTTATGGTTGCACGCTCAAGAAGTACAGATGGCTATAATTCTATCTGTATTGTGGGTTAGTTTTAATTTAACTTATTTTGGACACCTTGCAATGTCATATATAGACAGACAAAAGATCAATAGCAAAGGAGGTGAATTATCATGAAAAAGATTATTAATAAGTTATGTTGTTTTTCAGTAACTTCCATGCTATTTATAGCAAGTTTCGTTGCAACTCCAGCTTGTTTTGCATGGCATTATCAACCTGAAGTCCCTAAATCACTAAGGAAATAGAACGTAAAGGTGGTTATTAAACCACCTTTTTCCGATGAGGTGCTTTACTCTATGGAAGAAGAAAGGCAAAAAGAACTTTATAATTATATTACAATTACACACATGCTTTGTCTTCTTATCTTTGTAATCGCTTTAATCTTAAGCGGGCATAACATATTCCCCGAAATATATCCATACCCCTTTGCTAACATATGGTTTTTAATTTTGTTTTGTTTATTGGGTCTAATTATCGTAATATTATATATTACTAAATCATATTATACACCAAAAACCCCAGAATCTTTATCATATATGGACATTATTTATATGGCTTTACCATTAATTTTAGCCATATCTGTTTTATTTATTTCTCATAGAGATCTTCCTAATTCTGAAGTAATTCTTTTGCTTCCCATTTTGATTACCGCATCAATAATGGGTAAAAAATCTGGCATTTTTATGGCCTTAGTGTGCAGTTTATTTCTGATACTCCATGAAATAGTTTTTAAGCAAGAGGTAGTGAACATTTTTAAAGCGATAGAATCTGATTTAATTTATATAAGTTTAATGCATATTGTTGGTTGGTTTATTGGCGGAATAGCAGATATGGAAACTAAACACCGGAAACACCTAACCAAAATGGCAAATACTGATATGCTAACTGGTCTATATAACCACCGCTATTTTCAGGAAAAATTAAAAGAATATTTTAATTTTGTCTCTAATAAAAGCCCCTTATCCTTAATTTTTATCGATATCGACCATTTTAAAAAATACAATGATAGTTTTGGTCATCTGGTAGGAGATCATGTTTTAGAAATTTTAGGTGAATTATTGAGAGAAAATGTAACTAGCGGAATTACTGCAAGATATGGCGGTGAAGAATTTGTTGTTTTACTCCCTAATTCTGATAGCAGGGCTGCAGTACAAGTAGCTGAAAATATTAAAAAAATGGTTGAAAAGCAGAAATTTTACGGTGGAGAATATCAACCCGAAGGTAAAATTACTGTTTCTTGTGGTATAGCAACAAGTCCTACTCATGGTAGTAGTCCTAAGGAATTAATTAAACACGCTGATTATGCACTTTATAAGGCTAAAATTCTTAATAGAAATAAAGTTGAACTCTACATCTCGGTACTTGAGGAATTTGAGCTCAATGAAGAAGAGTCCTTTAATTCTATTAGAACATTAATATCTATAATTAATGCCAAAGACCGCTACACATTTGGCCATTCAGAAAGAGTTACTGCTTATTCCATAAAAATAGCTAGAAGGTTACAACTTTCGGACAATAATATACAACTACTAAAATATGCTGCTTTTTTACATGATGTCGGTAAAATAGAAATAGATGGAAGCATCCTAAATAAGCCAGGTAGTCTTGATGAACATGAATGGAATATTCTAAAGCAACATCCTCGGTGGGGTAGTTTCATTGTTCAATCAGTTAAAGAATTAATCCCAATTACATCGATAATTTTATATCACCATGAGAATTACGATGGTTCGGGATACCCCGATGGAATCAAAGCTGAGAAGATTCCTTTGCTAGCAAGAATCATTAGAATTGCTGACAGTTATGATGCTATGACATCAAACCGCACTTATAAAAAGAACATGACCCCCAGTAAAGCAATTAACGAGATAAAACGATGTTCCGGGACTATGTTTGACCCTGAGTTAGTAAAGGTATTTATTGGTATTATTAATGCTGACTACACATTAAGGTGATAAACGCCATCACTGTCAATAACAAAAAAGTTAACTTATATTGAGTAATAGATTGCTTATAGAAAATTAAAATGATACTGTTGTATAATCAATTAAGACCCGAAAACTAATTTCTAAAAGTAGAGCTTTTATTCTCGGGGGTAAACACAAACTTATATTGCCTGAATGTCAGGCTTATCAAGGAATATAAGTTCAGATTATTTATACAGTTATACTTATACTGATGGGAGGTGTAAGCGTGTGGAAAGAATTTAAAGAGTTCGCCATGCGGGGAAATGTTATTGATTTAGCAGTTGGTGTTGTGATCGGCGGAGCCTTTGGAAAAATCGTTACCTCAATGGTCAATGATATCATAATGCCTTTAATTGGGCTAGTATCCGGCAATATTAATTTTACCAACCTGTTTATTTCTCTAGGTGACGGCAATTTTAAAACCTTGGAAGAAGCCCAAAAAGCCGGTGCCGCTACCTTGAATTACGGCCTATTTTTAAATAATATCCTTGACTTCCTAATTATTGTCTTCTCGATCTTTATCGTGATTAAACAAATTAACAAAATGAACAAAAAGAAAGAAGAACCAGCACCTGTAACAGAGAAGACTTGCAAGTATTGCTTTAGTACGATTCATATTGATGCCACTAAATGTCCCTACTGCACATCAGACCAGGATTAAGTTCCAATATATACTTATCTTTCGCCTTACGGCTTTTTCTCGCGCCTGAATTTTAATGTTTTTTTAATTTAGGTCACCCCCTGTGAATTAAGTATGTTCGTATTGTAGCTGCTATTCTATTCCAGTTTGTGAACTGAATGTGAACAAAATCCGAACTTTGGACAAACAACAGCCGCTACCTGCTCTCTTAGAAGCAGTAAGCGGCTGTTAACGGTGAAGGTGCTTGCCCTGTTATCTCATAAACTTTATAGTAACGTCCGCCATATACTTGCGCATCAAAGTATAGGGTTCATTAATAAACTCATGTTCATCTTGAAGCATATGCTCAAATGCATCCCTTTCAATAATTACATAGGGCTTAATTATTCCAAAGGGATGTTCAATTTTTGGAGCCAGAACTCCACTTTGCACTTCAGTAATCTTTAAGCCTTCGGCATGTATGGTAAAATCATCTGCTTTTTGACCATTCTCAGTAACTTGTATACCAACGCTATACTTTTTCCCAGCTAAAAACATGTTCAGCAAAGAAAATAGCTTGGGGTTTTTCTCGGCCAGGACATCACTGGCCCGATTTTTAAGGGAAACGAACTTTTCCCTAACTAAAACTTCAATATCAGTCAAATTGATTGCCTCCTCCTTAAGAACATTTAATACTTATATGATATCCCGCAGAGTTGTTATTATCATATGCATAGATTCTCCGCAATAATTTATCAAAAATACCTTAATCTACATCAGAAAGAATACCCTACCGGTGCAAACCAGAAGCAGGGTATTTTTTACAATTGGTCTAAGCAAAAGGCCTACCAGTGAAAATCTACTATATTAAACAAATTTTGAATTCTTCTCCTCACTTTTTCTTCACCCATAATTTGTTGGAGCTCCCAAACATCCGGTGATGAGCTGCGACCTACAACAGCTATTCTTATTACAGTGCTTACATCGCCAACATGACCTTTGTACATTTGGGGATTTTTCTTATAATCCTTTGGTTTTTCTGCGTATCCATTTTCTACTGCTATTGCTCTAATTTTATCAAACCACTGGCTTTGGTCATCACTATGATTATAGGTATCCAAGTATGCTTTCAATATTTTTTTCGCTTCTGTATCCTCTATGTTTTCTGGATACTTATCAGCAATTTTAAAGTAATTATCAAAGAAATAACTTATAAAATCAAATATCTGTTCGCAATATATTAAATCTTTACGTGGCTTAGCGGAATTTCTACCTATAGATAACAATTTTAGCACAGCATCCCTATGGCAAATTAAAGAGTCAACTATATCTACTTTATGTTCCTCCGCCCATTTAAGTAGAAAATCATAAATTTCTTCCACTGGAATTTTTAGTAAAACATTTTTGCTGATATCATTAAGTTTGTCTAAGTCAAATAAAGCACCGGAATTGCTCATCTTATTTAATGCAAATTGAAAAGCATCTGTACTACTGTCTGGATTTTCAATTCTCCACTCTTCGAAATTGGAATTTAAAATCGTCAGCAGGTATTCTCTGACTGCAGCTGGATGATAGCCCAATTTCATGTAATACTCTAAACCCAATTCGGGATCTTTTCTCTTGGATAACTTCCTCTTTACCCCATTGTCTATCTTCATTAAATGAGCCGTATGGCAATATACCGGCAGCTCCCATCCTAATGTCTTAAATAATTCATAATGTATCGGCAAGGTGGAAAGCCATTCTTCGCCCCTGACAACATGGGTCACCCTCATCAGGTGATCGTCCACCACATGGGCAAAATGATAGGTCGGGATGCCGTTAGTTTTTAATATAACTACATCCTGATAATTTACAGGTAATGAAAGTTGACCTCTAATAGCATCATCTATTTCAAATGTGGAATCTTCGATGCCCATTGATTTTAATCGAAGTACAAAACTTTTATTATTTTGTAAATTTGTTTGTACCTCTTCCAGAGATAAATCTCTATCCCTGGCCCATTTACCATAGTATCCTGTGTTAACATTGGCAGTTATTTGCTGCTTTCTTATTTCTCCCAGCTCTTCCTCAGTACAAAAGCAGGGATACGCCCTACCAATCTCAACTAGATATTTAGCTACCGTTTGATATATTTCTCCGCGATTGCTTTGAAAATACGGACCGTAATTCCCTACTTCCCCATCAATGCTTGCTCCTTCGTCAAACATTAGGTCAAAATAGGCCAAGGATGAGATAATGAGTTTTACGGCTCCCTCTACCTTGCGTTTTTCATCGGTATCTTCGATGCGCAGTATAAATATCCCGTTACTTTGATGGGCTAAACGCTCATCCACGAAAGCCCCATATAAATTGCCCAGGTGAATAAAACCTGTAGGGCTAGGAGCTAATCTAGTAATCTTTGCTCCCGTGCTTAATTCTCTATTGGGAAACACGGTTTCTTCATAATAAGCTATAGATTTAGTTATGTCCGGGAAAAGCATCTCCGCCAACTTTTTATAATCCATCGTTTACCCTCATTCTCTTTTAATTAAAGTTAAGGACGGCTTCTTTTGTTAACTAAAACAAAGAACCGTCCATTTAAATTATACACCTATTTGGTAATTTTTAAACAATTTTTTAAATAGCGGTGCTTTCATTTTATTAACTTGGTTTTACCGTTCTGAAAGTTTTATATCGTCCACTGATCATGAATAATGCCCACCAGATACCACGTTGAAGCTTTTTGTTCAATGGCCATCCGTAACTTTCCCAATCCATACCTTCATATTGAGGATCAAAACATGGGAAGTAGTACTCCACAAACTTTCCTCAGGATACACATCGGCAATGTTAATTAAGCTATTGCCCTTACCCTGAATTGACGCCTGTCGTTCCATTTTGCTTGTTCACCTTTTCTCCGTTATTACTTGGCTCTACACTACAGGCTGCTAACCCCAGTACAAACAAAACAAATATCATCAAGGTTAAAAAATTATGTTTCATCTTAAGACCTTCCTTGTTTTATTTTTTTGCGTAAACTAGACAATACTTCTCATCAATAAGACGCACAAACAATATTATTGTTCCCCGGTATTGGATAGTCTAACGGCAGTAGCCCAGGTACAATAACTTAATAGAAAACACGCTGAACTCTTTGCACCGGTTAAACACAGCTCAACCATGGAAGACCAAATTTTAAGGATAGGAACAATAATTCGCGCAGAAACTTAAAACAGCAAGTGACAGCCTTTGAACCTAGCCTATAAAGCTAGATATTTTTATGTCCAAATCAAAATTTTACCACCAAGTGGATAACAGTATGTCCAGCCAGCTGTGCTCTGGGATAAAAATTTAGCGATGCGTATGTATTAATGGACAGGTTGATAAAAGAGCTGACCTTAAAATATTATAGAACTTTTAAATATTCTCTTGACGCCTCCATGTTAAGGTGCGTAAATAAAGCAGGAGAATAAAAATAGTTGTTCATAATATCCAAGCATAGATAGGAGAGTATAAATTTATGTCCATGACCATAACTTATGAAGTTGGCACTTCACTTTATCTTAACATAACTAATCGCTGCAGCAACAATTGTACTTTTTGTGTGCGGTCCAAAGCAGACGGAGTTGGTAATGCAAGTAATCTCTGGCTAGACCGTGAACCCACTGTAGATGAAATTATACAAGCTATTCAAGAGCGTGATCTATCCAGATATCAAGAACTGGTATTTTGCGGTTATGGCGAACCAATGATGCGTGCCCTGGATATAGTGGAGATCTGTAAAAAAATAAAGTCTGCTAACAATATACCTATACGCATCAACACTAACGGTCAAGCCAACCTGATATTCGAGCGGGATATCACCCATCTCTTGAAAGGCTGGGTGGATACTGTTTCGATTAGCATGAATGCCAGTAATAAAGCTAGTTACCAGGCCTTCTGCCATTCAGTGTACGGAGATGCTGCTTTCGATGCTCTGCTTGAGTTTGCCATAACGTGCAAAAAATATATCCCTAAGGTTGTTTTAACTGTCGTAGATGTGATTTCACCAAAGGACATTCAAACCTGTCGAGCCATCGCTAATGAAATTGGAGTGGATTTTAGAGTTAGATATTATCTCCCCTAAAAATAATTTTTCTCCCCAAAACATGAACCACCCCCCCTTTGTATGCGTCTAAATTTATATAGGGTTTCTAAGATCATAAACCGCCTGTTTACCTTATATAAATAAATAGACAGGCATACTTTCCATTGCCCCTATACTTCAGTAGCAAATAGCATAAAAACAGCAATAATATAATTTCTGTATTTAGAACAATCATACTATTCTATTTAAATAAAAAATAATGCATAAAAGGAGGGGTATTGATGTTTGGCGGAATCTTTCAACCAACCCATTTAGTTCTTATCCTTGTAGTAGTCCTAATAATTTATGGGCCAGGTAAATTACCCGATGCCGCTAAGGCGATGGGTAAAGCCCTGCGGGACATGCGGCACTCATTCTCGGAAGATGAGGAGAAAAAAGAAGCCAAACCAAACAACGAAGAACTAAAAGTAGCTAACAATGCTGCCGCTTCAGTCCAAAACGCACCGCAAAACACCAATCTACAGTAAAAAATCCGGTTTATAAAGCCGGGCATAGATTAAGGGGGTGATTCCCATCAACCAGCGGGCATCCCAGCAGGACGAACAATCGGTCGTGCAGCATCTTGAGGAACTGCGCCGGGTAATCATCATATCGATTATCGCCACCTTTATCACCGCAGGGGTCTGCTGGTTTTTTAGCGATCCCGTACTCAGAATATTACTCGAGCCCATCACCAGCAAAGGCTACGATGTAATCTATATCGGCGTCACTGAAGCAGTAATGACTAAACTGAAGCTGGCCTTTTTTTTGGGATTTTTGGCCTCCCTGCCCATCACCCTCTGGCAGTTTTGGGGGTTTATTATACCTGCACTGCATAAGCTGGAGCGCATTTATTTTACTTTGTTTATCTTATTGTCCTTTTTGTTTTTCATGGGAGGCATAGTCTTTGGCTTTCTAGTGGTATTCCGCATGTGTGTCAACTTTTTGCTGAGCTACGGGGGCAGCGAGCTGCTGCCCATGCTCACTATAGGCAAATATGTATCCTTCACTCTAAACTTTCTGCTGCCTTTCGGGCTGGTATTTGAACTTCCCCTGGCTAGCTATTGCCTGGCCAAGCTGGGCGTAATCAGCTATCGCACCATGATTAAGGCACGGAAAATAGCCATCCTGGCCTCTGTAGTTATTGCCTCCGCGCTGGTGGCCTCACCCGACATCTTCTCGGTATTGTTGATGGCCGCTCCAATGTACCTGTTATACGAAATCAGTGCCACCATCGTCCGCGTTGTGGAGTGGCAGGCGAGGCGTAAACAGGCCGGCAAAACCTTTAACCCTAAGGCAACCTTAAAAAATCTACTGGCAAAAATTAGGCACCGCGGAGCAATGACAGAATAAGGGAAAAGATAAGGCTAATTAATTAACGATTTTTAGTATTTTGTTTAACTTACTGAGTATTTAAGTCTGACCCAAGGAGGCTTAATTTATGTATGACCACGTAAAAGAAGACAAGCAGCAGCTGGATAAGCAGGTAACCAGGCGCTCCTTTCTCAAAATGATGGGCGGCCTGAGCCTGGCCGGGATAACCATAGGTCTGACAGGTTGTAGTAATACCACAACGGTGGCAGAGCAGGCCGGGGGGGACGGATGGCTGCCCCAGCAATACCAAGCCAGAGGTAACTGGCCTGCTCAGGTGCGAGGACGGGTACCCATTGACCCAGATAACCCTTCCATCGTTAGAGACGACCAAAAATGCATTTTATGCGGCCAGTGCATGGAAGTCTGCACCAGGGTCCAAACTGTAGCCGGCCACTATGGCCTGCCCATGGCAGACGACATTATCTGCGTTAACTGCGGGCAATGCACCCTCTGGTGCCCCACCGGAGCCATTACTGAACGTGACGAGACCCAAAAAGTAGCGCAGGCCATTAACGACCCCAACAAGCATGTCATCGTGCAAACAGCTCCCGCTACCAGAGTAGCTCTGGGCGAGGAATTCGGACTCCCCCCCGGCACCTGGGTAGTCGGCCAGCAGGTCGCGGCCTTAAAACGTCTTGGCTTCGACGCAGTGTTCGATACCAATTTTACCGCTGACCTCACTATCATGGAAGAAGCCACCGAGCTGATTAAAAGGGTCACCGGCGAAATAAAAGCACCGCTGCCCCAGTTCACCTCCTGCAGCCCGGGCTGGGTGAAGTTTTGTGAATACTACTACCCGGACCTGCTGCCCCATATGTCCAGCTGTAAATCCCCGCAACAAATGCTGGGAGCAGTTGCTAAAACCTATTACGCTAAGGTAAAAAATATAAAACCGGAAAGCATTGTCTCGGTATCCATTATGCCCTGCACCGCCAAAAAATTCGAGGCACAGCGCCCGGAAATGAACGACAGCGCCCATTACTGGCATAATAAAGACCTGCAGGACGTAGATGTGGTCTTAACCACCCGGGAGTTGGCCCGGTTGATTAAGCAGCAAAACATCGACTTATCTAAACTTCCTGAAGAAAACTATGATCCCATTATGGGTGAAGGCACCGGCGGCGCCATTATCTTCGGCGCTACAGGCGGCGTTATGGAGGCGGCGGTACGCTCCGCGTATTTCCTGATCACTAAGCAGCAGCCCCCGGCTGATTTATTCAACCTTACCCCGGTACGTTACCTGGAAGGTGTAAAAGAGGCAGCCGTGGAGGTGCCCGGTGTGGGAACAGTGAAGGTAGCCGTTTGCCACGGCCTAAGCAATGCCCGGCAGGTCCTGGATACGGTACGCGCGGGTAACGCTCCCTGGCATTTCGTGGAGTTCATGTCCTGTCCCGGCGGGTGTATCAACGGTGGCGGGCAACCCAGGTCTTCGGTACCGCCCTCCGATGAGATACGCATGGCCAGAATCAACAGCCTGTATCAGGCAGATGCTCAAGCGCCACGCCGTGCAAGCCACGAAAACTCCGAAATACTGGCTATTTACGAGAAATTTTTACAGCACCCCATGAGTGAGCTGTCCGAGGAACTGCTGCATACCTCTTACACCGATAGAGGCAAAAAAATTAATGCTCTCACTTCTTAAAAAAGTTTGAATATTTTTCTAATTTTTAGAAATTTGAAATTGCTCAAAGGTAGGTGAATGAATTGTCCAAGGGAGTTTTAGTTGATCTAACTAAGTGTATCGGCTGTGGCAGCTGTTCGGTAGCCTGTAAAATGTGGAATGCTTTGCCTTACAGCCAAATTACCCAGCAGCAGGGTAGTAACCTGGACGCGGATACTTGGACTGTGATTAATCGAGCTGAGGTCAAAAAGGACAATGAACCGGTCTGGCGGTTTATTAAATACCAGTGCCTGCACTGCGATGAGCCGGCTTGTGTTTCGGCTTGCTTCTCCAAAGCCCTCAAAAAGACAAAGGAAGGCCCGGTGGTCTATGACGTAAATTTATGTGTGGGCTGCCGATACTGCATGCTGGCCTGTCCCTTTAATATACCCAAATACGAGTGGGATAAAGCCTTTCCAGAGGTACGCAAGTGCCAGATGTGCGCCAATCGCGTCTATAACGGTGATAGCCCGGCCTGTGTGAGTGTTTGCCCGGCCGGAGCGCTGACCTATGGCGATCACAAAACTATGCTGGCCATTGCCAGGGAAAAAATCAACGGCGACGGCGACTATGTAAAGCATATCTTCGGTGAAAAAGAAGCCGGGGGCACCAGCTGGCTGTATATTTCGGATATACCTTTTGAAAAACTGGGCTTCCGTACCAACGTCACCACTAAGCCACTGCCTGAATATACAGAAAGCATCATGGGCTTAACACCCGCTGTGGGGCTCAGTTGGGGAGCACTGCTGACCGGCATGTATGTTTATAACCGCCGGCGCAATGAAATAGCCAAGGAGAAGGAAAAGCCCGGTAAAAAATAAGACAAGGAGATCTAACCCTCCTCCGCAATACAATAAAAACTATTTAACAAGGAGGCTTTGTCATGGCTGACCAAGGTAAATGGACTTTTACCATGACACCTACTAGGAAACTGCTATTGCTGCTGGGCCTGCTGGGTGTACTGGGGATGGTGTACCGGCTGGTGACCGGGTTGGGCAGTGCCACTAATTTAAACGATCAATGGCCCTGGGGAATGTGGATTGGCTTTGACGTGCTTACCGGCGTGGCGCTAGCCGGCGGCGGTTACAGCACCGCCCTTATCGTACACATTTTAGGCGAAAAAAAATATAGTCCCATTGCCCGCAGCGCTCTGTTAACTTCCTTAATTGGTTATTTACTGGTCATGGCCGGTCTGTTTATGGATATCGGTCGCTGGTTCAATTTCTGGCGCCCGTTTGTTTCCTGGGGCTATACAAGTGTGTTGTTTGAAGTTTTTTGGTGCGTGTCCCTGTACACGCTGGTTCAGCTACTCGAATTCGGCGAGATAGCTACCGAAAAGGTGCAAAAGGGCTGGCATAGCTTGTTTAAAAAGATGCTGCCGGCGCTGCTGATTATTGGTGTGCTGCTGCCCACCCTGCACCAGTCCTCGCTGGGTTCACTTTACGTGATCGAAGTAGGTAAATTATACCCTCTGTGGTGGTCAATGCTGCTACCAGTGTTTTTCTTAATGTCCTCCTTCTTTGTGGGACCGGCGATGGTAACCGTGGAAACCTTTTTGGGTGCCCGGGCCCACGGCCACAAACCGGATATTAGTCTGCTGCAGTCCTTCATTAAAATCTCGGGCTATGTAATGTTAGTTTACCTGTTGCTTAAAGTTGTTGACCTTTTCTACCGCGGGGCCGCCGGATTGGTCTTTGCGGGTAACCTGGAAGGCAACTTGTTTTTGCTGGAAATGGTCTGTGGGGTGCTCATTCCGATTATTATCTGCTTCACCCCTCAGCTGCGGAACAGCGCAAGCGGTTTGATAACTTTTGGGGTGCTAGTGGTATCTGGCGTGATTCTCAACCGGATGAACGTAGTCTTTACCGGAATGGCGGATTTCATGGGCGGCGCTTACTTCCCCTCGGTGATTGAGTGGTTGGTCAGCATTGGCTTAATCGCCATCGGCGTGCTCGGCTATCTGTTTATCGTGGAGAATTTCCACATCCTGCCCAGTCAAACGCTTAGTCAGACAGCCACCCCCGTTGATGGAGTGAAAACGAAAACGGCAAGTGTATAGAAGTGAATAAATTTAGTGCTAATACATTACGAGCGTTACTGGCCTTGGAACCTTCCCAGCCAGTAACGCTCGTTGTTTTTTGCTTGCAGCATTGCCAAAAGTAGTAGTATAGCATAGAGCAGTTGACACGCTGGTCAATAATTCGGCGGCCGTTCTGCGCTCCGTAAAGCATACAATGCGTGCAAGCCTAACAAGCCGCGCCGCTTGAGAACTGGTAAATTACAACGATCGTATTATCCGAAAAGATATCGTGATCGGCACCGGCATAAGCCAGGTGCCGATTAATACATTCCCCTACTTGAGCTCGGTCCAGGTGTGGCAATTTGCATTGCAGGTCTACCCACTAGCGAACGGCGGAATATGCTTGAAGCTGTGATTTATCCCAAAATTCGTTTTGTTTCACCAGGCTCAGAGCCATAGGACTTTGGGCATCCATTTTGAAGTTCAAGAGAAACCGGACCTCTTCTAGCATTTCTTTGTCTAGTAGATGGGCTTCATCCACGACAACAACCGGTTGCAGATGTTGTATACCGCGTATAAGTTCGACTTCCCTGTGAAGCTGACGCTTGGCGTCACCGCGATAAAACTTGGATTCGCAGCCCAGATGTTCCAGCAAACTTTTGTAAAAATGTCGGGGTGTAAGTTTAGAGTCTGCTATATACATGACTATAAACATGGCCGGATCTAAAGATTCTTTAAATAGGCGGATGGTAGTTGTTTTGCCGGTACCGCAATCGCCGGTAACCACCGCGAATAGCTGCCTTCGGGCGGCATATTCCAGACGGCCAAGTGTACGTTTCTGTGATTCGGACGGCAGCGCTCCCCCAATTTATGCAACCTATCGTTTTCCCAGGTATAGGTAAATATTTGGATTGAAGGTTTCAGCCCTGCTTTTATCCACCTCTGACCATTTCTCGCTACCGAATACGGGAAGCCCGGTAGTATGGTGTATTCAGACTTGATGGGTGAATAGGCGTAAAGGCTAACACGCCTTACTCCAATTTTCTTGCAGCATACCGGATCCTTGTAGGATTTATCAACTTAATTGTCGAAATGGAAGAATAACAATACCATATTTGATTATATTCCCCAATTAGCCATAAACAAAGGAGAAATAATTCCTTGAAAGCAATAATCGAACTTGCGCTTAATTTAGTAAACAGTATGGCGGTAATTATGGTCGTCACCTATATTATAACTCGCAGCAATTTTTACGGAGAAATCATGGTGAAGAAATTTTCTCTGCGCAACCAGTTGTTACTAGTTTTAATTTTCGGGGCTTTTTCCATCTACGGCACACTGGGCGGCATAGAACTGCTAGGAGCCATTGCCAACATTCGTGATTTAGGCCCCACCATGGCAGGCTTAATCGGTGGGCCTATGGTGGGACTGGGCGCCGGTCTCATCGGCGGTCTGCACCGTTTTACCCTGGGCGGGTTTACCGATTACGCATGTTCTCTGTCCACGGTACTGGCCGGGTTGATCGGCGGGGAAATTTACCTGCTACGCAAAGGAGAATTCCCCAGTATCAAAGGTGCTGTTCTTTTGTCCGTGGCCATCGAGATTTTGCACTTGGGCCTTACACTGATTATCAGCAAACCCTTTTCCCAGGCATTTACTCTTGTAAAGCAAATTATTGCACCCATGATCTTGGCCAACGGAGCCGGCATGGCGATTTTTGCTTTTATGGTTAACAATCTGATTAAAGAAAGAGCTACAGAAACCGCGAAACGACAAATTGAAGGGGAACTGCTGGTGGCCCGGCAGATTCAAATGAGCATTGTCCCTCGTATCTTTCCCCCGTTTCCTGAACGCTTGGAATTTGAGGTCCACGCCCTTTTAGAACCGGCTAAGGAAGTGGGCGGTGACTTTTATGATTTTTTCTTTCTTGATGAACAACATCTCTATTTTACCGTTGGTGATGTTTCCGGCAAAGGGGTCCCCGCTTCCCTTTTTATGGCGGTAACCAGAACTTTGCTTCGTTCCAGGACAGTAGCCCAAACCAGCCCTGATGAAATATTAGCTGCTGTTAATAATGAACTGTGTCGTAATAACGATACCGGTATGTTTGTCACCGTTTTCTGCGGCATTTTAGATACAAAATCAGGGGAGGTCATTTACAGCTGCGGCGGTCATGACTTACCTTACCATCTTTCCCAATCGGGCATTGCCCCTCTGGCCCCGGCCAAGGGACCCGCCCTAGGTGCCATGGAAGACATTCTTTATATAAAGCAAAGTATTTCTCTTAAGCCCGGTGACACATTAATCGTTTTTACCGACGGCGTGACGGAAGCGATGAGCAAATCGGGAGGCTTCTGGGGCAAAGGAGGGCTCCTTCAATCACTGCAGGATGCACCCCAGCGCCCCGCTGCCGAAATTACCGGTAAAATACTTCAGGATCTGCGCCTTTTTGCCCGTGACACAGCCCAATACGACGATATTACAATTTTAGCCCTGACTTTTAACGGTCTGGCAGAATAACGGTTTTTGCCTCACCCAGCGGGCCCCCAGCGCTTCATCCTTTTAATTTAGGTACATACAAAACCAGAGTGAAGACATTTTTGCTTTTATCCCGTTTATAATGGACCTCATCTATTACCCGGCGCACCAAAAAAATCCCCAATCCGCCCATTTCCCGTTCGGCAATATCCGCATTGATATCGGGTTCATCTACCATAAGGGGGTCAAAAGGAATCCCTTCATCAATAAAATCAACCGCAAACCGTCCTTTCCCGCTTTCTATCTGTACCAGCACTTCACCGGGGGGTTTCTGATAGGCATAATGGCAGATATTGGCCACCACTTCATCAATGGCCACTTGTAAATGGATGACCTGTTTCGGGTGCAGCCCCGCCTTTTCCGCAAGATCAGAGACATATTTACTAATTTCCGGAATAAGTTCCATTTTGGCCGGGAAAGCTTTTTTCTCTCTTGCTTCCTGCATTTTCATTCATTCCTTTCCTTTATCTTTAATTTGCAGGAAAAGGGACAGGGGTTTATCTCAGTCCCTGCTGCACTTTGCTTGTTAATTGATTTTTATAATTCCGGAAAATCCCGTGATGTCAAATATTTCTTTCACCGCCTCATTTGCCCCGATGATTTTCATTTCCGTTTCAAGGGCATTTACCTTTTTCTGCGCAATCAATAGCACACGCAGCCCTGCACTACTGATATATTCCAGTACAGAAAAATCAAAAACGAGATTGACCGCTCCCCCTTCAAATATAACACTGAGTTCGTTTGCCAGCTGAGTGCTGGTAACAGTGTCCAATCTGCCCTGAAGGGCAAGAGTAGTGGTATTTCCGCTCGTATTTCTTGTAATCTTCATAGCAAAATATCTCCTTTTTTTAAGTTATTTATTAATTGTTGGGGACATTCCTGTCCACAGAAACTGTACATACTTCAGCAGGTGTATCCCCTTACCTTTAAATTGTTTTATCAGCTCATACGGCTTTCTTTCTTTAAGGGCAAAAAGCCCTAAAAGCACAGCCCAAACCCCTGGATTTATAATTTTTACATATTCATTAAGCTACTCCTGTGAGGATATCCTTTCTAATGAGCTTTTGCGGAAAATACTGTTTTGCATGATTCGTTTCATACCTCCCTCTTCCAGCCTGACCAAAAAGTACGATTACTACAAAATTCCTTCATAATGCGATATCATCACTTCCACAACTCGGACAGCATAAAGTATCTCCTCTGCCGGCGCCGACATTATCAAGCTCCTCATTCGACAGCTAACCGGCATTTGTTTTTTTCATCTCCTACAAATCTACATCTGCAAATTCAAAACCTGCTTTCTTTGACATGGTATTTACTCCTCTCTCCTTATTTCTATATCCATATAAGGAACATTCAACTATATATGTCACTTTAAGGCTTACTCCGTCGGCAGGAGGAAATTTATTCCTTTACCCGTTTCACATATCCATGTAAAGTACATTCAAATATACGTGCAACTATAAGATTTGCGCCCTCAGGCAAAGAAGTCCATATACTGCAATATGGACAAGCCTGCTGAAAAACCATGCCCGAAATGGACCTGCTTTCGTTAAAACATTTTCCTAGGCTAGGAAAATGTCCCTCCTGTAGCCCACAACTATTGCCTGTTCCTGTATCCCCGCCTATACCCGCCAGCATTTCATCTTCCAATGGTATATTGATTTTTTTATCATTCATAGCGATCACCCCTGACAAATATTGGCTTTATCTTTATATTTTATAACGCTACGACTAACAAAACGGCTAACAAAACTAATTTTTTCTGAAACTTTTTTTAAGCTTCCATAACTGAGCATTAGTATAGAGAATGTGGCGATTCATTTCATCCTGAACAAAATGATCAGGTTGTTCAATCCCACCGTATACCGGTAGTTGACCTCTGAAGCTAACCTTTGCACCAGCCGGATGCCGATGTTTGATAGCTTGTCATTTCCCGGCATAGAAGCAAGATGTTTGAATGGGTTGAACTGGATGCCATCATCCCTCATCCAGAAGATCAGGCTGTTCCCTTTCTTGATGATGCGGATGTCTATAAATTTCTTTTCTCCTGGCCGAAAAGCATACTTGACTACATTTCCGGCCATTTCTTCCACACACAGGGGAAAGAAGTAGGAGGTTCTTTTGTCGATATTGTGCCGTTGGCAGAATTCAATCACAGTCAAGGAAAGATTGATGACCTCATTAATGTCGTTTCCGATAGAAATTTCTATATGCTCATCTTCTTCAAGCAGCATTCTTTCCGGAAGCAGCATAAAATCTTCTAGGGATCGTATCCATTTCTTTTTTTGGACCCTGATGAGCAATGCTACTGTTATGAAAATACCAATTTCACCCAACAAAAAAGAAACCCAGACACCATCTGTTCCAAACATGGGCGCCAGAAGATAGGAAAACAGCAGGATGAATATCAAATTTTCTCCAATGCAAATCAGGTTTGACATCCGGATATTCTTAATGCCCTGATAATAGTTAATGAATACGGCAGAAATTAGGGATAGTGGAAAGCTTACACTGAAGAACCGAATGGCACGAACAGTCATTATGTTAGATGCGGCATCTGCCTTCCCAAAGATACCGGCTAGCTGCGGCGCAAAGACAAATATCAAGGAAGCGGCGGCAATACTCAAGATCAAGCCGATGCGCAAGGATGTTCTTAGGGTGTCCTTTAGTGAGCGGACATCCTCTTCGCCATAGAAGATGCCTGACAGCATGAGTGTATTCATGCCGATACCGATGGTTATGGAGCTGACAAAGCTGTCGATGTCGTATTGTATAGCAAATGCGGTAACGGCCGCGGTACCCCCTGTAATCATTAGCAGCCGGTTGAGGATGCCCACCCTCAGCGTATAGCTCCACATCTCAAGAGCGGCGGGAAAGCCTATGGCGATGATCCTTGAAAGTTCTTGAGGTAGATTGCCTGCAAAACTCAGATTTAATGAGGCGCTCCTTTTGGTAAAATGGATGCACAGTAACAATAGGATCACGGTATAGCTGATGGTCGTAGCGAGAGCTATGCCCAGCATACCAAGATGGAACACCTGGATCATTATCACATCCAACACGGCATTCACCACAACACCGGTGGCTGCGCTAACAATACAAAGGGTTGGGGAGCCATCAAGCTGAACATAAAAGTACATCACCTGTGAGAGCATGATCGGGATGGCTCCCAGGCAGATGCCAAAAGTATATGCTTTAAGCATGGGGAGCAGTTCACCTTGAGCGCCAAGTAACACTGCTAGGGCATCTGTAAAAAATGTGCCAAATATGGTAAAGATAAATCCCGCAAGGACTGTTGCGGACACGGCCGCGGTAAAATTTGCGTTTACTTTCCCAGGTTCGCCACGGCCTATATATTCGGCACAGCAGGCTACGCCGCCCTCGCTCAGCACACCGGCTATTCCTACAAAAAAAAGAAACAGCGGGGTTGCGATGCCAATAACCGCCAACCCCCGAAGCCCAATTAGGTTACCGGTCAAGATGCCATCGATGACGAATCCGATGGTGGCTGCCAACCCAGCAATTATTGAAGGGAACAGGTTTGCTGTGAATACTTTCTTGATGAGATATTCATTGGTCATAGTGTTTTTGCGAAATAGATCTGTTTTTAAAGTGATCTTGGTATAGCTTAACTAACTGGCTGTTCTTTTTATAAATTCCCCTTAAGGGATGGAAGGTTCCGAAGTACATAGTTCCTCCGGCCCTATGTTTGCAAACAGGTTTCATAGATAATAGCGATGCGAGAGATAATCCGCTGTCTGAGATGACTTTGATGCAACTTTTTTTCATGTATACTCCTTGCTGCGCCAAACGGATCAGCTCATTTATAAATGCGCCCAGCAATAATAAAAGAGACCCTACGGATTGGAAATCCGGCATTATGGCAAATGTATCGCCATAGAGGTTATAATCACCTGAAGAGTTCATTGGAATAATGTTAGAAATGCTGATATCTTGTTCCTCCAAGTTTCCGTTCATCACTGTCTGAAATGTTCTGTCCGTCAAAGCGAAGCAAAAAATGTATCCAACGATATTATATTCATCTGTGACGAGCATCAGACAAATGACCCATCTAGATTCCAATATCGGAACCCATTGTTCCATAGTCCAAACACACCCAAGGGTAGATGCATCGATTTTGGTCAGACAGCCGGCGAGATCCGTGATGCTCCAACCCCATTGAAGAATATCATCGATGGATACGACCATGAGATTATTTTTTTTGTGCATCCCTGCAGCCCCCATTCCATTATGTATGAAGCACCAGAATTCACTGCTTTTCTTAAGCTGTTATCATTTTATTGATTTGATTGTATCAGGCAAGGACTAACAAAAGGACTAACAAAAAAGCTCATCACATCATTGGCATCCAATAATCTGATAAGCTTAGCTGTTCCTCATATTGATCATTAGAGTTCTTACCCAGCTCTTTATTACCCAATTAAGTTAACATAATTAGTCATTTCTTGACACTCTTCCATCTTTTTCACCAAAGACGAATTGAATGTTGTTATAATAGTTCTGAGCGCAAGAATAGGAGTTTAGGATATGGCCAACGTATCAAGTGTAAAAATTTCCGTTCCAACAAAAACTGCCGGTGAAATTATGCGCAAAGAGCTCGTATCTGCAATTCTTGGCAGTCAAAAAAAACTTACATATATTCATGCCGGAGCAGGGTACGGCAAAACTACCCTGTTGGCACAGGTATCTAATTCTGTGGAAAACGCTGTCTGGCTCACATTGGATGGAGAAAGTGACATTTTCTCCTTTCTCGGCCTCTTAAGTGAAGCCATACACCATACTTTCCCCTGCTATGAGCTTAATTTCTCCCAATACCTCCCCTTTGAGGGGAAAAACAATTTTATCACCATACTAGCTAATGCGCTCATCAGCAGCATTGAAAATATTGCGCTGGATTGTATGGTTGTGCTGGATGATCTGCATACCATACAAGATAAGAGTATTAAGGATTTCATCATCTGCCTCATAAAATACAAACCTGAAAATATCCGGGTTTGTATGGGCAGTCGGGAAACTCCCTGGCAGGAGTTTGTAGCTTTGCAGGTTAGGGGTAATATTTTTGAACTTACCCAAAAAGAACTTGCCTTCACCAGGAACGAAGTAGCCCAAGTGCTGGGCTATGAGGACGAAAATATCTATGCGGTCATGGAAGGATGGCCTCTGGGAATTGGCTCCTTCAAGGTGCTTTACGAAAACGGCGTGGACCTTGTTGACATCCTCGCCCAGGGTAATCCCATTTTAGATTCCTATCTTTTTTACGAATGCACCAGCCGGCTGCCGGTTGAAATGATGGATTTTCTCAAAACTTCAGCCTGTTTTGAGGAATTGGACCCGAAAATGCTGGATGCGGTCACCAACAAGAAAAACTCTCTTCAACTCTTAGACAGTCTGGAAAAGCAAAATATCTTTACTACCAAGACGAAGGGTGGGCTATTCCGTTACCACTCACTTTTCAGGACGCACTTGCTAAAAGACATGGAGGACTTTCCACAAAGACAGCTCCAGCAAAATGCCGGTTTATATTACTATGAGCAAAAACAGTATTCCCAAGCTGCCAAATACGCCATGCTTTCTAATGACAACGAAATGCTGGAAAAAATTATCCTGGCCAGCTACGAAGACCATATAAAAAACGGCAGTTTCAGTGAACTGCGGAACTGGTTTAAAGCTCTGGGTGGCGCCCCCGCCACTTCTAGCCAGAAAATTTCCCTGGTCAGGGGGATTTTTCTCTCCAGCATCGGGAACTTCAGTGAGGCCAGAATATGGCTGGATAATGTGAAACCACAGGCAAATAGAGCTGGTGAAGACCTATATTTTGATGCCATGGTACATAAAGCAAGGATCTTAAGGAACTCTGCCTCCTTTGAGGAATCAAACAAGTTGCTGGATAGCCTGTTGTCAAATATTAACAGCCTGGTTCCCAACAGATTGTATCAAGCCGGCATTGAAAAGATCTATAACCTTTGCTGGAATTCTCAAATCAGAGAAGCTTTTGATACCGCATACCTGATGATTGAAACATGTGCCCGGGCCGGGAATGTCCAAGTCAAGGCTTGGTTTGAGAGATATTTGACCGCCGTTCATTTTTTTGCCGGGCGTATGCAGGATACTATTTACTATTATGAAAAATCTTTAGAGCTTCCAGAGCAAGAACGCCGGTATTTGGACATGCACAGTATCGGCATGTATGCAGCAAAAGCATATCAAATGCTGGGCAACCAACAGAAAGCTAAGACCATCATCTCCACAGAGATTCAAAAACTTAAAAGTACGGGACGATATGAGGAATTATGGGCGGCTTATCTTTTAGCTGCAGAAATTTACTATCACATTACCGACATGGACAGAAGAAACGGCAAAAGCACTACCTATAATACGACTATAAAATATTTTACTCTTGGCATTGAACATGCATCCCTCTACCGCACTTCGAAGTTCCAATTAGAATGGGCAAAAAGCCAACGCCTGGTCTACAGTCTCATATTCACAGGCGACTCCAAAGCAGCGACTATTGATGAAATCCTTTCTAATCTTGAAAACATAAGCGACTACCTGAAAACTATTGTCTTAGGCAGGCTCTTCGGCTACTATATATCCTTATCCGATTTCACTAATGCTGTTAAATACGCTATGATGTCCATAGAGATTGGCGAAAGGTCAAATATAATGATGATCCCCACCATTGCCTATGGTCTTCTGACAGGAGCTGCCATTTCAGCAAAGGATCATGTTCAGGCCTCCAGTTTAACAGCCCGCTACCTTAAGCTCTGTTCCGAAAACGGCATCTATGATTATTTCAAAATCCGGGGATTATACGGATCAATTCTTCAATATGCCCTGGATTATGGGATCGAGTCTGATTTTGCGAAAGAGATGATGGCCTTTGCCGGGTACAAATCGAAAAAGGCATATGTTTCCACCTTTGGCGGGTTAGACATCTACCCGTATCAGGACCGGCACAAGCCGCTTAAAATGCGTTCAAGAAAGGAACGCGAACTTTTCGCCTTCCTCCTTGACACAGACAAAATAGGAGTGACTAAAGAACAGATATACAATGCCATCTGGTCGGAAACCGAATCAGATAATGTGAAAAAGCTGATTGGGGTAAACCTGGCTCATATAAAAAAGGACCTTGCTTATCTCGGTGTTGAGAACCTTATTATAAACCACCAAAATCACTATCGTATTTGCCAGGATGAAATCGAGTGTGATTACGAGCTTTTTGAAGCAGCAGCGGAAAAATTCAGGCTGCAGAATAGCAATGAAGCAGCCCAGGAAATTCTCTCCCTGTATAAAGGTGAATATCTCGCTGACTTTGAAGCATTCTGGGCAACTGGTAAGAGAATTAGATACCATGAGATATATGAGCAGGTTCTGGATTTCATTAAAGATTAGCAGCAGAAGCAAAAGCCGGAAGGATGATTTGGAAACAACCATAAGACATCACTGGGCGCCGATCTCATCAGCGCCCAGCCCGAATCATCGTTCCCTGTTTATTGACCAATATTCATCTATAACTGTCACTCTATTTACCGCAATTATTACCTGGCCACGTGACCCCCGCCTATGTCCGCCAATAATCAACTTGGTATCCCTTTTCTCCTCTGTCCCTCCCTATCAGCGGCAAGTAGTGCGTGGATAACCATTTGCGGGGTGATATCTCCCCCTTCGTGGTGAATGCTTTCACCCTCAATACAGGTGCGTACTGCTACTTTTTTCAGCTCGTCAGGTGAAACACCGGCTAAGCCCAGCTCGGCCAGGGTAGTTGGCAAGCCTATGCTTGCGCAGAATGAATAGACCTCGTCAATTAAGGCCTTTGATTTATCGTTGAGGAACAGGGAAGCCAGAACCCCCAGGGCAACTTTCTCGCCATGATAATAATTGTGTGTCTGGGGAAGCGCCGTCAATCCGTTATGAATAGAGTGGGCCATAGCTATCCCACCGCTTTCAAAGCCCAGGCCGCTTAACAGGGTATTGGCTTCAATCACATGCTCCAGTGCGGGGGTGACAGCATTCGCTTTACATGAGACCAGCGCGGCCAAGCCGTATTCCAGAAGAGTTTCGTAACAGAGTCTGGCCAAGGCATAAGCGGTCAGGGAGCCCCATTCTCCCGCCTCATTTTTGGCGTTTGTTTTTTTGCATGATTCCGCTTCAAACCAGGTGGCCAAGGCATCCCCCATACCGGCAATCAAAAAGCGTGCCGGCGCATTGGCGATAATTTCCGAATCTACCAGCACAAGGTCTGGATTTCTTTTCTGGTATTCAACCCGGACTACAACGCCCTCCTCGCTGTACACAACCGCACAGGCACTGCAAGGGGCATCGGTGGAGGCAATTGTAGGGACAACAACTACCGGCGTACTCAAGCGATCCGCAACTATCTTGCCTGTATCAATGGTTTTTCCTCCTCCAATAGCAACGACAAACTGTGCGTAACACTCACTTCCTAAATTAGCAAGGCGCTCTATTTCCAGATCACAGCATTCCCTCTTAAATTCCTCAACAATTAAGCGCAGCCCTGCTGTCTGTTTCGGTATCTTATCACTCAGCATCTTCCTGGCCGAGGGCGCTATAATACACAAACCCACTTTGCCGAAGTTTGGCAATTCGTTTTCCAGACGCTCAATTGCCCCCAAACCCTGCATATAGCGCCCGGGAAATAACGTTTTAGTAATCATGATCATCAGAACCTCCAAATTTTAATCTGTAACTGTTCTCCTGTGTACCGCAATTACCGCCTATACCTGTGACCCTACCTATGTCCGCCAGCAGAGCATCTTACAAAGGTCACTCAGCATTGGCGTGTTATATTTGCATTATATAAACTAAGGACTAACAAAACGGCTAACGAAATGAGTCTAATCTCGATGTTTTTTACAAAGCGTGAACATTTGATTGACTGGACGGAAAAACCGAATGTTTCAATCTCGTTGATAATTCAAAGGGTAGTAACACTACAATGTCAGCCGCAGTGTATTGACCCCGTTAACAAACGTATGTACAATCTCTCCCGCCGTGTTATGTATCATTACCTTGGCCAGGTCGTCCTCCGCAGTTGCCAGCGCGTCTTCACTGTTGCCGGGATAGGTGACGATTACCTCATAGCGGCTTAGCCGCTATGAAAAAAAAGCAATGTACCCAACACTTGTGCAAGCAGCAAGATCGTCATGGTAACGCCCAGGCCGTCCAGAATCATCTTCCAGCGGTTCTCCGTGATCAAGTTGCGGCTAATTGCGGATTTGAGCCATACGGTAAAACCGGCAATCGTCTTATCCCTCGCGGCATCGGCTGGTGCGTCGTCTGATCCTGCCGGTTTTTTCAGCGCTATAATACCCAGCTGGTCGTTGTAAATCGAGTCACTGAACAGCACCGACTCTTTGCGCGCTTCAGTAATGGAAACGCATGAAATCGCCATGTCGGCCTTGCCGCCGGTCACTGCGGGGATCAAGGCGCCGAATTCCATAGGATAATATTTTACAGTATAGCCTGCATGTGCGGCAAAACGGTTCATCAGCTCAACCGCATAGCCTTTTAGCTCACCATTTTCTCCGAAAAAATCAAAGGGAATATTCGTGCCTACCGTGGCACATTTAAAACACCTTTCTCACCCGAGTACACCAGCTCCGGCATCGGCTCCTTAAGATCGGGCACGCCCTTAACCAACGGTTCTTCATCTTTTCAAGTATACCGTCGGATTTGGCAATGGCCAAAAATGCGTTAAACTCATCGATCAGAACCTGATTGTCAAAATTGGCAAAGGCGCCCATAGGACCAAAAACGAGGCAGGGATCCTGGTAAAGCACCGGAATCGAACCGAACATCTGTACAGCCGAATCCGATATCGCACCGATTATTGTGCCCACCGTCTTACCCGAAAACCAGGTATACAAACGCCCGGAGGCCGGTGTTTCCTGCTTGTGTTTCCTTACCACCAGCACGGTCTTGCTCACATAGTCGGGGTCGCTGAACAGGAAGCTCTCTTTCCGCTCGTCGGTGATATAAACGCTCCCCCCGATATCCGCCTTTCCACTGGCTACATAGCCCATCATTGCCCCGAAATCCATATCGACAAACCTAATGTCCTTACCGAGCCACGCGGCAAAGCGACGGAGCTGCTCAATGTCAAAACCTGAAAATTCCCCGTTTTCCCCCGCAAAGCTAAATGGCGGATAGGTAGCCATAATGGCAACGGTTAATGTCCCGTTTTCACCGGTTAGCGGGATCTCGGGCATGATCGCCTCAAACGCATAAGATTTCAGCCAGCGTTCCTGCATCTCCTTTAGCGTGCCGTCCGCCTTTATTTGTGCTAAAAATTCGTTGTATTGCTCAATAATATCCTGCCGCACGGAGAAAACGCCGTACTCAAAATCAAGCTCCGCGAGCGGGACGGGCAACACCTGCAAGCCATCGTATTGGCCCGCCCGCAGGCTTAGCGAGGCGGCGACGTCATCCATCAGCGCAGCATCCGCCTTTCCTTGTTTCACCGCTTCGATCTCCCCAACAGTATTATTAAAGTAAAGTTTCTCTGAAGCGTTGAATATCCTGTCGGCTACCCCGTCAAACAGTGAACCGGTCATTATCGAAAACTGCTTTCCTTTAAAGTCTTCATAGGTCCACGGCTCCAAATAGTCATCTTATTGGTTAGCGAAAACCTTGTCGCCACCGATAAAATCTTCGCTCCGGGTCGGGTTTATTAATCCTAGCACATGGAGTCAAGACTCTCCGCTTCGCTCCGACCACAAGCGGCGGCTAAGTGCTGTGAATGGGTTTCCCCCTCCCTATGGAGACCGCCATTTTTATAATTAATGTGAAATGTTAGGTGGATTATATGCATAACCTCACCATTTTAACTTATCGCAACATTCAGTCAGAAAGTTTTTTATGTTAAACCCGATGTCGCTTTGAATTTAAAAAATCGTGTCTTGATATTGGGGTCCATTGTACTTTTTCCGCCTGTGGAATGCCCGGCGTTCTCCAAAGGAGAAGGCAATCAGAAGGGCCGGCATAGGAAAAAGCTGTCCTTCCTGTGTACCGCAATTATTGCCTGCCCCTGTGCCCCCGCCTATGCGCCGGCAGATCATCTTGCAAAGGTCACTCCGCTCAATATTGGCCAGTTATATTTGATTATGCAACCTAAGAACTAACAAAACGGCTAACATAATGAGTCTAATCTTGATATTTTTAACCTTTTATATAGCCATACCTTTTTGATTTACATTCTATCTATATTGATACCTACGGCATAGAATCCGCAAGTAAAACTCGATGTCTAGAAACCCTTTGTTTATGGGCATTTTATGCATATCCATGGTATTTTTCAATGTACAACGAGTTCTTGTGAACAAGCACTCTTCCCGCATAGTCAGTTCCTCTGATGCTTTTTTTCATAATGGACGCAACATCAACAAGCACCTGGTCACCATAGACATGACCCTTGCTGTCATTAACTTTCTTGAAATCATCAATGCCAAAGATAGCAATAGATACAGGACTACTTGTCCGGCTTGCTTCTGCTATCTCTGCCTTCAGGTGCTCTATTAATGTCCTGTGATTACCGATTTTAGTCAACCCGTCAATCGACGACATCTCAGAAAGAATCCTGTTTTTATACTCCAGCTCCAGTTGTGTTTCCTTCTTTTCAGTGATGTCAAACACGATACCTGCAAGGAATGAGGGCTTGCCGTTATCATCATATTGAGTTATTCTCCCGCGGTCATAATACCATTTAAATGTTCCGTCTTTCGCCTCTATACGATATTCGACCTCGTATACCTCCGCTTTGCCATACAAGTGATTGCGCATTGCGTCCATCGCGTTTTGTAAATCTCCCGGATGTAGTTTGTCAGTAAAAAACTGATAAGTAACGTGCTCCGGGATCTCGCTCTTATCATAACCAAGCATGGTAACCTTGAGGGGATTGAAGGTCACCTCATTGGTCTTGATGTTCCAATACCAATGCCCTAGATTACCTGTCCAAGCGTACTCGAGCCTTGTTTCCTGTTCTTTCTCTTTAAGCAACTCCTGGGTTAGCATCTCGAGATTTTAAATTTTATCCAGAAGCTGTTCTCTTGAAAAATTCGTATATTCCAAACTTTAAACCTCCTCGCTATTAATCATCTGAACAAACAATTCAGCGATTTGCAGGTCAAACTGCGTACCCGCACCATTTTTTATAACATCAAGAGCCGCCAGTTTTCGATCCTTCAAGGGAAGCTCGCCTCTGTTCAGCACGCGGTCGTAGGTTTCCACAACTGTAATAATTCTCGACAGCAGGGGGATTTGCTCGCCTTTCAGCCCTTGCGGATATCCGGCCCCATCCCATCTTTCATGATGACCATAAACGTATTCCGCCAAATCCAGCGTGTCATCGAAGAGGCTTAAGATTCGGTATCCAACCGCTGAATGCTGCTGCATTTTCTCAAGCTCTTCATCCGATAAAGTGTCCTTAATTAGGATTCCTTCATCCAGTACAATTTTTCCGATGTCATGAAGGTAACCTGCTCGTTTTAGTTTGCTGATATCGTTCTCGGGGAGATGTAAAGCAGTTCCTACATCAGAGCACAACTCGCTAACGGTAATTGAATGTTGTTTCTCACCAGGATTTTTTGCGTGCAACGTCTCGATAATAGTGTCAATAATATCTTTATTGATGGTCTTTCGATTCATCGTTTTATCCTTGTACATGGCGTTTTCTGCGTTTGCAATGATCTCGTCCAGCGATTGATCCGGACTTCGTTTCGTATCAAGTCCAAGAGAAATACTGCACTTTATGGCTTCAATATGGGCATCCGCAAACCCGGATTTAATCCTGGTAATAATCTTTTCAGCATTTTCTCCGGTTGTGTTGGGTAGCAGTATGATGAACTCATCACCGCCGACACGGGCGACTACATCATTCTTTCTGCTGACCTGCTGCAGAATTTCAGACGACTTCTTGATTAGCTCGTCGCCTGCGGTATGTCCAAATATGTCATTGGTCATCTTTAATCCATTGATATCCGCGAAGATGACGGATAGCGGTAGATTATCAGGTATATCGATTTTATTGCGGTTTTCCTCAAAGCACCTTCTGTTGTGAAGTCCGGTTAGGGTATCGTAACAGTTTAGATATTGTATTTTAGCTTCTTTTTGTTTGCGCTCGCTTATATCCATAAAAGTTATTACAGCGCCCGTTATTTTTCCGTTTTTTATTTGGGGATATGAAAAGTATTCCACGTCAAAGGAGGTACCATCAGCGCGCCAAAACACTTCATCCTCTACATGAGAACCTTCTCCTTTGATAAACGCTCTGAAAATCCTGCAATCATCAGTAGGAAAGGAGGTACCATCCCTGCGGGTATGGTGAATCTGCCGGTGCATATTTTTCCCGAGTAATTCTGACTGGTCACTATATCCCAGCATTTCAATACAGCTATTATTGCAGAAAATACAGTTACCGTTTAGATCAATGCCATATATGGCCTCAGCCGATGAATCTAATATTAAATTGAGGTCCTCTTTGCTTTCTACCAATTGCACAATTGTTTTATTTAGCTCAGCCCAAGTTTCTTTTCTGCTTTTTTCGTAATAGGCTATCATAAGAACTAAGCTTAATGTTGCTCCTAAAATATTGAATAAAGACTGAGCATCAAATTCTGCCGGGCTCCAAGTCGTACTATTGTAAAGGATAAAGTACAGCATATAGCTGCCAAATAGGCCCAAAACAATCCTTGCCGCATTTCGCTCTAGCAAAAAGTAAGTAATTGGAGGCAAAATGGATAGCCAATAAAATGCATAGTGTTTATTTTGTGTGATCTCAAAAAAGGAAGCCAGGCATATAACCAAAATCGCGACTGAGATGTAAGCAGCCGGTTTATATTTGTTGGTCTTTTTAAAGTATATTAAAGTGAGTAAGGCTAAGAAAACGGCCGCTGCATTGACCATTGCTGCGGTGTACATTTTGAATAGGACAATATCAACAACAACAAAAAAGAGGCATATTATAAGCATAATAGTAAGTATTGCGTTTATAAGGTATACTTTTCTGTAGAGAAAATCAGACCCATCAAACCTGCCATTGTTGGTTAAGTATTTATCGATACAATGAAATTTGTTTTTCATATCTCTACCATCCTCAATCCTGGCTGTCATCTGAATGGCAGTCATATTTTTCTTGTATTTTCAAAAACTCAAAAGCATCTTTTTCATCAAGCGGCTTGCTGATCAGAAATCCCTGTATCCTATCACAGTCGTGTTCTTTTAAATACTGCAGCTGGCTCTCGTGCTCAACTCCCTCAGCAATTGTGCAATGCCCAAGTTTATGTGACATCGAAATGATATCGCTTGTTATAGCTTTATTCAGGTCTGCATCTAACAGTTTGTCAACAAAATATTTGTCAATTTTCAAGCAATCAACTTTTAATTCTTTTTCTCTGGCAAGAGAGGAATAGCCAGTTCCAAAGTCATCTATGGCTATGTGCAATCCGGCATCCCTGAGTTTCTCTATAATATTATTGATTTTTTCATAATCGGAAACAAAGACCGACTCCGTAATCTCAATGCCGATATTCTTCGGGTTAACCTGCATCTCGCTAATTAATGCAAACAGCCTGCTTGTGAAATCAGGTTTCAATAGCTGAATAGCAGAAATATTAATTGAAACGCCGATTTCATCATATCCACGCTCCTAGAGCTTGTTTAAAAAAAGAAATGCGTTGACAATCACTTTTTCGCCAATCGGAAGAATAAGCTTTGTTTTCTCGGCAATAGGTATGAACTCAACAGGCGACACCAGTCCGAGCTTTTCTGTCCTTAATCTGGCCAGTGCCTCAAAGCCGCAAACAGCATTTGTCTGTAACTCCAAAACAGGCTGATATTGCAAAAATAGTTCATCGCCGGTATCTTCAAAAGCTATACCCGCAAGCGATTGCCTGATTTCTCCCTCACGGTTTACCACGGCTTCCAGTTCTTCATTGTAAAAACAAACTTCAAAGTCTTTATCAGAAACAGAAATTGACCTTTCGGACGCAATTAAAAGCCTTCTCAGAAGTAAATCTACATCGATTTCAGTATCGTCCTGCTCAATTTCAAGTATCCCAATCCCCCCGCCGATTCTTTCTGTTATAAATAAGGATCCCATGCTGTCCGAAATAGCTTCGCTGAAATCGACAAGCTCGTTTTTGTTTCTGTAGTCTATGAGATAGAAAACAAACCGATTTTCATATGTTTGGAACAATAAGCGATTGTCAGTACAATACTGACTCAGTGTTTCAGCGGCCTTTTTTATAAGATTCTGTATGTAATGAAACCCATAATTTGCTGTTAAAAGCTGAACTGTGCTTAAATTGATACTGATAACCGCTCTTTTTAATCCGTCCCTCTTCTTTATGTCTTTATTTAGAAGAAATTCCAAGTGGTCACAATTGTACAAGCCTGTCCAATTGTCATGCTCATTCATGTATCTGAGACGGTTCTCCATTTCTTTTCTGTCTGAGATATCAAGGATTATTCCTTCCAGCGCTTCAACTTCGCCCTCATCGTTATATATTCCTTGCCCCATCTCAAGAACCCATTTCCGCTCGCTAGCGGCAGTCATGATTTCATATTCACAACTGTATGGCTGCTTGCTAGCTGTGGCGCGTTCCCATACACCCCATAGGAGCTCTCTATATTCGGGTAATATTATGTCATTAAATGGCCAATCCCTGTTGTTTAGAAAGCATTCCGGTAAATACCCTGTCAGATTGTAACAACCGTCAGAAATAAGCAGCAATGTTCCATCACGGTCATATTTGCACCTATAAGCCAATCCCGGCAAATGAGACAATAGAACAGATTCTCTCCGCTCGTTCTCCTTCAATGCAATCTCTGCCAGTTTGCGTTGCGTAATATCACGGGAAGCGCCTTGAAATCCGACCGCGTTACCCTTCGCATCACGGATAAAAGAAACACTCATCTCAAGCCAGATAACCGTGCCGTCTGCTTTAAAATGTTCTACTTCTATCGTTCGAGATCGATTTTTATCAATTTGGGGGTCCTTTTCTTTTTCTATCTCATCAAATAATATAGAATAGATTTTTTGCAGTGTTAGCTTTGGAAATTTTTCTTCCAGCTTCCTCTTCATATGCTCTTCGACGGATTCTCCAAGGAGTTTTTCAACCGACGGGCTGACATACGTTGTTTTCAGGTTTAAATCCGTCTGCCAGACAACGTCCGACATTTTTTCAGTAATATGGCGGTATTTCTTTTCACTTTCAATTAGCGCAGCTTCAGCTGCTTTTTGGTTGGCGATATCTTCAATCAAGCATAGGTGTATAGAATGATCATCATATACACCTAATAAAGGAGAAACTATCTTAAGTGTCCATACGATGGATCCATCCGGTTTGATAAAACGTTTTTCCATTGTATATCCGTTTATCTCGCCTTTTTTAAATTGATCAAATTTTTCGAGGTCCGCTGCTAAATCTTCAGTATGTGTTATTTCAACCCATGTCATATTTCGCAGATCATATTCTTGTCGGCCAAGGATCTTTGCATATGTTGGATTAATGGTCATATCACCGAATTCTGGCCGATTTGCGTGAGTCTTGTCCTGCATAATGGCAATTCCGATAGGGGCCTGGTCAAAAACACTACGATAAAGAGCTTCATCAAAAGCCAATTTTTTGTTTAGACTGTTGAGCCGAGAGTGTTGAAGCAAAATATAAAGCAAAGAGAAGTACAGCAGTAGAACAACAGCTACTACTGTTATGTCGGGAATCATTTGCTTCCATAATGCTGCATACCATTCAGACGCAGAATAATCAATCCCAAATAAAGCAATGGTTTCACCGCTTTCGGGATCTTTTATCGGCACAAGTGCATTGATCCAAGTGCCCCATCGGTCAGATCTTGGCGGCGTAATTACGGTTTCACCGGTTTTAAAAGGCCCCCAAACCCAGTCATCTGCCTCTTCATAAACCTGTCCGGGCGGTGAGTAATCAAGAGACTCAGGAGATTCTGAATCCATAAGAAAAACAAGATGATCATTTCGTTCTCCCATTAAATAGGCAAAGCGTATCGGATTAGTTGTATCAACTAACTGTATGAGTTTCGTTTTGATCAACGCATAAATTGGTTTCTCAACATCAAGAGCACTACCTGTTAATTGTGAAATATGTTGAGTAGGTAGAACCGATTCCAATGATTCTGCCAACTGAACAGCTTTTGATGATGCTATCTCCTGATATTTGTGCCATTCATAATGTAAATACAGACCGCTTATAATTAAAACGATCAGAGTTGCAAAAATAAAAATGTACTTTCTTCTTTTTGGGATGTGTGGCGATACGGAATACTTTTCTGTTTGCCCATAAGACATAAATTTATGCATTATCATAAAGCCTCCTCGTGCTTGTAAAACCAGTACCATGTATGTCTCTTGACCATATTCAGTCCACAAACAGATCGGGAAGGTTGTAAAGCATAATCTCAACTTCCTTCCTGACGCTGGCACTCTTGCAGTTTCTAATACTTCGTCGCGGCTTCGGGTTTCGTGGTAGAAGCAGTTCCGTTGAAAGAAAATCGTTAGCGGTCTGGTCGTACCGTACTTTACATATTAGTACCAGTCGTTCTTCATAACACCCTGTATGTTGGATAACGCATGTACGTCTCTATATAGCCCCCTAATAGATTTGGAGAAAGTACGTGTAATTATATTATCAGGGGATAGGTTTTAATGAGAAACAAGCAATATAGTCATGAATTAAAGAATTAATTATTAAAGAGTGTCAAGAAACAGGTAATGTTGCCTTGATAGCCCGCAGTCATGAAATGTCAGCTAATACTATTCATACTTGGTTAAACAAACACCGCAAGAACGGCTCCGTAAAGACACTGCCAAAAGCTAAAGATGAACGCCAAAAAACTATGGGAAAACAGTATTATAAAGCTATCATAAACAGCCAGATGTCAGGGAAGAAGATGGTTGCCTAGCAGCCGTTCATCGAAGACCCTTTACATGGGGGAGGTGTCCGTGTTAGCCTGCCTTTGGCAAAGGGCCGCAAAAGCATTAGCTGCAGCGGGCCCTAGCCGGCCCTAAGAAACACGGACACCAGGGGCCCCCATGTAAAGGGCGGCTGCCCAAGATAAAACGTTATATTCTATATAAGCTTAAGTTTTAAGTGTATATTCTCCAATAACAGGGGTTCAAGCCGGTCTCTGTTAATATCATGAAATAATTCGATAGGCTAAACAAATCAACGTGCTCAATAGCTTCCAAAGTTCCTCCGACAACGCTGCTGTTAGGCCACGGGAATGTGAAATATTACGTGTTTATGGTTTTTCCTCTTAATACAAAACTATCTTAGATAAAATCAACCAGGTAGCCCTTTATATGGAGAGGGGCCTGTGTTAGCCTGTTATGGCGGGAGGCCAAAGCGTAAGCGTAGACTCCCCGGTGGGCTCCCAGAAATGCAGGCCCAGAGGCTCCATGTCAAGGGCTACCGGTCGATTTATTGCCTGGCTAACTTTATATGGCCATCTCTGATTCTATCCTATCACCAAAGTATATGGCTAACTGTGAGATGCAATTTTTCCAATCTCTAACCGGCATAGTCCACTTTTTTGCTGCTTCGACGGTGGCCAGGTAAATAATTTTCTTCAATGCATCGTCTGTTGGATAGGCAGTTTTAGTTTTTGTTACCTTTCGTAGTTGCCGGTGGTAACCCTCGATGATAAGATAAACACAAAGTTCTATAGCTTCCTGATAAACAGCATAAAAATATGAAGCATCAGTCAAATTATCCTCGAAGATCTCAAAACCAAGATGAGAATTATTCGCATCTCCGCCTGCATGCCAGCCCCGATGATTCCAAGGAAGGGTTTGGTAAGTAGCAATAGAGCCATCAGCCAGCTTCCCAATAAAAGCATGAGGACAAACTTGCCTGTCATCGGGTCTGTCTTGATTCCAGTGATTGTTATACTGTTTTTTGCCTAAAAGTCCATCATCCGGCCCAACATATCGTTTAAGATAGGGGTTGTTGGCTCCGATGGAATACCATGATGCCTTTTTAGTACAATGGTTTTACCTGCCTTGTAGCAGGCATTTTCAGTTAGAATGAGTTTCCTTAGGTTCATTTTTTGCTCTCACCACCTTCACCAAGCTGAGCCAAGACGTTCTTTAGTTTTTCCGGTATGGGGAGGCCAATCTTCGATGCATTTTCGATGATACTGATTCCTTCATTAGATAAATAGAAGAATATAACCGCTGTGCGAATTACACTACCATCGCCGATAATATTGCTGTCAATAATATGAGCCACGCCTACCAAGCAAAAGATCATCACTTTTTTAAATATTCCCCGAGCCCCTATATCGCTAGACAGTCTTTTTTCAGTAATGCCAACATCACCCCGGTAATATAGTCCAGGACCACAAAGGCTACCAGGGCATATAAGAAACCATCAATGCCGCCTAAAAACCAGCACAGCCAACCACCAATGGCGGTAATGGCGATTTGTATGTAGGTCCATATTTCTTTCATGTTCATTACCTCGCTTTTTACATAAAAAAACGCCCTAAGCTGCCCACAAAGAGTTAATTTTTAGAAAATCTTTATATTAGTGATTTTTAAAACATGTGTAATCCTGCAGGATGCATTTAGGTAATAAAATTAATAGCGATTACTCTATCACTCAAAAGCAAGAACTGATGGCAGCCGCCGGTCAATAAATCTTAGCATAACATACCCTATACCGGAAATTCCATTGAAGAATGAAATGTCATTAATCGTGTCTTTAAAGTCCTCAGAACACCGGGCCGCCCTTTTTAAAGCTTCATTATAAAGCTCCTCATTGTCAAGTCTACAGGATGCGGTAATCAACACATCGATTAGCCCGAAGCTACCCCAACTGAGATCGTCCTTGCTCAATTCGCCGACGCTCCTAATTAGATTAAGGGCAATTTGCAAATCACTATTTCTCTGCTCAAATCCTATAATATCGCCGGCTTCCAGCCTGTTTAAACATATCCCCGCGGCTCCGGTACACCATGAAAGCTGAATTTCAGAATTTTGACCATTCAAACCCGGCCAGGCGAACTTTTTCTCCAGAAGTATATCGTTTTCATACCAAACGGCTTCACGGGCGGCATGCATATATTTTACCTGTCCTGAAACCTTATACAACCTGCCAAGTGCCAACGCAATACCTGAAGCCCCTCTTGAGAAAGCCGGAACAGGTTGATTAGCATGGGTAAATATATTCGACGGCTTCCAAGCCTTCAAACCGTTAGAACCTTCCACCCTGCATTCCAACAAGTGGTCTGCGCATTTCACTGCTCGCAACAAAACGTCATTGGAGGGACATACCCCATATAGAGTCAGAAGAGAAAGTATGGCACCTGCGGATCCGGAAATCACATCATATTCGGAGTCATTAGCAATCAACCGGTCGCTAATAGTTTCAGACAGCTGCAATGCCTTACGCAATACTAATTCATCGGTGGTAAATTCAAACATTTTCACAAGTGTATAAATAATACCGCCAATTCCTTTACCCGCACCGATACACGTCGTTTTAAAAGTTCCTTCCCGAATCCAGTCCGCCGTTTTAATCATTTCGTTAACCAGCTCGGCTTGAAGAAATTTAATATTTGCTTGATCTCCCAAAATCTTTCGGCAGGCGGATAAAAACAGGCAAACACCCGCTTTGCCATTATACAGGTTGCCCTTCATAATCTTCATTTCTATGTATGGGTTAATCCCAATAGCAGTATTAAGCCAGTTTACACTTGTTCCAGTTATAATGGCCCGGTCACATATATAACTGGCTATGGTTTTCACCGTTTCAATTAACTGTTCCCGGTCTAGTTTAAAATGCTGTTCTTCATCTTCGGCAAGCCTTACAGCCTGACCCTTGCTGTTATGTATCACTGTCATCTGCACCCTGAAGGACTCCCTGAGCAGCGCACACTGTTTAGCCAGGTCATCATCACTCATGTCGGAAATTAGGTTCCTTACGGCTGCCATAGGTATATCTGTAAAGAAATTCTTCATAACCCGGCCATTTTCATCCTTCAGCTGTCGCTCACAGGTATCGATATAAAATGATGGAATATCCCCCCGGTCCAGGGATTCGTGTTCCAATCTGATAATGTCCCAGTGCACAGGCTTATTGACTTTATTCACTAGCGGCCTGCTAATTTTATCCATCCTTATACTCCGCAATATGCCATTTTTCAGATACTGCGGCCGCAGTGAGTTATAAAGTATATTGAAATATAGATTTGTTTTCCTAAAGACATACCTGACCCTTTTATTTTCAAACACGCTTAATGGACCGGCAGCAGAAAGAAATTTGTCTCTGTGACGCAGTATCGCCCTGTAGGCTTTTTTAAATCCTGCCTCAATGTCTTTCACATGCTCCTCGGGTTTTACCCGCCTGCCATCAAGATATACGCAGTTCCCGCGCGCAGCCCCGTTTGATAAACCGTCCGCATCTGTATAATTTCTGCCCCCAAGACCGACAGGAGAAAAATAACCGTTATGGTCCTTAAAAATCTGAACCGGTATAAGTGACGTTTCCAGTACACTATACTCGCCCGGGTTTGATTTTTTATGTTCGGGAAGTGGTTGAAGCATTACTTCCAGGTCGACAGCCACCGGATATTCACCCTGGGCTATTATATTCTCATAATGCAGATCCATACCGGTCAGAAGATACATCACACAAAGCAACATCCCGCTGCGTCTGTAAAACATGACTACCTCCTGCCCATCCCGACAGGGTAGCGGCTCGCAGTACTCCATCCATCCATAACTTCCCCTGTTAAGGATTTTCAATACCTTGAACATATCCTCATCTTCCAGGGCATTCATATGTGCAGCAAAATTAAAAAAGCTTTCCTCTATACCCAGGTCCCGCGGCTTGAAGATAAGCTTAAGCTCAGTTTCAAATTCCAGCTTGATCACGCTGCGACCTCTGTTGTGAGGATCGGACAGGCCGCATTCGACCCTGTTGACCCTGCCTGGGGGTAGTTGTCCCCCAAAAGTCCCACGGATGAGATCAATATCACAGGCCAGCGCGTTAATCAGTTGGGCCGAAGCCTCAACCCAGAACAGTGTAAATTGAGACATCAGCCTGGCCATAACGGGATACTTCCTAAATACTGTGAATATCTCCCCTTCAAGCAAAACATCAATAAAGGACGGGTATTTGCTGCCGCTAAGCTCCATTTCGGCGCGTAAAACATCAACCGAAACAAAACTAAGCCGCAGCAGCAGTAAACGTACCAGACCAGTGAATGCTTGCGGGATAAACAGGTCGTTTATGTTCCCAACCCGCTCGCCTAGTCGCTTAATACCTGTATTGGCAAAAAGCATATGTATTTCCTCAAACTGGTGCTTTTGATCGTTAAAGGCATGGCAGCTTTGACGAAGTTCACCGGCAGTGGCACGCCCGGCCAACCCCAGCACCTCCCCCAGCAACGACATCCACGGAGAATCCAGCCGTCCTTGCCCCGGCATCTCATCCGCCATCAGTTGCAACGCCGTTTGTTTGGTTAAACCGTCCCAGGCCAGCCTTTTGCCGAAGACAAGGCTATCATTAGCCGCTGCATATTCTCTCCAACGCTTCAGCCTTTCTTCGGCTTCTTCCATGCCCGTCATATGCATGTCCTTTCCAGAGATTAAGTTTATTCTTTCATATAATGTTTGGGCATGCCGGGCTATCTCCTGCACACAATTATCAATAATATTCATATCAGATGTCCCCAAGCCATGAAAATGATGCTATGGGCTTATTCTTAGCCCTGTTTTTATTGAATTTGGTTTTACGTGTGGCGAGGCTCAACACCCACTCACCCAGAATTACTACCAACTTCCATTCCCTGAGCTTACCTATGACCTCATCCAATTCCAAGGGTTTTATGTCCAGCCCGTAATGCCGGTTGAAGTTCTCCAGCAGTCGGTCAGCCGGCCTGGGTTGTCTGCAAAACTGGTGCACCTGATGTTCCAGCCCTTCAAGGTAGTATATCCTTTGAAAGGCACAATCCCTGGTATCTGTTATCATGGTCATGTTTTCCAGCTCGCGCATAATAAGCTGTGGCCTGGCGTCTTTTTTATTCACACTTTGCAGGCTGCTACCTGCCAGGTCTGAGCTCCAACCTCCGTGAAAAGCGTTGTTCCACTCGTTAAAACAATTCTTGAGCTGCTGGGCACCCGGACCGGCTCCTCTTCCTTGCTGCATATAATCCTCAAAAAAACAAGCCATGTTTTCAATTTCACTGCTGTCGACCGGGTAGATGTAGGCATATGTTTTGTACGGCAATAACTTTAGTCCATATTTGTCCTGGTGGTTATAATAGGAACTAAAGCGGTCAAATCTTATATTGCCAATGCTTCCAGGCGGTTCAAGATGGTAAATCAAAGGTAACCACTGCGCCGTCTCATCATTCCAGGCATCATCCTCCTCTGGTATACCGGTAAGGTAATTCCATGTGATTTTAACGCCATTTTCCATGGCATATTTAAGCAAGGCCACATTCCCCGCTGAAGAATTCCCTTTGTTCATCAATTTCAATGAATTGTCGTTAAGGCTTTCGATACCAGGCTGAATCCAGGTGACACCTGCCCGTCTCAATTGCACAACTTGTGGTTCATTTAAATTGGCTTTGGTTTCAAAGAAAAATATATTCTCAACCGGGCTGGTCGCAGACAGGCGGGGTAAAAGATCCTTGAAATGATTCATGTCCATAATGTTGTCCGAAGCAAAAAACCTGTGCAGCGAATACCTATGTGACAATGCGTCAATTTCGTCCATTACCCTGTCTGCCGACTTACGCCTAAACCGCACATTATGGCCGTTGAGACCACAAAAGCTGCATTTATGCTTCTGGCCCCACCAGCATCCCCTTGAAGTCTCAAACATTAAAATAGGGTTTATTTCTTCCTTTGTTAAATATTTCTCCAGTTCCTCAAAATAGTCTGCATAATCAGGCACGGGAACACTGTCCATATCATCCACTAATGCCACAGGAGATGTTATATCGTTATCTTGGATTTTACCCACATATTCCCGGGATATCACCCCGTAGGGCAGTTTATCCTGTCTTATAGCAGTTCCGCCGGCAAGTACCTGTTCGCAAAAAACCGGAAAAGCCAAGTCCGCTTCCCCCGACATGACAAAATCCACCCACGGAAAACACTTTAATAATGTCTGTCCCATAATACCTTCGCAATTGGCGCCACCCATAATTGTGATTAGTTTGGGATTCAGTTCCTTTAATCTCCTCAGCAGGGCAAGAGACGAACAATGCTGCTGGAACATGGAACTGCAGCCTACAATATATGGGCTCATATCCAATATTTTCTCTGCTGCTTCATTGATAAAATCACCGGCCTTTTTTCTAATCTCCACCAGCAATTCAGCAATATCGGCATATTCACTATATTGTTTCATAAAATTATCAATAAAACTATCTTCATGATATGAAGATACCGCCATGGCAAGATACTCGTCATCACTTGCGTGAAAGTTTGGAAAAGCAGCCTTTGAAAACGTCCATTCAGCCAGCAGACTCGCCGGGTTTAACAAACGGCATATTATATTATAGTTTTTTAGTCCGATTTTCTCCGCAAACCAGAACTTAGCATAAACCGCCCCGGCATCAATCCCCCTTCCCTTGGCTGCAGCAACCAGTTGCCCTATACCCAATGATGGCATATGCAGTAAATCGTACGGCATTGAAACTATACATACATCCGGCACATTAATCCCCCGTCCGTCTTAAGTCTTTGAACCATTTCTTATGTTCCGCCCTGTTTGCTGTTGATCTATGCGGCTTTCCAGCTGCTTTTCCTTCAATACTATCCGTATTTTTTTTATTACATCATAGGAGCAGCGGTCCCGGACACAACATGACTGACAATTAAAGCAGTCAATGAATGTATAAAGACGCTTTAAAATTTGGCCGGGCACTCCGGCATGCTCGATAACACGCTCTAAAATTTCTCGATCATAAAAATTATTTAAAATGCCCTCGGCCTCATCATGGCCCATACCTGTCACCAACACTCCGACATAATCCCTCAGGCAGGAGTAATAAGTCGCATCAGAGTCGTTAATGTTGTTCATGTGCGCCGCAATATACTTGAAGCCCCTGTATGCCTCATTTAACCTGCCTAACCTGTAATAGCCGGCTGCAAGCAAAAAGTCCCAGGCCAGTTGACCGCCGGGGGCATCAAGCTGAAGCGGCAGCCCGGCACTAAATTCCAGATTGTTTTCAAGCACCCAGTTTCCCTTATAAGACATATACTTGACTAACTTTTCCACCTCGTCGTCAGAAGCCTCAGGCAGTTTTCTGATGACATTTTTAACAATATCTAAAGAGTTTTTTTCCCTCAACCTCCGGGTGCCGAAATTAAAAGCTTCGCTGTAGCCAGGCACAACTATTTGAAAGCTGGGAAATCCCAAATATGAAACATCGCGGACCATTATGTCATAACCCTGATTCAATAATTGATTGATGGCATACTCCAAAAGCCGGCCGTTGCTTTTCCCTCCATGGTCATCAAAGGGAGTAAACTCATAGCTGTAATTTTCGGAGAAGAACTGTTCCGGATACTGCCCTGAGGCCACCTTCAAAATATTATGCAGGTTGTCCGGCCCGCCGACCTGCCTAAAGCCATCGGCAAGGCGGCATGCCTGGGCTGCGGTTGAGATATCCCGCCCCTGGAACATCTCGGTAAGCGTCCGCTCCAGGGCGATTTCAAATACGGGATGGGCTCCAAACTTGACTACATAAGTTTGTTTTTTCAAATCAATCAGAAGAGAGGCAATAACAGGAAATCCACTGCCCAAAGAGCAGTCCTTGATCATTAGTTTGTAATATCCCTTGCTTTCTATTTGCCGCATAACGGCATACAGGCGTTCATAACGGCTTAAATACCAATAGGGTATAGTGGGAGGAGTCAGTCTTTCATTTATAATTTGCACATTGGCATGGCGTTCGAACAGCTCCGATAATCCCTGCAACAGCGCTTCCTCGCGGCTGTTCCCCGCGCAAGTCCCGTTACTACCATATAACGCCCTGAGAACGGATACCGGCATATAGTACAAGTTCCCGGTCCGCAAGCTGTAAAATGGAATAGCCACAAAATCATGGCTGCAACCCTTTGGTACGGAAAAACTCCACCCTTTAAGTGCTTCATATTTCTTACCGGCTGCTCCTTCGGGATTAAAAAGCCTTCCCGCAAGTGAGCTGAGCACGGCACTTCCGGGCTTGATTTGCTCATCCCTTTGCTTGAGCACTTCAAGCAGCCGATCAACCCATGGATTATCCTCCTGAACCAATTCCTTGACACTCATAAGTCTTTCGTCCGGCGCATAATAAAAGCCGCAGTATTTCCACACGTCTTCATCATAATCGCCGGTATAAAGCAAGTCATTCTGGGTTCTCTCCATAAGCTCTGCATAAGCGCTGGCCAAAGCAAACCCTGGCGTTGCCCCCTTGCCGTTTTGTCCCACTCCCGTTCCCGCAATTTCCACCCTCAATGAGTAACACCCGTCAACTTTTGAATCCGTCCATTTATCGATGGTGGATATCCCAAGTTCATGCAGTATACCTCTGATTTTATGTACAGTGTCCAGCGGAGGTATCTCTTTAAACTTGTTTTGTGACAGCAAGCTCATATAACACCTCCGGCAGCGCATTAAATATTTCGGCCAGCTTCTCCTGTTTAACCGGATTGGCGGCGTATCTCTCCTTTAAAACCTTTAGCACCTTCTCGGTTTCTTTGTAGCAGCAGTATTCCCCGGCCTGACAATTGGCGCAATCCCAACAACTGAATTTAGGATAAATTCGTTTGAAAACCTGCTCCAGCTCGTGTAATTGATAACTAACTTTTTGGGCTATCTCCTGCGGGTATATTTGCTGCAGCATAACCTGAATTTCTTCCTGGATTATGCCGGCAGATTTTGCTTTGGTATAATCTGCCATACAGTTATAATAATAATATTGTTCCCCTTCAACACCATCATGATTTGTAGCTACAGATCTCAGCACCCGGCAAGCTTCATTTAATTTACCTAGCTTGTACAAACATAAAGCCATGAGAAAATCCACCTGGGCTTTGCCGCCAGGCAGCTCTTTAACAAGCGGACGACCGATGATTTGGTGCATTTGGTTTTCCAGTAACGAAAATTCCTTAAACCGCACATACCTGACAATTCTCTCCAGTTCCTCATTTGTAGCCTGGTCAAAATTACCAATGGTTTTGGATAAAGCGGTATATGTTTTCAGTTCCTTTGCCCTCGTCAAGTCCACAGGATACATTTCACTAAAACCAGGTACAATGACCTGGTAGCTGGGAAAACCAAGAAACGAGACATCTCTAACCAACAAATCATAACCTTGATCAATCAATAGATTAATCATTCCTTGAAGCATTACTTTGTTCGACCGCACTTGTTCATCCATAAATGGAGTGAATTTATAGCTGAATTCATTGGATAGCAGCGCAGCGGGGTATAGCCCTATTCCAACTTTGGCAATATTAACGGCATTATCCCTGTGGTTAATCAATTCGTTCGCAAAATCAATCCGGCAACTCCGGGTAAAACTCTCAATATTCCGGCCCTGGAAAGCTTCAGTAAGCGTCCTTTCCAGCGCGATCCGGAATGATGGATGGACGCCCAGCTTCATGCCAAAGGTGCCTTTGTGTGTATCTATGATCATAGTTCCAACCACGGGGTATTTTTTCCCCAAAGAGCAATCCTTTACCACCACTTTGTAGCGACGGTTTTGCCGGATGGTCTGGATGATCCTGTACAAGCCGGGGTATTTCAGCAAATAATTGTCCGGAATGGTTGGGGGAGTTATCCGTTCGGTAATCAGCTTTTTATTTACATGACGTTCGATTATTTCCGACAAACCTTGTACCAGGGCTTCTTCCGGAGTATTCCCCGCACACATCCCGTTACTGCCGTATATGGAAGAATACATATCATACAACAGGTATTGGATATTCTTTTTCTTGACACTGTAAAATGGGATCGTAACCGCGCTGGAAGGATCGCCCGGCGGGTTAAATACTGTCCAGTTTTTTATAAATTTTACTATGGCGTCACTATTTGGGTCAGGTATATAACCCATGGTTATTAACATTACATGATGCAGCATGGCATTGTCCATTTCCGCTATCTCACGATAAGAACAATATTTTTCATCAGGGGCGACCAAAAAACCCGCATGGGTTATAGCGTCATCACTTAAATCTCCAATGTAAAGAATATCATTCTGCATGCGCTCAATAAGCTCTGCATAGGCACTGGCCAGTGCATAAACCGGATCTGTTCCTTTGCCGTTCGAAGCCATGCTTGTACCGGTAATGGAAACTCTCAGGGCATAGCACCCTTCAATACCGGTGTCCAGCCAAGTATCAACGGTTTGAATACCCAACTCATATAAGATACTTCTAATTTTATACACTGTATCCGACGGTAAAGCATCTTTAAATTTGTAATAATTTAGATTACTCATCTTTTCGTCACTCTTTTGATCATATTTTACGCTCTCGTTTATTTTACAATTTTACCCACAACCAGCGCATTTGCGCCTCCCTGCCATTCCCAGATGTGGTTTTCTCCTATATTCCGGAGCAGATAATCCCGCTTGGCAAGCAGGAGCTTCAAATACTGATCACAATCATCTTGGCTAAAATATTGTCCTGTCTCTTCCAGCTCCATATAACTCAACAGCTTTTGCCTTTCGGCTTCATACATGCCCGTGATATATTCCTGTTTCTCATTTGCCGGCATAGCAGCATTGCTGAGGGAAAATGCCTTCCCTATGGGATACAGGCACACGTTTTTAAAACCGGACTCTGCAAAGAAATGGGGTATTTCAGATGTAGGTATCCCCTTGGTGTAATTTGCAATTGAATTGATTGCCTGGTACATTTTCCACACTTTTGCTTCCAGATCAATTAATTTTTCATACCAGGTACACTCAGCCGAGTAATAACCCTTATGCCAGGTCTGATTGACAAAAGACATGGCGGTAATGGACGCTATCATACCCCCAGGTCTTACTACCCGCATCATCTCAGATAACGCTTTTCCCGGATTCTCTACGCTGGTAAAAAAGGTATGGCTTACCACCGCATCGAAACAGTTATCAGGAAAGATTAGTTCACAGGCATCCCCGGCAACAAACTCAAGTTTGCCGGCCACACCTTTATTTTCGGCAATCACCCGGGCTTGTTGTATAAATACGGTATCGGCGTCAATACCGGTTATTTCCAGGCCTTCAGCCCCATCTGCAAGATACCGAGTAAAGCTGCCTGTCCCACAGCCTACGTCCAGTAGCTTCATTCCCTGTGTAATCTCACAGTACTGCATAATTAATGGCCTTAGGTCTTCGCTCAATAATGTTTTCCTTGTCACTTCCATATAGATGGGGTTTTGGAAATATTTCGACCAAATCATATTAATACCGTCCCGTGATATAAAAATTAGGAACTGCTTATACAATTCCCTGAATTAAGCAGAGCGGCTTTCGCCGCCTCTGCTTTTCAATAAACTGTTTAAATTCAATTCAACCGTATTATATAGCAGCTGCAGCCGCAGGTCCTGCCGCACCAACAGTAGCAGTAATTACGGCCACCGTATTATCATCGCTCCAACCGCCTGCCACCTGTTCCAGGTCATCATCCGAAAGCTCGCCATTGCCTTTCGTAAACGCCTCGTTTACTTTTTTCATTGTAGCAGTAAAATCATCAAAGCTTAATCCGTCAACCGTGCCTTTGGCAACTTCAAAAGCTTCCTCCGGGCTTTTGCATGCCTTCAGCTTCTCCTGTAAAGCCTCATCCTTAGCCAGCTTTTCTAAAAAACCCTTCATTGCCTCTGTCATGTCCACAACCTCCTAATTTTTTTATTTTATCATCAGGTCTTATGACCTTATGACCGGTGAAAATATTACTGTATTAACTTGTTTTCTATTAGTTATACAAAAGACGTAAGAATGTATCACTTAAAAGATTTAAATTTAACGGAAAAAAACGTTTCAATCTTATATTTACTGTGGTGCTTCATGGTAAACCTTATCGGTCACCATGATTAATTTAAAAGGTATTTTAAATCCGATTTTTTCAGCAACCTGGGCATTGAATATGATTCTTGGTGCGGATTGGAATACCTGGGGTAATTCTCGAGGGTTGGCCCCCTTGAGGCATTTTATAACAGTATCGGCTCCAAAACGCCCCACGTTCAATTCATCCATTACAGATACCGTCATCAACGCCCCGTACTCTACTTCTACATTTCCCAGCTGTGAAAAAATAGCTACATTGTTTTCATAAAACGATGTAAATAATGCCGGCAACTTTGTACTTTCCAGCGAAGCAACGGTTACAAACATAGCGTCCACTTGGGTTGCCAGCTTATTATATGCATCCTGGACTTCCCGGTAATATCGCTCGTAATCCTCCGGAGTCCGGGGTTCATCAACATAGTATCGTACTACTTCAAAATCTTTTTCTGCTGCCAGATTTTCAACCTCACTTACCGCCGAGTACACCCTGGCAATATCGGAGTCCTCGTAAACCATACCCAACTTTTTAAATTTAACTATATCGTAAAACACACTGAGCTGGCGCTCAAAACGATTTGAGTCCATGTGAGCCCACACATGATCCAGTCCCGAATCTTTCTCTGAATCAATAATTCCCGCTCGCACAGCATTGGAAGCGGCAAAAATTAAAATGCTAGTATCATGACCATCGCTTCTCAAATCAACGCCTGCCTGTGTTCCCATCACAATCATGAGGTCCAAATCATGCTGTATATCTAAACGCTCAATAATATCAGCGCTATTGTCGCCGCTTTTCAAGTTATAAAAGGCATCGTCTACAAATTCAATGAAAGGACTTGATTCCCTGGCTGCCAACCATTGCCAAATTTGCCTGGCGTCATTGCTGTTACTGACCTCATCAAACCCTTCAAGGTCGGTAATCCAACCTCTTTCATATAAACCATTAACAATTCCCACCAGCGTTCCGGAGTAAGTAATAAAAGCCTCACTTTCACAATAACCTATTCGCCACTTGGTACCGTCTTCTCGGGTAACAGGAATATAACTATCATCTTCACCCGTGGCATGGGAAAAATTGAGTGTAAGCAACCCGTTTAAATTCATAGCTAACAAACTAATTACAATAAAAGCTATTATTATTTTTTTCAATTAACGCATCACTTCTTTAGCAAACATTATTTTTATATTTTCTTTATCCTTAGACTGAGAACAACCATAATAACCATTGCTTAAAAGCTCTTGCTGTTTTTCGAATAAAGTAACAGGTACATGAACTGTGTTGGTTTTATCCAATTCTAAAGGTTTTACCGTGTCTTTATATACAACATATCTATCCCAGTGATAATACATTTTACATAATTTAACAATGCTCAAGCCCAGCGATGTAACAGTTTTAATACTGGGATAGTTATAGGGTGATACCGTAGTAAACAAGTACCTGTAATTTTTTTTCTTTTTTGCCCGCCGGGCGAGCATATCCGCCAGCTTATACTGCAAGTTATTTCCCCGCAAATCCGGATGAACCAAAGACAGTTCCAGCTGCGCCACATGTGGCAACTCTTCATCACTAAAATTCAGCTGGCGGGCCATATTATCCTCGCGATAGCCTGGAGACAAAATCGAACACACAGCATACAATTTATCTTGAATAAACAATCCTATAGTCTCTCCGTCGTCACCCAAAATTTGGCGATGCTCTACCGGAGACAAAGGCACACAAAAACGCTTGTCCTTCATTAAGCTAAGTATAAAATTCTGCAAATCCATAATTTGTAGTATATCATCATTATTAAGTTCCCTGATTATGTAGGGGTAAATCTGAGAGTCCCATCGATTTTTAATTCTCCCCTTTTCTATCACTCCCGCAAACCACCTTAATATTCATATCACTTTAATGGCCATTGTTACCAGTTCCAGCCATTCGGAAGCCCAAGACCAGTTGGCGGTATACCATATGCCATGATAAATCCAGATTCATTATTAAATAAATTAAAACCGCCTGCCACATCTTCCAATTGGTCATCAGTCAATTCATCTATTTTAGCCGCCGGAATAATCAGATTTATATTCCCCAGAAAAATAAGCCGGGTTAACTTCAAATTAATTACTAATTACTACTACTTACCTATACAATACAAGCTAAAAGATATCACATACTTTTTACCGTTTTATAATAATCCTTTAATTCGCTTCAATCCTTTATAAGAAATGCCTTTCAAATTTTAAAACCGTCTTTTTTTCCTTTCTCATTTGTTTGCTCGTTTAAATTAACACCACCGGCAACCATATCCAGTTCATCATCTTCCATTTCACCGCAATTGCGAGTATTTGTTGTCATCTTGTTTATCTTTTCTGTACGGTCCCGGCTATCCGGAGTATAATCCGCCTTTGCTAGAATATGGGCAAGGAATAATAATTCATTGTATTCTTTATCACAATCATCGTGCTCAGACGGAATGACAGGCTCCCTGGTTACGATTTTTTCTATATCCGAAATAAATGTCTCCATAAAACGTTTATTATCCATAGTTACACCTCAAATTGCAAAATCAAGTTCGCTTAATAAATAACTCCTTGCTTCTTTAAAATATCCTTTAATCTTTTTAGGGATCTGTAGAGAATTGTACCAACATTACTTTCGGTTATATTCATCACCTGGGCAACTTGCCGGTTGGTCAAACATGCTCCGAATTTAAGGGCAATTATATTTCTCTGTCTTTCATCCAGGCACATAATGGCTTTAAGAAGATATTTTTTTAATTCCCGATCAATAATTAAGTCTTCCAGTGTATATTTTGCTTCCACCTGTTCAAAGTCAATAGGCTCTTTATAACGATTATTCTTTTTAAAGTAATTGATAATGGAATTATTAGCTATGGTAAACAGCCATGTACTTAACTTTCCTTTACCCGGGTTGTATGTACTGAATTTTATTAGTACCTTTTCGAATACTTCACTGACCAAGTCCTCTGCTGTATTAATGTCACCTACTCTGTAAAGTATGTATTTGTATAGCTTGGGAAAATATTTATGATATATGTCGGAATACTCATCTGATTGTGCTTTTTGCATGGGAAATATATTGGGACTCAATTCTGGTGCACCTCTCCCCTTAAAAAAACTTACAAACCGTTATTAAGTAATTTTCTCTCCATATCTTCGGACGCCAGCTCTATTAAGTTCATCCTGGACATGGCTAAAAGCATCCGGAATTTTCCCTCACCTTGATAAATGGCCGGGGCGTACTTTTTGCTAAATACATCCAGATTGCAGGCTGCGTTGTTAACATAAGATTTTAATTCTTCAAAGGCCTCGTCTGATAATTCCCTGTTCTTTAAGTAGTTAGCCAGCCTGCCTCCGGTACGATACGCAGGGTAATTTTCCAAGCCCATAAAACAAAGAAACCAGTGTGCTTCATACCTGCCTGTAGCAGCAACCAGCCCCATATAATCGGCTATTATCTCATCCAATAAATGGTTACAGGCTGAACCCAGAAAACGCAACGTACAATAATGGGTAGCCTCGTGCTCCCGGCGGATTATCAGTGATATCCTCCGCCAATCGTCGCCGGAAATACCCAACGTTTCTGCGGGGACATTGCTGTATTCCCTATCGCTTAGAATTAAAAAAGTATCCCGGTATAGTTCCGGTTGAGACTTCATTCTCTCGAATTCCAGTGACCATAACAGGTCCGGGACTTCTTGACCACCATGCTCACGATACCATTTTTCCTTATATTTTTTTACCCGATCCCAATTGTTATAACCTTTAATCATGCATGCTCCCATAGAAGGGGGTATCATCACCGGTTCGTTCCTGTGGGCAAATACACGCACTAAGGTTTCAAAATCACTCCTGTTACTGACCTGCATTACCGGTATTTTTCCGGCAATGGTTTGATATAGATATAATTCAATATCGTCGGCCTCTTCCAGTTCAACTCCCTTTGCTTCAGGCATCGCAAATGTGTCCAATCCTCGCCTGGTAGCCTGCTGGTAATTGTGGTTATGGCTTATCCCTTCTCTAATCGGAAAATTTAGCTGCACCAATCTTTGCCGCAGCGCATCAAGGAAACCCTGTTGGGGAATATTCTTTATATATTCTGCCCAGTCACGGATAAACAGTTCATCAGTTATAGGTATTTCTCCCCAGGCGCTGACCCGAGTATGGTCAAATTGATTCTCCAGTAAAAATGCCAATTGTCCTTGCATGTCGCCACTCCTAAAATAATTAACTACGCAAGCTGTCTTTTGGCCAACTGAGTAAATATACCGTTTAATTTAAACAGTTCATCAAAAGTACCAGATTCGACTACCCGCCCTCGTTCTAAAACAATGATCTTATTGCAATCGGCTATAGTACTTAGCCTGTGAGCTATGACTACCCTCGTTGCATATAAGTTTGCCAGGCTTTCGCTTACGATTTTTTGAGTCTTATTATCCAATGCGCTGGTAGCTTCATCAAAATAAACAATTTTAGGTTTTGAGATAATCGCACGGGCAATTAAAAGGCGTTGTTTCTGGCCTCCGGAAAGTGTACCGCCAGTTTCAGTAACCATGGTGTGCATGCCCATGGGCATGTTTTTGATATCCTCTTCCATGCCTGCCCTGCGGGCTGCTTCCCAGGCATCATCAATGGTTAAGCCCGGGTTTGCCCCGACAATGTTATCAAATATACTACCGGACATTAATTGTCCGCCCTGGAGCACTACACCCAGTTGACGGCGAACCGCACGTATATCAATATTTTCCAAATCCTGTTGGTCGTAATATACTTGCCCACATTCCGGCTTCTCAAAACCTAATAATAACCTGAACAAGGTAGATTTTCCGCTGCCTGAAGGCCCAACTATGCCCACATACTCTCCCTGTTTAATTTCCAGCGTAACGTCGTCCAAAATCAATGGACCTTCCTTTTCATAACGGAAATTAACATGGCTGACCTCAATATGTCCCTTAATTTCTCCAGGGTCTGCCTTCTCCTGATCAAATTCGGGCAGTGTTACCAGAATAGGCTTGGTTCTTTCATATAACGGCTTGATAATATTGAGCTGCAAAAACACATTGGATATTTCCAGCATAGAGCTTAAAAACTTTGCAAAAGCCGAGTTAAAAGCAATAAACTTTCCTGCAACCAGGTTAACATCTTGCATTTTTATGACCGCAAAAAAAATAATCCCCGTTGCAATAACATTGACTGTGGAATTGAAAACCGCCATATAGTTACCCAAGTTCTCTTTTTTATATGTAACATCCCTGGTTTGACTAAATTGCCGGGCCCAGTTATAAAATGCCCGCTTTTCCGCCCCTGCAGTTTTAATTTTACTCACACCATTGAGCAGGTTGAAAATCATTCCGGAAAGCTTGTTTTGCAAATCCACCAATTGGCGCTCGTAGCGGATCTGTAAATACCCGAATAAAAGAGATACGATTATAACAAATAAAACAATGCACAAACAAACAAGAGCTAGTTTCCAGCTATAATAAAACAACAGCAGAAAATAAAATATCGAGAAGATACCGGAAATTATGGTGTTGGCAACAGCACCGGATAAAATAGCCCTGATCTGGCTGATGCCCATAGCCCGTTCGGCCAGTTCACCGGCAGTATAATCCTTAAAAAAAGGTACGGGTAGACTCAATAACCGGTCCCAGATAGCCGCTTGTATATCAGACTCCATTTTCCCTTCCAAGCGGTGCATGGCAAAGGACCGGGTCAAGTTAAAGGCAAAGGTAGCTGCTGCAATGGCCATAAGTAAAAAACCAATCTGGGTGAGCAATAATCTTTCACCGTCGGGAATAACGCTGTCAAAAATTATTCCCATTACTACGGGAGTCAGCATACCCAGTAATCCACCCAGGATACCCATAAGAAAAACAGTTGTAAGATCCCTTTTCCGTATTCCACCGGCTAGGAAACTTAGCAATTCTTTGTAACCAATCACCTTTGGGGGAAGAGATCGGTAAAAAGTAACGGCATGCGGTTTTAACAGGTCGGCTACCTTATTGTCAACGACAACCCTGCTCTCATCGGATGGGTCATATAACTCGTATTTATTAGGGGATAATGGCAATAATGCCATCGGTCGCCCATCTTTTTCCCTGTAAACCAACAGGGCGCCGTTGTCATCTTTCCACCATTGATCTTTTAAAATAATTTGTCTCATTCTAATTTGTGACGCCCTGACGATATCACCCAGCAGATCCTTGGATTCTGCATTCCCTTTTTTCAGCTCGTTAGAGGGTGCAATTTTAATATTTTTAGCATTACCCACAGCCACACAAGCCCGAAACAATAAATTATCCAGTAATGAGTCTTGCCCGTCGTCAGGCTTTTGCTTCAAATTCATAGCATTGACAAGCCTACGCAACCCGCTGCTCATTGAAAAGTTATCTTTTTCTTCTTTTGTTTTATTTCTTAAAACTTCATCTTTTTTTCCTAAAATAAATAAATCTACTGCCTTGTTAAGGGCAATTCCATTAAAGCCGGCAATGGCATCTAATATAGAGTTGAGTCCGGTATCCCAGTCCAACTGCAGTTCTTCTTTAATCCCGGTACCAGCCCAGCTTTGAACCCATTTCTCCAGTAAGCTGGTTAACCTTTTTATATCTTCGCCGACAGTTACTTTTAATAACTGCTGGATTTCAGTCTCCAGTAAACTGGTTCCCGTGCACCCTACTGCCAGTAGCCCGTAATGTTTTTGCCCCCTGACTATGGGCTCGACTCCAAATAGGAAGTCCCCTTTTACAGCGGTAAATAAATATTTTCTACGACCGGCCGCTTCGCCGGCCGAGATTTTTGTGACAAACAGATCAACTTGCCCGTCTTTTACGATCCATATTTTACCTGCGCCCAAGGGAAAAGGGTTATTACCTTCAGCCATTATCTCCTTGCATTCCAAGCCTCTTAATAAGTCCATGGCTCAACCATCCTTTACTTTAATACTACAACGTAATATTGCTTACTTTGTTACTCCCGCTAATCATTCAATTATGCTGTAGTACTAACTGGCACGTATTAACTCTGAGTATAGTCCACCAATGTTCTTTAATTTCTCATGAGTACCGCGCTGAACAATTTTCCCCTTATCCATGACGATTATTTCGTCACAATCCCGGATGGTACTCAAACGGTGGGCGACAATAACACAGGTACAACCTCGGCGGCGGATGTTTTCATCAACCATTTTCTCCGTTTGCACGTCCAAAGCACTGGTTGCTTCGTCCAGGATTAATATTGAAGGATTGTCGGTTAACGCCCTCGCTATTTCGAACCTTTGCCGCTGCCCACCGCTAAAGTTCGCACCGGCCTCACGTACCCTGTGCTCGTATCCTTTATCCCGGGAGGTGATAACATCATGAATGCAAGCGTCCTTGGCAGCCCGTATAATTTCAGCTTCCGGTATGGTATTATCCCACATGGTCAGGTTTTCCTTAATGGTCCCGTCAAACATATTGATATCCTGGTCAACTACAGCTAACGAATTGGTTATTACGTTTCGGGGCAGCTTGTCCTTATTTACCCCGTCAAAAAGTATTTCCCCCGACCAGGGCTGGTAAATGCCGGTGATTAACCTAGCCACCGTACTTTTCCCGCTGCCGGAGCCGCCTACCAGTGCTACCCGGGAGCCGGGTTTTAAAGTCAGGTTAAAATTATCAATCAGGGGAGGATCCCAGGGATTATAACCAAAGGTTAAGTCCTTTATTTCCACATACCCCTCAAGCTTTTTATACTTATCATCCTCGTTTTCAACAATTATTTCCCGGCTGACATTCTCGTCAACTTTATATTTAAAAACATCTTCCAGGCGGTTTATATCTCCCTGAACCTGTTTGATGCGCATGCCCATTTGTGTTAAACTGTTGACCGGGTTCATGAAGTTCGCCAACAACCCTTGGAAAGCAATCAAAGAACCTATGGTCAGGTTACCGCTAATAATGATAATCCCACCTACGAACAAAATGATCACGTCGGCAAAATCTTTCATAAAATTAGGCAGGTGAAACAGAATATGCGTGTTTTGGCCCAACTTTTGCTGGGCATTAATTTGCTTGGCGTGGTAACCAGACCATTTGGCAAAAAAATCAGATTCGGAACCGGTAGCCTTTAATGTTTCAATAATGTATAACCCCGAAATGGAAAAGCCCATTACTTTGCCCGCATCCTGCAATAACTTTTTATTCATTGTTTCGATCTTGTTGGACGAGTAAATCAGATAGACAATACTTATACTGCCAAGTAATAGGGCAATAAGAGTCAAATAAACGCTGTACTGCAACATAACAATCAAGTAAAAAACCAAGGTCATCATGCCAATTACCGTCTCAGCCAGTTCCCTTGATAAAAAGGCGGCTACCTGGTCATTGCTTCGCATTCTGTTGGCGATATCACCGGCGGACCGCTGTTGGAAAAAAATTACAGGTAATCTAAAAATATGCCAGAAAAATTTTCCCGCATTGGTCAGGGCAATTTTTGTTTCCATCCTTAATAAATAATGCTGTTGCAACCAAGTGAGTGTAGCCTGTAAAACAACCACCAACCCCATCACCCAGAGTAAAGGTTTGAGCCAGTCACCCTTTCCGCCCAGTAAGATATCGTCGATAAATATCTTGGAAAATGTAGGTACGATTAGCCCCGGTATAACCATCAACAAGCCCACAATAACTAAATACACCAAGGCCGTTTGTGAACCTTTAACCCAGTTTTTTAAAGACGTTATAAAACTGGTTCTTTGACCGCTGGGCTGAAAATCTGGACTGGGTATAAAGGTTAAGATAACTCCGGTAAAAGACAGGTCAAATTCTTCATATGTAATAACTTTGGGACCACTGCCAGGGTCATTGATATAGACCTTATCCTTACCAAAGCCCTCCAAAACGACAAAATGGTTAAAATTCCAGTGAATAATGGCAGGCAGCTGCATTTCCCTTAGATCTTCCGGTTCCTTGCGATAACCTTTGGCTTCAAAACCGTGTCTCCGGGCCGCCTTGAGTATATTGCTTGCTTTCACACCGTCCCGGGTTACCCCGCAGTCAACCCGCAACTGTTCCAGAGAGGTAAACTTTTTATAATAAGCAAAAATCATCGCCAGGGAAGCTGCGCCGCATTCCACCGCTTCCATTTGAAGTATAGACGGAACCTTTTTTCTCTCACTATTTGTCCCCAAGGCAATCACCCCAATACTCAAGCGCTGAATTATTCAAAGAACATCTTTCTAATAAACGGAATAACCATACTGATTGGTCGCTGTTCGCTTACCTTAGCTTCCCCTATGCATAAAGTGCCACTATCTATGATCATGTCCGGCCCTTCATGCGTAGACCATTTATACCCGCTAACCGTACTGCTATCCCTGATCAATTCTACCTGTACTTCAACCGGCGAACTCTGGCCCAACAACTTGTTGACAAGTTCCGGATTACCCAGGGTAAGCATCATGCCCTGGGCACTGACGGGGTATTCGGAAACTGATTTCACGTTCCCGAGCATATATCCGTCCTCTTCTTTTTTAACGGTGGTGGGAGAAATGTTAACCTCCATACCGGGGTGTACCTTTTTCCCCTTCTCCACCGGTATGAACACCACGGCTTCCAACGATTCGCCTTCACCTTCTTCCCTGGCGATACTGCAAACATTGCTACCCGCTTGGACCAGGTCACCTTTTTTAACCTGTAACTCCACTACACGCCCTGAAACACCTGCTGTGATATCGCTATTAACAACAAGTTGTTCCTGTAATCTGGCAATTTCCGTTTCTAGTTCCTTTTCTTTTGAAGACTTGATTTTATATAATGTCTGTATCAAAACTTCCAAATTTTTTTCTGATTGCCGAACTTGGGACCGGATGTATTCATTGTCTTCCAATTCCAGATTCCGCAGTTGCTCTTTCTTGTTTTGCAGGCTTGATTGACTCAGTATATAATTGCGCTCGGAATCTTTAAATTGCTGTTCTGATACGCCATCATTATCATACAAGTATTTTAAGTTCTCGTAATCCACCTTTGCCTTTTCTAGCTGCAAGGTCGCCTGATCCAGTTCCCATCTAGCCTGTTCCAGTTGTATAGACCGGTTTTTTTCGGCAGAACTTAAATTGGCTCTCTGGACATCAAGGCTTGTCCTGGCATATTCTATATCCCTTAAAAATTCTGCTATTTGCCCGTATGTACTTAAAGCCAGCTGATCCTCTCTGTGCAAGGGGTTATTCGGGTCCAATTCCCTGATAATTTCCAGATCTACTTTAAGTTTATTTATCTCTTGGGTAATATCCGTTTGTTCCACCCTGGCGATTACATCGCCCTTTACCACATAATCACCTTCCCGGACACTAACATCAGTTATCTGGCCACTGACACGGGGAATCACATTGGTTACGCCGCCACTGGATATAATAATTCCTTGACCCATGGCCTTGTCGGGTATTCTCCCGAAAATTCCCCAAATAATGCCCGTTACAACCAGCATGATAATTGCCAGGCAAGCCAGCCAGCCTGTTGGCGATGTAACTGTTAACCGCTGGTCCAATTCTTCCGGCGAAGACAAGCGGTCCAGGGATACTTTTCGGAAAACCTTATTTTCAGCCATAATGCTGCACCTCCCCCAAGCTTTATCGTCAATTAATATATTTCAACTCGCCGTTTACTATTTTTTTCTTATATACTTCTCTGCCCTGAATTTCCCCATATTCGTTAAAGGATACATCTCCGGCGACTAGATTCATGGATTTCATATCCTTCAGGTAATCTGCCAACACCGCCGGTGAACAACTATCCGTTTGTTCAATTGCCAGAGAAATCAGTTGCAAAGAATCATAGCCCTGTATGGCCCACACATCAGGTTCCTCGCAATATTTCTGCCGGTACCGTTCTTTAAAATCCCTTAGTTCCGGTCTTTGGTCCATAGGGTTATATATAGTGGCCATCACAACGCCCTCGCCTTCCTCCCCCAGGGCCTCCACTATATTACTTACATCCAGACCGTCACCGGATAAAATGGGACTGCTGGAATCAAGTTTCCTGAACGTCTTTATAAACTTGGCCGCTTCCGGCATGTTCAGAGCCAGGAATACCGCATCAAAATCCAGGGCTGTCCATTTATCATGTGCCCTTCTCAAATCGAGCTCACTTATCATGTCTGAGCACCTGTCAACTATTTTTATTTCGTTATCTTTGGCTTCCTGTTCAAAGGCATCCGCCAGATTTCGCCCGTAGGAGCTATCTTCATAATAAATTACCATATTCTTATAACCCTCATTTTTAGCATGCAGGCACATATGCATGGCCACTTTTTTGTCACTAGGTATGTTTTGGAATATGTACCGGTAATTGTTTTCGGCAAGCTCCGCGTTAGAAACAGTAGGAACGATTACCAGCATGCCGGCTTCTTCATATATAGACGACACCGGGATACAAATATCCGAATACCAATGCCCGATTATTGCCGTTATACGGGTGTTTTCTGAAAAGCCCTGGGCTATATCCACCGCGTCTTTAAATACTCCCCGGTCATCAACAATCTCCAACTTAATTTTTTTATCATTTACACCCCGCAAGTTGATATCCTCAAAGGCTAATTCTACACCCTTTAAAAAACCGGTGTTTTTTTCTGTAAACTCGCGGGGAACAGGAACCCCAATAATAATGTTGTCTCCTTGGCCTGCCTCTTTTTCCCTTTGTTTAGCTAGGTCAGCATTCAAACAACCCGTTAACGTACATAAAAATAGACAGACCAGCATCATTTTTATAATTTTCCACATATCACCGACCTCTTTTCCCCTATGTTAATTATTTAGTTGTTGATACCGGTTAGAGATAAGCATAAATAAAAGCAGCAAAGCCAATAAAAACCCGGTAATCAAGCCCACTCCCATTCTCATACCCAGGACAAGAGTGAAACCAAAGATAATGGGTCCTGCCATCCTGCTAGTATTGACCATAACACTGAAATAAGCCATTGACTTATTAATTCCCAAATCCCGTACGGACTTTAAATTTAAAAAATAACTTGTCTGCATGGCCACCCCGAAACTGTCGGCAATACCCAGTAAAATAACCGTCACAAAAGCCGCGGGAATAGTGCCCCAAAGCATAAAAACAGCCAGCGCGCAAACAACTATACATGAAGAAAAGATAATACCTCTTCTATCTCCCAGGTAGCGAGTAGCCAACCTGGTTAAAACCGGGCCAAAATAAATAACGCACAACCCGTTTAACAAGAAAGCCCGGCTGATATCACTCTGGGTAAGGTCATACCCTTTAGCAAACAGTGGGAAGTAATAATCCAAAAATGCCCCTGCAATAAAGTATGGTACGAAAATTAACATTAAAAAAAACAATGCGTTTTTATCAGATATAAAATTAACAAACTTGCTCCAAGCTGAGATTTCACTGGTTACCCTGTGTTCAATTTCTATATCCGCCATCAACCTGTAAATATAAATAAAGGAAAAGAGCAACATGACTGCCGATACGCAAAAAACCATCTGGTATCCAATCCTATCGGCCAGCAATCCTCCGATAACCGCACCACAATTTAACCCGGCTATGGAACCTGCCGAAAACTCCGCAATGGCAATACTCCTTTCGGGCAAAGAGACTGCCAGACTACGCAAAGTCATTAATATAAAACCAAGTCCCAGGCCCGCTATTGCTCTGGAAATAATAAAGGCAACGGCATTGGAACTTAGACCGGAAAACGAATTGCCCACTATTAAAAACAGTAAACCGGCATAAAAAACAGCTCTCCAGCCCCTTTTATCGATCATTAGCCCAGCCATGACAATGGCTAGTATACCACCCATCATTTCGGCAGAAATGGGCAATCCCAGCACCACGTCCCGGGGCAAATTACCAATAGGTTGATATAAACCCTGCATTACAATGGGGACAAAGGTGATGGACATATAAATACCAATACTCACAATAAATATTAAACCTCTAATTAACCCGGGAGCATGGGAGAGTTTTGGAACACTTCTGCCACCCAATAGCATAGTCGCCAACAGGGTTAGTTCAATCATGAAAAAGAATGAAATGATCAAGACGGTTAGCATGTCCAGTAAAATTTCAAACATTAGCTGTTCAATATAAGCAGCGGAAACCTGTGCACTGACCAGGGCAACTTCTTGGGATTTTGCCACATCAAATACAACTGTACCAGCACCAACACCTGATCCGGGTTCAATAACAACTATTCTTTCCAGCAGGGGTAAACCGTTTTTTATGTTTTCCAAATATTCCCTTACGCCGTCAACATCTTCCAAACTGATACCCATACTGTAAACGGTTTCTATATTTTTAGCCACCGTATTCTCGACAAAGTTTTTACTTTGCAGGGCTAAGTCCCCGTAAGCGTCTTTAAAAAGAAAATAATTAATACCGCAATAGAACAGCTGAGCCGATCCTAATATAGCAATAAGAGTAACAAGAACCCTTTTATTGTTTCTACCCGAAGTTAACGAATTGGTTTTTATTGAAAATATGTACAATAGAAAAAATGCTATTAATACTACCCCTGCTAGGTATAAAATTAGTTTATTTTTATCATCATCAAAACTTTGAAATGAATGCTCAGGCAAAACCATTTCCAAAGCAGCCACCAATTTATCATCAGGTCCGAATATTTTTAAAAAAATATGATGCTTCTCTTCAAAGGCTTGGTAGCTGCACCGGTCATTTATCATACCCTGCTGAAAATCGGCTATTTTTAATAACTCTTCGGGCAACTTTTCATTATTTACAAAACCGTTTAAATCATATAATACTTCTCCGTTGGGTGAAATTATATTTACTTGTTCGACGTCTTCAACAATTTCTTTTAACTCGCTCAAGGTATCGCTCATACCATAAAAATTGTCGATTGGCTTACCATAACTGAGGGCATATTCAATTTTCCTGACCAGTTCATTGCCAGCAACGGAATAAGTATTTACCAGGCACTTGTTAAAATCACCCATAAAGGTCATGTAGTTTAAGATTCCTGTATAAGCCATAATTACTACTAATAGGATCACAGCCAGCAATAACATTTTGGTGTTTGCCTTTTCGGTTGGTACGGAAGAATTACCGGCTTGATAGTCTTGGTGAGAAGAAGTATTGTTTTTTGTAAAAATCATTGTTTTGCACCATCCATTATTGCACAATCCAATAAATATGCCGAATCTTTCCGAATGGAAATCTAAGCTTTAACTAAAAAATATGATTTTTTATGCTAAATTAGTATTTTTTTCTAATATTAGCACAATTATTATTTAAATAAAAGCATGTAATTTTAAAAAATTATTTCAGTAAAAAGGCACATTTTAATGTTCGTTTTTCAAGCCCGATTTTCGACATCGGATGATTCCCCTGCTAATATTCAAAGATTAGTCAATCTGTAACCACTTGCAGAGTCATTCTATTATTGGTAATACTACTAAAGTCTCATTTCATTATCCATTACGGCTAGTGATATTACTGTTCTTTTTCTGCATAGCATTTAACAATACAACTCTAAACATTTCCAAACAAACAAAAAGGACACCTTTAAGTGTCCGGATAAGTATCTTAAGTCAATGAATTTTACAACTCAACTTTCGCGGTTCAGGATTAGCTATAACTATGAATAATTCGTATATACGGATTCAGCTTGGATATTGTTAATTGCATTGACGTATTGTGGTCTCTTCCCGGTTGAATTCAAAATCACGCTTTCTTATTTCCATGATACTTCTACTTTCTATTAGCCTTAAAAGCAATAAATCGGACTAATACCTGCAAGAAATTATGACATGGGCAGTGCTGTATATAAAATGCCCCATTAAACTTTAATGTTTTTTGCCCGAAGCAAATAACCAGAAGGGAAATAAGCATAACAATCGAAGATTATCGCTATCCCGGCTACCTAAAGACAACATAAAAAGTGGTGCCCGTTGTACCGGTATCAATTTTTATGCTCGCGTTATGCCGAGCGGCAACGCTAAAACATACTGCCAAGCCAAGGCCGGTTCCTTCATCCTTGGTGGTGAAAAAAGGGGTGCCGATTTTATCCAGCACCTCAGGAGCAATGCCGCAGCCTTGATCTGACACCGCTAAAACCGTTTCGGCATCCCTATTTATAAAAGTTCGTATCGTCAGCCTGCCTTTGGGCTGCATGGCTTGCAGCCCGTTGCGGGCTAAATTCAACAGCAACTGCCGGATTTCCTTCTCATCCAGCAGCAGGTCAGGTACCGGCTGCAGATCAACTTCGATGCTCTTCTCGGAGTTCATGGCATCGGCATTGAGCAGCGGAATCATCGCCTTCACCAGGCTGTTAAGGTTTTGCATTTTTAAATTAACGGGTCTGTCCTTGGCCACAGCAAGATATTCCGTAATTATCGAATTAGCCCGGTCCAGTTCCTCGATCATCAAATTAAAATATTCCTCGTAATTCCGGCAATCCTCCTTGCCGCTCAACAGCTGCAAAAAGCCGCGCACTGTGGTCATGGGATTCCTAATTTCGTGTCCGATACCGGCCGCCATCTCCCCCACCAGGTTCAAGCGATCCAGTTTGGCCATATCCTGTTCCATTTGCCTCTTCACGGTGATATCCTCAGCAATCCCTAAAACATGAGTTATCCTACCCGTTGTGTCCTTTAAGGAGGAAAAGTGCGTATTGGCATAATAATACTCACCATTTTTTTTTAAACCGGTGATTTCACCTTTCCATTCCCCGCTGTCTTTCATGCTTCCAGGTAGCTGCTCCAGTTGCTTGTTCCCTTCACCCATTAATTCAACAATCTCCTTACCGGCAACATCTGCGAGGGAATAGCCGGCAATACTGGTAAAACTACTATTGACATATTGTATCTTGCCATCGGTGTCTGCTATAACCACCATCACCGGACTTTGCTCCACCGCGCTGGAAAGTACTCTGAGCTGTTCTTCGGCTTTCTCCCGGGTGGCAATTTCCTCCTTTAACGAGCGCAGACTTTGGTTTAAATGCTTGCGGTTGTTAGACTCCATATCGGTCAGCCCGCCCACAAGCCAGCCCATTATATACATCATACCAATAAAAAGTAAGTTTTCTTCCCCGGCCTGGTATATATTCAAGCTGTTTGTATAGGTGTTATAAAGAACCAACCCAAGCGCACACAAAGTAGACATAACTAACCCGCCTGCTTTACCGGTCATAGAAGCAGCTACTAGAACAGGCAGCAGCAGGATGGTTTCAATGTTATTAATGCTATCATCTGTAGCCAGCAGGGCAACTATCGTCAGCAACAGGGGAAAAGACAAATAAACTGCCTTGGCAAACGACATGGCATGAATATCATCCAATAGAGAATTACTTCTGGTTTTTAAAAGAATTAGAAGGTACAGTGTTACTAGCCCGGCTACGGCAAATAAACGCACATTGTTTAGCGGGTACATCTGGTCCGATACGAAAAATTTATTACCAAGCACCAGTGAAGATATTACAATCAGCAGGCAAAGCATATGCGTAGTAAGCAGATATTCCTGTAGTTCTTTTTCCCTGTGGGAAACATTGTCCTTTGCCATGCTTTTCACCTTCTTTAAAGAACACTTCATAAATAAGGGGTGGAATCACCACCCCTAACTAAAATAGCCAAAACATAATAACACCAAAATATTCATTTTTCTTTATTTCCTCAGTGTTTCAGGCACTTCGGTCTGGTATGAGCTAAACGCGCAACTCGCCCCAAAGACAGCAGTGGCATTGGCCAAAAACAGTAGCGCAGAAACCACGAGGACAAACAATTGTGCTTTAACCTTTTTCATTGTTTCACCTCCTATCTTTTCCTTAATGAAATACCATCAATAACGGCCATGAATCCATGTCCCCAACCGGTAAGCATAAAACTAACCCAAAGCAACGTTAAGGCAACACAGGTGCTAACCATTTCAGCGTACTGCCACTGACTGTCCCTGAACCACAGTGCTGCGACAATCACCAACATCACAAAAGCAACGGAGGCATATTTTAGTTTTTTTCTCCGGACAGGAGAGATAATGGGGGCGGCTGCAGAATCTACCGGAGCCAGCACTATCATAGCCATCATTCCCACCCCAAAAGCCACAATCGATAGTATATCAACCGCCCCCTGGCCCAAGCGGCTAATAGAGGTGCCCAACAGGGCAAGTAAGGGGAACACAGCAATGGTGACTGCAGCACAGCGCAGGGGGGAATTGGAATGGGCTCCTCCGGCAATATGTCTGAATAATGCAGTTGTAACCAAACAAGCTGCGGTCCCGGGCAGTACTCCCAGGAATGCTCCCACCAGAAGTGTTAAAAAAACATTCAAAAAGTTTAAGACCAACACCTCAATAATATAGGTCAGAATAATTTCCTGCTCCGCCGGGAGGTTGGTTTGACGACTTAAATAACCTGCCCAACGTCTACTAAAGGATAAATAACTCATATTTTCCACATACCTTCCAGAGGTTTTCGGTACCTGGCAATAATCGGCGCAATGACAATCAGTATAATGGCCTGGGGCAACCCTATCAACATTCGCGTATAAGGAGTAAATACAAAATAGCTGGATTCAACATTTAAAAGTTGTCCGACTATTTCATATACGCTCACCTCCAGTAACGCCAAAAGGGCAAAACCGGCAAACGCGGTAATAAAGCTTGTGGAAAGCGGCACCCTGGTAAACCGGGCGATAAGCAGCGCCATTAATAAAATCGCCGCTACGCTATGCAGCCCAAAGGTGACCGGCAGGTTCCTAATTATATAAATTACCGTTGCTAAAACGCAGGCAAAAGCCAGGATCACCCTCCAGCGCAGTTTTACCCTGGCCAAAGCCAGGCCACATGCCACAACACCCGTCATTTCTGGAATTCCCTGCAGATAAAATAGCAATATCTGGATCATATCACACCACGCAAAGCTTTAATATAAAGAAGTTATATGGCACAAAAGCTAAACTTACATTTAATATTTTAATACTAATAACATATTTTTCAGCATTACTGGCTAAAAACCTTTGAATACGTCAATGTTTCGATCGCAAATTCCGCCATTAAGTTCTTCATTTCGCTAGAACATGTGTATCTTGAAATAAATGGAAAGCTATTTCAGTTAATAAAAGCCTGTATCATCAATATCTACAGGCTTTTATAACATCTTGCTACTTATTATCTAAGCAAGTGCTCCATTTACCAGCTAAAGAATAGTGGCTTTGTTACCTGCCCTGGTAAGCCATAATTCCCGCCACGATACCTTCCACAATATCCGTCTGGTTTTTAGGATCCCAAAGAAATGCTTCCTCCTGGCTATTGCTGATAAACCCGGTCTCTATCAGAATCGCAGGCATCAGTGTATTTTTAATCACGTAGAAACCTGCTTCCTTAACTTTTCGATTGTTCTGACCGGTCCGCTCAAGTATCCCCTCCAGCACATGCTGGGCCAGTCGGCTGTCGGAGTCATAATATTTAAAAACCTCCAGCCCCTGGATGGCAGCATTAGCCGTACTGTTGGCATGAACACTGACAAAAGCAAATGCATTGGTCCGGTCGGCTATAGCTACCCGCTCATCAAGCGACACATAAGTATCGTCCGACCGAGTTAGTATCACCTTATAACCTTCATCCTCCAGTGTGGCTTTTAATTGATTGGTTATAGCTAACACCAGGTCTTTTTCATACTTTCCTGAAACACCGGTAGCCCCAATATCTCTGCCGCCGTGCCCGGCATCAAGGATAATTAATTGCTCATCGGCTACCAGCATCGGCTGTGCGGGCCGGCCGGCCGGTTCGTCAGTTATAGTGACATCAGCTGTTGCGGACAGTTCGTCGGCTACCTTAATGAGCAGGGAGTCGTTATTTTTTTCAAAATGGTAGCTGACCACACTTTTTAAATCCAAAACCACCCGGGTGGTTTCATTATTTAACTGGCCTGTCCTAATAGCAGACACCAGCGGATGATCCAGGTTTACTTCTTCAGCCGCCCTGTTAGTGGTATTTTGCAGGTCAAGCACCAGGCGGTCCGGACTACGCAGCGTAAATACCTTGTTCAAACCATCTTTAACGGTTAGTTCAATGACTAATTCTGTATCACTGGTTGAAATGTTGATTTCCGATAGAGTGCGCTCATTGGACAAGGTTTCTTCCGGCTGGCTAGGCTCCAGCCAAGCTATATCCACTCTTAAACCATCGGTCGTATTGTGTGCATCCACCTGGCAACCCAGTGATTCGCTAATAAAACGCAGCGGCACCATCGTCCGGCCGTTAACGGCCTGAGTGGCCACATCCAGTTGGATTTGCTCATTATTTTTGTATGCAACTTTTTGATTCATCGGTAGCTCGATGGTCAGATCACCTTTTTTGCCAAAAGCAGCATTCGCGCGGCTATCAAACCACACCTCGGCACCTAAAGCCTCAAATATATGCCGGAAGGGAACCAGCGTCCGGTTCGAAGAGGTGTCAACGACCGGAGGGACATCAAATGAAACACTTTTCCCGGTCACATAAACTTCCACACCAGCCAAGGCCTGTGGCGCATAGAATACCCAACAAGCAACAAAGGTCAGCAAGATAAACATGTTTTTTAACCGCAAATTCTTCAATCCCTTCGGAATATGGTTTTTCTAGCATTACACGCCACACATGGACAAACTAACCGACATATATATTATATACGATAGCCGGCTTATTTTGTTCCATTAATTATTCAAATATTTAAGTATCTCCTCTGATGATCTTCGAAATACATGGGGCGAATTCCTTTTTAGGCTTTTTGAGCCATGGTTTTTATTGGCCGTTAGATTATGCTAAGTGCGTGTTTTACGCGTTCATAAAAGGAATGCCGGTGACATTCCTTTTATATTACCAGGCCTACTTAACGTCCCCAGGGTGAAAGGTGGACTCCAAGTAGACGGTAATCTGGTCATAATATAGTTTTTTATCTTTAGGGTAATTACCACAAATGGGACAAGCCACCATCATATACCTAATAAACAAAGTCCTACCATATTTATTTAAATATTTATTTAAATACGCAAATAACCTGCTTTTTTAGTGTAATAATAAATATAATGTCCAACAATAATCAAGAGGGGCGATAAACCTCGCCCCTCTTGATTATTGTCCTTAACTACTGTTCCTTGCCTGTACCAGGGCAGCCCCTGAAGCTACTGCCCTTTTTGCCTGGAAGCTCTTGCAGTTTAGCCTGCTGCTCCTTGGTAAGCAATGACTGGCACTCCTGCCGGCCCTGCTGAGAAATAGTGTGAAGTTTTTCACGCACATCATTGATTTCTTTAATTTTGGCGTCTACCGCAGACTGGTCAGGTTGCTTCTGCAATCTCAGCTGCACCAACTCGTGCCTGCTGTCCATCAGCTTGATGCGCAGCTCGCGGATTTGCTCGTAGCTGTTTTGGTTAACTGCCCGCATTTTGGTCAGTTGTTGGTCGGTGAGGTTTAAAACCTCCACAGGGCTAACCCACTCACCACTGCCTGGCCGGTGAGGTCCGCCACCGCAACCCGTGCCGGCAGCCGCAGCTACCTGGACCATTCCGCATAGCAAAAGCAGAGTCAAGGTTAAACACAATATACTCTTCTTCATCAGCGCTACCTGTTTTGAAACCGCAATACATTGCTGCTGGTTTCTTTCCCACCGGTATGAGCCTGGAAAGGCTACCGGTGAGAGGCAGTTGCTCGAGCCTGCGGCAGCTCAGCCTTTCGCTGGCGCCGTACAACTGCAAAAACAGGCTTCTTCACCTCCTATTGATTTATTGCGCCATAGCCTTGAACAGCTCTACAGCGCTGGTTTTAGTATGCCCAGCAATAGTGTCTAAACTGTGAATAAAGAATGATTATTTTTCGGTACCTGGAGCTGTTCTTGGAAGCCCAGCCACTTATCCGCCCAGGGTGATATCCTGATTCTCGTACCAGTGCAATGCCTCATAAAAATGCTCTTTTTGAAAATCAGGCCACATATCCTCCACCACGTAAAAATCAGCATATATTGATTGCACAGGTAAAAAGCCGCTGAGCCTTCTGCGCCCGCCCCAGCGAATAATTAAATCAATGCGGGAGATATCGCGGGAGGCTATAGTTTGTAAAATATGTCGTTTGGCACTGCAGCTGCTGTCTGCCTCTGCATTGAGGAAATGATGCAAGTCCCATTTCCAGCCATAATTAACCAGAAAATTTATTTTAATTAAATCTCGGCCAAAGGTTTTTCTTTGCCTGTATTCCCGCAGCTGCGGTGGAAAAAGAAGTGAATCATAATCGCCCATGACCAGCAGGGAGGCATCCCGATTAGCCAGCATATCCACAGCATCTACGCAGGCTTGCTGGAAGGCCCTGGTCTGTTCTGCCGGACGCTTGGTGTTATCCTGGGTGAAGCCATAAAAGGTCAGCTCTGGAATACCCAGCTCTACACACAGCTCATACAGCATCATGCCAGGGTCCAGACCGTTTTGATAACCGGCTTGTTTGGGCAGCCCTTTGCCCACAGCCCACCTTCTGTTCCCGTCCGGGATTACTCCTATATGCTTGGGCAGTCGTTTGAATTCGGTTTTTGTCATAAGGCTCCTCCAGGTAGGTTAAAAAACATGCTACTATTGTTTTAAAATTCCCATAAACAAAAGATTATATCCCTGGGCCGCCCTGACCGATGCCTGTACTTTTAGAAAATTTAATTTATGCTATCTAAAATTTGCCAAAACGATAAAAAAGCCTGACTCCGGTGTGTAATACCGGCATCAGGCCAACAGCGTAATTGTTAATTATGCACATGCAAGTTCAGCAACCGGCTTCTATTCCGCCAGTGCCCGCTCCAGAATGCGGTACATGCGGTCCACCATATCCCGGGGGTCGGTGAGCAGACCTGCAGCAATGAGAGCGTTGTCGTAAATTTGCTCTACAGCCAGGGCAGCAAAATCGGCATCCTTCTGGCGCAATGTTTCCAGCCCCTTGACCAGCTTGTGGCCGGGGTTGATCTCCAACGCCTTTTGGCCGAGCCCCATACCGCCGAATTCCTTATGCAGCGTCTGCATCACCCGCTGCATGCTGCTGGTCATGCCCTCATCCATATTAATCAGCACCGCCGGGCTGTCCACCAGGCGCTTGGATTCCCGCACCTCGCTGACCTTATCTCCCAGGGCTTGCTTCATAAAGGCCAGTAAATTCTTCATTTCCAGGCCCTCCAGCTTGCCGGCGTCTCCTGCGTCAGCCCGGTCAGACTCGATATCCGGCAAATCCAGCTCGGGCTGGTCGGCGGAAACCAGTTTCTTTTCCTTGTACTGAGCCAGATTAGTGAGCACAAAATCATCCACGGGCTCGTGGGTGTAAAGCACCTCCATATCCCGCAATTTAAAGGCCTCCAGGTACGGGCCGGCTTCAATGACCTCCCGGGTCGGCCCGTTAATATAGTAAATGTGCTTTTGATTTTCCGGCATTCGCTCCAGGTATTCATCCAGGGAAATGTACTTGCCAGACTCAGATTTGGAAGACTCAAAGCGCAGCAGCGGCGCAATATCCTGACCGTAGACAAAATCTGAAGCAGCACCTTCTTTAAGGAAAATACCGAACTTCTCCCAGAACTCGCCGTACTTATCCGGATCGGCCTTGGCCTGCTCGCCTAAAAATTTGAGAAAGCGACCGGTCAGTACCTTGCGCAGTCGGCCCATCAGGGCGCTATCCTGCATGGTTTCCCGGGAAATATTAATGGGAATGTCCTCACTGTCCACTACACCTTTGACAAAACGCAGCCACTCGGGCAGGATCCCCTCGGCTTTTTGTTGCAGCATCACCTTGCGGCAATACAGGGCCACCCCGGGCTCGGTTTTACCAAAACCATAACGTTCCAGGTTTTCCTGGGGTACAAATAACAGCGCATTGATGGCTAGGGGTGCATCAGCGGAAAAATGCAGCCGGTAATAAGGTTCATCATAAGCATTGGCGATAAACTTATAAAACTCGGTGTATTCCTCGTCCGTGATTTCATTTTTGTTACGCACCCAGATGGCCTGTACCGTATTAATCTTTTCGCCTGCTAAAATAATGGGGAAGGGCACAAAATTAGAGTAGCGCTTAATGATACGCTTAATAGTATCGGGAGAAGCAAACTCCCCGGCGTCATCTTTAAGCTCCAGGATTATTCTGGTGCCCCGGGTAAGACCCGGCGCCTGGTCAATAGTGTAGTTGCCCACGCCGTCAGATACCCACTCGCAGCCTTCCTCACCAGGCACAAAGGAGCGCGTCAGCACCCGCACGCGCTTGGCCACCATAAAGGCGGAGTAAAAGCCCACCCCGAACTGGCCAATTAAGTTCAAATCCTTTTGTTCCGCTTCAGCCAGCTGCTGTAAAAAAGCCTTGGAGCCAGACCGGGCAATAGTGCCGAGGTTTTCCACCAGCTCGTCCCCGGTCATACCGGTACCCGTATCGCTGATGGTCAAAGTTTTATCCTGCTCATTAACCTCGATGGTGATCTCAAACGGCAGGTTTGGGTCTGCTACTTCTTTATCGGTAATGGTTCGGTATCTTAATTTTTCCAGGGCATCGGCTGCGTTGGAGACCAGCTCCCGTAGAAATATTTCCCGGTCGGTGTAAAGGGAGTTAATCACAATATCCAGCATTTGCTTGACTTCGGCCTGAAATTCCAACGTCTGTTGTTGTTTGATATCAGCTTCTTCAACCATTTATATTCCCTCCTGTTTGTAAAGGTCTGTTCTCGTTTAGTTTTGGTTAAGTTTAACCTCCTATTGTTAGCACTCATCCCAGACGAGTGCTAACTCATAGGATGATAGTATTTCATCCAAGGCGCTAAAGGCAAGCACCGTGAGCACCTAAAATACGAAACAATAACCCTATATTGTGCATTATCTCCATTTCGCTCTAGTTTATAAACCAAAGGAGCGCTAACAGGCAAATATAAGTAACTGAATAAACAACATATAATAAACAAAATATATCTAACCCAAAGAAGGTATTTCTTTTGGTCGATATAATGGATAAAATTTAAAAAATTAGGGAGATCGGTAAATCTACCAAAGAAAGGCAGCAATATATAAATGTATCCGACGTTTTTATGTGTGGGATATTCTGATAGTAAAATGAGATATTCTAGAAAGCATACAAATTGTTGGTAATTTTGCTAAAATAAAGACTCATTTTTACCTACGCATACCATGGCTTTTATGCATAGCACTTCCCCTAACATCAGAGAGATGTTTTTGACTTTTTTAATTGAGAGGCTAAAACTATACGATAAATTTATCGAATACGGTAAATTAAAATCCTATTTAATTACCCCGCCCATGTATAAAACAAATTAACAGTAAAACAAGACATCACCGGTCCCAGCTTTGGAGGTTATACTTGGTAGCTGGGACCGTCCCTATTACCATCCCCGGGTGTAATCTTCGAAGCAATCCAAGCAGACAAACTTACCGTCCCGCACCCGAGCACGAGGCTCCATCACATTTTCCCCGCATCGGGCACACTGCACGGAAGGGAACACCTGCGCCTTAGAGGGAAATTGGAAATCAATCTGCTCCACCTTGCAGAACTCCTCCTCGGGCATGTGCAGCAGTTGCTCGATCCACTGGCTCCGCTCGTGTTCGAATTGCGCCAGTTCCTCCTTGGTGGCCGTGCCGGCTAAAACCCTGTCCCGCAGCTGGTCCTTTTGCGGGTCGGATGTGTGCACCCTGGTATCATCCACAGAGATGCGCAGCGCCCGGTTGCTGCTGCGGCTACCAAAGGTATACACCTGCTTGCCCAGGTCACGGAAGAGCAAGTTACCTTTACCCAGGGTACAGCCAGTCAACACCATAATGGCATCGACCCCGCAGGCGTCATTTTCCACAATGGCCACTAGCTCCTCGTCGGCCGAGCGCATTGACTTGAGACGCTCTAGCGCTATTTCCGCTGCCCGGTACCCTACGGCCAGGCCAGGACAGGCATGCCCGTGAAATTCAACTGCTTTTTCCCAAAAAGTCTTATCCGCACACATCACCAAGCACCTCGTTATTTAGATTAAGCAAGTCTAATCATACTAAGTCATATAATCAGCATGCAACCCGTTATATAAACAATTTACCATAAAGCATAAAAGGTCACCAAGACACCCATCCTTATAAAAAAGCTTGGCGACCTTTTCGTTGTAAGCACCGGCTCAGTTGCCGGCACCCTGCTGTAGCTGGCTCATCATATCACTAATATCCTGCACTTGCACACCATCAGGCAAAGCAAATGTGGACGCCGGCAGAGCTCCCACCTCAACATTCTTATACTCCATAACCGTCTTGCCACCATTCTCATCCGAAGCTTCTACGCGCACGGGGATACCGTAATCCTCCCGCACCCACATTTTTACTTCATCTTTAGAATCTTTTTCTTGAACTAAAAGGACCCTGCATTTATGCCCTTCTAAGTCCACAGTTTCCAGTTCAGTAATTAGTTCATCACTAGCTTCCTCCGTGAAATCAAAGGGTGTATCTACTTCCTCGCTTCCCCCTGGCAGGTCCTCTTCAGTATATTTGAGCGCCATATTTTGCGCCGGGTTGTACATATAAAAAGCACTGCCGTCAAAAAGCATAATCACTTTTTCACCCTGAGCTGAGGTTTCATGCTTCACCTTATCGCCCTGCACCCACATTTTGCCCTGCATAGTGGTGCCGGACGCCGTTAAAACATAATCACAGGTCATTCCCTCAATTTTCTGCCCTTTAGCGAATAAATCCGCTGCTGGTTCCTTCTCCGTGTCTTGCGTATTTTGCCCCGCAGTTACTCCCTGGATGTCGCCATCTTTGCCGCTTTCCTGTTTTTCTCCACCACACCCGGCCAGAGCCAGGGAACCGAAAACAACCACCAGCACAGTAACTAAAAGCATTTTTAACTTATGCAACATGCTACTCCCCCTTTATATTTTGCCAATATTATTCGACATAACTAGGAAGTTAACCTTTATCCTTAAGGTTAATTTTTCCGCAATGAATTAACCAGGTACTGCCTTTGATACATCCGGCAGGGATTTTCATAAAATTGTAGAAAACCTGATAATAACTTGCTCAGGCGCCTCATAACCGCATTTCTTACCCCAATAATGCTTAACAATAAGAAAGGAAGGGTGGTTTAACATATGGAGAGTAAATTAGCCCAGGCCATTCAGCTCAAGTATGCACCCGTAGCAGTAGTGTTCACCAACGAAAAACCAGAGCCGGCCCTGCAATTTAAAGAAAGTCGCTGGGGCTGTGTAGTAGCTATGCTCAGCGCGGCAGCCAAAGGCAGAACTGCCGTATTTGACCGGAAAACCTTTGGTTGTCAAGGTGGTGGCGTCGGTTTAGGCTTTGGCAATACTTACATCAACTTTCCCGGTGGGATTGAGTATTTCCTTTCCACTGGCAACCAGGACTTTTGCCAATCCGAGATAGGCAATAATATAGTGAAAAATATGCCTACTCTGGAACATGGCGAAGGCTACCTGAAAAACCCTGCCGTAGCCAAAAAGTTCGTTGAATGCCTGCCCATGACAGATGTACCCACCGATTATGTCGTTTTTAAACCGCTGGACAGTTTAGCAGCGGGAGAGACACCCCAAAACATTGTTTTCCTGGCCAATCCGGACCAAATTTCCGCTCTGGCGGTTATGGCCAATTACGACCGGGAAACCAATGAGAACGTAGTTGTGCCGTTTGGTGCGGGCTGCCACAGCATTGGTATTATCCCCTATCAAGAAGCACATCGAGAAAAACCCCGGGCCATCATCGGGCTGATCGATATTTCGGCCCGCAAGCATGTGGATAAGGACATCTTGTCATTTACAGTACCCTACCAAATGTTTTTGGCCATGGAGGCCAATGTTGCAGGAAGTTTCCTGGACAAGGAAGAATGGCACAATGTACTGGAAAGAAATAAATAAACCCACAGCCCCTCCTTATTTCCTATAAGTTGGGGCTGTTTTCATATTCGCACCTCTTTGCATTTCGTTCTTTTGAATATTATTTAATCATTTTTCGCATTCTAAGAGAAACTATTTACAAAAGGAGTGCGTTAAAATGAATACCACAAAGTTATCCACCCTGTTGGTGGCGCTGTTCATCACTGCGCTGATTATTTTGAGCGGCTGTTCAGAAGCTAGAAAACCAGGACCCACCCAGCCGGTCCCCAACCAGAACCAAACCGACACAAACAATGCCAACCAGGCCAATGATGAAGCCCTGCAGCAGGCCAGGGACATAGCCAGGACAGTAGACCAGGTGGACGGGGTGAAAAGCTCCACCGTGGTGGTGGCTGGGAATACAGCTTATATTGGTCTGGATATCAAAGCTAATTTGGAAAATGAGCAAACTAAAACAGTTGAAGACGCGGTAATTAAGCAAGTTGAAGGCACTGAGACCGGCATTAAAAACGTTTTTGTAAGCTCTGATGCAGATACTTTTACCCGCCTGAAAAATATTGATAAAGGGATCGCCGAAGGCATGCCCGTGTCCAGCTTTGCCAACGAGCTGGCTGAAATCACCCGCCGTTTAACACCAAGAACCATGTAATAACAGATCCACATATAATAACCTTACCAGTAGTGAACCTGACGCATCCCCGGTTCACTTTTTTGTTTAACAACGGCTGAGCCCTTCCAGCATTCAGGCAGTAAATAATTATTAAACCACAGCAGGTTTTGTACAGGTTATGCAGAAATACATACTATGCGTAATTACATATATCTGTGACCGGGGACACCGGCAAGCAATTTTTAAATATATTGCAGCACATCACAGGGGGTTAAAATAATGCTGGTTAACAAGATTATGACGCCAATAAGCGTCAACCTGCGTCCCGAGCAGCCAGCGGCAGAGGCCTGGCAACTGATCCGGCAGCATAAAATTACCGGCCTGCCGGTGCTAAGCCCAAACGGGGAAATTATCGGCATGGTGACCAGAAATGATCTCATTGAATGGGGAGCAAAGGTTTTTGAGCCGGCCACCACAGTAGCCGATATTATGCAAAGCCCGGTGCAGACCATTGGCGAAAATGATTCCTGGGCTAACGTCTGGGCTATACACGGGCAGGCTTTTCCCGTGGTTAACCAGGACAACCGCCTGTGCGGCTTCCTGGCCAAAACCAGGGTGGGGTGTGAACTATTAAACAAGGCCAACTCCATACAACTGCAGGTAGATACTATTTTAGATTCAGTGAATAATGGCATTATCGCCATCGATAACAGCGGCGTGATCCGCCTGTACAACCAGGCTGCGGAAAAAATGACCAGGCTGCCCAAGAGCTCGGCCATGGGACGTCATCTGCCTGAAGTGATTAGCCTACAGGGACTGTTGGATGTATTAAAGGACGGCAGGAGCCGCAAAGAGTTTAAATTATCCATGACCTATACCCAGGGCAACCGCACCTACCTGACTAACCAAAGTCCTATTTACGAAAACGGACAAGTTGTCGGTGCTGTGGCTATATTCCAGGACATTTCCGAATTGGAGTTTATTTCGGAAGAATTGGATTCAGTTAAACAATTAAACAAAAAGCTAGAGCTAATCATTGAGTCCTCCTACGACGGCATTATCATTACTAATGCCGATGGTCTGATTATCAGGGCAAATCAGGCACACGAGCGAATCATCGGTATACCTTCGGCCAAAATTCAAGGCCAGCCTATGGACTATCTGATTAAAAAAGGAGTCTATACCCATTCCATCGTCGAAGCAGTGCTCGCTGCAGGTGAACCCGTTACCGTAGTGGAAAAGGACCAGTTTTTAATCACCGGCAGCCCCGTGCAGAACCAGGAGGGGGAAACTGAGCGTATTGTGATCAACATTCGTGACCTCACCGAGCTTAATGAACTGCGGGAACAGCTCAGGCAAACCAAGGAAATGAGCGAGCGCTACCAGGATGAGCTTAACGAGCTGCGGGGGCGGCTATTAAACCAGGAAGGGCTGGTTTTTAACTCCCCCAAAATGCAGGAATTATTACAGACCGCCGTACGCCTGGCCAGTGTTGATACCACGGTGCTGATTCTGGGCGAATCCGGGGTAGGCAAGGATGTTTTTGCCAAAACGATTCATAATAACAGTAAACGCCAAAACGGACCCTTTATTACCGTCAACTGTGGGGCTATTCCAGAAAACCTGCTGGAATCGGAGATGTTCGGCTACGAGCGGGGCGCTTTTACCGGGGCTAACCGCGAGGGCAAGGCGGGCATGTTTGAGCTGGCCAACAACGGCACATTATTTTTGGATGAGATTGGCGATTTGCCCATCAGCTTTCAAGTTAAACTGCTCCGGGCGATCCAAGAAAGAGAAGTGCTCCGGGTGGGAGGCAGCAAGCCCAAGCCCATTAATGTGCGCATCCTGGCGGCCACTAACCGCAACCTGGAAACAATGGTCAAGGAGGGACAATTCAGGGAGGATCTGTATTTCCGGATCAACGTGGTACCGTTAAACATTTGCCCACTGCGGGAGCGCAAAGAGGATATCATCCCGCTGGCCTGTACCTTTAGACAAAAATATGAGGAAAAATATGGCATTCGTAAAAAAGTTAGTCCCCGGGTTTTTGATGCCCTGCTGAATTATTACTGGCCCGGCAATGTCAGGGAACTGGATAATATGATGGAAAGGCTGCTGGTAACCACCGCTGACGATGAAATTTCCGTGGAACACCTGCCGGCGCATGTTTTTGAAAACCTGGAGCATAAGCAGCCTGAGGTTTATGTCAAGGGGATCATGCCGCTTAAAAACGCGGTGCTGGAGGTAGAGCGGCAGCTAATCAGCACCGCCATCAAGGAATGCGGCAGCGCTAACCGGGCAGCCCAAGCCTTAAAGGTAGACCAGTCCACCATCGTGCGCAAAATCAGCCGGCTAAAACAAAGCGGTCTGGCTTTATAAGCCAGACCGCTTTGTTTCTATCTAACTAGGGCCTGCTGAACCGAACTTAATTTCAATTAAAACAATATAATGAAGGTTTCTGAAAATCAAGATTATCCCAAAACAAACGCCACAAAAAAAGAATAAAAAGACACGGAGTTTATGCTCCAAGTTCATCACTAGGAACTGCAAGCAGATCACGCTTTCAGCGGTCTCTTTTAAGCGTGACATAATACGTGCCAATCCATAGCAACGCTTGCCTTCTCCGAATTTAGCTTCTACGCCATTGCGTTCGCTGGCATCTTGCCGCTCTATGCGTCTCTGCTCTTTATTGCTAACTCTTAGCTAATTGACCATTTAGCAGCTGCTTACCGATGGCTTTGCGAATAGCTTTTTTACCGGGCTTCCTGTTATTTGGTCATTGTATAATTCCCCCAATATGTTTGTTTGGGGAAGATTATCTCATAGATTAAGTGGCAAACCTAGGTGTGAACTTTTTGACGCTTACATTTCTACGGTTTGAGGCACCTCACAGGAGGTGCCTCTATTTAATAACTATCAAACTGGATAACTCTAATTACTTGCTTTTTTTGCAGCACTTCTTTCCAGCGCTTTGTTAATTGGCATGGCTGCAAATGCGACAAGTAGGCCAAAACCTAGTGTTACAAGGATGGTTATTGTTTCTGGATATATATGCCATAACAACATGTACCCGGTACTTATCACCAGTGATATTAACATCAGCGGGAATGCTACCACAAAATATTTCATGAACGTTATAAGGACACCCCGCTTTTCGGACATACCAATCACAACAACGTTGGCTGAAGCGCCGATTATCGTGCCGTTTCCACCTAGACATGCCCCCAGGGACAGTGACCACCAGAATAAATTCAAAGCAGTGGGATCGGTTACGCCAATTATATTGCCCATATCATGAATCATGGGAATCATGGTAGCCACAAAGGGAATATTATCAACAAAGGCAGATGCTATGCCCGATAGCCATAATATCAGCATGGCAGTAGGAATCCATTCACCACCGGTCAAATCCATGGCTGCGGCGGCTAACATGGAAATAATCCCAGTTTCAACCAAACCGCCTACTAAGACGAATAAACCAACAAAGAAGAATATTACAGGCCACTCTACAGCATGCAATGCGTGTTCCGGATCCTCACGGCTTAGCAAAAGCAGCAAACTGGCTCCGGTTAGGGCAATAACCGAAGACTCTAGATGTACATACTGATGCAGAGCAAAACCCGTTATGGTAAGAGCCAGCACTATCAAGCATTTACGTAACAACTTCTTATCTTTAAGTTCATCGTGCTCATTTAATTCCATTATCTTTGATTGCCGTTCCGGGTCTGCTATCAATTGAGACCGGAAAATAATACGTAGTAAAGTCAAAGTAACCACATAAATAACCACAACAACAGGAGTTAGATTAATAATAAAGTCCATGAATCCCAAGTGGGTTGCACTGCCGATCATAATGTTGGGCGGGTCGCCAATTAATGTAGCAGTTCCACCTATATTTGATGAAATTATCTCTGCTATTAATATCGGCATGGGGTTAATTTTTAGTTTTTGTGCAATAGCAAAGGTCACTGGAACAATAAGCAGTACCGTAGTGACATTATCAAGTAATGCCGATAGAACCGCTGTAACCAGTGATAACGCCGCCATAATTTTAAGTGGCTCACCCTTGGAGCTCTTAGCAGCCTTAATGGCAAGAAATTCGAAGACTCCGGTTTGGCGTGTTATGCCCACAATAATCATCATACCCACCAACAGGCCAAGGGTATTGAAATCGATGTGGTGCACAGCTTCATCAGCATCTAAAATACCGGTAACGACAATTAATGCCGCGCCTGCTAAGGCAATGATAGTTCGGTGAATTTTTTCTGATACTATGATGGCGTAAACGATTAAAAATACTATAGCAGCAAAATAAATTTGAAAATGCTCCGGCAAATCTATTCCTCCTTACAAAGTAATGTAAATTAATCAAACCAATTTTTATTCATACTCTATTAAACATATTATAATTGCTTCATGTCTTACTATATCTAAAACGAACAAGAATAAGCAAAGCACCCTTCTTCTGATATAACATCGATAACCACAACAAATCAGAGAAAGATGTGCTTTGCTTGGTTACTAGTTTATCAAAACAGTTGAACTATCTAATCACAATCTCGGATAAACACTTTTAAATAGCTGCACACAAAAACCTTTATCGCTTAATACATTCTGATAAGAATAGATTTTGCGCAAGTTATTTCCAGCTGTTGGAGCTGCTCAAACAACTCAAACAAGCTTTGCGGGAAAACCTGTTATTACATGAATCTCTTAAACCCCAGGTTTAATATGAATGCATTAATTATGTGTTTTTTTGGTAACATTGAAATTAGTTAATTATATAACCAGTTACGTTAATGCAGTAATAAACGCACCGGCCGCTACAGCCGTACCAATAACACC
>JAENYF010000081.1 GCA_016841905.1 Desulfoscipio geothermicus | reverse complement strand
TTTGATAAAGTTTCGGATTTTTAAAAAGAACTTCTTCCGCAACGCTTCCAGTTCCAAGGCGGTGCATATTAAGCACCTTATATTCCTTCGCTTTACTGTTTATTAACGCTTTTAAGCCCACTGCGGCTTTAACACTCGAAAATTCGCCTTTGCTTAAACCATATTTGGCCAAATCAATATATTGATATTTAATATTTCTCTCTTTAAAGTATCTCTCCGTCTTTTGCGTATCAAAGCATTTTTTTACACCGAAAATTTGAATATTCATTAGTTTTGCCCCTATTTCTTTTATCTCGATTCTCCTTGAGACATTCCTCAATTTTGCCCAATAAATATCGCTATTATTTCCTTCCCATATTTCTCAACTTTTTTCATTCCAAACCCCTTAACCCTTAATAAATCCTCGTTAGTTGTTGGGTGAGCAACTATCAAATCTTCCATTTCTTTATTATTATAAATAAGATAAGCAGCTATCTTTTCTTCCCTTGATTTTAGTAAACGAAATTCTTTTAACTCTTTAACTAGTTGTTCCTTGCTTTTTAAATTTATTTCTTGATTTTTATCTTTTGCACAAGCTATTTGATTGCTGATCTTAATATTAGAATCATAAATATTTTCATTTATGAAAAATATGAACTCATTTTCGTTATATTTATCCTTTTTTAGGAAACTAACATTAATACCTAGATTTATATACTCTTGTCTAACATTCTCAGCATTGTGGTATTCTCCAGTTACCTTTATATATCTCTGGCCTTCCTTTGTTTTGCGTTCCCTTACATTGGTATTTTGGTTGTTACCTTGAACCTCTTGACTCAGAAAAAAATCACTGTCTGTTAATTTATACTTTGCGTAATAATCATACGTTATAGGTTTATTATTTTGATTTAGCCAATGAGCTATTTCAAATAAGTATTTCTCTAACTTATGATAATTACTTTTTCCTTGATGATATTTCAGGCTATTAATTACTTGGTCATGTCTTATTATCATGCCATCAATTTCTGTAGGACACTCTTTTTTATGTACAATAGATTTTGGATTAGCAATGACTACGAATGATAAATAACACCATTCATCACCAATTAGTTTATTTTCCAGAAGTACTTTCTTTAATATGTTCAAATGTCTTTGGTTTTGTGTTATAGGGCTATACATACCCTCTCTTTTAATTTCTTTCCCCTTTGCATCATGAATGACCCTTACAAAGCTGCCATCTGAATTTATAATAATATTGCCGTTTAATTGCTTCGTTTCAAGCACACATATAAACTTGTCTGAAATAACTATAAAATCATATTGGGCTGTGTATCCTTCATATTCTAACCTTATATCATGAAGACAAAGGATAGGAAGAAACGAGTTCTCCAATTCGTAATAAACATTATTTTCTCCATCCATACCCTTCTTCAAATATGATATGTCCCGTAGAATTAATTCCTTTTTTACTTTACTCTTAAGCCTTTTTGCTAAATCTTCTAAATCTCTAATTTGTTGGTTCTCTTTTGAAAACTTTTTGATAAATATTGGACTTGTAATTGTCCTTTCTTCCTTATAAATTAAATCCACAGCTTTATCAAGCCAAGAACCCATTTATCCTTCCCCCTTTTGACCTTTGAGACACGAGGGGAAACACGAGGTGACGGTTCGTGTCTCTATCTAAGCCTTTCAAACTATTTGGAATATAATAAACCGGTATCCTGCATATTTACCACAGGCTTAACCTCATGCAACCTGGCCAATCGTCTATAGAGCCTTAACGATTTCACCTTCATTATTATCTTGATGATTTCATATGCTATTCTTTCACTGATTTGTTGGTTGCATCGCGGACCAGGTTTTTAAACACCTGCGGCATAATCACTCTTGTGCAATCAAGCAGGCCGGCCAGGGCCCGGCCAGATCTGGTTTGCACAGTCTTCATGCTATGGGGCTTTCGGGTTACTTCACATCTAAAACCCGCTCCAGAACTAACCCTTCCCTAAATCCGCCTCGCTCCCTTTCCTTTACTTCTCTCATTTCTTCCAGCTCAGCAGGTGTCACGTTGTGTATGTGTGATGCTAGAGCCCTTAGTACTTCCATTATGTCAGCCAGTTCTTCTAATTCTCTTGAATGCTTATATTCCTGAATTTCCTCGTCTAGTTTTAACATAAGCATCTCTTCCATCTCGTTTGTATCCCTGATTTCACGTGTCACAGGTATTTTTCCGCTCGCTCTTATAATTTCAGGTATCCTATCCCTAATCAATTTATTATAAACTTTAATCAAGGCAATTCCCCTCCTTCAAGGTAGGGCACCAAGCTTTGTTTAATATTTCTAATGCCGCCTCTAGGGTTCTCAACGTCACCTGCAAACCGCGGTATAATGTGGTAATGCAAGTGAAAAATCGTCTGGCCTGCAGCTTGTCCGACGTTAACGCCTATATTAAAGCCATCGGGATTAAATCTGCTCTGCAGTATATCCTTAACCTCAAAAATAAGCTTGTTTATAGCTATTACCTCTTGCCAGTCAGCATTAAATAATGTTTCCACATGTCGTTTAGGTACAACCAGCACATGCCCCCGGTTAACCGGGTATTTATCAAAGAAAACCAGCGCCAGTTTGTTTTCAGCTATTATTTCGGTTTCCGGCCTTTCACAAAAAATGCAACTCTGCACTCAGTTGTCCTCCTTGAATCTTTTACGGAAATAATCCAGCTCTCTGTATTCAAGTATATCATGCACATGTTCAGCCAGTTCATTGCCCAGGTATGGGTCAATTTCATCAGCTAGATAAAACTGTTTATTTACCTCATCATAGTTAAAGAATCTGCCTTTGCTAAGAAAGTGTACCGGGTTTTTCCTGGCTAGTTTTATGAAGTCATCCAAAGCCCAGGACTGCCAGTTCCGGTTGCTTTTATCCTTCATATCTTTCCAATGCAGAGGATGATCCTTGTAAAATGACATAAAGTTTTCGCCGACATGGGCAAGGGATACCTTTTTTAATATCGTATTCTCAATCAATAATGCACCTATAGTGGGGATTTTATATGCTCTTGTCATAAGCGTTTTTTCAAGGTCCTTTAAAAAAAGCTCCGCTGGGGTATTTAACCAGCTGTATTCTAAAGGGTTTAGCTCATCAATCCCCTCTAAAAATCTAAGCCAGCCGTTTTTTAGAAACTCTCGCATGGGAATATCACTGCCGGTATAAACATCTAGCCTAGTTGGTCTTCTGCCTAAGTTATCCATTAGCCTGTAAAAATCATTGATCATTCTCTTTTTTAATGGATCGTTTTTAGACAGAGTGGCAAATAGGTCCAGCACTTTAAAGTCAAACTGAACTTGGCAATCTTCCGGGTAATCATAATCAGCTATTTTCCTAACCCCGGTTTTTTTAGAATGCAAAGGGTTTTCCCCTGCCAGCAGCGCAGGAATATAGTGAGCCTTTTTATAATTGCCGATGAAGTCCAAGACTGTAAGGATGTTTTTGTTGTCATCTTTTCTTAAGCCCCTGCCAAGCTGCTGCAGAAAAACTACAAATGACTCGGTAGGTCTTAAAAACATAACTGTATCTACGCTGGGGATGTCTACACCCTCGTTAAAAATATCCACGGCAAAGATTACTTTTAACTCCCCTTCCGACAGGCTTTTTACAGCTTCTGTCCGATCAAATCTTTGACTGCCGGCCTCGGGGCCGCTGTGCACAGCAGCAGACGGTATATTACGTTTGTTAAAATATTCGGCCATATAGTTAGCATGGTTTATTGAAGTACAAAAGGCCAGTGTTCTGTTGCCGGCTAAAAGATTATATTTTTCGAGAATCAATTCCGCACGGCTGGTGCGGGAAAGTTCCCTTTCCAAGTCGCTGGTAACATATTTGCCATTTTTATATTCAACTTTGGAATAGTCTGTTTCATCGTATATTCCATAATATCTAAACGGCACCAGCAAATCCCGGTTGATGGCATCTTTTAAATATATTTCGTAAATCACGTTGTCGTCGCAAAGGGTGAAGATATCTCTGTTGTCGGTTCTGTACGGTGTGGCGGTCAATCCCAGTAGGAAGCGGGGTTTAAAGTAAGAAAGTATGGCGCGATAGCTGTTTGCTGCAGCATGGTGGAATTCGTCTATAATTATGTAATCGAAATAGTCACTCGGAAATGCGATTAAATTTTGTTCACGGGCTAATGTCTGCACGGTGGCGAAGTAAATATCTTTCTCTTCGTCTTTAACCGCTCCGGTATAAAAACCGGCAGCAACCCCCGGTCTGACTTTGTTAAAAGAATCAAAAGCCTGGTTCAATATCTCCTCACGGTGGGCGATAAATAATACATGATTGAACTTAATGGAATCAAAGGCAGCCAAATATGTTTTGCCCGTACCAGTGGCTGCAATAACCAAGCCTTTTTTAATGCCTTCCTCCCTAGCTTTTTTTAATTCGTATAAAGCTTCAATTTGTGCCCCCCGTGGGCTAACAGTTGTTACAGGGCCAGTTAATTCTTGTTCAATAGACTGCTCAATTCTGCTGGTTACTGGTTTTTTCCAACCTAGAGCATATTGTCTTAAAACTTGATCATTTACTATTTCGGAATAGTTATCAAACAAATCATCAAAAGTAGTGGAGAATTTATAATAATCCTGAGCATTTTGGCTCTTCAGCAAACGGTAATTCCATTCTAAACCAAACGTAAGGGCTGACAATGAAAGATTCGAGGAACCTACAAAAATTTCGGCTTCATGCGCATATTCAAATATATAAGCCTTGGGGTGAAATGAACGCACCTGATCGGAGTAAAAACGCAGGTCTACCTTGTCACCCAATTGATCAAACAGATAGTAAATAGCTGATGGTTCGGTGACATTCATATATCGTCCGGTTAGAAGCTTTATTGTTGCCCCTCTTATAGCTGCTGATTGCAGGTGGGGTGCTATTAGCTTGGCTCCGGACTCCATAAGGAATGCGACATTAATCTTTATTGTCTCAGCTTTTGTAATAGCCTCAATTAAATATGTAATAAGATGGTCGGTGATGCCAACTATAGCATTTGACATTTTAAATTCCCTTTGAATAATTTTATTACACCATTAAATAATTTTCTTATTCGTCAATATACCTTATTTTCCTGTCATTACAAACAAAAACATATTCACCCAAATGGGTTTGCCATTTCATTCGAACAAACCATATCCAGTAGAGAGCAGTAGAGATAATTAATAGCTAGGGACACAAGAGAACCGACCGAGACCACTGAAAAGGTACCCTTTTTAAGCCACCTCAGAGTCTGCCTTAGACATATATGTAAATTAGTCAGCAACCAACGGTCTTAAAACTTCAAAAAAAGCGCATCAAAACCTTTTGGAGCAGATACCATCTCGGCTATAGGTTATAAAAGCAAGACCAATTCGTTTTACGGCTACAAGGCAGAAATCTGCCCAAACTACCGATAGTAGTTTAATAACCAGTGTTACTGAAGAACCAGCCTCTTATGTTGATGGCAGCAATTTTAAAGATCATCTAGGGGAAACCCTGCAATCCGGCTTGACCGTGAACGGAGTATATGGAGATAGAGCCTGTTTTCGGCCCGACATCCTTAACCTGATCAAGGAAAAAGAAGCTTCAGCCTATATACCGGTAAGTGCCAGTACATACAAAATAGACGAAGAGCTGTTCAGCTAAAACAAAAACAGTGACCAATGGTTTTGTGCCATGGGCAATGAAACGGTAAAAGTAAAGGCCAAACCCGTGAATTGCGAACTTGATACTTTCGTCAATGGATAAAATAGAACAATTATTAAAGTCATTGACCAGCCGCTGCCGGTGCAGCCCAACCTGACGGGAGTGCAGCCCTTCTCCCCGCCTTACCTGGGAAGACGGTCGGCAATACAAGCATTGACCGGGTATTGGATGTCTGCCTAGTTATCTTCTTATAGTAGCTGCCACAAGTGAAATGCGGCAGATAACTCTAAATACCCGGCTTAAAAGGCTGGCTAAGATAAATTAATCGTGGTTAATTACCAGTTAGTCACAATGCTATGGTTATAGTCTTGGTTAACAAGTATTTCTATTGACTTAATAAAATAGCATCTTGCCAATTTTGCCAAACCTTTCAATTGCGGTGTTTGTCAAGATAGTTGTCGCATAAATGTGTAAGAATTGTGTTTTAACGAC
>JAENYF010000005.1 GCA_016841905.1 Desulfoscipio geothermicus | reverse complement strand
ATGAAGGGCTGGTGCGGGAGTGGGTGCTCCGGCTCAAATACCGAGGCAGTCAGTCGCTGGCACGGCCGCTGGGGCAGGTGATGGCGGCTGCGGCGCGGCGGGAAAAAGCTTTTGCCCGGTCAGAGGCTCTGGTGCCTGTGCCTCTGCACCCGCAGCGTGAACGCGAGCGGGGTTACAACCAGTCTGTGCTGCTGGCGAGTGTGGTAGGGGAAGCGCTGCAGCTGCCTGTACTGGAGCAGGTAGTGGTTAAGGTAAGAGAAACACCATCCCAGACCGCGCTGACCGGTCAGCAAAGGCGGCAAAATCTGCAGCAGGCGTTTGTAGTCGACCACCCCGGGCTTGTCAAGGGGAAAATTATCCTTATTATTGACGATGTTTTTACCACAGGTAGTACTGTTTCCATTATATCCCAGTTATTGCGACAATCCGGGGCAGTAGGTGTTATGGCGCTGACCTTCGCGGGAACGCGGCAAAACGAGAAATAATGACACGGTTCTAAGTTGCCGTTTTTATATTGTGACAAGCTTCCCCTTTTATTTTAAGATAATCACAACTGCTAACCCTTGAATTATATGTTATTAACAGACTTATCCACATTATCCACAGGTTTTGGGATGAAAACAGGTTTCAACAAAGTAATAATTTGACACGGTGTGACACGGGTTGTAGCTCTAGCTTGACACCCGTGGTAAGTCTTGACAGGCATTGGGCGATGTGGTACATTAGTTTCACGTGAGTTTTTAACCACGGGATTATTTTTTAGGAGGAATGTTTTAGTGTTAGGTAAGGTCAAGTGGTTTAATAAAGACAAGGGTTACGGCTTTATTGAGCGGGATGACGGCGGCGACGTTTTCGTTCACTTCTCGGCAATCCAAGAAGATGGATTTAAAACTCTGTTAGAGGGCCAGGAAGTGGAATTCGATATAGTTGAGGGTGCTCGTGGTCCGCAAGCTGCTAATGTGGTTAAATTATAGTACACCAGGCCTCGGCTATAGCCGGGGCTTTTATTGTTATTGGGCATAAGCCTGGACTAGCTTTCGGGCTAATATTAAATTTATTTACTTGTTAGAGAATTTTGCAGGAATTATTACAATTTTCGGGAATAATATTATATACTACTCGCTCGAAAGGAGTTGGGAGTTGTGAAGGTTTTAGTAAGAGGTAGAAATATTGAGGTAACAGGTGCCCTGAATGATTACGTTGAAAAACGGGTGGGTAAACTGGGTAAGTTCCTGGAAAACGCTCATGAGGCTACCGTGATATTAACGGTGGAGGGTGTTTCGCGTAATGAAGGTGCATCGCATCGGGTTGAGGTTACCATACCATTTAACAGTATGATTCTGCGCGGCGAGGAAGCCACCGGTGATATGTATTCTTCCATTGACCTGGTTGTGGAGAAACTGGAAAAGCAAATTGAGAAATACAAGGGAAAACTGTCTCGCCGTCGGGCTGCCGCTGATGTCAAGGTTAATGCTGAGCCACGGTTCCATGATGATGAGGATTATGAAGGTATCCAATTGGTCAAAACCAAGCGTTTTGCTTTTAGGCCTATGCATGTAGATGAAGCGGTTATGCAGATGAACCTGCTGGGCCATAACTTCTTCGTTTTTGCTAATGCCGAAACCGAGCAGGTAAACGTAGTATACAAGCGCAAGGACGGAAAGTACGGCCTGATTGAGCCGGATTTTTAAAAATGTTTTGAAAACTAAATATTTATACTCTTTTGCTAGGAAATGCCCGCCTTGTTTTTTGCAAGGCGGGCATTTCCTAGCAAGGGTTGCAGCCGATTGTCTAAAGTAGTAATATTATAGTGTATATTTATGGGAGCCATACGGTTCCCTTGCTTATTTTTAGAAAGGTGATAACCTATGTTAAATTTTTTACGCAATTGGTTAGATGATAATTCAAGGGAAATAAAACGACTGCAAAGGATTGTTAACCAAATAAATGAACTTGAAACCCAAATCGGCGCGCTTTCCGATGCGCAGCTGCAGGCCAAAACCCCCGAGTTTAAAGAACGGCTGGACCAGGGCGCGACGCTGGACGACCTGCTGCCCGAGGCCTTTGCCGTGGCGCGGGAGGCATCCAAGCGGGTGCTGGGTATGCGCCATTTTGATGTACAGCTGCTGGGCGGCATGGTGCTGCACAAAGGCAAGATTGCCGAGATGCGCACAGGTGAAGGTAAAACGTTGGTGGCCACGCTGCCGGTATACTTAAATGCCCTGCTGGGCAAGGGTGTGCATGTGGTCACGGTGAACGATTACCTAGCCAGCCGGGATAGCGAGTGGATGGGTCGCCTTTATAAGTTCCTGGGTTTGTCCGTGGGTTTGATTGTACACGGTCTCAGTTGGGATGAACGCAAACGTTCCTATAACTGCGATGTTACTTATGGTACTAATAATGAGTTTGGCTTTGATTATTTGCGGGATAACATGGCGCTGCAGGCGGACCAGCTGGTGCAGCGGCAGCTCAATTATGCCATCGTGGACGAGGTGGACAGCATCCTCATTGACGAGGCCCGCACCCCGCTGATTATCTCAGGCCAAGCGGATAAGGCCACCGACCTTTATTTTACCTTTGCCAAGCTGGTGCCGCGGCTGCACCCGGATACCGATTATACCGTGGATGAAAAGGCGCGTACCGTGGTGCTCACTGAGGAAGGTGTGACTCGGGCGGAGCAGATGCTGGGGGTGGAGAATCTTTATGATGATGTGCACATGGAGCTTACCCACCACCTGAATCAGGCCTTGAAGGCCCATGCCCTGATGAAACGGGACCGGGATTACGTGGTTAAGGACGGCGAGGTGATTATCGTCGATGAGTTCACCGGCCGCCTGATGTTCGGGCGCCGTTACAGCGATGGGCTGCACCAAGCCATAGAGGCCAAGGAGGGCGTGCGGGTAGAGCGGGAGTCCCAGACTTTGGCTACCATCACCTTCCAGAACTATTTCCGGATGTACGAGAAGCTGGCCGGGATGACGGGTACGGCAGAGACCGAGCAGGAGGAATTTCGTAAAATCTACAACCTAGATGTGGTAGTGATCCCCACCAACAAGCCGATGGCCCGCCAGGAGCTGTCTGATTTGGTGTATAAAACCGAACCGGCTAAGTTTAAGGCTGTGGTCGATGAAATTGCCCAGAAGCATGCCACCGGACAGCCGGTGCTGGTGGGTACCATATCCATTGAAAAGTCTGAGGTGTTACATGAAATGCTGCGCCGGCATGGGATACCCCATCAGGTGCTGAACGCCAAGTTCCATGACAAGGAAGCTGAAATTGTCGCCCAGGCCGGCCGGCTGAGGGCGGTGACCATTGCTACCAACATGGCGGGGCGTGGCACTGATATCGTGCTTGGGGGCAATCCCGAGTTTTTAGCCCAGGCGGATCTGCGCACCCACAGTGCTTATGACCCCGAGGATCCCATAGCGGCAGGGGAATTATACCAGCAGTTGCTGGCCAAATATGAGCAGCAGTGCGCAGAGGAGCACCGCCAGGTAGTGGCGCTGGGCGGCCTGCATATTATCGGCACTGAGCGCCATGAGAGCCGCCGGATTGACAACCAGCTGCGGGGCCGCTCGGGACGTCAGGGAGACCCGGGGTCCAGCCAGTTCTTTAGTTCTCTGGAGGACGATTTGATGCGGCTGTTTGGTTCTGATAATATTGCCGGTATAATGGATAAACTGGGGTTAGAGGAGGATGTGCCCATTGAGCATGGCCTGGTCACCCGCTCTATAGAAAGTGCCCAGAAACGGGTGGAGAACCGCAATTTTGACACCCGCAAGCATGTGTTGGAATATGATGATGTGATGAACCAGCAGCGCGAGGTGATTTACCGGCAGCGCATGCAGGTGCTGCTGGGCGAGGATCTCAAAGATGTGGTGCTGCAGATGATTACCGATACGGTAGACGCTGCGGTGGAGGTTTACGTGCCGAACGGGGTGATTCCCGAGGAGTGGGATTTGGAGGGCTTGCTGACCAATGCCGACCAGGTTTTCCTGCCCGAGCATGAGCTGCAGGTGGAGGATCTGGAGGATATGGGACGCGGGGCGCTGAGGGACCTGCTGCTGGAAAAAGCGCTGGCTGCTTATGAGGCCCGGGAGGCCGAGCTGGGTGCGGAATTACTGCGGGAGCTGGAGCGGATGGTGCTGCTGCGCATGGTGGACGAAAAGTGGATGGACCACTTGGACGCCATGGATCAGCTGCGGGAGGGCATTGGCCTGCGGGCTTACGGCCAGAAGAACCCCCTGGTGGAGTATAAATTCGAGAGCTACCAGATGTTCCAAAATATGATCGATGCTATCCGGGAAGATGTGGTGCGCTACGTCTTCCGGGTGAACGTGGTTCAATCTCCCCAGCAGCAGCGCCAGACCATTGAGAACAAGTACCAGGACGAAGCAGCACCAGTACCCGTGCGCCGCGAGGTTAAAGTTGGCCGCAATGACCCTTGTCCCTGCGGCAGCGGCAAGAAGTATAAAAAATGCTGTGGCAAAGTAAGTTGAGGGAGGGAGCGCTTTGTTCAGTGAATTGCGCAGAGAAATAGAGCCCCTGAAAAAACGCCTGGCGGATTTGAGGGTTTCTCTTTGACATGACCGGCAAGGAACAAACCATAGCCGAGCTGGAAAATGAAATGACCTGGGAGGGGTTTTGGGAAGAGCAGAATCGGGCCCAGGAGGTAACCCAGACTGTCACTAATTTAAAGGAACGGATCGCTGCATACAACGAGCTGGAAACAATCCTGGAGGACGTGGAAGTATTGATCGACCTGGGGGAAGAGGAAGACGAGGAAGCCCTGGCGGAGGAGGCTGTTGATGGGATGGCTGATTTGAGCCGGCGGGTGGCCGACCTGGAGCTGCAGGTAATGCTTAGCGGGCCCCACGATGACAGCAATGCAATTGTAGCCCTGCATGCCGGCGCGGGGGGCACGGAGGCCCAGGACTGGGTGGAAATGCTGCTGCGCATGTTTACCCGGTGGGCGGAAAACCATGGTTTTAAGGTTAGTATTCTAGATATTCTGCCTGCTGACGAAGCAGGTATCAAAAGCGTCACCTTTGCGGTAGCGGGGCCCAATGCCTATGGTTACCTGAAGTCCGAAAAGGGGGTGCACCGGCTGGTACGCATTTCCCCCTTCGATGCGGCCGGTCGGCGGCATACCTCCTTTGCCTCGGTGGAGGTGCTCCCCGAGGCAAAGGATGATGTGGAGGTGCAGATTGCTTCCGAGGACCTGCGCATAGATACCTACCGATCCGGGGGGGCCGGAGGGCAGCATGTGAACAAGACTGATTCGGCGGTGCGCATTACCCATATCCCCACCGGTATTGTGGTGCAATGCCAGAATGAGAGGTCCCAGATCTCCAATCGCAACACCGCCATGAAGGTGCTTACAGCCAAGCTGATGGACCTGGAAAATCAGAAAAAGGAAGCTGAACTGTCCCAAATGCGCGGTGAGAACAAGGAAATCGCCTGGGGCAGCCAGGTTCGCTCCTACGTGTTCCATCCATACTCGCTGGTCAAGGACCACCGAACCGGGGTGGAGATTGGCAACGTGGAATCGGTGATGGATGGCAATCTCGACGAGTTTATCACCGCCTACCTGCAGGAGCAGGCCCGCAACGGGTAAGGCAACCAGGGCAAGCTTGGCTGCGGGGCATTTCTTCACCGGGTTTCTTAACGATATAGCACGAAACAGCTCCCGCTGCCCTTTAGAGGCACCGGGAGTTATTTTATGCCGGTTTCCATGCGTTGCTCAACAGAGCAACAAAAGACAGCCACGTTGGTGCAAAAGTGCGCCGTTTATAGAAAACACGTTTCTTACTTGTAAACGTTCGATATCTGCAGGTGCTCGGTTTCAATTTCAGACAGGGCGCGGAAGATCTCCTTGACCCGGGGATGCTGGGCGCTGGCGGCGGACTCCAGGTAGTATTTGATGGCCCGGTGTTCCCGCAGATGTGCTTCCTCGAATTTTTCCTTGTCGTTGCCTGGGCAGCTTTCCTCGGTGAAGGCGGGCATTTCTTCACCCATCATGCGGGCCAGTACTTCGGCGTGCTCCATTTCCTGCTTGGCCAACCGCTTGAAAATCGCCTGGTTGAAGATGTTGCCGGCTTTATCAACACAGCATTTGTAAAAGGTCCAGTTGCTTATTTCAAACCCAAGGGCGGTACGGCATTTTTCCTGGTCTCCTTGGTCCAGGTCCAGCTTGTCGTAGTCGATCCATTCTGCGGCATGGACCATTTGCCGGCCGGCCGCTCCGCAGAAGGGACACCGGTCGGGTACCTGCTCCCCCAGGTATACTTCTCCACACACCTGACAGCGCATTGGTTTCATCATTTTCCATCACCTCAAGGTTATTCTTAGCCAGGACCACCAAAGGGTATGCACTGACCTACTCTTTTTTCGACAGCTAGGGCAGGATTTTTTTAAGTAAACAAGAATATTATGGAGCATGTTGCAGAGATAAGCCCGGTTTGGGCGGAATATGATCAAGTAGCTGGGAAAAGATAATCTTATATCGGGCCAACTGTGGGGAGATTAAATGACCTGGAAAATAATGGCTAAATTCTTTTGGGTTACGGTGGGCGTGGCAATTACGGCACTGGGCCTGGATATGTTCCTGGTGCCCAATAAGATTGCCGCCGGCGGCACCAGCGGTGTGGCCACCATATTGCATTATTTGCTCCATACCCCGGTGGGTATGACCATGCTGGCGTTGGATGTGCCGCTGTATGCCCTGGGTATTTACAGGCTGGGGTGGGCTTTCGGGCTGCGCTCACTGTATGGCTCGGTTGCTCTGGCGGTATTGGTGGATGTTTTTAGCCTGTTTGTCCCGGTGCCCACCCGGGATCCCCTTTTAGCCAGCCTGTTCGGGGGTGTGCTGGTGGGCCTGGGACTGGGCTTGGTTTTCCTCTTTCGGGGGACCACCGGGGGTACCGACTTGGCCGCGGCGATTTTGCGCACTTATACGGATATCAATATCGGCCAGCTGCTGTTTCTGTTGGACGGTGTGGTGGTAGTGGCAGCGGGGGTGGTTTTCCAGTCCTGGGAGCTGTCCTTATACGCGCTAATCAGCATCTTTGTAGCAACCCGGGTGATTGATACGGTCCAGGAAGGTATCAGCTATACCAAGGCATTCTTTATTATTTCCGACCATACGGACATTATTGCCGATAAGATTTTGCATGATTTGGACCGGGGCGCCACGGCCCTTAAAGGGCGGGGGCTGTATACAGGCAACGACCGGGAGGTGATCTTGAGCGTGGTCAACCGTTCCGAGGTCAGCCGGCTGAAAGACATTGTCTACCAGGTTGATCCCCGGGCGTTTATCATAGTAGCCGATATGCGGGAGGTGCTCGGGGAAGGTTTTAAAGGATATGGCCATGAAAAGTAGAATTGATCGGAGGTTTACGTCGATGAGTGGACAAGCGGAAAAGTTGGCTAAATTACAGGCTCAGGCTCGGCAGATCAGGCGTGATATAGTGGTTATGGTGGGAGCTGCTGCATCCGGCCACCCGGGCGGGTCGCTGTCTGCAGCCGACATTGTGACTGTGCTGTATTTCGAGGTAATGAGCATCGACCCCCAAAATCCGGCCTGGCCGGAGCGGGATCGTTTTGTGTTATCCAAGGGCCACGCTGCGCCGGTTCTCTACGCCGCCCTGGCCGAGCGTGGTTATTTTCCGGTGGAGCAGCTGACCACGCTGCGCCAGGTGGGCAGCCTGCTTCAGGGGCACCCGGATATGCGCAAGGTGCCGGGGGTGGAGATGACCACCGGGTCGCTGGGGCAGGGACTGTCTGCGGCCAATGGCATGGCTCTGGCCGGCAAGCTGGACGGCAAAGATTACCGGGTGTTTGTGATGCTGGGGGACGGTGAAGCGGAGGAAGGGCAGGTCTGGGAGGCCGCCATGGCTGCGGCCCACTATAAGCTGGATAACGTCATAGCCTTTTTGGATTACAATGGCCTGCAAATCGACGGTCGCTGTGATGTGGTGATGTCCTACGAGCCTTTGGCTGATAAGTGGCGTGCCTTTGGCTGGGCGGTGCAGGAAATCGACGGGCATGATTTGGAGCAAATCCTGGCGGCGATTGAACATGCCAAGGCTATACGAGGCAAGCCCAGCATAATTATCGCCCGGACCGTCAAGGGCAAAGGCGTTTCCTTTATGGAAAACGAGGCAAGCTGGCACGGCACAGCGCCTAAGCCTGAGCAGGTGGAAAAGGCGCTGGCTGAGCTTTAGACGATAGCGCTGTATAGCTTGGCCGACTTTATTGTTCAACCTGACTAACTTGGCGTAAGTCTCCCACTTTTAAAAGTAGGAGTACAACGCCAACTAAGTCATGCATTTTGCAGTTCTAAAATTCAGGGGGAGTTGAATCTCCCCCTGAATTTTAGAACTTGCTTCAATAGGAGGTTTGCATAGATGACCAAGAAGATAGCCACCCGGGATGCATACGGCGCCGCGCTGGTGGAGTTGGGGGGAAAAAACCCCGCAGTAGTAGTGCTGGATGCGGATTTATCCAAGTCCACCAAAACCTATGATTTCGGGCAAAAGTATCCCCGCCGGTTTTTTAATATGGGCATAGCCGAGCAAAACCTGATGGGCACCGCTGCCGGTCTGGCCGCGGCTGGGAAAATAGCCTTTGCCAGTACCTTTGCCGTCTTCGGCACCGGGCGGGTGTACGACCAGATTAGGAACAGCATTGCTTATCCACAGCTTAACGTTAAAATAGGGGCAACTCATGCCGGTCTTACGGTGGGTGAGGACGGTGCCTCTCACCAGATGCTGGAGGACATTGCGCTGATGCGCTGTCTGCCCAATATGACTGTGTTTGTGCCCGCCGACGGCGTGGAAACCAGGGCGGCGGTGCTGGCTGCAGCGGAGATGGACGGGCCTGTATATATCAGAATGGGACGTTCCGAGGTTCCGGTGCTGCACAACGAAGCCAGCTTTAATTTTGTGCCCGGCAAGGCTGTCATTCTCCGGGAGGGCAAGGACGCGGCCATCGTGGCCTGCGGTATTATGGTGAGCGCTGCGCTGGAAGCGGCGGAAACTTTGGCCGGCCAGGGCGTGGACGTGCTGGTGCTGGATATGCATACCATTAAGCCTTTGGACGTAGAGGCGCTGGTGGCAGCGGCCCTGGCCACTGGAGCGGTGGTCACCGCGGAGGAGCACAGCATCAATGGCGGCCTGGGCGGCGCCGTGGCCGAGGCGCTGGTAGAAAATTACCCGGTACCCATGCGCCGGGTAGGCGTGCGGGATACCTTTGGTGAATCCGGCAAGCCCCAGGCTTTGCTGGAGAAATATGGCTTGACGGTCGGCGATTTGGTCAGTGCGGTGCAAGAGGTGCTGCAGCGCAAGGTCAAATAGCTTTAGGTGCAGGCAATGCCGGCTGTGGCTGGAGAAACTCTATATGTGCTAACAAAAAATACCCTGCGGGGTATTTTTGTTTTCCCTTTTGTTGCAGGATTTGCTTATCTGCTGTCGAAATGCCAATTTGTTAAAGGAATTATTATTACACCTGTCGAAGTAATTTACATAATCACCGAAGTTTAACAGATGAGGTACAGCATGATTCAATTTTACAACGTCTCTAAAACATATCCGAACCAGGTGCAGGCCCTCAATAGTATAACTTTACACATTAATAAAGGTGAATTTGTATTTTTAGTAGGACCCAGCGGGGCGGGTAAGTCTACCCTGACAAAATTAATTTGTCGGGAGGAACTGCCCACTCACGGGCAGGTTATCGTGAATGGCCGGAGCCTGCCCAGAATGAAAAACCGGCAGGTGCCTTACCTGCGCCGCCAGATGGGTATGGTGTACCAGGATTTCCGGCTGATACCTAATAGAACTGTTTTTGAAAACGTAGCCTTTGCCCTGGAAATAATTGGTGCCTCACGCAGAGAGATGAAGCAGGTGGTGCCGGAGGCGCTGCGTATGGTGGGTATGGAAAAGAAGCTCAACATGCGGCCGTACCAGCTTTCTGGGGGCGAGCAACAGCGTACTGCCGTAGCCCGTGCTATTGTGAATAACCCGGCGCTGATCTTGGCGGATGAACCGACGGGCAATCTCGACCCTGATACATCCTGGGAGCTGATGAGGCTTTTTATGGACATCAATAGCCTGGGTACTACGATATTAATGGCCACCCATGCCTGGGATATTGTTGATGAGATGAAAAAGAGGGTGGTACAGCTGGAAAATGGTGTTATTGTACGGGACGAGGAAGGCGGGGTTTACGGTCATGATCATTAACACCATTTTTTATTATTTTCGTGAGGCGGCGACCTCCTTAATACGCAACAGCTGGCTGACGGTGGCTTCGGTGGGCACGATTATCATCTCGCTGCTGATCCTGGGCAGCTCAGTGCTGCTGGTGCTGAATGTACGGGAGGTGGCGGCGGATTTAGAGTCCAGTTTGGAGATTACGGTGTTCCTGGAAGACGATTTGGAGCAGGAGCGGCTGGAGCAACTGGAAGAGGAGATTAAATTCGTGCCCGGGGTGAGCACGGTTAATTTTGTTACCAAAGAACAGGCCCTGGAAAACTTAAAAGAAAGCTTTGGGGATAAAGCTGAGCTGCTCAGCGGCCTGGAGGAGGATAATCCCCTGCCCAATTCCTATACGGTGAAAACCAGGAAGGCCAATATGGTGCCTAGTGCAGCCCGGCAGCTAACTGAGTTGGAGGGTGTTGAGCAGGTGCGCTATGGGCAGGGGGTGGTGGAAAACCTGCTGGCTCTAACCCACTGGGTGCGCATTTGGGGTTCGCTGGCCTTGCTGGTGCTGGGTGTAGCGGCGGTATTACTGATCGCCACTACCATCCGCATGTCGGTGTTTGCCCGGCGGCGGGAGATCGGGATCATGAAAATGCTGGGTGCGACCAATATTTTTGTGCGCATGCCCTTTATGCTGGAGGGGATGATCATTGGGCTGACGGGCGGTTTGTTCGCTGCAGTGATGATTCATTTTGGTTACGCGTCGTTTCTGAACAAGGTCATAATCTCCTTGCCATTTATTCAGTTAGTCGATGACTCCAACAGTATTTACCAGGTGCTGGGTGGACTGTTAGGGGCCGGTTTTTTAATCGGCACCCTGGGCAGTGCGATTTCACTGCGCCGGTTTTTGAAGGTTTAGAGTGGCTTAGCGGTGCGGTAGTAGCATAATTATTCTTTATCAAGCTGGCTAATTAATTGTATAAGATAATGTGGGGAGGCGCTATAGTGCGTTCGGTGGGTAATTCCGGCTGGAAAACTAAATTTATTGCGTTCACGCTGGTTACTGTGATGGTTCTGGAGTGCGGGACGGCGTACGGGGCTAGCCTGCAGGAATTGCTGCAGCAAACCAGGCAGAAAATTAGTCAGATTAAGCAGCAGCAGGAGGACAAACAAGAGCAAATCAAGGATTTTACCAGTGAGGCGGCTGTGCTGGACCAGCAGATTGCACAGAAGAACCGGGAAATTAGCGGTTTGCGTTCTAAGCTGGATGTGGCAATGGCCAAGCTGTCACAAAATCAGAGAGAAATAGCCGTAGCTGAAGAGGAACTGCAGGAGAGCACTGATGAATTGCACAAACGGGTGCGGGGCATGTATATCAACGGTAATGTGCAGTATATTGAGGTGTTGCTAGCGTCCAGCAGCTTTGGTGAGTTTTTGAACCGCTATGAGATGCTCAAACGGGTGGTAGACCGTGATGTGGGTATAGTCAAAGAGGTAGAGGCGCGCAAGCAGGAGTTGGAAAATATGCGCCAGGCGTTGGCTAAACAGAAGGAAAACATTGCTGCTTTAATGCGGCAGCAGGAGTCAGCCCGCCAGGAACTGGCCTCCAGGAGCGTCCAGAAAAAGCAAGTGGTCGCCCAGGCGAAGCAGGATATGACCAAATATCAGGCTGAAGTAGACCGTCTGGAGCGGCAGGAGGAGGATATTATCCGGCGCATTTCTATGCAAAGCGTGAGCAGCGGCCAGCCTGTGGCCACAGGTGCTTATAGCTGGCCGGTGCCGGGACATACCTCTATTTCGTCACCGTTTGGCTACCGAACGCACCCCATCTTAAAAACTTCGCGGTTGCACAGCGGCATTGATATTCCTGCTCCTACAGGGGCAACTGTACTGGCAACCCAGGGCGGGCGGGTGATTAATGCCAGCTATATGAGCGGTTACGGTAATGTGGTCATGATTGATCACGGCGGCGGAGTTGTTTCGCTGTATGCACATTTATCTGCTCATTTGGTGGGCAACGGCGCAGTAGTTGCCAAGGGACAGGCCATTGCCAGGGTAGGCAGCACCGGTATGTCCACCGGGCCTCACCTGCATTTTGAAATGAGGGTCAACGGTTCAGCCGTTAACCCCAGAAATTATGTGTAAACGCCCTGCTAGGGCGGTTGACTTAACCAGGGACAGTTGTCTCCATCCGGTGGAGGCGGACTGTCCCTTTGAAATTTGTTGTAATTGTTCTGCTCTATGTGTAGTATAATATGGTATATAATTAATTCCGGAAAATGGCAGGTGGCTATGGCTATGAATGGATATTACAGGGATAGAAGTGGCGGCATCTCACGCTGGTTGACGGTGCTGGCCATTGTTTTTTTTGCTTTCTTTGTGATGGTGGGAGCAGTAATTGGCAGCAACTACCAGAATCTGGGCAATTTGCTTAAGGTGATATCTCTGGTGCGCACTCAGTATATCGAGCCGGTACAGGTTACCGAGCTGGTTGACGGGGCAACCCGGGGCATTGTGGACGCGCTGGAGGATCCCTACTCGGTCTACCTGGACCCGCAGACATTTAAGCAACTGCAGGAGCAAATCACCGGTAGCTTTGGCGGCCTGGGCATACTGGTGGGGTTAAATAAGGAGGAGATGCTCATCGTAGTGCGGGTATATGACCATACGCCTGCTGCGGAAGCGGGTGTACAGGCCGGTGATATCATTTTCGGTATTGATGCGCGTGATGTACAGGGGCTGGATTTGGATACCGCTATTGGCCTAATGCGTGGTCCAGTGGGCAGTAAAATTAAGCTCGGCGTGCTGCGGGAGGGACATGCGGAGCCACTTGAGTTTAGAATAACCAGGAAGGAAATTAGTGTCCCCACCGTGGAGGGAGAACTGCTGCCAGATTCTTCTATTGGATACATAGCCATCAGCCAGTTTAATGAAAAAACTTCGAATGAAATGCTGCAGGTGCTGGGTAAGCTTAAGGGGCAGGGTATGCAGGGAATTATTTTGGATTTGCGCGATAATCCAGGTGGTGAATTGACTGCTGCTACCCAGGTGGCGGATAATTTTATTCCCCAGGGGCCCATTGTGTTTATTGATTACCGGACAGGTGAGGAGGAAATCAGAGAAGCAGACAATGATTATCTCAAACTGCCTCTAGCCGTTCTGGTCAATGGGGGCAGTGCCAGCGCATCTGAAATCTTGGCTGGGGCCGTTAAGGATACTGAAGCAGGTGTTTTAGTGGGCACCAAGACCTTCGGTAAGGGCATTGTGCAAACAGTATATACTCTGGATAGCGATGCCGGCCTGAAACTGACCACGGCTCGCTACCTGACGCCGAAGAAGAAGGATATTCATAAAAAGGGCGTACTGCCTGATGTGGTGGTGGAAAATATGCCGGACCAGCCCGGTGATGAGCAGCTTGATAGAGCCATTGAGCTGGTGAAACAGGAATTATAGCTACCGGTGAGCGTTTGAGGTGAGTGCATTGTTTCCCTTTGCTGATATACTTCCTTTGATTATTGAGAATATGGGGGCTATGCTGTGGGAGCCCGTGTTCTGGGTTGTGGTGCTGCTGATTGGGCTGCAGTTCTGGCGGATGCACGGCATGCGGTCAAGTATTTATGGGGTTGCGCTGAAATCCTCCCTGTGGTCTGAGGTGGGAACCATTATCCTAACGGGGCTGCTGGGCGGTATACTGGGCAGTTTGCTCATGGTGTTCATCGGGGTGACCCTGGCCGAGTCCGGCCTGATTTACCTCTGGCCGCTGGCCATCCTGCTGATGCTGGTGGATGCGCGTTTCCTTTGTTTTGCCTACGCAGGAGGAATACTGGCTCTTTCCCACCTGCTGTTTGGCTTTCCTCGGGTGAATGTCTCTCAGGTGCTGGCTCTGGTCGCCGTGCTGCACATGGTAGAGAGTATGCTGATCTTCTTTAGCGGGCATCTCGGCGCGGTGCCTGCTTTTTTCCGGGATCGTGCCGGGCGGGTGGTCGGCGGGTTTACGCTGCAGAAGCTCTGGCCGATTCCCATCACCGCCCTGGCTGTTATGGTGGGTGTTGCTGCCCCGCCGGGCAGTGTGGACATGCCCGAGTGGTGGCCCCTGATTCAACCCGGTGGGGAGGACACTGAAAATATCGTCTATACCCTCATGCCTGTAGTAGCGGCGCTGGGCTATGGTGATATGGCGATTTGCCGGAGCCCGCGCCAAAAAGGACGGGTATCTGCGGGATACCTGGCACTGTACAGTCTGCTCCTGTTGGTTTTGGCGGTGCTAGCCGGCCGCTCCCTGCTGCTGGGGGTGCTGGCTGCTCTGTTTGCCCCCATTGGCCATGAAATGGTCATTTACATCGGTCGCCGGTTGGAGATGCAGGGTGAGCCCATCCATGTGCCCCATGCCGGCGGGCTGGCGGTGCTGGATGTGGTACCGGAATCCCCTGCCTGGCAGACTGGGCTGCGTTCGGGTGACTTGTTGGTCCAAGTCAACGGCGTGCAGGTGCATAGCCGGGCCGATTTAGCGGCGCTGTTGTACGCAGAAGAGCCATCCCTGGAGGCTGTATACGTTAACCGTAAGGGGCGGCGTATCCGGCGGCTGCTGCTGGTCCAGGCTAATGAACCACTGGGTATCTTGCCGGTACCCGAGGGTGACGAGAAGGAAGGGGTTGTGGAATTAAGCACCGCCGGCCCGCTGAGCCGCTATTTTACTGCGCTCTGGCGGCGGTTGGGCAATTAAGAACCGTCAGGCTAGGTTACAAATTTAGCGTTGACAGGCCTGTTTTGGCGGGTCTATAATTTAACCTAGGAGAGTCATGGAGTCTCTCTTGGCGAGCAGTGTTAACGACCACGGAGGTTTGACGCATTAGTAGCGTGTGACCGAGGTGGTTTTTCATCTTTTACCAGGAGGTGAATTTGATGTGTGAAGCAAACGCGTACTTGCGCCAGGATGGTAAAGAGGAATTATATATGGAGATGGTTGATAAAGTTATACCCGAAGCAGACGGTATTATACTGGAGGATATATTCGGCCGCCGTAAGGTGATTAAAGCCCGCATTGCTGAGCTGGCCTTGGTGGACCACCGGATCATCCTAGAACAAGATGGGGGTCAGATTTAAACTTTCTTAAACTTATGGCTGTAGCTGAATAACTTGTAACCAAGCCCACCGCTAGTGTTGTATGTCAGCTACCGGTTGGGCTTTAGCTTTGTGTCACCTGGTTTCCGGTTTGGCGGCAAGGATTTGGCGTTGGTTTGCAGAAATTGTACAATATATAAGAAATGCATCAGAGTGCTAACATAATAACGGGATGGCTTGTTAAGGAGAGGCTGTGATATTAAATTGTTAAAACCGATGCGCTTTGTAACCAGCAACCCGCAAAAGATATCTGAATATAAGCAGCTGCTCGCTCCCCATCAGTTTATCCCGGTGCGTTTGAATGTCCGGGAACCCCAGGGGGATAACCAGCGGGAGGTGGTGCGGGGCAAGCTGCTGCTGGCCTACACCGAAAAAAGAGCCCGGTTGTTTGTAGACCACACGGGAATCAGTGTTGCAGCCTGGAATAGTTTGCCAGGAGGTATGACCAAGGAAATCTGGGGGCAGCTAGGTATCGCCGGTTTTCTGCGATTGCTGCAGTGTGATGTTAACCGGCAGGCCACGGTGCGCACCATTATAGGGTACTGCGACGGACGCCGCATTTATATTTTTGAGGCCGAACTGGAGGGTGTTATCGCTGCTGAGCCCGATGGGTTGGCGGACACCTGGGAAAGTATATTTATGCCTGCCGGATGTGACCGGTCGTTGGCTGCGCTGCCCCTGGAGGAGAAATTGCAGCTATCGACCCGTGGCCAGGCAGCGCAAAAATTTAAGGAATTTTTATACCAGCAGGCGGTGAGGACATGGTAAGCTATAATAAGTTGATGGATGAATTGGCCCAGGATATCCTGGAAAAGAAAATCATTCCCTTTTTGGGGGCCGGTCTATCCCGCAACCTGGGGCTGCCGGAATGGGATGTCTTAATAGCTAAAGTAGCGGAGGACCTAGATATAGACCCGGAGATCTTGTCTATCCACGGGGACTCCCTGCAAATTGCCGAATACCATATCATCTGCCACGGCGGCAGTAAAAATCGGATCAGCAAAATTATTGACCGCAACCTGCGTTCTACGGAGGTGGATATTGGGGCCTCCGTTGTGCACAAGTGCCTGGTGGATATGCATTTCCCTAAAATATATACCACTAATTTTGATGAAGCGGTTGAAAAGGCCTTTCGGTACCATGGGGAACCATATTATGTTATTGCCACCCTGGATGATATTCTGGCTGCCCCGGACAATGTGACCCAGATCGTCAAGTTTCACGGTACCCTGGACCTGGACGAAACGCTGGTGATCAGTGAAACCGATTATTACAGCCGGCTGGACATGGAGGGACCCCTGGATATTAAATTACGGGCGGATCTGCTGGGCAAAACCGTGCTTTTTCTGGGCTACAGCTTCCGGGACCTGAATATCCGGTATATGTGGAGCAAGCTTTTTAAAATCATGCAGACCAACTGCAAGGCGTTCATGGTGACTATGAAGCCCAACTATGTATTTGAAAAGATTTACGGTGAAAAGGGTATGAAAATTATCTGCCTGGATTCAGATGATTTTTGCGCCGATTTTACCGAATTTATGGTAGATTTGCTCAGCCGGGTGCTGAAGGGCTAGGCGATCTGAGTAAGTGAGCTAAATGAAGGTGTTAAATGGTGAAGGATAAACTCGAGCGTTGGAATCAGGCCAAGGCAGTTTGCCTGCGCTGCAGCGCCTGCCCGTTAGCGGACCGGCGCACCAAGGTGGTTTTTGGGGAAGGGGTGCTTACTGCGCCGGTGATGTTTGTAGGTGAGGGGCCCGGAGAGCAGGAGGATTTGCAGGGGCGGCCCTTTGTTGGCCCGGCCGGGCAGCTGCTGGACCGGATGCTGGCCGCCATTGGCCTGAGCCGCGACCAAAACGTCATGATTTGCAATATCGTCAAGTGTCGCCCGCCTGGCAACCGAGAGCCCACTGCTGAGGAAGGCGCTCAATGCCTGCCTTTTTTAAGGGCTCAGGTGGATATCGTGCGGCCCCGGATTATTGTCTGCCTGGGAGCCACTGCAGTGCGGCACATCCTTGGCCCTGAGGCCCGGATAACCCGGGTGCGGGGGCAATGGACCGAGCGCAAGGGGTTCTGGATTACTGCCACCTATCACCCCGCCGCGTTGCTGCGGGATGCTTCCCGCAAGGGACAGGCCTGGTCTGACCTGCGAGCCATTCGCGCTAAACTGGTGGAGCTGGGTCTGGTACCGCAGGCGTCTGCTGATGCATAGCGTCTATTTGGCAAGACGTTCCGTCTGATTATGGGTGACCACGATTTACTCCTTTGCTAAGGTAACACAGTCTTAAGCCTGTAGTTCTGCTGGCTTTAGGCTGTGTTATTGTTAATAGCTGGGTTGTTTATAGCGTATTATTTAGCTATACATGGTTTCGCTCGGTCCTTCCATCGCTTTCCTGGTGGTTTGGTTGGTTTCCCCTCCTGCCGGCAAGACTTCGCTGGTAGTGGCGTCGGATGGCGGCTCTAACTGCCAGGCGGTAATTTTGTCCTGTTTAGCCAGCTTTAACATGGCCATGTATTGCCTTTCGCTGGCCTTTATTTTGTGTATGGTACAATCAATGAAATTTTTATCGCTGACGAAATCAAAATCATACCTGGCTTGCTGCCATTCCCGCCGGGCGGAATTGACCGCTTCCAGCAGCCCAATGGGCTCTTTTTTTAATGGTGATAACCAGGTTAAAAAACGATCAAGGTAATCTTTAAACACAGTGCAGTCTCCCCCCAAAAAATACCTATACCAAATAATTATGCGCTTGCTTGCTATTTAGCACCTTAATAGCTGGCGACTGTTTCGACAACCTTTGCATAAAGACTTGCTAAGCAGCACAGCCTAAATAATGCTTTATCATAACGTCGAATCGGTGGACGGAACAAGCATAGAGTATAAGCTGTACTAAATAAAGTATGCTGCGTTGTCTGTTGTCTTCAGGAATTCATAACCGGTGCTGCTGAAATTAGATTATTGCCCGGAGGTGAGTAAATGGATGGACTTAGGGTTAGGTGCTTGGGGTGGTTAAAGCAAACCAGTGCATTGCTGGTGGTTGCTGTGCTACTGGTATTGCTGCTGTTTTCTACAGGTTGCGGCAACCAGGAAGCGCAGCGCAAGCCCGCCGAGGCGCCGCTAAAGATTGCCTATGCTGTGGCTGATCTGAACCGGGATGGCAACAAGACTATTAAAAAAATAGTGGATGAGCAAAAAAAACAGGCGAACGCCGATATAACTTGGCTGGATGCTAAAAACGATGCAGGTGAACAGCAAAAGCAGCTGGACGGGCTGGCCGATAAAAAGATCAAGGCAGTGGTGCTGCAACCGGTTGATCCCGGTGCTGCCCAGGCGATGGTGGAAAATTTGGCCCGGTCCGGCATTAAGGTGGTGGTGCTGGAGAGCCTGCCTTTGAATACTCCGGTGGAGGGTTATATTGCTTCTGATCATGCTATGGTGGGGCGACTGCAAGCCCGTTATGTCCTGGAGGCGCTGAGGCGATCCGCCGAGACCCGTGAGGACAGCCAGTTTACTCCGCCCCAGGCGGGTAGTATTATTCGGTCCGGAGAGGCTGAGAGTGAGCCAGCTCAAGAGGGACAGACAGGTCAGGCTAACGAAAGCGGGCAACCGCGGACAACTAGCAGCGGCCAAGGCCTAGTTTCCGGGGTGGTGGATTACACTGTGGTTGCCCAGCTACCCACCAAGCGGCCCTTAAACCTGGTTATTTTGCAGGGGGACCCGCGTGACCAGACAGCCCGGGATATCACCGCTGCCAACCAGGCGGCGCTGCAGGGGCAAGAGGAGATCAGCATCGTAGAGGTCTTTGCCCACCCCCGCTGGGATCCAGCTACAGTTCCCGCCAATCTGGCTGAGGCCATAAACAAGCTTGGCAGTATTGACGTTGTCCTGGCCAATGACAGTACTCTGGCTATGGCAGCGGTAGAGTTTTTAAAAGTGGGTGGTTACGAGAAAAGTGTTTTAACAGTGGGCGCCGGTGCCGATGAAAAGGCCTCTCAGGCACTAGTCAGTGGGGAGCATGATGCGGAGGTTGACCTGCAGCCCGAGATGCTGGGGCGGTTTTCCCTGGAGGCGGCGGCCGGTTTGGCGAAAACCGGTTATTGGCAGTATAGTGATAAGGTGAACAATGGAGATTACAGCGTGCCTGCCCGGATTGTGCCGGTGCGCCTGATTACTGCTAAAAATGCCTATTTGCTGGAAGAACGTTGGAAAGAGTTAAAGAATGCCCGGGAAAAAGAGGGCGGCCAGCAGCAGGAGCAGACCCAGCCGCCAGGTGAAGAACAGGGTGGCGGACACGAGCAAGGCCAGCAGGGTGAGCAAAGGCAGCCAGGGCAGCAGGGCAAAACAATGCTGCGCATTACAACCCAGGATGGTAAAACGATGGAAGTGCAGATTGAGGGCGAGGTAAAGAAAATAGAATCATCCCAGGGTGGCCAGCAAGGTGCCCAACAGGACGAGGAGCAAGGCGGCGGGCAGGGCAGTGGGGATAGCCAGCCAGAAGAACAAAGCCAGTAGGAGCACCCACAATTGCTGCAAGTGTTTTCAGGCTATTGCCGTTATATAAGCCTGCCATATGGTTGAGTGAGCTGTCATTATCTGGACAGCTCGCTCATTTTATTTTATCCCCTGGCTGTGATGCTAGCTGGGGGAGCGTTACCTGCTGCTGCTCAATCAGATATATTTTCGCTTGATCTTGTCAGGATCTGTTACTATATTGAACTGTTGACCGGTGTGATATAATACACCCGGGTGATAGTGATGCAATTTGAATTAAAATCCTCCTACATGCCCCAGGGTGACCAGCCTAGGGCGATCGATGAGCTGGTCGAGGGGCTCAATGACGGACTGAAGCACCAGACGCTGCTGGGGGTAACCGGCAGCGGTAAAACATATACCATGGCCCAGGTAATCCAGCGGGTGCAGCGGCCCACGCTGGTGCTGGCCCATAATAAAACTCTGGCTGCGCAGCTGTGCAGCGAGTTCAGGGAGTTTTTCCCCCATAACGCGGTGGATTATTTCGTTAGCTATTACGATTATTACCAGCCAGAGGCCTATATTGCCCACACCGATACTTATATTGAGAAGGATTCCTCGGTGAACGACGAGATTGACAAGCTGCGCCACTCGGCCACCTGCGCCTTGTTTGAGCGGCGGGATGTGATTATTGTGGCCAGCGTGTCCTGCATCTACGGCTTGGGTGATCCCGAGCAGTACAGCACCCTGGTGCTGTCCCTGCGCCAGGGTGCTGAGTATGACCGGGACGCCGTGCTGCGCCGGCTAGTGGACATCCAGTACGAGCGTAACGACATCAACTTTACTCGGGGTACTTTCCGGGTGCGGGGGGGGATATTGGAGATATTCCCGGCGGGCAATTCGGAGCAGGCCATCCGGGTGGATTTTTTCGACAATGAAGTGGAACGCCTAGTGGAATTCGACGTGCTTACCGGGGAGATTATAGGGGAGCGGCAGCACGTTTCGATTTTCCCGGCCAGCCACTACGCCATCTCCAGGGAGCGCATGGAGGTGGCCATCGTTACCATTGAGGCGGAGCTGGAGCAGCGTCTGGCTGAGCTGCGCGGGCAGGAAAAGCTGCTGGAGGCACAGCGGCTTGAGCAACGTACTCGTTATGATATCGAGATGATGCGGGAGATGGGGTTCTGCAGCGGTATTGAGAACTATTCACGGCATCTGACTGGGCGGCAGCCCGGCCAGCCGCCTTACACGCTGCTGGATTATTTCCCTGATGATTTTTTAATGATGATTGATGAATCCCACGTGAGCATTCCCCAGGTGCGGGCAATGTATGCCGGGGACCGCTCCCGCAAGGAATCCCTTGTGGGCTACGGCTTCCGCCTGCCCTCGGCTTTTGATAACCGACCCCTCACCTTTGAGGAATTTGAAGAGCGGTTGGGTCAGGTAATTTACGTTTCAGCTACCCCCGGCCCCTATGAACTGGAGCACAGCGGACAGGTGGTGGAGCAGATTATCCGCCCCACCGGCCTGGTGGATCCGGAATTGTCTGTTCGGCCCACCCGGGGTCAGATCGACGACTTAATCGGTGAAATCAACCAGCGGGTGGCCAGGCAGGAGCGGGTGTTGGTCACCACCTTAACCAAGAAAATGGCCGAAGATCTCACCGATTACCTACGGGAGTCAGGTATCAAGGTGCGTTATATGCACTCGGAGGTGCACACTATTGAGCGGATGGAAATTATCCGGGACCTGCGGCTGGGCACCTTTGATGTGCTGGTGGGCATCAACCTGCTGCGGGAGGGACTGGACCTGCCCGAGGTGAGCTTGGTGGCCATCCTAGATGCCGACAAAGAGGGTTTCCTGCGCTCCGAGCGTTCTCTGATTCAGACCATTGGCCGGGCTGCCCGCAATGTCAACGGGCGGGTGATCATGTACGCCGATAGGGTTACTGAATCCATGGCCCGGGCTATGAGTGAAACCGAGCGCCGCCGCAAACTGCAGACTAGATTCAATCTGGCGCACGGTATTACGCCCCAAACCATCATCAAGGCGGTTCACAGCGTTATCGAGGCCACCAAGGTGGCGGAGACCCCAGCGCTTTACGATGCCGCCATTGAGGCAAAAAAAGGCCAGCTGAGTAAAAAGGAACTCAAAGCACTGCTTGCCCGCATGGAGAAAGAAATGCAGGAAGCCGCCCGGCGCCTAGAATTCGAGCAAGCCGCCCAGCTCCGCGACGCCATCATCGAGTTGCGGGGTCAGGCTTAAACTTGCTTAAACTAACTATAATATTGCTATAATGCGATATTGGTTTGCTTGGACAAGTGTTGCTGTGAAGATACCCAGTGTTTGACTATCACTTGTTTTGAAGTGAGGCTGGTTAAACTTTTAGATACTGCCCGTAAGAACTCCGGCAGCACTGCCCAATGGCTGGATGAATAATTATATGGCTATTCATTTTGACAGGCTAATCGATAAGTGTATGGCAATGGCAAGCTAATGTTACCGGTACGAATTATTCTTCTTAATCTAGCCGCCGAACCTTGATTCCAAAAAATTCCTCTGATATAGTAAGGAAATAAGTAAGAATCAACAAGCGGCTGTTCCGGTGGGACTGGGCAAGCCACCGGCTGCGCTGACCAGAGCATAGATGCAAGAATAGACTGCAAACCAGATGAAAGGGGAGCTTTACCTTGCAGGCGGAACTGGTTAAGCTGACCAGCAAAGGGCAGCTTACTTTACCCAAGGAATACCGGGATAAATTGTGCTTGGACAAAGGGTCCCACTTGTCGGTCACCGTCAAAGGTGATACATTAATGCTAAAAAAAGTTTATGAATTGAAGCCGCTCAGTGAGAATGATCCCATATGGGATATGGTGGGCATTTTTGATGACCGCAGCCGGACCGCCGTTGTTTCCCTGGAACACGACAGCTGCGTGGCAGATGGGGAGCTGGGTTGATGGAAAAGATACTGGTGGATTCGGGAGCGGTTTTTGCCCTGCTGTGCAGGGATGACCAAAACCACTTGGCTGCGGTGGCCGGTTTGCGGAAAATTCAGAGGCAGCGGGCTCTGCCGGTGTTAACCAATTATCTGCTGGCGGAGACCCATGCGTTGCTGGCTGCCCGCCTGGGAGCGGATGCTGCCAGGCTATGGCTGCGCAGCAATATTTGGCCGGTGGAGCAGGCCGGGGCGGTGGATGAAAAGCGGGCCATGGAGATACTGCTGTCCGGGCGGGGCGGGGATTGCACCCTAGTGGATGCGATCAGCTATGCGGTGATGGAGCGGCTGGCCATTAGCACCGCCTTTACCTTTGATCTGAATTTTGCCCATTACGGCTTTAAACTGGCGGAGACGGCGTAGCTGGTCCGGGGGCTCCTCAGACTTTCTTGATTTCCTTTTTGCAGACCATCAGGTAACTTAAGAGCAGCATAATTATCGCTGTCCAGTACGGGTGGACAGCCGTTTGCGTTTGCAGTAAGGCCAGCAGGGCCAGTAAAAAGCCGGCGATGGTGATGGGCAGTCCGATATAAGCACCGGAAAATTCTAGAGTATTATAGCGTGCCAGCCGGTAGGCTCCACAGGTAACAAAGATCACGGTCAAGATAAAGCCCAGCACAAAATATTCGGTAAAGCTAAGCAGGAAGAGGGAAACGGCTGGGGCAATACCAAAGGTGATCAGGTCGGACAAGGAATCCAGCTGCTTGCCCATTTCGCTGGTTAGCTCGTATTTCCGGGCAACATGGCCGTCTAGGCGGTCGAAAACCGCGCCGATGATGATGAGCAGTCCGGCTAGGGTAAAATTGCCTAAAGAAGCGGTTATAATTGAACTTAAACCCATGGCGATATTGCACAGGGTTAAAACATTGGGCAGCTGGGTTATTGGCGAGTTGCCGTTAATCATCCTTTAACACTCCAATGACGGTTATTCCTGCCCGCACCTTTTGACCTTGCTGCACGACTATTTTGGTGCCGGCGGGTACAATAATTTCCGTGCAGGAGCCAAATTTAATCAGTCCAAAAATTTGTCCCTGCTTTAAGTAATCACCTTGCTGATTATAAAATACAATGCGCCTAGCCACAAAACCGGTAATCTGGTGGACCAGCACTTTGGTATTACCGTTATCTATGCCCAGGGTGTTTCTTTCGTTAATCTCCGAAGCATGACTCTTAAAAGCCGGCAAATACTTGCCAGGTCGGTAGGAGGTATAAGTAATTTTCCCACTTAACGGGCTGCGGTTGATGTGCGCGTTAAACAAGGATAAAAAGATTCTGACTTTAATTGCCCGGCTCTGGATAAAGGTTTCTTCCTCAATTTCTTCAATGGCTTGAATCGTGCCGTCTGCTGCCGATAAAATGTGGTTGATGTTTGGGGCCACCCGGCGGGGGGGATTGCGAAAAAAGAATAGCACAAAGAGTAATAAAAGCGCGGGCAGTATGGCCATGGTAGGGCTAAGGGTATAAATAAACAGGCTGAGCAATACTAATATTGCTAAATATGGTATACACTCCCTGACTAGCATGCCTTTTATAGTCCCCCCACTTATAATATTATACAGATAGCTAATTAGATTTGCCTTTAAGCCACTAATTAAACCATACATTTATTTATTGTATCATAACACCGCGCGATTTGATGTAGTAAAATGTTATCTGGATTCTTTTTTTTGTCAACTAATCCATCCGGTATTCGCATCTAGCTTAGCTAGTATAGGGGGCCGGGTGCATATAATGTTTATTATTTTATTTACGGAGGCCTTTCATGCAGGACAAAATTGTGGTCCGGGGCGCCCGCGCCCATAATTTGAAAAACATTAACGTGGAGATCCCGCGGGATAAACTTGTGGTGATTACTGGCCTGTCGGGGTCAGGAAAATCCTCCCTGGCCTTCGATACTATTTACGCCGAGGGCCAGCGCCGGTATGTGGAGTCCCTGTCAGCCTATGCCCGGCAGTTTTTGGGTCAGATGGACAAGCCTGATGTGGATTACATCGAAGGCTTGTCCCCGGCCATTTCCATTGACCAGAAGACCACCAGCCACAACCCCCGCTCCACCGTGGGTACGGTCACCGAGATATACGACTATCTAAGGCTGTTCTATGCTCGGGCCGGGCGGCCCCATTGCCCCAAGTGCGGCAAACCCATTACCCGCCAGACGGTGCAGCAAATTGTGGACCAGCTGTTAACTATGCCTGAAGGGACCCGACTGCAGCTTTTGGCTCCGAAGGTGCGGGGTAAAAAGGGTGAGCATGTTAAATTGCTGGAGGAAACCCGTAAAGAAGGGTTTGTCCGGGTACGGGTGGACGGTGAAGTACTGGATGTTGACGAGGAAATCAAGCTGGATAAGAACAAAAAGCATACCATCGAAATCGTGGTGGACCGGGTGATTATCCGCCCGGGTTCAGCCAGGCGGCTGTCTGACTCACTGGAAACCTCCCTTAAGCACGGGAATGGGGTGGCCGTGGCGGCGGTAGCGGATGGCGAGGAGATTGTTTTTAGCGGAAACTTTGCCTGCACCGACTGCGGTATCAGCATTACCGAGATTACCCCGCGGCTGTTTTCCTTTAACAGTCCTTTTGGGGCTTGCTCGGAATGCACCGGACTGGGGTTTAAACTGGAACTGGATCCTGAGTTGGTCATCCCAGATAAAAATTTGTCGGTGCGTCAGGGGGCTATCGAGCCCTGGATGAAGAGTTTAAACGGCATACGCTACCTGGAGGCTGTGGCGGAACACTATGGTTTTGACTTGGATACCCCGGTGGGCTTAATGGACCCAGCTCACCTGGATAAACTACTATACGGCACGGGCAAGGAGGCTATCCAGATTACCCTGTCCAACTCCATGGGCATCCTGCATAGTTACGGGTTACCCTTCGAGGGTGTGATGAATAACCTGAACCGCCGGTATAAGGAAACCCACTCGGACTGGTTGCGAGAGGAGCTTGAAGGGTACATGAGCACTAAACCCTGTCCTGTCTGCCACGGGGCCCGGCTTAAGCCTGAGGCGTTGGCGGTTACCCTGGGGGGCCTTTCGATTAACGAGGTTACTGCGATGCCGGTGCTTGATCTGAGCGGCTTTTTGCAGGAAGTGGAGCTGAGCGAGCGGGAGCGTCTGATTGCCCGGCAGGTCCTCAAGGAAATTGCAGACAGGCTTGACTTTTTAATCAACGTGGGCCTGGATTACCTTACTTTGGACCGGGCGTCGGGTACGCTGTCGGGCGGCGAGGCCCAGCGTATTCGGCTGGCCACCCAGATCGGCAGCGGCCTGATGGGGGTACTGTATATTTTGGACGAGCCCAGCATAGGACTGCACCAGCGGGACAACCGCCGACTACTGGACACGCTGGTACACCTGCGGGATCTGGGCAACACGCTGATTGTGGTGGAGCATGATGAGGAGACGATTTATGCAGCCGATCATATTATAGACATTGGACCCGGTGCTGGGGAACACGGCGGTCATCTGGTGGCCAGCGGTTCGGTGCAGGATATCATGCAGACGCCTGAATCCGTTACCGGGCAGTATTTGAGCGGGCAAAAATTTATCCCGGTGCCCGCGGTGCGCCGTCAACCCGGCAGCAAAACCCTTACTGTGGTGGGGGCCAGGGAACATAACCTAAAGAATATTGACGTGAATTTCCCTCTGGGGCTGTTCATCTGTGTCACCGGTGTGTCCGGTTCGGGCAAAAGCACGCTGGTGAACGAGATTCTCTATAAAAAACTGGCCCATGAGCTGCACCGCGCCAAGGCGAAGCCGGGGGATTGCCGGGAAATACTTGGTTTGGAGCACCTGGATAAGGTGATTGAGGTAAGCCAGTCGCCCATCGGGCGCACGCCTCGCTCCAACTCGGTCACTTACACCGGGGTATTTACCGACATCAGGGACCTCTTTGCCCAGACCACCGAGGCCAGGGCCCGGGGCTACCGGCCGGGTCGGTTCAGCTTTAATGTTAAGGGCGGCCGCTGTGAGGCTTGCCACGGGGACGGGATTATTACCATAGAAATGCACTTTTTACCCGATGTGTACGTGCCCTGCGAGGTGTGCAAGGGAAAACGCTATAACCGGGAGACGCTGGAGGTTAAGTATAAGGGTAAAAGTATTGCTGATGTGCTGGATATGACGGTAGAAGAGGCTCTGGAGTTTTTTCAATATTTGCCGAAAATTCAGCGCAAGCTGCAGACGCTGTTTGATGTGGGGTTGGGCTACATCCGGCTGGGCCAGCCCGCCACCGAGCTGTCCGGGGGTGAAGCCCAGCGGGTTAAGCTGGCCACCGAGTTGTCCCGGCGATCCAACGGCAAGACACTGTATATCTTGGATGAGCCCACCACAGGCCTGCACATCGCAGATATCCATCACCTGCTCAATGTGCTGCACCGGCTGGTGGACGCCGGGGATACCGTGCTGGTGATTGAACATAACCTGGACGTGATTAAAACTGCGGACTATATCATCGACCTGGGCCCCGAAGGCGGCTACCGCGGCGGCGAAATTTTAGCAGCCGGCACCCCTGAGGAAGTGGCCCAGTCGCCGGTTTCCTATACCGCCCAGTATTTAAGGGGTTTAAGGGGTCAGGCTTAAACCTTCTTAAACTTATTTAGCTAAAATCATTTTATAAATGAACGCCGGTGCTATAATAATGAGGTAACGAATTACTTTGTTGGGAGGGATTATGTTATGCCCCGCCAGCCAAGGTTGCATTTGCCGGGGGCTTTTTATCATGTTATGGCCCGTGGCAACCGTAAACAGTATATCTTCCAAGGAAAAGAGGATTATATAACTTACCTGCGGTTAATGCGTCATTATAGCCGGCGTTACAATGTCGAAGTGTATGGGTATGCGCTGCTGCCCAATCACGTGCATATGCTCCTGAAAATTGGCAACGCCACTCTTGCCAAATTCATGCAAGGACTGCAGCAGACCTATACTCAGTATTTCAACAAAGAGCAGCAGCTGGTGGGGCACGTCTTTCAGGGCCGTTATAATAGCATTTATGTGGACAGGGACGAGTACTTGTTGGAGCTTATACGTTATATTCACCTTAACCCCGTAAAGGCCGGGCTGGTTGATGACCCCTCAAAATATATTTGGTCCAGCCATCGCAGCTATTTTTATAATGATCAGTCCTTTGTTAAAACAGACTTTATTAAGCAGCTGCTGGCCGACTATGGTGGAACGGTAATAGATGATTATAAACTAACGCCTGAATCCATTAACCGTCAGCAAAGCCCTTCTAATGTAAACCAATTTAACTTAGAGGCTAGACAACCACTTATGCTACACAACGGCTTAGAGGATATCATGAGGCAGTTATGCATGGAATTGGAAATAGCTCCTGTAATAATTTTAGGGGCCGGCCGGGGCAGCCGGGCAGTGCTGGCTCGGCGGTTGTTTGCTTATCTGGCCTGCCGCCTGGCTGGCCATCGTTTGCGTGACGTAGCCAGTTATTTAGGCTGCAGCGAAGTAACCACTTCCAAGTCAGTTAAATGGGTGGAGGAGAATCTGTCTGTTGAGGAAATAGATGGGGTCAGGCTTAAACTTTTTAAACCAACCACATAAACCACATATTACGATAATGTGGTTACTTTAATAAAGTTAAAGCCTGACCCCAAAGAGGGTGGGGAAGTGCGTGATAAGCTGGTTCAGCTGCCCGATAGTCCCGGGGTGTACTTGTTCCGGGACGGCAGTGAGCAAATTATCTATGTGGGTAAGGCGGTGTCTCTGAAGAACCGGGTGCGGTCTTACTTCAGTGTTGCGGCTGAGCGCGATGCTAAGGTGCGGGCGATGATGGGGCGGGCCAGGGATTTTGAGTACATCACCACCGACTCCGAGGTGGAGGCCCTGATTCTGGAAGCTAACTTAATTAAGGAGCATCGCCCCCGGTACAATATTAGCCTCAAGGATGATAAAACTTATCCTTATCTCAAGGTAACCACCAATGAGCAGTTCCCCCGGGTGTTTATTACTCGGCGGGTGACCAAGGACGGGGCCCATTATTTTGGCCCCTACACCCATGTTGGAGCGGTGCACGAAACCCTGAAGCTGCTGAGGCGCATTTTCCCGCTGCGCACCTGCAAGCAGCAGGTACTCGCCCCGCGCAGTCGGCCCTGCTTGAACCAGCATATCAAGCGGTGCCTGGGTCCCTGCTGTAACCTGGTTACTCCGGAGGAATACCGCAAGCTTGTGGATGGGGTACTGCTGTTTATGGAGGGCAAACAGGAGGACCTGGTGCAGGGGCTACGTCAGCGCATGGAAGAGGCTGCAGTCAACCTAGAGTTTGAGCGGGCTGCCAAGCTACGGGATCAGCTGCTGGCCGTGGAGCAGGTGATGGAACGACAAAAAATTGTGTCTTCGGATAATAACGACCGGGATGTGCTGGCCATGGCCCGGGGGCGGGATGAGGCCTGCGTGATGGTGTTCTTTGTACGGGGCGGCAAGCTGATCGGTCGGGAGTACTTTATGGTGGAGGGCACCGCCGATATGGGCCGGGATGAGGTGCTCACAGGCTTCCTAAAGCAATATTATCTACGGGCCGAGTTTGTGCCCCGGGAGGTGTTGGTGGAGGATGTGCTGGCCGGGGAAGTCGAGGTGCTGGAGCGTTGGCTTAGCGACATGCGCGGCGGACGGGTGTACCTGATCCGACCCCGGCGGGGGGATAAAAAGCGCCTGGTGGATTTGGCGGGACGCAATGCCCTGTTGGTGCTACAGGAGGTGGAAACCGGACGGGCGGTGCGGAAGGATGAGCTGCAGCAGGCGTTGCAGCAGCTAGCAGAGGCACTGGAATTAAAAACCTTGCCCCTACGCATGGAGTGCTATGATATTTCCAATACCCAGGGCACTGAGTCGGTTGCTTCAATGGTGGTGTTTGAGGAGGGCAAGCCGGCGCCCCAGCAGTACCGTCGGTTTAAGATAAAAACCGTTACCGGGCCGGATGACTTTGCATCGATGCGTGAGGTATTGAACCGGCGGCTAGCCCGGGGCCAGGAGGAACGCGAGCTGGTCAATACAGGGCAAATGTCCAGCCGGGATGCCAAGTTTCATCGCTTTCCCGACCTACTTGTGGTGGACGGCGGCAAGGGGCAGCTTTCTTCTGCGGTAGCGTCTCTTGAGGAGCAGGGCTTTAGCTACCTGCCTGTTTGCGGGCTGGCTAAGGAGGAGGAATTAATCTTTCTGCCCGGCCGGGCTGAACCTGTGCGCTTACCCGAAAGTTCCCCGGCCCTGAAAATGTTGCAGCGGCTGCGGGACGAGGCGCACCGGTTTGCCGTGACCTACCATCGCCAGCTGCGGGGCCAGCGCAATCTCAAGTCGATGCTGGAGGAAATCGACGGTATCGGCGCGGTGCGCCGACGGGAACTGCTCAAGGCCTTTGGCTCGGTGGAGAGAATCCAGGCTGCTTCTCCAGAGGAACTGGTCGCGGTGCCCGGCATGAACCAGCGGGCTGCCCAGGCAGTTTACGATTTTTTCCGGGATTAGGCCCGACCAGGGGGTGTTTTATCTGCAAAATAGGTCTGGCTGTCCTGTCTGTTGGGGCATGTATGACCATGTGCTTACACTAATATATTTAGCTATTTCAATGTTGTCTTAGGGGTATAGGTTATTTAGGAGGCTTTAAATTGGGTAAAGGCCAATATAAATTGCTTGCTATGGATTTAGATGATACCATGCTGAATTCCCGGTTGATGATCCCAGATTGCTCGCGCCTGGCCGTTGAGCAGGCGCGGCAGGCCGGGGTGCGGGTGACGCTGGCCACTGGTCGGATGTTCTGTTCGGCACTGCCTTTTGCCCGGGAACTGGGGGTGGAGGAATATTTGATGACCTACCAGGGGGGACTGGTGAAGCATGCCGTGACCGGTGATGTCTTGTTACATCGGCCGGTGCACCTTGAGTTGGCCCTGGAGGTAATTGAGCTGGTGAACCGGTATGGCTATCATGTTAATATTTACCTGGATGACGTGCCTTACATAGCGCGGCAAACCAAGGAAAGTGAGCTGTACACTTCGATTTCCCGCATTCCCATGGAAGAGGTGGGCGACCTGGGGGCCTTCCTCCGGGAGCGGGCCCAGAACCCCACTAAGATCGTGGTGGTTACTCGGGAAGAGTTGATTGATCACCTGCAGGACGAGGTGCAGTCACTGTTTGGGCACCTCTTGCATATTTCTAAATCCAAACCTCATTTTCTGGAGTTTTCCCACCCGCTGGGGAACAAGGGCGATGCTCTGGCGGCTATTGCCAGTTACTACGGCGTGGCGCGTGAGGAAATCATTGCGGTGGGTGACAGCTACAATGACCTGGAAATGCTTGATTATGCCGGGTTAGGGGTAGTGGTGGGCAATGCTCGTCCGGAAATCCAAGCCCGGGCTGATTACGTGTGCCGCAGTAATGATGAGTGCGGTGTGGCTGAAGTGGTAGAGAAATTTATATTAAACGCGTAGGTTCAACCTTTGGCCGGCATATTGCTAGTAATTTCAAATAGGTTTAACTTAAAGCTGATAAGCCTGACACCCGTTGTAGCTTGGTGGTCAGGCTATATCTATATAATGTTAGTATGGAAATTAACAGTTAGTTTAAGAAAGTTTAAGCCTGACCCCGTTGTATTGGACCACTGCTTTTTCGTAATCCGGGCGTTTTTGACTAAAGTCCTGCCGGCCCATTAGCGCGTAGGTGATGTTTTTGCCTTCTTCGACGCCAGGCTGGTCGAAGGGATTGATGTTGTACAAGTTGGCCGTGTATACTACCAGGGCTTCATAGAAATATAACAGCGCGCCCAGCGCTTCCGGGGAGACCTCCTTCAAGGTGATCCGGTAGCAGGGCCGGCCTGCCCCCACCAGGGTCATTTCTGTGGCCAGCTGTTCAATACCCAGCAGCTCGCCCATGGTATGCCCGGTGAAGTAGGCATATTCTTTTTCTCCTGGGAAGGCTCCCGGCAAAGTGATATCCGCAGGAAAGCTATCTATCTTTACAAAACCCAGCACCTTATCGGCGGGGCCTTCCTTATAAAGCTGCAGTATGGAATGCTGGTCCGTGGCTCCCAGGCTGGTCAGCGGCGTGGTGCCGGCGTAAACCACCTGGCCGTCCAGATTTATTTTTTTGCCCAGGCTTTCCGCCCATAATTGCACAAACCACAAGCCGAATTCAAACAGCAGGCTGCTGTAATTAAACAGCGCGTGGATGGATTTACCCTTCCTGGCCAGTTCATAAAGGCAGGTGCCCAAGTTAAACAGGGCGTTTTGCGGTAAAGGGGTGTCAATGATGGATTGATGCACCGTTGACGCGCCGGCCAGCAGCCGGGCGCTGTCAATACCGGTAATTTCAGCGGGCAGAAAGCCCACTGAGGATAAAACAGAATACCGGCCGCCCAGGTTCTTGGGAATATGCAGCAGATGGCAGCCCAGTTGTAGGGCGATATGATTTATACCGTTGTCGCCGGGGTCGCAGATAATCACGATGTCCTCCTGGCGTCCGCCGGCGGCCTTGTATTGGTTATAGAAGAAAATAAATTGCGCTGCGGTTTCCGGCGTGGAACCAGATTTGCTGGTATAAATGATGGCGGTTTTTGCTATATCGATCACACTCAGCGCCTTGGTGATCAGTACGGGGTCCAGGTTATCCAGGATAAACAGCCGAGGCTGAGCATGTTTTTCCAGGTTGTAAAAAGGGCCGTGCAAAAACTGCAACACTGCTTTGGTCCCCAGTGCTGAACCACCGATGCCCAGGAGCAGTATATCATCGTATTTTTCACCCAGAGTTTGGGCCAGATCCTCGATGCGGGGGATAGCGCGGGCTTCGCCGAAGGACAGGGTGATCGGTGAGGTTTTATCCTTAAGCGTAGCCTGGAATTTGGCAAAGGCGGGCCCGTATTGGGCTGTAAACTGCTCAAAGTCAGCCCGGGGTACAAAGTTGGCCGTGTCTTGCTCACTTAATAAACTGCCTATGTCAATGTTAAGTAAATCTTGCATCTGTTCACATCCTTTTTATTAGTTTTGTTTTAGTATATCCGCAGGATAGGAGGTTATTTGCGCAGCGAGCTCGGTTAAAATTAATTGTAGCTGTTATGCTATAATCAGGATTTATTTGTCAATAATTATACTTAATTTTTAAGAATTTTTAAAGAATGGGTTGGCAGGAATTTAGCGCTGCTTGTATAAGATGGTATGGCAAGTTAAATTTATGTCAAGTCAACAAAATATATTACGACAGATAGCATAAAGTTTTGTAGTGGGGTAAATATAGTGTCATCGTTAAATAAATTGTATTTGCTCTGAGATATGTTAAAATATCGGCAGTGTGCTAACTCGAACAGGAGTACTGATGCTATGCAGCTGTTTGCTGATTGGCATGTACATACTAGATACAGTGACGGGCAGGCCACGCTTGAGGAAATAGTGGCGGCGGCGGCCAGCCGCGGGCTGGATGAGGTGGCGATTACCGATCACGGCCCCCGGGGCATGTTTATCGGTGTTCGGGAGGCTGGGGTTTATCAGGAACTTAAGGAACAGGCTGTCCGGCTTGCGGAACACTACCCGGTGCGGGTGCTGGTAGGTGCTGAAGCTAATGTGATTAGCTTGTCCGGGGAGATCGATTTGCCGGCGTCTATCATCAAAGAGCTGGATATATTGGCAGCCGGGCTGCACCCCCAGGTGTGGTGCCGGCCATGGTGGCAAACACTGACCTGGATTTTGCCCAACCGGCTGAGTAAAGCGGTTGGGGCAATCCGGGGGAAAATGCGTGAGGCTAATACTCTGGCGCTGGTGGGTGCTGTGCGCCAAAACCCGCTGACTTTTATCTCTCACCCTGGTTTAGTAATGGATGTGGATCTAGACGAGGTAGCCCGGGCCTGTGCAGGAACTGGATGTGCCATGGAAATTAATGCCGGCCACCATTACGACCGGGATGAGGTGGTGCTGGCTGCGCTGCGTGAAGGGGCTCAGCTAGTAGTGAACAGTGATGCTCATGTCCCTGAGACAGTGGGGAAGTTGGATATTGGTATCCAGCTGTTGGACAAGTACCGGGTGCCGCCGGAGCAGGTGCTAAATGCCCGTCCGGCTCCCCAAAAGGCAGAACCCAGGCGTTTAACAGGCTTTGCTGCCATGGCCGGGCGAATGGTATCACCGCCTTCATGAGTCATGTAGATGAAACTAGTCAATTTATGTTGAGCTAGTTGATATAGAAGGGGTTAGTGTCCATTGAGTGCACATATGGTTATCGTCACCGGCCTGTCCGGTGCTGGAAAAACTCAAGCGCTGCGCCATCTGGAGGATATGGGCTATTTTTGCGTGGATAATTTACCACCTACCTTGATCCCCAAGTTCGCCGAACTCTGTGCGCAAACCAACCGTGGTATTAATAATATAGCCCTGGTTGTAGATATCCGGGGTGGGGAATTTTTTCAAGCCTTGTCTGAAGTGTTGGGGCAGTTGAAACAATATGGTATTAAGTATGAGATATTATACCTGGAGGCCTCAGATGACGTACTGGTAAGGCGTTATAAAGAATCACGCCGTCGTCATCCCCTTGATACGCATGGCGAAGTGCTGCCTAACATCCATGAAGAACGGATGTTACTGGCGGAAATCAGAGGCCAGGCCGATAAAATTATTGATACCTCAAATTTAAAATCCCAGGAACTCAAGGATAAACTGGTTGACCTGTTCAGCAGCGAAGCAGCTAGTTCCCAACTGCTGATTTCCGTGATTTCCTTTGGCTTTAAATACGGTATCCCCCTGGATAGTGACTTGGTCATTGATGTTCGGTTCTTGCCCAATCCTTTTTATGATCCGGCGATGAGGTCATTGTCCGGTAATGAACCGGCGGTACGCGATTTTGTTTTTGATTCGCCGGTGACCACCGAATTTATGGAGAAATTTACCGACATGGTGGAGTTTCTCATCCCGTGTTATATTGACGAGGGTAAGACGACATTAATGATTGCGATCGGCTGTACCGGCGGTATGCACCGCTCCGTAGCGCTGGCCAACAGGCTGGGTGAGATACTCCAGGGCAAGGAGTACCGGGTGGCGGTAACTCACCGGGATATCAACCGGGTTGGTTAGGTGGTGCAGCTAGCTCTGGATTGACTTTGGGGAAGGCTTACCAACTGACCGTACTGCATCCCGGCACCCGCAGGCCATTATTGAGCAAGCTGGTGTTTTATTTAATTATTTATTAATCTCAAACAGGCTAACAGCGGGCAGGATAATGTGGTGTTATTAAGGGATCAGGGTAGGCACCGGTATAAACTTCCGGTGTTTTTTTAACTCCAAAGGCACAGCCAGGGTAAGTGTCAGGCAATAATATTAGCTGCCCAATGTGTTGCTTGACGCTGTTTGGTTTGCGGTATACTATGAAATAATATGAGAAGCCAGTGCTAAAGTTAAGAATTGTTTAAGGAAGTGTCAAAACGTGCCAGGGCGACAAGTATATTTGGACAATAGCGCCACCACTCGTCCTTACCCAGAAGTGACCCGAGCCGTATTGGAGGCGATGGAAGAGTATTATGGCAACCCCTCCTCGTTACATAAAAAAGGCGTTGAAGCCAGCCGGGTACTGGGCCATGCCCGGGAAGCGGTGGCTGCCAGCCTGGGTGTGGGTACCGGTGAAATTGTGTTCACGGGCGGGGGCACTGAAGCGATTAATTTAGCCCTTAAGGGGGCGCTGCCCGGACGGCGGGGTAGGCATGTGATAACCACGGCTGTGGAGCACCCTGCGGTTTTAAATGCCTGTGAGCAGTTAAAAGCGCAGGGCGTGGAGGTCACGGTGCTGCCTGTTGATGGGCAGGGGGTGCTGGAGCCCAGGCAGCTGCAGGAAACGTTGCGGGAGGATACTTACCTGGTGTCCGTGATGTATGTGAACAATGAGGTGGGCGCGGTGCAGCCGCTGGAGAAAATCGCTGCAGTACTGGCTGATTTTCGCCAGGGTGGGCGCAAACTGCTGTGGCATGTAGATGCGGTGCAGGCTTACGGAAAGCTGTCCGTGCGGCCCAGAGAACTGGGTGTGGATTTGCTGTCAGTGAGCGCCCACAAAGTGCATGGACCCAAAGGGGTGGGAGCGCTGTATGTGGTACCCCACACAAAACTGCAGCCTCTGCTGGCGGGTGGCGGGCAGGAGCACGGCAGGCGCTCGGGTACGGAAAATGTTTCCGCCATTGCTGGTTTTGGCGTAGCGGCCGAGGTAGTTGCCCGGGAAGCTCAGGGGGAAGCTGGAAAAATCTTCTCTTTGAAAAAAAAGCTGGTCGATGGTGTCCTGGCAGCCGTGCCCGGTGCGATTTTAAATGGCCCGGTGTGTCGGCAGGACAACCCGTGCTGTGCTCCCCAGATTGCTAACATATCCTTCCCTGGTTTGCGCGGGGAGATATTGCTACACTCCCTGGAGGAGCGGGGTATCTATGTTTCCACCGGTTCGGCCTGTGCCAGTCGGAAGAACCAAGGCAGCCATGTGCTCAAGGCAATGGGTGTCACAGAGGAGCTACTGGAAGGGGCGGTGCGATTCAGCCTGTCACCGATGACTACGGTAGAGGAAATTGATTACACTGTGGAGCAAACCGCAGCGGTGGTCCAAGAACTCTATGCTTTAATATAATTAGAAGGCCTGTCCCACAGGGCCTTAGGGATAAAATATTATTGTTAACACTGGTATGCTTTTCAATTATGAAAGGAACGATGGACCATGTATAATACATATATGATTCGCTACGGGGAAATCGGTCTGAAGGGCAAAAATAGGCCGGCCTTCGAACGCCGGTTGATGGATAATGTATACCGGGCGCTCAAGAAATTGGGGTCGCCCTCCCGGGTGCTGCGGGTGTATGGCCGTATTTTAGTGGAAAGTGAAGCTGAGCCCTCACGGGTGTTGGATATATTAAGTAAAGTATTCGGTATTGTGGGCGTCAGCCCGGCGCTGCGCCTGCCTTTGGAGGAGGAGGCTATTTGTGAAGGGGCACTGGCGACGATGAAGGATGCCGCGGCCCGCGTGCTGCTGCCCGCCGGGGCAGCGCTGATTTTTAAGGTGGAAGCCCGGCGCTCCAACAAGCAATTTCCTCGTACTTCCCCGGAGCTGAATGGTCTGATTGGCGGCTATTTGCTGGAGCATTTTCCGGGACTGCAGGTGGATGTGCATACACCAAAGATTAAGGTACGGGTTGAAATCCGGGAAAAAAACGCCTTTGTGTACGCTGATGATATACCAGGTGTGGGCGGCCTGCCCGTTGGGGTTAGCGGCAAAGCTTTGTTGTTGCTATCCGGGGGTATTGACAGCCCGGTAGCCGGCTGGATGGCCATGAAGCGGGGAATTGAAATTGAAGCGGTGCACTTTTACAGTTTCCCCTTTACCGGCGAGAAATCCTTGGAAAAGGTACGTGACCTGTGCCGTATTCTCACCAACTATACGGCCAGGGTTAGAATCCATATCGTGCATTTTACCGACATACAAAAGGAAATCCAGAAGAACTGCCCTGAGGAGCTGCGGGTAACCTTGATGCGGCGCATGATGTTTCGCCTAGCTGCGCGGATTGCGGATGAACAGGGGGCGCTGGCGTTGGTCACAGGGGAAAGTGTGGGTCAGGTAGCCAGCCAGACGCTGGAAAGCATGCGGGTGATTAACCAGGTGGTCGATATTCCAGTGCTGCGCCCGGTGGTGGGCATGGACAAGCTCGAAATTGTCAGCCGGGCCCAGACCATCGGAACTTATGAAACCTCGATACTGCCCTATGAGGATTGCTGCACTTTATTTTTACCCAAGCATCCGGCCACCAGGCCCAGACTGGAACAGGCGCTGGAAGCTGAGCAAGTGTTGGATATTGAGAGCTTGCTGGCCGGGGCGCTGGAGCGGACATTGGTAGAGGAGGTTCAACAGCCCTTGCCTTAAGCCCTGTGGGATTTGTATTGCTGCCAGTACGCGTGCAAATGCTCTTGGAGCAGGCATTAGGCGACTGGTGAGCTGGTTTATCTTTGGGGAGGTGGGCAACGTTGAGTTTTTCCACACTAACTAAAAACGAACTAGCCAGGGTGATGGACCCAAGGCCTTGCTGTAAAATGGCAGAGCTGGTGGCACTAATTAAAATGGACGGTTCCCTGCAGGTGAGCGGGGGCAAGGTGTCTTTGAATATATTAAACCATAACGCTGCGGTAGCCCGTAAGTTGTTTAAGCTGCTCAAAGAGCTCTTTGGTATCCATGCCGAGGTGTTGGTGAAAAAAAAGATGCGCCTGCGTAAAAACAATGTTTATTGGGTGCGCATACCCCCTCAGGAAGGCCTGCGGGGGATGCTGATACAGCTTGGCCTGCTCAATCCGGACGGAAACCTGCAGGAGGGGCTACAGCTGGATTTGGTTAGTCGAAATTGCTGCCGGCGCGCTTACCTGCGGGGCGCTTTTTTGGGCGGCGGGTCGGTAAACAGCCCGGGCGGTAATTATCATATGGAGATTATTACCAGCAAAGGACGACATGCCACCGACCTTTGCCGTTTGATGCAAAAGTTTGGCTTGTCGGCCAAGATAAGCCGGCGCAAAACCTGGTTTGTCATTTATTTAAAAGACAGCGAGCAGATCGTGGAGTGTCTAAACGTGATAGGCGCCCACTCGGCACTGCTGGAATTTGAGAACACCAGGATATATAAGGGTATGCGTAACCAGGTCAATCGTCTGGTTAACTGCGAAACCGCCAACTTGAATAAAACAGTGGATGCCTCACTGCGTCAGACAGAAAGTATAGCTCTGGTAGCCCGGACCGTCGGTATAGATAGATTGCCCTCCGGGTTGAGGGAGATTGCTGAGTTGCGTTTGAAATTTCCTGATGCCAGTTTGAAAGAACTGGGTGAAATGGCTAACCCGCCGCTGGGTAAATCGGGGGTTAACCACCGTTTGCGTAAGCTGGACCAGATGGCCGAAAAGCTGCGTGCTGGTGAACCGGGGTTATAATCTGAATTTTTAATTATTGGACGACCTGTAATTTTTACCAGAGCAAGTGAATATAAAAATTTTAGGCAGGATTTTTGCTAATGAATGTCGAAGTAATGATTTAATTAAAATTAAATAGTTTATTGAATTGGGGGTATTTGGCTAAATGCGCATGGGTTATGTGCTTGATGTTGTTCAAACTCAAAAACTAATTATGACTCCCGAATTGCGCCAGGCCATTGCTATTTTACAGTTTTCTTCCTTGGAACTGGGTACGTACGTGGAACAGCAGTTGCAGGAGAATCCTATGCTGGAAATAGGGGAAGATTTCGAAAATACGAACCTTGAAGAAACATTATCTGTTGAAGCCGATGTTAGCGGCAAGGAAGAAGAAAAGGACAAAGATAAGGAAAATGAATACGATATAGATTGGCAGGATTATTTCCAAGACAGTAGCGATCTGGGTATGACTCGAGCTGAATCATGTCGGGAACAAACTGATTACAGCTATGAAAATTATATCAGCAGTGCACCAAATTTAATGGAACACTTGATGCGTCAACTTGGTTTGGTGAAGATAAGTGAGCGGATAAGGGTCATTGCTGAATATATTATCGGTAATATCAATGATCATGGTTATTTTAGTTATTCAATTGACGAAATAGCTCAAGAAGTTGATGAACCTGCCGAGAAGGTGTTGGAGGCCTTAAAAATTGTACAAACCTTCGACCCGCCTGGCATAGGTGCCCGTACACTGCAGGAATGTCTGCTGCTGCAGTTGAATTACCTGAATCTTGATGACCCACTGGTCTGTGCGGTAGTAGAAAACCACCTCACGGATGTGGCCGACGGTAAGTACAACCGCATCGCCCAGGTGCTGGGTGTATCGGTTCAAGAGATCCAGCAAGTGGCCGATTTGCTAAAAACCCTGGACCCTAAACCCGGGCGCAATTTTAGCAATCAAAATGATAATCGTTATATTGTGCCGGATATCGTTTTAAATAAAGCAGATGGCGAGTATGAAATCATCACCAACGATACTTCAGTTCCTCGCTTAACGATCAACAACACCTACCGTGCTGTGCTGGGCCAGAGTAAGGGTGACAGCCAGACTAAAAAATTTGTGGAAAATAAACTAAATGCTGCGGCTTGGCTGATTAAAAGCATTGAGCAACGCCGTTTGACTTTGTACAAGGTTACTAAGTGCCTGGTTGAATTACAGCGTGATTTCTTGGAACATGGGGTTAAGCATTTAAAACCGCTAAATCTTAAAACTGTGGCCGATATTGTCGGTTTGCATGAGTCCACTGTATCCAGGGCGACCTCGAATAAGTATATTCAGACTCCTCAGGGTGTCTTTGAAATGAAATACTTTTTTTCTTCTGGTTTAAGCAGCATTGAAGGTTCCGCAGTTTCTGCCCAAAGCATTAAAAAAACCTTACAAGAGATTGTCGACAGGGAAGATACCAAAACGCCTTTAAATGACCAGCAAATTGCCGATATGTTTAAAACGCGTGGCGTGAAGATTTCCCGTCGTACAGTAGCAAAATACCGCGATGAGATGAATATACCTCCCATAAGAAAAAGAAAACGTTATTAATGCCAAGAGAAGGAGCCGCCTAGCGGTTCTTTTTTTGCGGTTCTTGTTTCTTGTATACAATAAAAGCAGGAACTATTATCTAATTCAGCGAATAGAGTATAACATATTTGATTAAATAATACCAACTGATGTATACTATTAGAAATAGCGTTAGTAATAGTAGCAGCGAAATAAGCCGAAAAAAGTAAAATTGATGGAAATAAACGCGGCACGGTAAGATGCATCCGAAAAAGAATTCAGGGCATACTAAATTAGGCGATCTACCACACGTTTCTTCCGCTTCTCTTAGTACCCTCACTTCTTTTGCAGATGCACTTTCCGCGATGGTGATAAAAGAAGACTCTAATATTATTTCTTAAGGAGGGGTATTTTATGGCCAAAAAGACGATCAGGGATGTGGATGTTTCCGGCAAGCGGGTGTTGGTGCGGGTGGATTTCAATGTTCCTTTGGATAAAAACGGTAATATTGCCGATGATACTCGAATCAGGGCTACGCTGCCTACTATAAAATATCTGCTTGACGAAAAAGCTAAGGTAATCTTAATGTCGCACCTTGGCAGGCCCAAGTTTGGGGAGCATAATGAAATTTACCGGATGGATGTCGTTGCTGAATGCCTGCAGCGGCTATTAAAGGTTACGGTACACAAGGCGGACGATTGTATTGGAGAGTATGCTCAGCAGGCGGTAAAGCAACTTAAGGAAGGTTCTGTGCTAATGCTTGAGAACCTGCGGTTTCATCCCGAGGAAAAGAAGAACGACCTCGAATTTGCTCGCCAGTTGGCCTCTCTGGCCGATGTAATGGTTGATGATGCCTTTGGTATGGTGCACCGGGCCCACGCCTCCAATTACGGGGTTGCGCAATATCTACCGGTGGTGGCCGGTCTGTTAATGGAAAAAGAACTTACCATGCTGGGACAGGTGCTAAAATCCCCAAAATGCCCATTTATAGCCATTATGGGCGGGGCTAAAGTTTCGGATAAAATTACTGTGATCAACAATTTATTGGATAAGGTATGTACTCTTTTAGTTGGCGGCGGTATGGCTAATACCTTCCTTAAAGCCAGCGGTCTGGAAATAGGAAAATCATTTTTAGAAAAAGATAAAGTGGAGCTAGCCGGGCAGTTGATGCAAAATGCCCGGGATAAAGGTGTAGAACTTGTATTGCCCGTGGATGTAGTAGTGGCCACGGAAATGTCTCCTGCTGCAAAGGTTCAAGTAGTGCCGGTTAACGCTGTGCCGGAAGATAGTATGATCTTGGATATAGGTCCTGACACGGTGAAAAAGTTTATTGCTAATTTCAAAAACGTGGCTACGGTGCTGTGGAATGGTCCCATGGGCGTATTTGAAATAGAGCCTTTTGCTAGTGGGACCATGGAAATTGCTCGGGCACTGGCCGATCTCAATGCGATCACTATTATTGGTGGCGGTGATTCGGCGTCGGCGGTGGAAAAAGCCGGGGTGGCTGATAAAATTACCCATGTCTCCACTGGTGGTGGTGCGTCACTTGCCTTTTTGGAGGGCAAGGAACTGCCTGGTTTGAAAGTGATCCAAACAGTAGACCGGAGCGAGGTCTATTCGCATTATCCAGAGGAGAGTGTAACATGGGCGAACCCGTCATAGCAGGTAACTGGAAAATGTTTAAGACCGTCGGCGAGGCGGTTGATTTTGTGCGTGAGCTGGCGAACCGGGTATCCGGAGTGCACGGGGTGGAAATGGTGGTATGCCCACCATTTACCGCCCTGGCGGCGGTGGCCGGGCAACTGCGGGACCTGGGAGCGGGCATTGCCGTGGGGGCTCAGAATATGTATTGGGAGAACGAGGGAGCTTACACTGGGGAAGTTGCCCCTGGCATGCTAAAAGAAATTGGCTGCCGTTATGTTATTCTGGGCCATTCGGAGCGCCGGCAGTATTTTGGGGAAACTGACGCTATGGTAAATAAAAAGGTATTGGCAGCGCTGGCACATGATTTAATACCCATTGTTTGTGTTGGCGAGCGGCTGGAGGAACGGGAGTCGGGCACTACGGAAGCGGTTGTTCGCAAACAGGTGGAAGACTCCCTGGCGGGGCTTAGCGCCCTGCAGGTGGCCAAGCTGGTAGTGGCTTATGAGCCGGTCTGGGCTATTGGCACTGGGCGCACGGCCTCTGCCTCGGATGCCCAGCAGGTAAACGAGTACATCCGTGGCTTGTTGCGCAGCCTGTTTGGTGAAGCGGCGGCTCAGGCAGTCCGCATCCAGTATGGGGGTAGTGTTAAGCCAAGCAATGCTGCTGAATTAATGGCTCAGCCAGATATTGACGGGGCACTGGTGGGCGGGGCCAGCCTGGAAGTCGACAGCTTCACCGATATTATCAGAAACGCTGTTACAGGATAATGAGGGGGAAGATATTTGGTTACCAATAAACGTCCTCTGGCGCTCTTTATTTTAGATGGCTGGGGCCTCTCCGAGAATCACCAGGGTAATGCCATTGCATTAGCTTGCAAGCCCAACATGGACATACTGCTCGCCCAATATCCTCATACTAGGCTGGGCACTTCCGGTGAGGATGTGGGGTTGCCCGAGGGGCAAATGGGAAATTCCGAGGTGGGGCATTTAAACATCGGTGCCGGGCGAGTAGTTTACCAGGAATTAACCAGAATAAGCAAGGCTATTCGGGAGCGCACCTTTTATGATAACCCGGTGTTGCTGGAGGCTATAGATAAGGTACGGGATCGTCAATCAGCCCTGCATTTGATGGGTTTGCTTTCAGACGGTGGTGTGCATAGCCATATTGAACATTTATATGCCTTATTAGAACTGGCCCGTGACCAGGGTTTGTCACGGGTATTTGTGCATGCTTTTCTGGACGGCCGGGACGTGCCCCCGGCTAATGCGCGAGAATACATAATCACCCTTATCGAACGGATGGAGAAAATTGAAACCGGCCAGGTGGCTACCGTTATGGGACGCTATTATGCCATGGATAGGGACCACCGCTGGGAGCGTACTCAAGCTGCTTACCTGGTTATGGTGCTAGGTGAGGGCTATCAATCAGCATCGGCCTTGGAAGCATTGGAGCAGGCTTACGATCGTGGGGAGACCGACGAATTTGTTAAGCCTACCGTTGTGTTGGATGGGCAAGGCCAGCCCGTTGGCCGGGTGAAGGATGGCGATGCGATTATTTTCTATAATTTCCGACCTGACCGGGCCAGACAAATCACCCGTGCTTTTGTGGATGTTGATTTTGATGTTTTTGATCGGCCTACTGATCGGCCGGTGGTGCATTATGTTTGTATGACCCAGTATGATAAGACCATTGAGGCACAGGTAGCCTTTCGTCCCCAGACAATAATTAATACCTTGGGTGAAGTGCTTAGCTACCATAAGCTTAAGCAGCTGCGATTGGCAGAAACAGAAAAATATGCTCATGTCACCTTCTTTTTTAACGGCGGTGTGGAAAAACCTAATGAGGGTGAGGATCGGATCCTGGTGCCTTCACCCAGTGTAGCTACTTATGATTTGCAGCCACAAATGAGCGCTGAGCAGGTAACCAATGTTTTGCTGGATAAAATAAAAGAGCAGGTTTATGACGTGATTATTGTGAATTATGCTAATCCAGATATGGTGGGGCATACTGGAATATTGCCCGCTGCCATTAAAGCTATAGAAACAGTAGACCGGTGCATTGGCCGGAGCGTACAGTCAGTGCAGCAGGCGGGCGGAATTGCGCTGATCACAGCCGACCACGGTAACGCGGAAAATATGGTTGGTCAAGACGGGGAACCTATCACCTCCCACACTACCGATCCAGTGCCCTTGATCCTGGTTAGCGAGGAGTACAAAAATGCTAGGCTGCGACCCGGGCGTCTGGAAGATCTTGCCCCCACCATGCTACACCTGCTTAATATAGAAAAACCACCCGAGATGACTGGCCACAGTCTGCTGGAGGTAGATTAGAGTCACCGGGTGTTGAAAAATAAAGTGAAAAAGTAACTTACTATGTTAGCAAGGAGGTAATTTAAATGTCTACCACAATAATTGACGTATCAGCCAGGGAAATACTGGATTCACGGGGCAATCCCACAGTTGAAGTAGACGTGATTTTGGAAGATGGTACAATGGGTCGGGCAGCGGTGCCCTCGGGTGCTTCCACCGGGGCTCATGAGGCGGTCGAATTGCGGGATGATGACCCTCAGCGTTACAACGGTAAAGGTGTTACCAAGGCGGTAGAAAATGTTAATGAAACTATCGGGCCGGAAATTATCGGCTATGACGCTGTTGAACAGGCAGGCATTGATTTAACCATGTTAGATTTGGACGGCACTCCTAACAAAGGTAATCTGGGCGCTAATGCTATCCTGGGCGTTTCCATGGCTGTTGCTAAGGCTGCTGCAAAGGCACTGGAACTGCCTTTGTACCGCTACCTGGGTGGGACGGGAGGTAGGCTGCTGCCCGTGCCCATGATGAACATCTTAAACGGCGGCAAGCATGCCGATAATAATGTCGATATCCAGGAGTTTATGGTCATGCCGGTGGGAGCCTTAAATTTTGCTGAAGCGCTGCGCATGGGCACAGAGGTTTTCCATACATTGAAAAACGTACTTAAGAAAAAAGGCATGAATACGGCAGTAGGCGATGAAGGTGGCTTTGCCCCTAACCTGAGTTCCAACGAGGAAGCTTTGGCCTCGCTGGTGGAAGCTATTGAAGGCGCGGGTTATCGTCCCGGAGAAGATGTGGCTCTGGCCATTGACGCTGCGGCCACCGAAATGTTTAAAAACAACCAGTATGTGCTGGCTGGTGAGGGAGTTACCTATACGTCAGCCGAAATGATTGATTTTTATGCCAGTTTGGTTGAAAAGTACCCCATTGTTTCTATTGAAGACGGTTTATCCGAGGATGATTGGGAGGGATGGCAGCAGTTAACTCAGCGTCTGGGCAGCAAAGTGCAGATTATGGGGGACGACTTGTTTGTTACCAACACGGAGCGACTGGCCAAGGGTATTGAAACTGACACAGCTAATTCCATCCTGATTAAACTAAACCAAATCGGCACGATTACAGAAACGCTGGCGGCCATTGAAATGGCTAAACAGGCAGGCTATACGGCCGTGGTATCTCATCGCTCAGGTGAAACTGAGGATACTACTATTGCCGACCTTGTGGTTGGGGTTAACGCGGGTCAAATTAAAACCGGGGCTCCTTCCCGTACCGACCGGGTTGCCAAGTACAACCAGCTGCTGCGCATCGAGGATGATCTGGGCGGGACAGCTTTATTTAAAGGCCGACGGGTATTTTATAATTTACGCTAAATCGACACTCCCCGGACAGCAATGTTCTTCTTCTACGGGACAAGTATTGCTTTATCTACTCCGGTATATTAAAATGTTTATGTTAAAGGGGGAGTGAAATTTTGGCTGTTGGTGAAATTATTTTAACTGTTTTACAAGTAATCCTGAGTATAGGGCTAATCACAGTAATTTTGCTGCAATCAGGTAAGAGTGCAGGGTTATCTGGGTCCATCGCCGGTGGCGCCGAAACTTTCTTCGGTAAGAAAAAAGGTCTGGATGATTTTCTTGCTAAAATTACTGTCTTGGTTGCTATTGTTTTTGCTGCTGTTTCATTGATTCTTGTAGTTTTAGCCAGATAAAAATCCGGGGTTTCCCCGGATTTTTATTTAAGTTTATGATAAGGCAATATCTACTAAGTTTATTTATTAATGTTTGCACATTATGTTATAATTTATATTTGTAATGGATTCATCGAGGAGGTGAATGTAGATTCACTGACGTTTTGGGGATTTTTTAAAGCATTGCTTATTTTAGAGGGAAGAGAGGGTATTTATAAGTGGACTTTGATATTAAGTTGGCCTACTATGCTGCTGGAGCAGGTGCTCTGGCGCTACTGTTCGCCCTTTTCACCATGTCCCAGGTTCTCAAAGAGAGCATGGGCACACCCAGGATGAAGCAGCTTTCGGAAGCTATTCAAGAGGGTGCCATGGCGTATTTGAATCGTCAGTACAAAACACTGGCTCCTTTCGCAATTGTAATTTTTATTTTATTATGGGCTGCTGGATTTTTTATTGAACAGCAACCTGGTTCCCACCTGCCGGTAGGTCCGGCATCGGCTATTTCCTTCCTGGTGGGCGCGATTTGCTCGGCTATTGCCGGTTACATTGGCATGAATAGTACTACCAAATCTAACGCCCGTACTGCTGAAGCTGCTCGTAGCTTCGGTTTGAACAAAGCTTTGCAGGTTTCCTTCCGGGCCGGCGCTGTTATGGGTCTGTCCGTGGCCGGTTTAGGTCTGCTGGGCGTTTCCGTACTGTTTATTATCTTTAAAAGCCCGCTGATTATTAATAGCTTCGCCTTTGGGGCATCCGTAATTGCGTTCTTTGCCAGGGTCGGCGGTGGTATCTATACCAAAGCTGCTGATGTAGGCGCGGACCTGGTGGGTAAAGTTGAAGCAGGTATTCCGGAAGATGACCCGCGCAACCCGGCGACCATCGCCGACAATGTTGGTGACAACGTTGGTGACACCGCCGGTATGGGCGCTGACTTGTTTGAATCTTATGCTGCTACGACCATTGCGGCGATGTTGATTGGTAACACCTTGTTTGGCTTCTCCGGTGTTATTTTCCCGCTGCTGGTAGGAGCAGTTGGTATTATCGCTGCTATTTTGGGCACCTTTACCGTGCGTACCAATGAAGGCGGCAACCCGCAGGCTGCTTTGAACGTAGGCTTGTGGAGCACTAATGTGATGACCTTGATTGGCACCTGGTTTATCGCTAAGACTGTTTTCCCGGCCGACGGCATTGCCGAACCTACCGGCGTGGCCTTTGGCAATGTTTCCTTCGGTATTTTCCTGGCTGTGGCTGCTGGCTTGATCGTTAACGTGGCAGTCGGCTGGCTCACTGAGTATTACACAGCCAACAATAAACCTCCGGTATTGAGAATTGCAGAAGCTTCCAAGACCGGTCCGGCTACCAATATTATTAACGGTTTAGCAGTCGGTATGGAATCTACCTTTATCCCCATGCTGGTATTTGCCGGGGCTATTTACTTCTCATTCTGGTCCGTGCTGTCGTATGCCCCGGAAGGACAAGCTGCACTGTGGTCCATCTATGGTATAGCTATGGCGGCTATGGGTATGCTTTCCACCGCCGGTATGGTGGTGGCTATGGACTCCTTTGGTCCGGTGGCTGACAACGCTGGTGGTATCGCCGAAATGGCTGAGCTGCCCCCCGAAGTGCGTGAGAAAACTGATAAACTTGACGCCGTGGGTAATACCACAGCGGCTATTGCCAAAGGTTTCGCTATTGGTTCTGCTGCTCTGACTGCTCTGGCTCTGTTTAGCGCTTTTGTTGACGGCGTTAAGCATAACCCCAATATGCAGGATGCCCTGGCAGCTACCGGCGGTGATTTTATTGTTAACGTTACCGATCCCATGGTTTTGGTGGGTGTGTTCATTGGCGGCGCGGTGCCTTTCCTGATTGGCGCTCGCACCATGCACGCGGTTGGTGAGGCGGCTTATGGCATGGTGGAAGAAGTACGCCGCCAGTTCCGGGAAATCCCCGGCATTATGGAAGGCACGGGTAAGCCCGACTACGCTCGCTGCGTGGATATTGCTACCCGCTCAGCTATCAGCAAGATGATTTTCCCCGGCATTATCGCTGTTGTTATCCCGCCGCTGGTCGGTTTTGGCCTTGGCGCTATGGCGCTGGCCGGTTTCCTAACCGGCCTGACCACTACTGGTGTGCTGCTGGCCTTGTTCCTGGCTAACGCCGGCGGTGCTTGGGACAACGCGAAAAAGTATATTGAAGGCGGCGCTCTAGGCGGTAAGAAGATTAATGGCCAGCCCAACCCGATTCACCAGGCCGCGGTTATCGGAGACACCGTAGGTGACCCCTGTAAAGACACCTCCGGTCCTGCAATGAACCCGCTGATTAAGGTGGCAGGTACTATTTCACTAATCCTTGGCCCTCTGCTCACCAGACTGTAGAATTAAAAAAAGCTGGGCTTCGTGCCCGGCTTTTTTAATACGTGCCAATAGCAGTTTCGGCTACTGGAAAGAGTGCAGTTATTTACCGATTAGCGTTGGTGCGAACATGGCTAAAAAAGCTGCGGCAACCAGCAGGGCTAAAGTGATAAGGCGCCAAATGCGAACACCCTTGCCGGGCATGTTCAGCTTGCTCATGGGGATCAGGCTGGCAGCGAAGATAAAGGCAATTAAAGCCACCAATAACGAAAATTTATTCTCCAAGGCAACTCCTCCCATGACTCAGCTTTTATTATAGTTGATTATAAGGCTTTTTGCCCTGAAATGCCAGCACTGTGATGAAAGGTGAATTCTATGCATATTTATTGGCAAGCATGAGCACAATAAAAAAGTAACTAGATGAGCGGAGGGGTTATTTTTGGATTACAGCGATCCCGGGCAACGTTACCAAAAAGGCATGACCTTTGATGAGAAAATTAACTTTGCCTATGAGCTGGAACAGGAAATCGAAGGTAATAAAGATGAGCTTAGCCAGCTAAAAGAGCAGGGCGAAGATGAAGCGCGTATCGAGGATTTATCAGAGCGCATTAAAAAAAAATATCATATTGCACCGAGATGTGCAATATGATATTCACGGGCTCGAGTAAAAAAAAGATTACACACCCGGTTTATCCGGGGCTTAGTTTAAGCTAGCATCACAGCAAAATACTATATTATTACTGGTCGTCCAATTGGACGGCTTTTTATTAGTTGCAGCCGATGTTTTCTTTTTTGCTAATCAGGTAACTATTGCCACAATGGGTTATAATATGTAATGATATTGTACGGGGGGTGGAGCTTCTGCAAGATAGAATTAAAGACAGTAACAATATGTGTTTTGGCTGCAGCCAGGCCAATCCCATTGGCTTAAAGCTAAAATTTACACTGGATGGTGAGATTTGCCGCACCGAATTTGAAGCAAAGGAAGAGCACCAGGGCTGGAATGGCTATATGCACGGCGGTTTAATTGCTGCTTTACTGGATGAAACAATGGCCTGGTGGCTATGGTTTAACAATATTTCCATTATGACTGCGGAAATGACCACTCGGTATAGCTATGGAGTGCCGATTAACACTAGACTGATGGTGGAGTCGTGGTGCGAAGAGGAAAAAAGAGGACGGCTTTATTTAATGGCGGGCCGGATCATCCTGCCTGATGGGAAAGTTGCCGTCAGAGCAAATGCCAAGTTTATGAAGACTGAATAAAAACAATTATTAAAAATTGGAGGCTTAGTGGATGACCAGGGAAGAGGCTTATGCACTCTTAAAGCAGCATTTAAAGAATAAAAATTTAATTAAACACTCTCTGGCTGTAGAGGCTGTGATGAAGCATTTAGCCCGGTATTTTAACGAGGATGCAGAAAAATGGGGCTTGGCGGGATTGCTGCATGATATTGACTACGACCAAACGAAAGATGAACCCCACAGGCATAGCCTGGAAGGCGCAGATTTGTTGGCGGAACTTGGACTGCCTAAGGATGTGGTCTATGCTGTGCGGGTGCATAACGAGATGCATGGCCTGCCTCGTAATTCCTTTATGGACAAAGCCTTGTATTCCACCGACCCGTTGACCGGGTTAATTGTAGCTGGAGCGCTAATCAAGCCGGAGAAAAAGCTGTCGGCTATCGATGTTGACTTTCTGAAAAAGAGGTATAATGAAAATTCCTTCGCCCGCGGTGCCAATCGCGAAATAATTGCCTCCTGCTCTGAAATGGGTCTGGAATTGGGTGCATTTCTTAGGCTGGGGCTGGAAGCTATGCAGGATATTGCCGATGAAATGGAGCTCTAGGTAGTTGACAAAGAATAAGATGATGATATAATTAATAATTACCTGGATTACAGAATGCATTCCGTCATTATGTTATAGGAATTGAACTTAGCTAGCAAGCCCTTGCCTAAATGAAAACTGGCAGGGCTTTGATTATCGAGGTGTTGTTCATGCCGGCCAATACAATTGTTAACCGTAAGGCACGCCACGAGTATCATATTGATGATACTTATGAGGCCGGTATCGCCCTGTCAGGTACTGAAATAAAGTCTATTCGGGCCGGTAAGGCCAACCTCCAGGATAGTTATGCGAGGATTGATAATGGCGAACTGGTGTTGTATAATATGCATATCAGCCCATATGAGCAGGGTAACCGGTTTAACCACGAGCCAAAGCGGCCGCGTAAGCTATTAATGCATAAGCGGGAAATCATGCGTTTGTTTGGGCAAACCAGGGAAAAAGGTTACTCTCTGATTCCTCTAAAAGTTTATTTTAAAAATGGTAAATGGGCTAAAGTTGAGATTGCCCTGGCTAGAGGCAAAAAACAGTACGACAAGAGGGAAGATATTGCTGCTCGTGATGCCCAAAGGGATATGGACCGGGCCTTAAGGGATAGACAGAAGCAGTAATAATTATCTGGGGGCGAAATGGTTTCGACGGGGGAAGTTGTGGCAGGATAAGCGAGCCGGGGTTCCATCAGCCCGTTAAACGGTGGAACAGTTAATATAACTGCCAACGAAGAAAATTACGCTCTAGCTGCCTAGTTGCAGCTAGCATCCCACCCGCACTTGCCTGCGGAGCGGATCATGGGGTGTCATATGAGCAGGCTTACTCCTTAGCCAATTCTCGGAGGCTAACGAGGACATTTATCGAGATAGTTCCGGCGAAGCCTGGTTGTGGGCGCCAACGGAGCGAAGTTTAAAACACATCCTATGCTCGTAGAAGGTCTTGTGGCTCTTCTTTCGGACGGTGGGTTCAACTCCCCCCGCCTCCACCATACATAACGGTGCTAAAGCGAGTGTCTGACAACTCGCTTTTTTAATGGGTAAATTGGTTACAGCGAGGGTACTGTAAAAAGCCGTAGTTCATATCCCGGATTTTCCGGCAATCATCATCCTATTTATTGTCGAACAACCACGCTAGCCTGTTAATCGGGCACAGGAGGAAATATATATCCGATGTGTTGTTATCCATGTATCCCGACATTTTAAAATACCTGCCCGCATTTGCCTCTGCAGCGGCTTTGTTATAGGCATACCCCAGAAATATTGAAAATTGCTTTATCCAAATATGCCTTTCTTACCGATAACTACCGCCATAATATCAGATTCGGTATTGTATGGCGTACCCTTTACATCCGAATATACTTCCAAAATTTCCAGGCCGTTTTCCTTGAGTTCCCGGTTTAGTTCGGCAATAGTAAAATGCTTAAGCCAATTATATATTTCAATATTCCTTTCCTTTTCACAAACATAATACTTTTCAAGAGAGACACGATTTAAATCATATTTAAATGTTGTTTTGAACACATAGTGACACTCAGCCGACCAAAAACCATCTTTTTCAACTATTTCAAATGTCGTGCCTTCCATAAAATTTTGATACATGTGATCCGCACAGACATCCATAAAAATGAATCCGCTATTTTTAAGGCTTTCGTTCATAATTTTTAATAGCAATTTTCTTTGATTATCGTTTAGAACACAATAGTCACAGTAGATCATGGTAACCAGATCAAAAGCTTCCGGAACTTGATAATCAAGATAATTCATAAGCAGGTACTCAATGTCCATTCCCAGCCTAGCTGCTTCAGTTCTAGCGTAATTAATAGAATTAGCGGAAAAGTCCAGCCCACGAACTTTACAGCCCAATCGGGCCAAACGGGTAGTATAGAGTCCGGGTCCACAGCCGAAATCTATAACGGTTTTCCCTTCCCTTAACATAAATCTCTTCTGCATAAAAGCAACCGAAGCTTCGATGAAGTTCAGTTTTCTTGAGGCAAGATCCTCGGCAGGATTAAGATGATTTTTCAGCATCTGTCTGGATATATAGGAATCGTTCCAAAGTGTCTCGGCAGTATAGCAGCAATAGAGATCCGGTTTTTCAGTTATTTTATTTAATTGTTCAAACATCATCTAAATCAACCTTCTGTGTATTTTTAAATGGCTATGGTTTTTGCAGGACGTAGACATATTTATATATCAAAGTTCCATACAACCTAATCTTACCAGAAAAATCATTGGTTATAAAATTTAATTATTTTATCGTCATCGAGGCAGGTTGTACTTCCCTTTTGTTGATAGAGGTAAAACGTAAAAGAAGAGACCCAGGTGATTATTCAACCTGGGTCTCTTCTTTAGCAGAGGGTATTATTCATTTTCTTGTTAGCTAATCCAGTGTTTCATTCTCTACGTCAAAATCATAGCTTGCCAGAAAATATGAATATATATTATACAATTTGACGTGAATTATTTCTGGCTCTGCGTCAGCATCATCTTGAAAGGCTTCGGCTAGTTCTTTACACATGGTTTCTACGTCATCCTCAATATCTCTGTTATTCAGGTCATCCCATTCATTAGCGGTTATATATTCCTGGGATTTTAAGACGACCGTGACCTCATCTTTTTCGTCGTAGTTAATAGAAGTAATTTTGAAATCAATATTGCTTACATCAAATTCATTGCCTTTTAGTTTATCCTCTACGTCGTTAATATCGTTCACATTATCATCATAATAATTTACAATAAGATTTCCGGTCCCGTACTTGCTAAATTTAACTAACACGTCATCGTTATCAACGTTAATTATTTCGCCTCTGACAATTGTATCCTCTTCAAGTTCATCTTGTATTTCATCGACCAAGTTTGTTAAATAGTCCTTGATATCACGATTATTTAAGTCGGACCATTCATCCTTGTATTCGTCCAGTTCAACCCCGATCTCAACATCTACACGTTCTTCGTCTCCTACTAGCTTGATGTTTTCTACAGGCACCTCTTCAATTTCGAAGTATTCATCTAATAGCTCGTTTTCCAGGTTCGCAAGGTTAGTATTATCCTCTTCATCTACATCGTCTTCTTTAAGGTCCTCCAAAATTCTTTCCAAGATGGTAGCCATTTCCGCCCTGGTTATATAGTTGTTAGGTAAGAAGTAGTTCCCCGGTGCGCCCTTAATATAGCCTGCTTGATACATAGCCAGGATGTAGCCCAGATCATCTTTGCTAATTAATAATTTATCTTTAAAATTTACTTTATCGATATCAACTGGGGTTAAAGCTAATACTTTAGCAAATACCACACAGGTTTGAGCCCGAGAAGCTTGTTGTGCAGAATGGAACCGGTTCAGGTTCATAATTTTTAAATTTACGGCCTTTTTGACTGAATCCCTAGCCCAACTGGGGACTTCCCGAAGATTCTCATTGTAAGTTGCATCTTTTTTGTCGTTGCTATCGTTGTCTGCCAATCTCATCAGCAGTGCAATCATTTCTGCCTGGCTCATGTTGCTGTTGGGTTTAAAAGTGCCGTCATCGTAACCTTTGAACAACCCAATATTAGCCATCCGTTGTATTGAGACGCTGCCCCAATGATTTTTAGTGTCCTTAAACCTAGTACCCTGAGCTGCGATTTTGCTGTCTACCATAGCCTTGTATTGAATCTTATACATTTGTACGGTGTGCGCTTTGGGTGTAGTCTTATCCTTTTTAGCATTGTCTGACTTGGCCCATGCTGCACCAGTTGACAGCGTTGTTACCAACAGTACGGCGAGCATAATACTTAAAAATTTTTTCAAGTCTATCCCTCCCTTTTATACTTATACTAATTAATTCGCAGGCAGCTATATTTTTAGGGGGACAGACAGTGGTTGCTGTGCATCAAACATTGAATTCGAATACAACTATTTATGGCCGATGGAATAAGCTACTAGCTGTCGCTGTATTTGGCTATATAAATACTTTTATTGGCAATAATTTTCTGCAGGGCATTGATAAATCGATCCACTTCCGAAAAGTTGTTATACAGTCCAAAGCTAGCCCTAACCAGGCCGGGAAAAGGTACGTCAGGGTTATTGCAGTAATAATCCAGGCACTCAGGAGTTAAATTCAACAGCCTTTGAGCATATAGATGTGTGCAAAATAAGCCATTTCTTACCGCAATCCCATCCTCACCGGATAGTATTTTGGCAGTTAATTCGTGATGTACGCCTCTGATGTTAAAGGGAATAATCCCTACTTTTTTTTCCCCCCTTTGACTGTGGGTATAAATCTCGATATCAGGCAGGTGTTTTAGTCTCTCCAATGCATAGTCGGTTAAAGAAATTTCATGTGCTTCAACCCGTTCAAGGCAGATACTTTCCAAAGTTTTAATCGCTGCAGTTAATGCGGCTACGCCAATAACATTGGGAGAACCGGCTTCATCCTTTGCAGGGGGATCTTCCCAATAAATATCTTGTTGTGTTACGAGTTTAACATCCCCCCCGCCTTTATATACGGGCTCATGCCGATCAAAAAACTCCAGGGGGCCGATTAGTACTCCTATTCCGAAGGGAGCATACATTTTATGTGCAGAAAAAACCAGAAAATCGATATGTTCCGGTGATTCAATCGGTTTCATATCAACCGCTATATGTGGAACTAATTGTGCGCCGTCAACCAGCACCTTTGTACCGTATTGATGAGCCAGTTTAGCTATCTCATGGATCGGGTTAACATATCCGGTTATATTCGAGGCTCCTGTAACTGTTACCAGTTTTACTCTATTGCGATATTTTTGGATTTTTATTTCCAGGTCATCTAAGCGCAGCCTGCCGTAATTATCTATCTCTACATAATCAACCGTAAATTTACCTCTCCAGGGTAAATCATTGGCCAGGTGTTCCATCCAGGTGGTAAGGATAACCTGGTCCTTATGGTCTGGCCCATCTGCACACAACAGATAAGCCAGCATATTGATGGATTCCGTGGTATTTCTGGTATAAATAACTACATCCTTTTCTTGGTCCGCTTTAACAAAATCTTTGATGACCTGCCGGCCACCTTCATGTATTTGGGTGGATAAAATCGATTTATAACCTGTCCCCCGGTGCACGGAGGAATACCAGGGTGCAAAATTATTAATTTCTTGCATCACCGCCAGGAAGGGCGGGGTAGACGCTGCATTATCAAAATTTACTGTAGTTGTAAATCTATGCTCAGCTATCGGCACTTCAGTATCTACGCCGACAACTAGGTTTCTAAACTCAGTTTGCGATATATTTTGTTGCATTGATATCATCTCCATTAAAGACATTAAAGCCTGGCCAATTTCGTTTTTTTGTAAAGCAGGCTTTTGCATTCCTTTCAACATATTATGAGGAAGGATATCATAATGTTATTGACATAATTGAGCTGCCGTAATGGGCAAAATATTAGCGTAACATGGAGCGTTGTGGATGTATTTATCATCATAGTACAACTACCTTTGAGGTTGAAAACAAGTACAGTTTGAGTTATGCTAATTTCATTGTTATTCTTACCACTATTAATGCCTTTTTTGCTGCTTCCGAAATGGCAATTGTATCTATAAATACAACTAGATTGAGAGTTTTAATTGATGAAGGCAGTAGGAAAGCGGTTCTATTACAGAAATTAATGAGTGAGCCGACAAAATTTTTATCAACTATTCAAGCAGGCATTACCTTTGCGGCTTTTTCTCCAGCACCTATGCTGCAACAGGTATTTCTGGCGACCTCGGCTTGCTACTAAGCAAGTTTAATATTCCTTACAGCCGCGACTTAACACTGATTGTAGTGACGCTTGTTTTATCTTGCGTTACTCTTGTGTTAGGCGAATTGTATCCTAAAATGCTGGCCTTGAAAAAATCGCTGCTGGGATTTATTCCTTATGATGGTGAAGAGTATACTTTGGAACATAATAATGTTGTATTAAAAATTGAAGAGGTAAAAAACAAAAGGATTGAAAGATTGAAAATCTGCATAGACAAATACCTAAAAGGTATTCTGTACTTTTTATCATGAACGTTTGATTGGTGAGAGCACTTTTTAAGGGGTGCTCTTTTTAGTTTTATGAACACTTTTTTTATGACAAATGCATATTGTAATTAAGGCATATAGAAAGGTTGCCAATATTTTTTTATGTAATTTGTATGAATTGTTTTTAATAAAGCCATAAAGGAGGTTTATGTCAATGACTGATGCTACTACCAATCTTAAGCAGCTTAAAGACTTTGTGGCCATTTTTGTGGAAAATCCTCGTTTAAAAGAGTATCATAAGCACATGGATTCATCGCTGCTCATTGACATTGAAACCGCCGATTTATCTCATGAGCGGGTGCGGGATGAACTGATCGGCCTGGTGATTTACTGCCTTTCACTGGCTAATGCCGCTGGCATAGATTTGTCCAGCGCCATTAGGGAAAAGGTAGTAGAAATATTAAAGGGTACATGGTAAATAAGCTATTTCCCTTTTTGAGCTATTCTCTACTTATCGAAGTTACGAAGCTCTAGAACCGGCAAAACTTAATTATTTGCAATCAGCTCAAATAAATGCACTTTATAAAACTGCCCCGCCAATATTACAAGGGGGCAGTTTTTTAGTACAATAGATATAGGGTGGAGTGATGATTTGGGCAGAACTGTGCAGATATTCAGGGTATCTTAGCGGTGTCTGGTGGCAAAGAGGCTGCAGATCTATATATCGAGGGCGGTTCATTGGTCAACGTGTATACTGGTGAAGTATATCAGGCCAATGTTGCGGTCTTTCAAGACAGAATTGCTTATGTTGGTCATAGCCGTGCTATGGTAGGCCTGCGCACCGAGATAATCGATGCATCGGGTTGTTATTTGACCCCGGGCTTTATTGAGGTGCATACTCATCCTTGGATAATTTACACACCGGCCAGTATGGTGGAAGCAAACCTGACTCGGGGAACCACTACCTTTGTCTGTGATAACTTATTTTTCTATGAGATATTTTAAACCCCGCCTGGTTATCGCTGGGGGGCAGGTAGTGGCTGCAGGTGGAAAAGTGTGCACACCCGTACCTGCACCAGATTGGCTCTCTTTAGGACTGCAAACCCAACTACCGCCACGAACTCTGGTCGGCGATACCGGTTTATATGGTGTTCCTTCAGCCTGTACGGCTGTTTTTCCTGTGATTAAACTCAAATCAGCGGCTATTACCCAATTAAATGAAATATCGTTGGTATCTCGGGACGGCTATTTAGAACGCCAGGAAGGCCTACTGTACTGTGCATTGATTGACCGGCGGGGCAAATGGGTAGCCAACGGGTTTGTTGATGGCATCGGACAGATTGAATCTCTGGCTACTATCTGTACCACATCACATGACTTGCTTGTGCTGGGCAAAAACCGCTCGGCTATGGCGGCCGCAGCTGCTGAAGTGGTGGCTATAGGTGGGGGGCACTGTGCTGGCCGATAGTCAAAATAATATGTTTAAAATGCCCTGAAATATGGTGGGATGATGAGCGCGGAGCCATTTGAGGTATGCTGGAGCAGGTCAATGAATTGGAAGAAAGAGCCCAATCCTGCGGTTACCCCTACCATGACCTTTTATTCACTCTGCTATTTTTGGTCAGTGATTTTCTTCCCGGGCCACGGATTACTGCTGGCGGGATTGTTGATGTTAAAACTGGTAAAACCTTGTATCCCCCCAGGTGCTGTAGGCAGGGATGCAAGGTTTGATTTTGCCGCACGTCCCTTGATAAGTGGGTTGCGGCTTTCCGATGTTGTTTGTAGGGTACGGATAGCGGTTGCCCCTTAAACCGTCATGTCTTTAATGGTAAATTTGAAGGGGTTGAAATCCGTATCTTTGTCGTAGTAATTCACGTCTTCTACCTTTTTCACCAACCCTACTGTGGCATAGGTAAAGGGAGTGGCTAAGGCCTCAAAGACTACTTTAAAAACGTAGTTGGATACGATCATATACATTAACATGTTGGCCGGTATTATTCCTAAAAAGGCGATACTTACGAATAATACTGTGTCAACCGCCTGGCCTACTATGGTGGAACCAATTGTCCTAGTCCAAAGATACCGCCCTTTTGTGGCGATTTTCATTTTCGCCAGGATAAAGGCATTAACAAACTCACCGCCCAGGTAAGCAATCAAACTTGCGATAACTATCCTTGGAGTTTGGCCCAATATGGCCAGGTAAGCATCCTGTTGTTGCCAATCATTGGCAGCTGGCAGTATACCCACTAGCCAGTAAATCAAAGACATAAAGACACAAGCCAAAAATCCGGTCCAAACTACAATTCTGCTTCGTTTATAACCATAAACCTCGGTTAAGATGTCCCCAAAGATATAAGTTAGGGGGAATAGAATCGTCGCGCCGTCAAAATAAAAAGGTCCAAGATGAGTGATTTTAACTGCTACAGTGTTTGAAACCATTAGCACAGTAACAAACAAGGCCATGATGATGGGAAATAAACGCAACTAAATCGCCTCCTGTTTTGTTAATCCGGGTGGCCGCGACCGGAAAATCTTGTATTTGATTAATTAGCCCGCTTCGGGCTGGCTATAACAACTTTTATCCTATCACAGGATAAGATATTCGTAAATGTATTATCAAATTCCATTAAAACGTATTATACTAAGAAACTTTAATACCTTCATTGAGCAGTCCAGGTAAGGTTACTTCGGTCTGAAAATTAACTGTACCTGAGACAACTTTTTCGTACCGCCACAAAGGAAATAAACGATGCCAGTTACAACAGAACCGCCTGTGCTAATTTAAATCTCCTCCGAAAAATTATCCGGAAGGGAAGTGTTAAAAACTTGCATAAAAGATGGTAGTTTATTTTTTTGTAGGAATCGGTGCATGACGATAGCTAAGTATTTTTTGGCAAGTTCAATTGACTAGTGATGTTTAGCTATCAACTATAGGGCTTTTAACTGCAACTGGAGCTTATTGTATAGGGTACTATATGGCTTGTAATATGGAGCAGTTTAATCAAACCGGTATTAATATTGTGGCTTATTAGCATAAGCTGTCTCAATGAATCTTAATCCAATAATTAGGTATGTAGAAGCTTTATTATGCGTTAGCTTATATACTTAGTCTTATATATCATAAAATTGCAAGATGCTTTACAAAAAATAACTAAAGGGGGGATATAAAATTATTACCAAAGAACTTGAAGATAAGAATCGGGAGATTAAAAAACAGAAAGTTTTTGATAGAGTAATAAAAGGAGATATAGAATTCATTAGGCTGCAATTTATTGATGTTTTTGGTGTTTTGAAAAGTGTTAATGTTACACCGGATGAACTCGAAGATGCCTTGAATGGCAACCTGATGTTTGATGGTTCCTCGATTGACGGATATGCCAGAATTAATGAGTCCGACCAGTGTTTGGTGCCAGACCCGGACACCTTTCAGTGTATGCCCTGGAGGCCAACTGAAAAAGGTGTCGCCAGAATGATTTGCGATGTATACAATCCCGATGGTACACCTTTTGAAGGTTGTCCAAGATGGATATTAAAGCGCGCTATAAAAGAAGCCGGGGATATGGGCTATGAATTAAATATGGGCCCGGAAGGTGAGTTTTTTCTTTTCCACACGGATGCAGATGGGGGGCCAACCCTTCAAATTCACGATAAAGCCGGTTATTTTGATTTAGCGCCAATAGATCGCGGTGAAGACGCCAGAAGAGATATAGTGCTAACCATGAAACAAATGGGTTTTAGAATAGAAGCCTCCCATCACGAAGTAGCTCCCGGGCAACATGAAATTGATTTTAAGTACGGTGAGGCGTTGAAAACCGCGGATCAATGGGTTACTTTTCGAGATGTGGTTAAAAATATAGCTAAGAAACACGGTCTCTATGCCACTTTTATGCCCAAGCCCTTTGCAGGGGAAAACGGTTCTGCCATGCATTGCAACCAGTCACTGTTTCAAGACAATAAAAACGTCTTTTACGATGTCAACGGTGAGTACCAATTAAGCAATATTGCCTTTAAATATTTGGCCGGGTTGCTTGAGCATGCCAAAGGTATGACTGCTATTGGCAACCCCATAGTGAACAGTTACAAAAGATTGATACCCGGTTATGAAGCCCCCACCCACATCGCCTGGTCAAATTCCAATCGCAGCACTTTGGTGAGAATTCCTGTCCGGAGGTGTAGTGCAACCCGTATTGAACTAAGAAATCCCGACCCGGTTGCTAACCCTTACCTGGTGTTTGCGGTAATGTTAAAAGCAGGTATGGATGGTATAAAAAACGGGCTAATGCCGCCGCCGCCGGTTGAAGAAGATATTCATAATTTATCGGAGAAACAAAGAAGAGCTTTGGAAATAGAGCACCTGCCGCGGGATTTATTTGCCGCTTTAAAAGCGATGGAAAAGGACTCTCTAATAGAACAAGCAATAGGGACTCATTGTTACAATCGTTTTTTAGAGGGTAAATATAAAGAATGGTATGAATACGCTGAACAAGTGCATCAATGGGAAATAAAACATTACTTAGCTAAGTATTAGAACATTAACTTCATTAAGCTGCGTGGTGTCGTTAACAAGAAAGGGTGAGCATGATTGTCCATTAAGCAATAGGTGTGCATAATGATATCATGCTGTTCATATGCTAGCTTAAAAATATCGGATTAATATTAATCGCTCACCGTCCATCCCGTTTTTTTAATTTGGGTGTTATTATGACAGGATCCGACCCTAAAAGGAGGTTTATAATGAACAAAGGCAATCTGCCCACTCGCAAAGAAATCCCCGACCAGTATAAGTGGCGGCTGGAAGATATTTATGCCTCAGAAGAAGTTTGGGAACAGGATTTCCGCCGGGCGTTGGAGCTAGCCGTCCGGGTAGAGTTTTATAAGGGTGAGCTGGGCGCATCGGCCCGTACATTGTTTGAGGCGTTTCAACTGCAGGACCAACTGGAAGCAATTAATGAAAAATTGTACACTTACGCCCATATGCGGCGCGATGAGGATAATGCCAATCCTGTCTATCAGGCTCTGTCCGACCGGGCGGAAAGCCTGAGTGCCCAGGTACAGGCTGCGGCTTCTTTTATGGTGCCCGAAATATTGACGGTGCCGGAACAAACTCTAGCGCAGTTTCTGCAGGAAGAAGCCGGGTTGGGGTTATACCGGTTTGTTCTGGAGGAACTGGTGCGGCAAAAGCCGCATGTGCTTTCTGCGGCGGAGGAACAGCTGATTGCCCGGGCGTCGGAAGTAACCCAGGCCTCCGCCAATATATTTAAAATGTTCAATAATGCCGACCTGACTTTTGCTCCGGTGAAAGATGAAGAGGGTCACGAGGTGGAGCTTACTCATGGCCGCTACCTGCAGTTTATGGAAAGCAAAGACCGCCGGGTACGTCAAGAGGCTTTTAATTCTCTGTATGGCTCTTACAGCCGGTTTCGCAATACGTTGGCGGCTACCCTGGGCTCGAGTATCAAAAAAGATGTGTTTTACGCCCGGGCGCGCCGGTATCTCTCGGCACGTGAAGCCTCACTATTTGCCGATAATGTGCCTGTAGAGGTATATGATGAGCTGATTCAAACAGTGCGTAAAAATTTTGAACCTTTTTACCGCTATATGCGCCTGCGAAAAAAAATGCTCGGGCTAAGCGAATTGCATATGTACGATATTTACACTCCCGTGGTTAAAGAAGTGAACTGGCAAGTCACCTATCCGGAAGGGGTAGAGATGGTGCGAGAGGGCCTGGCTCCCTTGGGTGATGCTTATGTGGAAACAATGGTTCAGGGTATCAACGGCGGTTGGGTAGATGTATTCGAAAACAAGGGGAAGACCAGCGGTGCATACTCCTGGGGTCCGTACGGCACGCATCCTTATGTATTGCTGAACCACCAGAATAACCTGGATAATGTCTTTACCCTAGCCCACGAGATGGGGCACGCGATGCATTCTTACTACTCTTATACAACACAGCCCTTCGTTTATGCCCATTATAAAATATTTACCGCTGAAGTAGCCTCCACAGTCAATGAATCATTGCTTGTACAATACCTGCTGGAAAAAGTAAAAGACCGGGATAAGAAGATGTATTTGCTTAATCATTATCTGGAACAATTTCGAGGTACTGTGTACAGGCAAACCATGTTTGCCGAGTTTGAAAAAATTACGCATGAGCGGGTGGAGGCCGGGGAAGCGCTAACACCAGAGTTGCTTTGCAGTATTTATCACCAATTGAACCTTGATTATTACGGCCCGGAAGTAGTGGTGGATAATGAGATTGATATGGAATGGGCCCGAATTCCCCATTTCTACAACGCCTTTTACGTTTATAAATATGCCACCGGTTTTTCGGCAGCAACTGCTCTGACGAGCCTCATTACTGAGAATGAGCATCCGACGGTTACCCGCTATATTGATTTCTTGCATCAAGGGGACTCAGACTATCCGCTGAATTTGTTGAAATCGGCTGGTGTGGATATGACAACTCCGCAGGCCGTGCAGGAATGCCTGGATATGTTTACTCGCCTGGTGGGGGAATTGGAAGACCTGGCGGTAGGCAGGGCAGTGGATTTTGAGAGCAAAATATTATAAGATTTATTTGCGCACGGGCGGTGCAGCCCGTGCTGATTATTTTTAAGCCTTCATGTAGAACTCGGCATAAGCCAGTAATTCACATTTGCCAAGGTTAGTTTCGGGACCCTTTTTCAGATAAATGGCCACGTAACCTTAGCCTGCTTTGCTTCTTAGAGAATGGCATTACATAGTTCCAGCGGGTGGTGGACGAGGGCGTCAGGATGACAGCTAGCCAGCAGCTCTTCGTTATCATAGCCCCAGGTAACGGCGATAATGCGCACCTTGTTTTTTTGACAGGCGATAATATCCCGGCATTCATCCCCAACATAAACTACCTCTTGACTGTCTAAAGCTTGTTGGGTTAAAAAATCTTTAATAGCTTTATCCTTGCCAAACAGGCCTCCGGATGAGATGATATTGTCGAAAGAGTTAATTTTATTGTGTCTTAAAAAAGCGTTAATGTTTTCCACCGAGTTGGAGGATATAATGCTTAGCGCAAGCCCGTTGGCCTTTAGCTGGTCAAGCACCACCTCTTTGATGTCACTGATAATGGGCAAGGAGGCGGTAGCTTGCCGGTATTTATCAGTCAATTCCATCTTTAGTCCTGGTAATTTGTAAAAAGGAAGATTAATGAACTTGCACCGCTGGGGGATGGATAACGAGCGCAGGTGAGCATAGTCACTTTCCTTTATTTTGCGGAGCTTGTATTTAGCAGCCAGTTTATTGAGTAATTCCACGGCCAGGTAGCGTGACTCAACAATTGTGCCGTCAAAGTCGAATATAACGCATTTAACCATTTCTTTACCTCTCGGTTGTCAAGTTGAAATAAATTTACTTTCAGTATATCTTTTCCGATTCCGAACATTTTGCATTATTAAGTAATACTACAGCAAAATATAATTTATCACACCTCTTTTACAGTTCAAAAACTTTTTTTAGCTTACTTGTCAAAAAGTTAGAATAAACTTTATTTTCAGCGTATTAATAATTATAGTTTATCATATCTTGCTTAAGCTAAATCTTTGCAGGAATGCATTAGTTATTTGGCGAACAGTGTAGATTGGTTGATGAAAGCATAACAATGTAAATTATTATGAAGGGATGGCAAGGGCATGGGGCACATGGCAGGTAAAGATATATACCGCAGGCTGGGTGAAAAAATCGATAACCTGACGGTAAAATCTCCATGGAATGAGGCCTTGCACAAGGTGCTTAAAGAGTTGTACTCTGAACCGGAAGCAGACCTCGTGGTGCAGATGCCTTACCAGTTATCCAGTGTGGATAGAATCGCCAGTATTGCTGGTGTTGAACAGGTTAGGCTGCAGAGCAGCCTGACAGCTATGGCGGAGAAGGGATTGGTGCTGGATCTTTATCATGAGGGCCAGTATTACTTCATGCCGTCTCCTCTCATGGTAGGCATATTTGAGTTTACCATGATGCGTACTGGTTATAATTACAGTCCCAAGGCTGCGGCTGAGCTGTTTCATGCCTATCTGTCAGGTAGTGACGACTTTTACCGGGCTAATGCCTGTGACGGGCAGCAAATGGCACTGACCAGAGCTATTCCCTACCTGGAAGCAGTGGCACCGGAAGATGTAGTTGAAATTTTACCTTACGAAAAAGTCGAGGCTATTGTGGAAAACCATGACCAGTATGCTATCGGTACCTGCGCCTGTCGGCATGAGAAACAGCACAGTGGCCAAAAAACCTGCGTTACTCCGCTGGACACATGTACTTCTTTTGGCTACGCCGCTGATTATTTAATTAGACATCACATGGCCGCTCAGGTAAGCCGCGAACAAGTATTGGAAAACCTGATGCGCTGCAAAAAACTGGGACTGATGTTTTGCGCCGACAATGTTAGAAAGAATATTACCTTTATTTGCTGCTGTTGCTCCTGCTGCTGCAATATGCTTCAGGGTATCAACAAATTCGGGTATACCGGCTTTATAAAAACCTCTAGCTTTATTGCTGTGGTGGCCGCTGAAAAATGCACAGGGTGCGGCCGGTGTACCTCAGCCTGCCCGGTAAATGGTATTAATTTAGTGGCTGCCGGGGGTGAAGATATGCCTGCACCGGTTCCGGCTCAGGCTGCTTCATCGTCTGCCGGCTGCTTGGTACCCGAGCATATGTTTAAGAAAAAATCCCTCAGGATGGTGGGAGAAAGAACAATTGCCCGGGTGGATAAAACAATTTGCTTGGGGTGCGGGGTATGTGCTACGCAATGTGCCCGGGGTGCACTGCAGCTATTAAAACGACAGCCCATCGTGCTGCCTCCGGAAACTACCTTTGAGCGTAACATACTGGCCTGTTTGGAGAAGGGAACCTTGCAGAACTATCTATTTGATAACCCTGGCGCGGTTACTCACCAGGTGATGCGGGGTGTGTTAGGGGGGATTTTAAAGCTTTCTCCGGTGAAAAAAACGTTGGTGGGAGACTTATTTCGTTCTGTCTTTATCAATACATTGACCACTGGGGTAAAGCTTTCCGGCAGGGGATGGATAACTGAACTATAAGCTTATTAACAGAACTTTGCAGAATATTTGCAAAGGAATAAACATTTTTATGTGGAAACTATAATTAGCCAAACTACTACGAAGAAGGTGAGCATATGATTGAAACCCATTTTCGTAAAGGCACCCAAACTATTAAATTGGGACTTATTAAAGTGGTGCATGACCTGTTTCCCGATGATGCTTTAAAAACGGCTTATTCAATTGGGGAGGGGGTTTTTTGCAACTTGGTCGGTTCTCTGTTATCTGTAAGAGAGGTAAAACAAATTGAAATTAAACTTAGGGAATGGGTTGAGCAGGACAGCCCGATCCAATTTATTGAACATAAGAATGGGTATTATCACTATCTGGTAAATGGAATGCTGATGAAAGTAATCTATCCTGCCCACACTACCACTGAGCTGGCCGATCTATTCACTATCACCCCGTTTTCTTATGGTTTTATTATCGACTTTACTGACCCCATTAAAAGAGGAGACCAACCTATTGAACCGCCCGTTTTGTTGGCTGACACTTATGAAAAGAGCCAGCGATGGTTAAAAAATATCGGCATTGAATACTTTTCCGATATAAATAACTTTATTCTCTCCGGACAGAGTCTGAAATTGCTTGGTATTGCAGAGGCCGTGCAAGAAAAGAGAATCTCCGATATTGCGGATATGATCATTCAACAGCGCCGTGCTTTGCGTGTGCTGCTCATATCCGGACCCTCGTCATCAGGTAAAACCTCTTTTGCCCAGAGAATTTCCACGCAGTTGTATGTAAACGGGTTAAAGACTGTTTCCCTGTCTATGGACGACTACTATTTAAGCCGGGATAAAGTCCCCCGTGATGCAGATGGCAAATATAATTTTGATTGCATTGAAGCGCTTGACCTGCCGCTTTTGCAGCAACATATTGAACAGTTGATTAATGGGGAAACCATTGAGGCTCCGGTACACGATTTTATCCTTAGCCGACGGGCTAAACAAACTAAAACCATGCATGTAGGACCTTCAGAGATTCTCATTATTGAAGGAATTCATGCCTTAAATCCCATATTGGTTCCAAACATCAATAGAAACTTACTTTTTAAAGTTTATGTCAGTTGCCTCGGTGGGCTTAGTTACGATCTGATCAACAGAAATCCCACCACTGAAGTTAGATTGCTGCGCAGATTAGTTAGGGACGATCGTTACAGGGGCTCTCACCCTGAAGAGACCTTAGGTATGTGGGCTAGCGTGCGCAGGGGTGAGGAAAGCATCTTTAAATACCAGGAAGACGCAGACGTCATGTTTAATTCAAATATTCTCTATGAAATGAACGCCTTGCGTCCTTTTGCTGAGGAGACATTAAGTAAAATATCTGATGATAGTCCTCATTACGAAACAAAAGAGCGCCTGATGAATTTATTGACGTTTTTCGAGCCGATGGACATTGCTAAAGTTCCCTTTAACTCCATTCTAAGGGAATTTATTGGAGGAAGTATATATTTCAGCTACTAGTGCGAAAAGTTGAGTCGTTGCTAATATTGTTGACATTTCCGACAGCATTAAAATTAATGCCGACACGTTGTGAGCAAGTGTTGGTCATTTGCTTTTCGATTCTTACCTAACCGACTGATTATTTAAGTTTTAGATGACTTAACAGTTGGCAGCGGAAGTGTTAAGGCTATGTTATAATGTGCTGCAGTAAGTTTTTTTATGGGGGGATGAATTTTGGCAATCAAAGATATCCATGACTTGACCAGGGAGCAACTCCTTGATTTTATAACTGATTTGAGCAAACGCTGGCTGGCACTCGATGGGCTGTGGTTTCAGGCTGTGGAGAAAGAATACGGTTTGGATAAGGCTATTGAATTGGATACTGCTGCGTGGGACAAATTTACAGCCCTTGAAGCTCAGCGAATTATGGCCTTTCTTGGTCTGCCGGCACACGGCGGCCTGGATGCGCTGGAGCTGGCTTTACAGTTTCGCCTATATGCTTTTCTAAATAAACAGGAAATTACCCGCCAGTTGCCTGACAGACTTGTTTTTCGCATGCAGGATTGCCGGGTGCAGGTAGCCCGGGAGCGCAAAAATATGCCGCTTTTCCCCTGTAAGTCGGCTGGATTAGTGGAATACAGCGGTTTTGCCCGCACTATCGACTCCCGCATTAGTACCCGGTGCATTTGCTGCCCGCCGGACAAGCCCGAGGCAGGCTGCTATTGTGCCTGGGAGTTTACAATAACCGAATAACATGTACAAAAAAGCAGCTAAATGCCATTAAATTTTTATATGTTTCTAACACAATTTACTATAGACGTAACACCAGAGGTTTTGTACAATAATATTTGCTGGTTTTCGACCGGTCAATTAGGGGTAACCCCTGCGAAATTTAATGGCGATAGGGAGGTTCATAATATGTTTAAGGTGCAAATCGATCAGGATAAGTGCCAGGGTTGTGGGGAATGCGTAGATAACTGCCCGGCTGAACTTCTGGCTATGGATGGCAATAAGGCTACCGTGGCTGGCGACCCTGATGAATGCTTGGGCTGTGAAACCTGTGTAAGCTTTTGCCAGAACGAGGCTGTCATTGTTAGTGAGGTATAATACAAACTATAATATTTTAGCATAATAAGCTCATATCCGACTGGACATGAGCTTATTATTTTTTTGTCAGAATAATATACTTGACAGTGCAAATTTTGTCTAAGCCGTCGTTAAATGAAGTCATGAAGCGACATTATAAATCGTTGTTATGCACATCAAAAACATTTATTATATTTATTGGAGGTGGATACAGTTTGTATTACATTGCAGGGGTAACTGAAGACGGCATAGAGATGGGCTGTGATTTCGGATTTGATATGATTGAGCGAATCATACTAGATGATATTTTTTTGGAGATACCTTTTAAGTTAATGGGTGATTTAATTGCCTGGAAAAGGTTTTCGTATTTTGGGGACAAGCCCGAGGTTAATGCTGCTGATTTAGTGGGCCAAAAAGCTCAGCGCCTGCAGATAGAATATGGAATTGATGTTTTGCGGGAGAACTGCCAGGCAGTAATAGTTGATAGAGTTACCTTATTAGCAACTTTAAAGAGAATACGCATTAAACTGTGGAATCTACCGGGATGGCAATGTGGACTAAATATAACACCAACCGAGTTGTTTAAGCATATCGTGCTATATCACCCCCAGTTATTGCGCAGTTTATTGGGTGAAGAAAAATATGGGCTCTGGGACCATGCCGAAGACCGGGAGCGTGCTCTGGGTGTTTTAAATAAATTCATTGATTTCCTGGAAGGTAACGCCAGCCTGCAATATATTGTATTATATAATGAATTGACTTGCCCCCACTGGGATGCTTCGGGTGAAATGCAATTTGACAGCAGTGGTCGGCTGGCTGCTTTTAATTATTTTGGCCAGGGTAACGGCCAGTCTTATAAATATTATCCAGAGCTGGAAGTGTGGCAAAGAACCTAGCCTGGCAGGACTTGTCCTTTGGATAAAGAAGTATATAGCTATAAATGAAATATGTAACTTGCAGGAGGCATGAAATGTGGACAGGCTTTGGGCACCGTGGCGTGGCGTTTATGTGGTTAAAACATCCGAAACGGAGTGTATCTTTTGTGAGAAACTAAATGCGGGAGTCGAAAAGGATTTTGAAAATTATGTACTGTACCGCGGCGACAATGTGTTTGCGCTGCTGAATATTTATCCCTATAATAATGGTCATTTGATGGTGGTACCAAACCGGCACGTAGGTGAAATTGAGGAGCTGAAACTTGAGGAGATGCAGGAATTGTTTACGGTTACCCAATTAATGGTCAGAGCACAGAGCAGCGCGCTATCTCCCGATGGCTTCAATGTGGGGATAAACCTGGGTAAAGTAGCGGGGGCTGGTATTCCGGGTCATTTACATATACATATAGTGCCCCGCTGGGGTGGCGACACAAATTTCATGCCTGTACTAGCCGATGTACGGGTAATTCCCGAGGCTTTGGAGGTCACTTATACCAAGCTCAAGCAGGCATTGGAGCGGATATTATAGTACTGCAGGTAACAAAAGGATTAGGATAATATTACAAATAAACATTTCTTGACTTAAAGCAATGCGTATGATAAGATTGTCCTTGCGTTAAGGAAGAACGCAAGTTATGTGGTGGGTGTAGCTCAGCTGGTTAGAGTACCAGATTGTGGCTCTGGGGGTCGTGGGTTCAAATCCCATCATCCACCCCAGTTTTTTGGGGCGTAGCCAAGTGGTAAGGCAACGGGCTTTGGTCCCGTCATTCGTTGGTTCGAATCCAGCCGCCTCAGCCAAAGCAATCGCTATTAGCGGTTGCATATGACCTATTAGCTCAGTTGGTAGAGCACCTGACTTTTAATCAGGGTGTCCCGCGTTCGAGTCGCGGCTGGGTCACCAGAAAAGCCCCGTGATTAATCATCACGGGGACTTGTTTTTTATCCAGTTAGGTGTGTAGAAAACCTTTTGTTACGGTTAATATAATTGCTTTTAACTATCACCCGGTTTCCTAATCAGCCGTTATTGTTATCTTGTAAATTGATTGTAAATTGTTAAATAAATCAAAAACAAGTTGCTAAGTAGTAACTTGTTTTTTTTGTTCCTGTGTCACTAAATAGTGTCACACATACTCGGAGTTATGGCGGGCATTATAAAGACATCACCAATAAATAAAAAATATTTTACGAGGAGGTTTTAATTTTGGCACAAGGACAAAACAGGAACAGGAAACTGATACCGCAGGCAGCTAATGCTATGGATCAATTTAAATATGAAACTGCTGCCGAATTAGGCATTCCCAACTACCAGGGTTATCTTGGTGACTTACCTTCACGGATGAACGGCGCTGTTGGCGGTAACATGGTTAAGAAAATGGTTGCCGCTTATGAACAAAGCTTGGCTCAGGGGCAACAACCCCCCACTCCGCAGGTAACCAACCAGCAGCCTACTCCCTAAGGAATAAAAAAACCGGCCATCACCAGGCCGGTTTTTTTATTCACTAAGATTAAACATATTTCCGGCTCGTTTAAAATATTTTTTGCATTACCCTGGAATTTATGCATGCCCAGTTATAAATTATTTATGTGAATTTTATTAAGTAATTAGAAATGATTATTGGGATCCTGCATGATGCAGGATCTTTATGTTTTTAAACTAATATGTTAGGTGAATTAAGTGAAATGCGTTTCATGTATGGTTGTTTTTGTGATAATATTTATTAATAATAAATAATAAGATTATATATATATAAGTTAGAGGCAATAAATAAAATCGAATTAGATGTTAGGAGGCGTTTGTTTTGGCTTTTGAGGTTTATAAACCAAGGTCGTCTAAAGAAGATGTGGTTGCCTTCACTAAACATCATATTAGATTAGGAGTAAAACTAGCCGGTAAACTTAGTGGTGACCGGGTTGAGGTAGCTTATGACAGGGATACTCAGCAATTAAGGATAAAAGCGGTAGACGATGGCGGGCTGTTGATCAATAACAATAAAATCGGAGCACGGGGTATCTTTAAGTTTTTTGATCTTGAAGGTAAGAAGGGTAATTATGAGGCCAGGTTTGATCCTAAGGAAGCAGCTATTTTTGTAGTCATGAAAGAATAATACTTTAAACCGGTTGTAAATGGTTTGATCAGGGGGATAGATAAATGCGAACCGGTATAGCTAACTTACCTTTACATGGACATCATTGTCCCCGGTGGCTTTTTGAGCGCATGGTACGTCTAAGCGCGGCTATTGTTGAGGCAGTGGTGGAGGAGTTCGGGCCGCGGGAAGTGCTGAGCCGCATGTCTAATCCTTTTTGGTTTCAGGCTTTTGGTTGTGTAGTGGGCTTTGACTGGCATTCATCCGGGCTGACCACGGTGCTTTGTGGCGCCTTAAAGCAAGGTATGGCTGATCGTCAAAAGGATGTCGGTATATTTTTTGCCGGAGGCAAGGCAATGACGTCACGGAAAACACCCTTAGAAATAGCTGCTTATACCGACCGGTATGCACTGCCGGACAATGTGGCCGATTTGCAGTATGCTAGCCGGATGAGTGCCAAGGTTGATTCGGCGGCGGTGCAGGATGGCTATCAAATTTACCAGCATTTTTTTATGTTTACTGGTGACGGGAGCTGGGCGGTAGTTCAACAGGGCATGGATGGGCAAAGTGGCTGGGCAAGGCGTTATCACTGGCTGAGCGACAATTTGCGTAGTTATGTCGAAGAGCCGCATGCTGCTGTTTGTGGCCAGAATGGGTTTAAGGTGCTCAATATGGTGGCTCGGGAAAGTGATCAGGCTCGCAACGTATCGGTTTTCCAAACTAAAGAGAAGCCGGAAAAGATTATCTCGTCCTTAAAAAAGATTGCAGCGCTACCCCGGGAGCAATTGGCCAGATTAGATTTACCTGCTGCTCACCCGGTGCCTCAGGCAGGACGTATCGAAAAAACCTTGCGTCAACTGTATGAACTGGCTCCGCAGAGCTATGAGCAGCTACTGACTGTCCAGGGGGTCGGACCGGCGACCGTGCGGGCTTTTGCCTTGGTTGGTGAAGTAGTCTACGGAGTTAAGGCCAGCTTGAAGGACCCGGTGCGCTATTCTTTTGCCCACGGGGGTAAAGATGGCCACCCTTACCCGGTGGATCGCAACAATTACGACCTCTCCATAGATATGCTGGAAACAGCCCTGCGGCGGGTGCGGGTTGGCGAAAGAGATAAAATGGATGCTCTGCGCCGCCTGGCAGTTTTGCAAAAAAACTTTACACATTAAACTGGAGGTGCTCGATATGGATAATCGTCAGGCGCTTAAAGAGTTATTGGATACCCAGGCTTTTGAACGCCGGCCGGTAGTACTTTCTTCCGGGAAAACCAGTAATTATTATTTTGATGGCCGGAAGGTTTCCCTTACCCCCCGGGGTGCTTATTTAATTGCCCAAATCATCTGTGATATGCTCGAAAACGAAAATATTGGGGCTGTGGGCGGCTTGACCATGGGTGCAGATCCCATTGTGGGTGCCCTGGGACCGGAGGCTTACCGTCGTGGTCTCGACCTGTCTTTATTTATTGTGCGTAAAGAAGCTAAACAACATGGCACCAAACAGCAAATCGAGGGACCGCCCCTTAAACCTGGCCAACGGGTTGTAATTGTTGATGATGTCCTAACGACTGGGGGATCAATAATCCAGGCGGTGCAGGCTGTGCGGGAAATGGGTTGTGAGGTAGTCAAGGCTATTGCCCTGGTGGACAGGTTGGAAGGTGGTACCCAAGCCTTGGAAGAGATGAACGTTCGCGTAGAGCCTGTGTTTACTGCGGCTGACTTTGGTCTTTAATTAAGCCGCACACAGGATTAACTAAACTTTCGGACTATTAATTATTTAAAAGGCTAAACAAGGACTCATGATGTAATAATCTCGAGATATTTTGGCAAATTGAGCATTTTTGTTGTTTGACTTATTAAAGAATAATACATAAAATTACATCGCGAGCCTAAATTAGGGAGGCGAATAATATTTTGTCACCGAATTCTCATTTGGGAAGCGGGGGAACCATTTTGGGGTGAAATGCAATTAGCATGGGGCTAACACTTCGGTCCTAACCCGTCAGCTAACCTCGTAGGTGTGGAAAGTGAGGCACCATGTCAAAGCGGAAGACTAAGTTGTTTTTTACTTCAATTGCGCTCGGTGCATCTTTACTTGTGTCACCAGGTATATCTTCTGCGGATACTTATTACACTGTTAACCAAGGAGACAACCTCTGGAGAATTTCCAGGATGTACAGCACATCGGTGGAAAACATTATGTTCTCGAATGGTATGACTTCTAATACTATTCATCCGGGTCAACGATTACTGGTATCTTCTGGTGCGGGTACTATGCAGGCTAAGCCATCCACCTGGACAAGCCAGGCGAATTCGGTCCAAACCGTATCAAGAAGTAGCGGCCGTGTCGCTGAACTGATTGATTACTCCAAAACTTTTATTGGTGTACCATATGTCTCTGCAGGTATGTCGCCTAGCGGTTTTGATTGTTCTGGCTTTACAAAATACGTATTTGCCCACTTTAACATTAATTTGCCCCGAACTGCTGCTGAACAGTACAACGTAAGTCAGGCTGTAACAACAAGTGAAACCAAACCTGGTGATTTAGTGGCTTTTAAAACAGGTAGTTACATATCGCACGTTGGCATTTACTTGGGCGGTGATAAGTTTATCAGTGCCACCTCCAGCAGGGGAGTGGCTATTGCATCGGTATATGATCCCTATTGGAAAGAGCATTTTTTGGGTTATGCAAGGGTCATTCCTTCATAGAACATTGCTGAACAGTGTAACCATGATTAATCATTAAGAACGATCATATAAAAAAGCTCACCTACATTCGGATAGGGGGCTTTTTTGCTTTTAAGACATCGTGCTAGTAAACAATGACTATCATCATAGTGGCGAACTTTATTTAGAATAAATATTATTATTAAGGCATTGAATAATATTTATGAAATTCAGTTATGCCAACTAGCTTATTTGGATAAATTTACAGGTTGGGCATTTATTAAAGTATTTATAACACTATGCTATTGTGTACATATGAGTAACTGGGGTAAAGTATTTAAACTGGGCAGAAAACCGCGAATTTGCAATGGTGTAGCGTTTAAACGCCTGTTAGGCTGTTTTCTACCCTTATCCGCGGAGGAAGTACCAGGTAAATTCCATAGTCAGGGAATTTATTGGGAGCAGTTGTTTTGCCGCTCATTAATTGTTTAGCAAGGAAGGAATTAAGCGCTGCGAGTAGTAAGTAATTAGCGTAATACATATGAACGGTCGAATTCCACCCCTGACTTGGGCAGCGATTTTGTTAATAGACGGGAATTTTTACCTCCAGTATGGTTTTAGGTTCAGGACAATTAACTAAAACCTCAACCACAAAATAACTATAGTACTTTTTTATGGCTGTTGCCAGGCCAAAGGTGCGCAGTCCATGTTTGTCCAGGGTCTGGATCAAGTTGCCGTATATGCTTGCTTCCAGCATGATGCGGTCGTTCAGCTCAGTATGGTTAATGCCGGCCAATACCTGCTGGACATATTCGCTGAATTCATTTAGTGCAGGCGTAAGGGGGGAAATATCATATTCAATATAATCTTCCACCATATCAATCATCTGACCACCTCCTATGGTAATATATGTAATATATTACCATAGGAGGAAATGAATATCTAGTATTAAATTTATAGCTTATGTTAATATTTTTATTAATAACAGTAGTTTTTATCTGTTTGGGGTAATGATTTTGTTTGTGAAAGGTACAATTAATGTATTATGTTTATATACTAATCTGTGCTGACGGAACTTATTATACCGGTTATACTACAGACCTGGTCAGGCGGCTGCATAAGCATAACCAAGGGCAGGGCAGTAAATATACCAGAGCTCGCTTGCCGGTGGAACTGGTATACTATGAGGTGCTGCCGGATAAAAGCAGTTCGCTGAAGAGGGAAATAGCCATCAAAAAGCTGTCCCGTCGGGAAAAAATAAGGCTAGTAGATAAATACCAAGTCAATTAAACATTAAGTCTGCACCGGAACAGTAGTGTGACTGGTAAAGCAGCGGGGAAAGGAGGTAAGGTGTTTCGAATGATAATTATTAGTGCCTGCTTAGTTGGCGAAAAGTGCCGGTATACCGGTGATGGCTTCGATTACCCCACGCTGCGCCAGTTGGTGGAGGAGGGGCTGGCTATACCTGTTTGTCCGGAGGTGCTGGGAGGCTTGCCTGTTCCTAGGGTTCCTAGTGAAATAAAGGGCGGTAACGGCTTTGATGTGCTAGATGGCAAGGCCCAGGTGAAAACCAACCAGGGTGCGGATAACACGGCTGCCTTTATGTGTGGAGCTGCAGAGGTACTGGTAGTGGCCCAACAATATGGTGCATGCATGGCCATTTTAAAGGAACGCAGCCCATCTTGTGGCAGTAAGATGATTTATGACGGCACTTTTACTGACCACAGGATTCCCGGTTGTGGCTGTACCGCGGCACTTTTGATGAGGGAGGGTATTCGGGTGTGCTCGGAGGAAAGCTATAGTGTGCTGAGGAATAAGTGTACTACCGGGAAGCCGCCGGTTATATGCCTGCGTGACTGGTTAAGAGTATAAGTTTTTTAACCTTTAGCTTGGAAAATTGGTCGAGGGAAGGAAGTTCTAAATGCTTGTTAAAGACGAATGGCGACTAATTGACAAACATCAATTAGTTGAACAGCCTTGGTTAGTGAAGCAATGGGCTGGATTAGCGGAGGGACCCGGTGTTTTCGAGGAAAGGGTTGAAATCTTACTGTTGTTGTCCCAGCTTTCTTTAAAAAAGCAAGTAGTATCGATTAGCGCTTGTGCAGACAGGGACAAGCTGTGGGGAGATTTACTAGTTAGAGAGGAGTATGGCGCTGCCCTTAATTTATTGCACAGTGCTATGGCCAGGTGGCTGCCAGATATTGGCGAATTTAGCGATTTAAAGTGGTTGTTTTCTGGGTTGCTGCAGGTGAAAAGACGAGCGGTTGGTAAAAAGGCCCGGGTGGTATTAAATACAGTGTCTGGCAGCCAGGTGTGGGAGAGTGCTGCCATGCTGGAGGCATTGATGGAAGATACCCTTGGTGCCGCAGCGGAAGCCTGGGTGCGCTGTCTGTGTGGTCCAGGGGGAGGCCACCGGGTGTTGGAAATTTCCCAGACTTTGGCCGACCCGGAATTGGCGAAGTCGATTATTAGTGAACTCGCCTGTGACCCGCGGGCACTGACCCTGTTAATGGAGGATGTGCGCCTGCAGCCGGCAGATCTTGGGCTTACTTCCGAGGAGTTTATCGCGCTTCTAGAAAGTGGTGCTGAAGCCGCTCGGTATTGCCTGGAAACGATTATGGACGGTATAACCAGAAGTAGTGAAAAGTAGTGTCACAATAACAGCTTGGCATGGTGTTAATGTGGTTATGTTTCTATGCAGCAGGTATCTTTTGCGAAAAGATACCTGCTGCTGTCTTTAATGTTTGCTTATAGGTTTACACTGATTGTTTGCGCATACGCAGTGATTTTGGGGTTACCTCCAATAGCTCATCGTCAGTAATAAATTCCATGCATTGTTCCAGACTCATTAACCGATGCGGTGTTAGCTTAGTCGACATCTCGGAAGTAGAGCTGCGCATATTTGACAGTTGTTTCTTCTTGCAGGCATTAATGACCAGGTCCCCTGGCCTGGAGTTCTCACCGACGACCATACCCCGGTAAATCGGCACCCCGGGACCGATAAACAATTCACCACGCTCTTGGGCGTTTTCTAAACCGTATGCGGTAGAATCACCGGTTTCAAAGGCCACCAGTGATCCTCTGGTGCGGGTTAAAATTTCACCCTGGTAGGGCGCGTAATGGTGAAAAGCATGGTGCATAATACCCAGCCCCTTGGTATCGGTCATATATTCGGAGCGGTAGCCGAACAAGCCCCTGGTTGGTATATGAAAGACAAGACGTACCTGCCCGTTGTCCTTGTGCTGCATGTCAACAATTTCGCTTTTACGGGGCCCCAGGCCCTCCATAACAATGCCAACATAATCTTCCGGGATCTCCAAGGTTAATTCTTCAATCGGTTCGCTCCTTACCCCGTTGATAACCCGCTCTACAACCTGTGGGCGGGATATTTCAAACTCATAGCCCTCCCGGCGCATGTTTTCGATCAAGATGGAAAGGTGTAGCTCTCCGCGGCCGGATACCAGAAATGTGTCCGGTGTCTCAGAAGCAGCCACACGCAGACTGACATCTGATTCCATCTCCCGAAACAGCCTCTCACCCAGTTTGCGGGAGGTTACGTAAGTGCCCTCTCGACCGGCAAATGGACTTTTATTTACGTGGAAGGCTATTGCTACAGTTGGTTCGTCAATGCTGATAAAGCTCAGTGGCACCGGGTTTTCCGGGTCAGCAATGGTGTTGCCGACATTGATATCTTCAAGGCCGGTTACAACAACAATGTCTCCTGTAGTAGCTTCCTCCACAGGTACTTTCTTAAGCCCGCCAAAAACAAATAAGCCTGAGACACGCTGGCGCTTAATTTCATCGTCAGACTTAATGACGACTACATCCTGCTTGAGTCTGATGGTGCCGTTTTGAATGCGTCCTACCGCTTGCCGTCCCACGTACATGTCATAATCAATCAAGGTGACCCCCAGCTGTAGGGGGGCTTGAGGACCTCCCATCGGGGCGGGAATTCTTTCTACGATCATGTCAAATAGCGGCTTTAAATCTGCCCCAGGGGTACCAGGGTCTAAAGTGGCTGTGCCGGCGCGGGCATTAGTGAAAATTACTGGGAATTCCAGTTGCGTATCGCTGGCCTCCAATTCAATAAATAAATCCAATACCTCGTCAATAACTTCCTTGGGGCGGGCGTGCAGTCGGTCAATTTTATTGATTACCACAATAGGCGCCAGACCTGACTCCAGTGCTTTGCGCAGTACAAAACGGGTTTGGGGCATAGGGCCTTCAAAGGCGTCCACCAGCAGCAGTACGCCGTCCACCATTTGAACAATGCGCTCAACTTCGCCGCCAAAGTCGGCGTGGCCGGGGGTATCTACGATGTTTAATTTGTATTGGCCGTATTGCACGGCTGTATTCTTGGCCATAATTGTGATGCCCCGCTCCCGCTCCAAATCGTTGCGGTCCATAACACGTTCCTCTACCACCTGCTTTTCATGGAAAACGCCGCTTTGCTTAAGCATCCCGTCGACCAGGGTAGTCTTACCATGGTCAACGTGGGCAATAATGGCTAAATTGCGAATCATGTTTTTATCCATGCTGTATATCCTTTCCGGGCATCTTTCGTTGGTTCTATTAACTTTTACCTACCTGATATTACTCTTTTTTAACATTTTTTTCAACAGGCAAGCAGGGCGGCGTAAATTTTTAACGCATATTTTTCAGAATGGAACGGAAATAAAGAATAAAAACTCTTGAAGCTGTTGCAACAACCTCAAGAGTTCATAATGTCCCATCGGCAAAAGTAAATTTTCTCAAGTTTTATAAAACTATCTTCTTGATTTCCTTCAGGTTATCCAGTTTATACATTTTAAGTTGCTGCTCGGATATGGTGTGCAGCACATCTTCAATATATAACGAGCGGCTGATGGTGTCATAGAAACTTGCGCCGTTTTGGCTGACCCGGTGTTCCAGCTTGCCTCGCAGCTTGATGCCCTTTTCGGGGGAGATGTCAAACACATAAGCCCCCTGCCATTCAGGGTAGTGGGGCAGCATGCGTTTGGCATCCGCTGGCATGATGCGCCATGTTGAGCCGTAGCTGACAGGTATAACCAGCAGGTTCTTTTCCTTGCTGAACAATACCGCCCGGTGGTCGTGGCGTGCTGCCGAGTCCGAATTATTCCGGTCAATCACGTACTTGGCTATTTCCCGGGGCGCTGTCGGGTTAGTCACATCAAACATTGCAATTTTTACGCCCTGCTCCCGGGTGGGCGGGGGCATAATCAGGCTTCGCTCACTTAATGGCTGTGGCTCCGGCACCGTAGCAACCTCACGGCCAATACCAATCAAGTGGTTATCATCGTAGGGCTGCAGGTAATCTGAATAACCTGGTATTTTTAGCTGACCCAGCAATTTGGGCTGCTTCGGGTTGGCCAGATCGATTACAAACAACGGGTCGGTTTGCCGGAAGGTTACCAGGTAAGCCCGGTTGCCCATGAACCGCGCCGAGTAAATTCTTTCCGACGGGGCTAGGCCCAGTAACTGCCCAACTACTTTCATTTTATTATCCAGTACATAAATATTGTTTCGGGTGGCAGGCGTAGTAGTGGACAAAAAACCCTCCGAGGTGGTAGCGATGCGGAAATAACCGTTATACTCATCCATAGAAAACTGGTTCAATGCGCGTCCGTTTACTTCACCCTGGCCACGGTATTCCACTTGGCAGCTTAATAGCGCCATTTTATGGATGACGGTTTTGTTCCGCTCCCGCACCATATCCTGTTGGAATTTGTACATGATTTCCCTTATTTTTTCTTCTAGGGCAGCTGCTTGTTGATAGTTTAAACCGCTTAAGTGTTCTTCCAATATACTTTCGACCTGCTGGGTCTTTTCTGTATAGCTCAGGTCCGAATCATGCACAGTCTTTATTTGCCGGGCGATATCAGCCGGTACGAGTTCAGCCAGCCCGTCCAGCAGCTTTTGGGTGTGGAGGGCGTAATCAGGCATTTTATTGCCGGTCAGGTATAGATGACCGGTGGATGCAAATATGTTTTGAGAAGTACCAGTTAAAAATGTTTTGCTCTGCACCTGGTTGGTATTATCTTGCATATTTAAAGATAGTATCAGAGTATAGTTGTAGGCATTGTCAGGGTTATTGAAATAGTGGATGCTTGAGGCAGCAATGGTACGCTCTTGGCCGTCAATGGTTAGCTTGGGCAATACCACTTTATTTTGTCGGCTAGTCGGTTCGTAGCGGTAAGTGGAGGCGTTTATCACCGCGTATACCTCGGAGCCAATCATCCGCGAGGTGAGGTAATAACCGCTACATTTTACTTCCTTGACCGGCACAGGATTTTCCCGGTTGGCCACGCTATATTTGTGCATGAACATAAGGTCTTTTCCCTGGCTGTGACCGAAAACCACCAGCGTGTCACCGTTTATAAAAGCTTCCACAGGTTGCCCTTCAAAATGTATTGTGGACAGTTTCTTGCTCTCCGCAGCCGGGTTAGCTTTTATAATAGTAAGTTTTTGGTTGCTAATTACATATAGGTAGACACCGTCTGTTTTCACTTTGTCTGCTTCGTCTACTCCCTGCACCTGGTTATTGGTTCTAGAGTAATCGGTTGTGCCGGTAGTATCCAGTGCTTTTTTCTGATAAGCAGTCGCATTGTCGTTTTGCGCAGCTTCGGAAGCGGCCGCGCCACTCCGAGGAGCTGCACTGTCCTCAAGGACCTCTCCGTAGTGTAGTATACCAAACTGAGGAGCTATTAAGGTATTTTGCTCAATATAATCAACAAGCTCTTCATAGCTTTTAAACGTGGTCGGCTCTGCGGCCGCTGATTGGTTCGTCCCGGCAGAGAAACTTGCCAGCAAAACGATCATTGCCGTCAGCACGGCCAGCAAGCCGTACCAGGCCTTCTGTAACGACATAACCATTACCTCCTTATTTATGTACTTTTTACATGCTGACGAGAGTGGCGAGGAAAAAGTTCCCTGATAATAAACTATTAAAGTGGTTAATGGCTCAGTAAATATATTTTAGGGCTATAGTGGGCCGGAATTAATGAACAGTGTCTAGAACGAATAATAAGACATTTTTTATGTTATTAACATAAAATAGTGCAACTAGATAGTTATAAAGGAGGGTAAAATAATTGCCTGTGCATTTAATTAAAGCCGGAGAAACTACGAACAGGATAGCCGGCCGGTATAGTATCCCAGAGCGGTGGCTTTATAAAGCCAATGATTACTTGGATTATGATGATTTCCGGCCCGGGCGGCGGATATATATACCTGATTATGAATACGACTATTATGACTACCCTAAAGAATGGGTCCGGTACAAGTATTATGATGGTATCCGTCATGATATTCGTACCGGGCGCAAACACTTTCGCCCCGGGGAAAACGTATCGATCATATTCAGTTATTGCAATCTCAGCGATGAATCGAAGAGGCTACGCTATGATGACGCTCGCCTATTTGATTTTAAATGTTTGCGTGACGGAAGAGATATCTGGCGCTGGTCTGAAAAAATTAATTATGAGCACCGACGGCGTAGTATGCTGCTTAAGCCAGGGGAATGCCGCACCTTTCATGGTGAGTGGGATTTATGCGAGCGGAGTGGCTACCAGGTCAAGCCCGGCGCTTATGTGCTAAGAGCATATGACCGATCGAGAGAGTTAAGGGATAAGTATGTAGATATTGGGGTGGAGGTGCTCAACTCCAATAAACAACAAAATATGACCATTCCGGGTAGCGACACTTGCTCGAAGTCCAATATGTTGTTTAACCCCAGCCTGGATAGTTGGACTTCTAGCAACAATCCGGCAGGATGGTCGGCCCAGAACCTGAGCCGGTCCACCCAGGAACATACCGGCAGGTATGCGGTCGAATTGGGCGTCCGGCCCCTTGACCAGGCACTGCTGGCACAAGTTATTGGCGCTGCACCTCGCCGGACTTATCAGGTTGTCTTTTGGGCAATGGAGGTACAGCGCCCAGAAAATAATAGCAATTTTGACCTCGAAGTTTCCGTACACCCTCTGGACCAGCAAAGTTATCAAATTGGTCGGGTAGGGCCGGTTTTTAGACCCGATCAGCTGCCCGGCGATGCTTACAGGCAGTATTCTTTTTCTACCGGGTTACTACCTTCTGGCACCAGAGGCTTGCAGCTGCGGTTTATGTTCCGCCCCCGCTCAGGTAATACCAATAAGGTAAGGATAGATGATGTTGAGTTGACGTGTCTTAATTAACAAAAGCTGCCCGCCGTAAGGTTTGTTGCGGCGGGCAGCTTTTAGTATTCAGCAATAATGTAGCCATAAAAGTATTATAAACAATAATATCTAAATTTTTTTCTCAATTTACAAAATTCGATTAAATTCCCGAAGGTAATTTGACGGGTGGTGTTTAATAAACCATATTGAGGGAGGTAAATAGCGATTATGAATAATCCATATTTATTGTTTGCTTTGCGTATCAGTACATTGTACTTTGTTTTTGGCCTATTATGGATGCTCGTGTCTACTTACCTACTTCGCTCACATGCCAGCAATGAACAGCAGTTAATGCAGTTTTATGCCTACAATAGTTGGGCTTTCGTTGGGATTACCGGTTTGCTATTGTATTTGCTATTGCGCCGCTATTTGCAGGTGCGCGAACTTGCGGAAAAAACGCTACGGGAGTCCGAGGACAAGTACCGTACGGTTTTTGAAACTACTGGCAGCGCTACTATGATCATTGAGGAAAATGCCATCATATCTATGGTGAATGCAGAATTTGAAAAACTTTTTGGCTATTCTAGAGAAGAATTAGAAGGTAAAAAAAGTTTAATTGAATTTGTGGCTCAGGAAGATGTCGAGAGAATAAAAGAACACCACCGGAAGCGCATGATTGACCCTGCCTCTGTGCCCAGGAGCTTTGAGGCAATGCTTATTGACAAGCAAGGCAAGGTTAAAAATATTATCATGATCGTGGCCATGATCCCGCGGACCAAGAAAAGAGTGGTCTCAGTCTGGGATATCACAGAGCGTAAGCAACTAGAAAATGCCTTGAAGCAGCAGCACGACCACCTAGATGAACTGGTCAAAGAGCGTACGGCTGAATTACAGCAGGAAATCACCGAGCGAAAGCGGGCGGAGCAGGAATTAAAATATCGATATGAATTTGAAAAGCTGATCACCACAATTTCAACCAAATTTATTAACTTGGCGCCAAGTGATATTGACAGAGGCATAAAGAATGCTTTGGGGCAAATTGGGCGGTTTGCCGGGATGGATCGCTGCTATGTGATATTGTTTTCGGATAAAGGAACTAAACTAAATGATATCTATGAGTGGTGCGCTGATGGCATTAACCTGCAAGTGGAAAAGCTACAGGGAACTTCTACTAATGAATTACCGTGGTGTATGGAGAGATTCCACCGCCTGGAAAACATTGCTTTTTATAGAGTAACTGATCTTCCGCCGGAGGCTAACGTTGAAAAAGAAATCCTGGTGGCCCATGGTGTTAAATCAATGGTGGCGGTGCCGTTAATATATGGCAAGTCATTGCTGGGCTTTCTGGGCATCCATGCCGTGCGGTCAGAGAAAATTTGGCCGGAGGAAATTATTGCACTGCTCAAAATAGTGGGGGAAACTGTGGTCAACGCGCTGGAGCACAAACGGGCGCAACAGACGTTAGCTGAGAGCGAGGAGCGTTACCGGGGCATGGTCGACCTATCGCCTGAAGCGATTGCCGTGCTTAGTGAAGGCAAGATTGTTTTTGTAAATAACGCAGCTGCCAAACTTATCGGGTTAAATAGCCCGGCAGAAATGATCGGCAAACCGTTGCTGGATTATATGCACCCGGATTCCCGGAAAATTGCCAATGAACAGGCATGGCGGGCGCTGGAAAAGGGGAGCACCGAGCCCTTTATTGAAATGCAGTGCCTGCGAAGTGATGGGACAGCCCGGGATGTGGAGGCAGCAGTAGTGCCATTAACCTTGTCTGGGAAAAAAGCAGTACAGGTGATTGTGCGTGACATCACCGAGCGTAAAGAATTAGCACAGGAAATGGCCCGTCTGGACAGGCTGAACCTGGTAGGGGAAATGGCGGCTAGTATCGCTCATGAGGTTAGAAATCCCATGACTACCGTGCGTGGCTTCCTGCAATTATTTAGAGGTAAAAAACAGTTTGCCGAATCCAGGGAATATTTGGACCTGATGATTAAAGAACTGGATATGGCCAATGCAATTATTACCGAATACCTGGCTCTGGCAAAAAATAAGCCGGTGAACCTTGAGATGCAAAACCTTAATGATATCATTGAAGCCCTATTCCCGTTAATTCAGGCAGACGCTGCGCTGTCCGATAAATACGCTCAAATTGAGCTCGGGAACATTCCGGAACTGCTACTGGACAAGAAGGAAATTAACCAGCTGATGCTCAACTTTGTACGCAACGGCTTGGAAGCCATGTCCACCGGAGGTGGCCTGACTATCAGGACTTTCCAGGATGATGAAGCGGTAGTTCTGTCGGTGCAGGATCAGGGTAAAGGGATTGAACCTGAAGTACTTGATAAACTGGGGACCCCTTTCTTTACCACCAAAGAAAGTGGGACAGGCCTGGGGATGGCTGTTTGCTACAGCATTGCAGCCAGGCATAAAGCAACCATTAATGTGCAGACCAGCTCCCAAGGGACAACTTTTTATGTGCGGTTTAAATGCGCTTAAAAGATATTCAAGTACAACTGAATTCCACCAACCTGGCCAACTATAACAGGCAGCAATGGATTTGTCGCTATTGCTGCCTGTTGACACTATTTTTGATAAGTATAAAATGTGTTTGGAGGTAGGTGGAATGAATATAGTACAGCCTAAATTGTGGACGAAAGATTTTATTATTATTTCAGCAGCGAATTTCTTTGTTGGTTTAACCTTCTACTTATTGATGACAAATATCGCTGTCTATGCTCTGGAAGAATTTAGTGCTTCTCAAAGCAAAGCAGGTCTTGCTTCAAGTATCTTCATTATTGGCGCGTTGGTTTTCCGTCTTTTTGCCGGCAAGTATATAGAGGTTACGGGACGTAAAAGGATGCTTTACGGGGGATTAGCCCTATTCCTGCTGGCTGCGCTGTCCTATTTTCCAGTAGAAAACTTGAACTTGCTCCTGTTGGTCCGTTTTATTCACGGGGCGGCTTATGGTATCTGCGCGACAGCCATGGCCACCGCTGTAATGGATATTATTCCAAGGGAGCGCCTGGGGGAAGGTACTAGTTACTACACCATAAGCTTAACTTTGGCTGCGGCCATTGGGCCTTTCCTGGGCGTTTTTGTCAGTCAGCAGCTCGGTTTTAACATGGTATTTTTGATTTGCACTCTTTTTTCCGTAACTAGCACGATTATACCATTATTTGCACATATACCTGAAGCCAAGATTAGCAAAAAACAGCTAGATGCGATGAAGGGTTTTAACATAACCGATTTTCTTGAAGCAAAGGCCATACCTATTTCCATCATTATCTTCCTGATGGGTTTTTCTTACTCCAGCGTGATGTCATTTCTCACCTCTTATGCTAGTAACATTGATTTAATTGATGCGGCGAGCGTCTTTTTTCTGGCTTATGCGGTATTCATCTTAATTTCTAGGCCGTTTACCGGCCAGTTATTTGACTTAAAAGGAGCCAATTTGGTAATTTATCCAGCACTAATCACCTTTGCTCTGGGTCTGTTGTTACTTGGTTTAACCAAGCACGGTTTCACCCTGTTGTTAGCAGGAGCGATAATTGGCCTTGGCTATGGGACAATGGTATCTTGCTGCCAGGCTATTGCCGTGAAGGAATCACCCCCGCACCGCGTTGGGCTTGCCACATCAACTTATTATATCTGCCTGGATGGAGGGATCGGGGTTGGTCCATTTATACTGGGTTTCCTCATTCCGCTAGTTGGTTTTCGCGGCATGTATTTAGCACTGGCTGCTTTGGTACTGGTGTGCATCTTTGGGTACTATCTATTGCACGGCAAAAAAGAGTCCCGCAGGCGCAGAGACGATTATGCCGCATCCTGCTTCTAACAAGAACCTCCTTTGGGTTATTGTGACACTAATAAAAAAAAGAAAATTATGCATAATGAGTAATGAACGTACTTAATACTAGTTATAAGTTTCCTTGCTAGAAGGGTGTCTAAACTGTGAAAATAAAAGACCGTCTAAGTAAAGGATTTATTGCGGGATTAACGGCTGGTACAGTGATGGATATTATCGACCATTTGTCCTACTTTATTATGAACGAATCTACATTTCGCTCTGTTGACTGGGTGGCAGTTTTAGCTTATGGACATAAAGTTGATAATCTATCTGAATTAGTATCAACCCAAATCATACATCTCTTTTTTTCCGCCTTTCTGGGGATGATTTTTATATATGCTACACCCAATTTTCCGGATAAGAACTACCTTTTAAAAGGATGGATCTGGGCAATTCTTGTTTGGTTTTTATCTGTTGTTTTTATGGTCACATTTAGGACACCCGGGATAATGGTGTTAAAACTAGAAATATTAGCCTACCATTTTATACTTGCTTCGATTTTCGGATTTGTTTTAGCCGTAGTAGTACATTGGTTTAATAACACACTTTTGGGTGGTGAACAAGAATAAATAACAATGAATTGTCTTTTAAACTCAAGGAATTTTATTTTCTAGAGAAATTTCAAGTTCAGTATTATGAGGCTCAGCTATCTTCTGCAAAAGATGAATATTACCTCAAAGCCTTTGCTAAAATGGTAAAAATTGAAAGTGGTCATGCCGATTATTTTGCACAAAAGATGGCTGAGATTAAAGTTGAGAACCCTAAAATTACTACTTCTTTGTTTAAAATGGCAGGTCGCATTCTTGGTGAATCGGTAGAAATAACAGGAGCCGACAATACCTGTAAGCTTGGTGTAGCCCTAGAAAAGAAGGCAATAGAAATGTATCAAGAATTTATTATGAAAGCGTGGGCAGATGAAGACCTGCGCGACAATCTTATGGAATTTATGCTTGATGAAGAGTTTCATGCACTTTGGATGGAAAATTATATAAATAATATGTAGCGTCTCTGATCATCTTTTCCCCATTATGCAATTTATTAACTTTTATGAGTAGTATGAAAGACCGGTAACTAATACCGATCTTTATCATACCCTTTGAATAATGCCACAAGCCAATCTTTTTCCAGCGTCACCCGCCGGCTGGGTTCTGTAATCATCGGGGTTTTGGTGAATAATGATGGCTTTGCCGATAGCCTGTTCCGGTTTGAAAGCATTGGTTAGGAAACACATATTGGCGCGTCCCTGGTTGGAAAATAAAATAGGGAAATCACCCGCATGGTTCCCGTGGGGTTGGTTAGAAGGGTTCCAGTGTCCACCCGCCGCTTGAAAAGGATCTGCCGGATCGCCAATTTGGCAGTTGCCGAACTCGTGGATATGAAAACCATGGGGACCAATGGGATTTTCTCCGCCTGCCGCAGGTTTATAAGGGGGAAGCCCGCTTATCTCCGCGCATACCCAGGTACCATTCGGCACATCAAATAAGATTACCGTGCCGGCAATTTGCGGCCTTAATGGGCCGCCATATATATTAGCTACAGCTACGGGAGCATTTAATGGCATATTAATTGTTTGGTCAACTTCGAGTCTGTTGGCGTTAATACCAGGATTTACGGCCAGTATATGTTCTAATGAAACATTATGCTTTTGGGCTAAAATATATAAAGTATCTCCGCTATTGACCTGGTACTTAAAGGTTGCAGAGGTGTTATTGAAAAACACTAAAATCACCTTCCCGGCAAAGCTTCACTGTGGACAGCTGTTCTGTTATTCATGTGCCACGTCTGCAGCGCAAATTTTAATTATAATACTCGGCATGATAAGTAATGTTACTATATTAATTTGAATAGGTTGGATGGCATGATCATAATCAACAATCAAAATATCATTACTAACCAGCAAATTTCAGACATTATCCGGCTATTAGGAAAAGAGTATACACCGCATACCATAGTGGTTTATGAAACCCGGCTAGATATGTTTAAGTTCTTTCCCAGATGCTTTAATTTTGCTTTAGATGAGTTTAGTGGAGAACTGGAAGGGGTTTATGAGGAATCTACCGATACAGTATATATATTTATTTTTGTGCAGACTGATGATGGAGATGATGTGCATAGCCAGCAGTTATATTCGCTGCATGCTCTAATGCACGAACTTAGACACCGGTTTCAAGCTGTTACAAAATATTTAACCTGTGACGATACTCGAGCGGAACAAGATGCCGATCAGTTTGCCACCAGCTTTATTAACGGGCAATCACGCCAGATCAGCAAGATTATGAACTGGGCAGATGAATGGACCGTTGAAGAAGAAAAACGTTAGAAGGCCCTGCAGGTTTAGCAGGGCCTTTTAGGGGTATTTACCTAGCTTAATTAATCCATAAGGTTAAAACACCAGTTCTGTCCGTTATTATTATCCCAGTTGCAAGCGCTGTCCTTAAAACAGAAGTTGATGTTACTGCGTTCCATTTGAATGGTCTTTTCCCAACCATTCGCAGAGGGTTCCATTCGGTGGTCATAAACATTGTCCCAATAGTTCCCTATACCCGTATGCAGGTATACTTGGGAGGCTCCTGATTTAGCAAGTAAGCCATCGTAACAAATAGTTACATCTTTTCTGTCAGGGTGCATAAATGTAACTGAGATGCCTGCCCTGGAATCATAATCTCCTCGCCCGTTATTGGCTTTTAGTTGATGCATATAAATACCTCCAAATTATTTTGTATTTTTAAATCTAATGAAATACTGAGTTAGTTTTCCCAAAAGCAAGTGCAATAACACTTGTAATAATTAAATGAGCTTGGATATACAGGGAGCAGCACAATTTAATTTGCTAAATGGGTTATAATACTATTGCAAAAAGTATTTATTAGTGGTATTATTACAAATGTCGCCGCTTCCATAGCGGTACAATAAACAAAACTAGTTCAATACTGGTAATAATTTTGGACAAGCCATTAAGGTAATCCACAAATTGCCTTTGACACAGACCGATACAAAATGCTACAATACAATTCCGGTC
>JAENYF010000080.1 GCA_016841905.1 Desulfoscipio geothermicus | reverse complement strand
ATTGTATTAATCGGAAAAATGCAAGAGGCTACCTATTGGGAAACATTTGCGATCTTTTTCCCTGCCGTAACGGGTATCTTGGCAGGAGTCAGCATGTCAGGAGAACTTAGAACTCCGAGGAAAAGCATTATCCAAGGGATGTTAGCTGCGATTACTTTGGGATTTATAGTCTATGTATGCTGTGCTTTTTTATTCTCATCCCGGGTTTCCGAAGAAGTGCTGCTACAGGATAACTTAATAATTCTCCGTTTAGGCTTTTCAAAAATACTAATAATATCGGGAATTATGGGTGCAGTACTCTCTTCCGCTTTATCAACCATGGTTAGCGCACCCAGGACTTTAGCGGCTTTGGCTGACGACAGGCTGGTTTTTTTTCCGAAAATATTTGCTGCTAAAGGTAAAAATGGCGAGCCGCGGAACGCAGTTATAATTACAGCTTTTATTTCTTTAGTGATGTTGATGGTAGGAAATCTAGACACTTTGGCAAGCTTGCTTACTTTATTTTTCTTAATGACTTACGGTACTATTAATCTGGCCGTTTTGATGGAACAAATGTCAGGAGTGGTCAGTTTCAGGCCACAATTACGCATTTCCATCATAATCCCGATAATCGGTTTTTTAGGCTGTGTTTTCTCAATGTTTTTAATCAGTAAAATATTTACCTTGGTAACACTGGTCATCATTAGTTCAATTTATTATTACCTCACAAAGAGAAACCTTTATTCTCCTAACGGAGATGTTAGAGGCGGGTTTCTTTCCATTATTTCAGAGTGGTCAGCCCAAAAAGCAATGTCTAGACCCTATCATCCTCGTTTATGGAAACCATATATTTTAGTTCCTGTAGAAGATCATGACAATTTGCGACGGATTATCCGCATGGTTAGAAATATTGTCTACCCATCAGGAAGGCTGTATTGTCTCACGATTAACGACAATACAGAACAAATGGATAACAACACCAGTTTACAAATAGATTTTATCACTGCCCCTTTGAAAGAAGAAAATCTCTTTGTCCAGAAAATCATTGTCAACAGTTATCATAGCTTTGCCATGGAACTGCCGGTTGTTACCCAAACTCTTATGAGTTCATTTTTACCTCCGAATGCTGTTCTGATGACAATCAGCAACGACAAAGAAAAACGCATACTGCTAAAGCCTTTAATTCATCAATTGAGTTCAATGAATCTGGGTATAATTTTACTTTATGTTCACCCCAAATACGGTTTTGGGCAGGAACGTATAATCAACCTTTGGCTAAGGGACAAGAGCCCGAATACTAATTTGGCCGTGTTGATTGCTCTCCAATTGTCTAAAAATTTGAAGGCATCCATTAACTTAACTAGAACTGTGAGTAATAAAAAAGAAGCAAGCCAAGCAGCCTTACAAATGGAATTATTTAAGGATAAAGCGCGGTTGCCCGTTCATACAGAGATTAACATTATTCAGGGAGAGTTTAAAAGGACAATTATTTCTCAAACAGCGGATATTACCATTGTTGGGATGCCAAAGAGTTATAAAGAAGTGCTTGAATTGGTTGAAATTATTCCCAATACCGCCATTTTTGTTTCTGACTCGGGATTGGAGAGCGCCTTAGTTTAATTTTGCATCATAGAATTTTGGAAGATGATTAGGCTATTACAATAAGCGGCCTTGTGCAGAGCTTGCAGAAATCATCCATCAGATAATTCAACTTAAAAAACTTATATAAGTGAGGGTATCATGGAGACAAAAACCATTTTTTCAGTAAGGTATGCCGAGACGGACCAGATGGGCATTGTACACCACGCCAATTACGCAGTATGGTTTGAGATGGGAAGAACTGACTTTTTAAAAAATGTCGGGGTTGCTTATTCCAGTATTGAGGCAAAAGGGGTACTACTTCCTCTGTATGAAATGAATTGTAAATTTATTGCACCAGCCAAATACGAAGATGAGATTGCCGTATTAACAAGTATTAATAACCTTTCTCGTGTAAGATTTAGCTTTTCCTACCAAGTGTTGAATGCCAATACAAAAAAGCTGCTTGCTTCGGGTGAAACCATGCATGCATGGACAGATAAGGATTTTAAGCCAATCAATGTGGAGAAGAAAATACCGGAAATTTACTCAATCTTGAGTAAATTAACTCAAAATGAATAATGAGCATTAAGCCGCATGTATTAGTGGATTGCTTGTGGGACGAATAATTCCGCTGCTGCCATTTAATTAAGAACAATCAATTGTGTTTGACAACATTACTTGTAAGGATTAAAATAATTGATAATTTCTTTGCATATAAATCTAAAATATAATCTGAGCAGGTTATAGACCCTGCGGGGTTCATGTAACCGGGCCGTTAAACGGCAGCAGATAAAAACATCTGTGGGACAGTATAATGTTCTACAGATGTTTTTTATGAATTAGGAGGTTTTAATGGTGGGGTCCTGGGATAGAAAGGTTAAATATGCTTTATTATCCATAGTATCCAATACTACACTGATCATTTTAAAAGTTATAGCAGGTATATTAAGCGGTTCAGTAAGTATCATCTCGGAAGCCATCCATTCAGGAATGGATTTAGTTGCTTCATTAATTACGTTCTTTTCCGTCAGACAATCCGCCAAGCCTGCCGACCGGCAGCACCCTTATGGACACGGTAAAATCGAACACCTTTCTGGGATAGCTGAAGGAATCTTAATTTTTATTGCCGCCGGAATGATTCTAATGGAAGCCATCAAGAAAATCTATGAGCAAATGGAAATTGAACATGCTACTCTGGCTATTGCTGTTATGTTAGGTGCTTCCCTAGTAAATCTACTGGTCTCAAGAAAGTTATATAAGGTTGCTCGAGAAGAGGATTCGATGGCTCTGGAAGCCGATGCCCTACATTTGAAAACTGATGTTTACACATCTTTTGGGGTAGCAGTTGGCCTTGTGCTGCTTAAGTTAACAGGATTGCTGATACTTGATTCGATTGTGGCTATTTTGGTAGCCCTGCTAATTATCAAAGAAGCAGGGGAGTTGTGCAGAGATGCCTTTGACTACCTTTTGGATTCTAAGTTGACTGATGCTGAAGAAACCAAAATAGTAGCAGTTATTGAAAAACACGGTGATAAATTCAAAGGGTATCACAAGCTTAAGACTAGGAAATCAGGTAATATGAGGCATATTGATTTCCATATTACTGTCGATCCATATACTACGGCTGCAGAACTACATGAAATTATCGGCTGTCTTAAAAAGGCTATGTGGGAAGAGTTCCAAAATACGCGGGTAAACATACATGTAGATCCTGTTGGCGAAGAAGAACAATAAGTTAATGGTAGTTGGTTTATCGAAATATTGGCTTTTATCTATAAAGGTGCATATCGCTTAATGTTTAAGAAAAATAATACACAATAAAGTGTTTTACTTAAGCGAGGTACACTCATGAGCTTAGATCAGTGCAAACTGCCCGGAGGTTGGCTGCAGGAAAACAAATTATGGCAGGCATTTGGAGGAGGGTTGCTGGTTGTGTTGCTACTGGTGTCAGGCTGGAGCTTGCAGAAAGAAGGTAGGACGGTATTATCCTGGGGAGACCGTGGGTCTGATGTAACCAAAATACAAAGGGAGTTAAAAACAACCGACTTTTATCATGGATCGGTTACAGGATTCTACGACCGTAAAACCACTGCGGCGGTGCGGAAGCTTCAGCAGCAAAAAAAGCTGAGCGCCAGCGGGGTGGCAGACAACCAAACCAGGGCATTGCTGGCCGCATTGGCTAGCCGGGAAAGGGAAATTACTCAGCAGAATATACGCTTACTGTCCGCCCTCATTGAAAGTGAAGCGGCCGATGAACCGTTTTTGGGTAAGGTAGCCGTGGGGGCGGTGGTACTAAACAGAATGCACAGCGGTTTTTATCCCGATACCTTGGAAGGGGTAATTTTTCAGCCCGGTGCTTTTCAGGCAGTGGAGAACGGGCAGTTCGGACGGCCTGTCAGTGCAGATGCACGTCGGGCGGCCATTGATGCTTTAAATGGCGAAGATCCCACCGGAGGCTGCTTGTTTTTTTGGAATCCGGCCAAGTCTAATAGTCCCTGGATCTGGCAGCAAAGAGAGGTAACTAAAATTGGCCAACATATATTTGCAAAGTAATATCATTAAGTAATGAAAAGTTGAGGTAGGAAGTGGAGGACAAATCCGAATTGCCGCGTTAAATGGCTGGAGAAGCAAGTCTCACTTTGTAATCAAGGTAGGTGGGGCTTATTTTACGCGTAGTCCTTAACCACAATTATCCACCACACAACCTAATTGAATTTTGCCTTTTCCTATTATGAAGTAAGATGTAAATATATAATATAACAGATCTAGGAGGCATGAGCAATATCTTTTTTGCAATTTCGCTTACAAAAAATTTTTTTTATGATAGAATAGAGATGCAGCAAGCAATTTTGGTGAACTATGTCCGATTGCCATCACTCGGACTGTTTTTTATAGCTGATCATACTGCCGGGTGCTGCGAAATATAGTCAGGCCGGTACCTGAAAAAGTATATAGGCCTAGAATGAGGTGAATAAGTGAATCAATGATATATTCACGCTTCGATAATTCTGAGTTAATGCAACTGCCCGACTGTGACGGGCTTCTTGAAAACGGCAAATGCAAATTTCTGGATGTTCCAGCTTGTCGCGGCAAAGACTGTTCGTTCTCTCACAAAAAAGACAGCTTTGAGAAAGTATACGCGCGCTTGCGTTTGTTGTCTGAAGAGAAGCAGGAGCATATCTCCAAAAAATATTACAACGGTGATCGCCCTTGGGCGGAATCCGAAGAATAAACACAGAGGTAACACAACAGGAGTATATCGCATCAAGAGTTGATGCAATAAATAGAGAGGGAGGCAGAAGTCCGATGAATGTGCTACATGAGCAAGTCAGGCATCGCCAATTCGGGATTGGTAATATAACAGAACAGACAGAACGATTAATCACTGTAGAGTTTTCCGAGGAGTATGGCATAAAGTTGTTCCAATATCCTTTGGCCTTTGAACAATATTTAATGTTTTGTGATGCAGGTTTACAGGACATTATTCATGCTAAGGCACACCTTATGGCAGAGCAAATCGAGGCTGAACGAAAGCGCAAGGAAGAAGAATACCAGCGCCAAGAGGAAGAAAGGAAAAAGAAGTTTGCAGCTGCCGCGCCCAAAAAGCGCCCCCCCGCAAAAAGCAGTACCAAAAAGGCTTCCTCAAAATCTAAAAAGCAAGCGCTGCCTTTGGACGATGCGGCGGAAGGTTAGAACGAGCGGCTAAGGCAGATATTCTTGAAGCTGTTTACTAGCTTTATCACTACTATTAAAGCTTCTAACGATAGAATTCGCAGGGTACTGTATGAAATGCCATGAAAGAACTTAATGAAGTCGAATGGATAAAAGTTATCAAGTCAGTATTTTTAGTCAGCAAGACGGTCGTTTAATGCAAGTTGAATCAGAGTACGCCGAGAAGGCAAAAGATTATTTTACTGCGAAATCTCTATTGTTTTGGGAATACCGGTATACGAGGTTGAGGCTTTTATCTCCGCCGCCGTTTCCAAGGATAATTGGTGATTATATATAATATGATTATTATTTCCAGCGGCATTGTCAGAGAGGGAGGTGAAACCATATTTGTTGCTCTTATTGGAACCAGGGAGAACGTATATAAGGAATTGGCTGGAAGGCTATGAAATCCCTGTGGCGGGGTTTATTTTTTTACCCTAAGAGTGAATATGCAACCTCGAATGTCGGTAGTAGTACACTGGGCGAAAGTGGCCAACACGAACCAACGATTTTTACAATTTATCAACTGCTCAATTGAGCAAGCAAAAGGTAAACTCCTGTGGATTTAGGTATTTCTATAAGTGATTTTCTAATGATCGAGGACATGTTCAAGAAACAAAACTCCATTAATAACTTGGAGCTAACGGCTTCGTTTAATGTGACTGCTCAAGTCACTGTTTTGCTATCCGGAGTGTCTATTACTGGAATAATGAGGAGCAATGTATTTTAACTATAATATAGCTAATGATATTACCGCGTTAAGGCTCTACCAGCTGGAGATAACCCGTTTTGGACCAACTTAATTTGGTAGGAGAAATGGCCGCCGGCATTGGGCATGAAATTAGAATCCGATGACCACAGTCAGGGGTTTCCTGCGTTGCTGGGAGGGAAGGAGAGATATAATCAGGACAAGGAATTCATGGACCTCATGATCAAGGAGTTGGACAGGGCCAATGCTATTATTACAGAGTATCTGACCCTGGCCAAATAGGGAGATTCTTCCTTTGTTCCAAGCTGATGCCATGAAACAGGATAAAAGTATCGAAGTCCAACTTAATGCTATCCCCTACATAGTCATTGACCGGAACGAGTTAAAACAGCTGATTCTTAACTTAGTCCGATATGGCCTGGAAGCTATGCCGTCGGGAGGGCTGCTGACTATTAAAACCTTCCAGGCTGATGACGAGGTAGTCCTGGCTGTGCAGGACCAGGGGACAGGGATTGCGCCTGAAGTGCTTGAGAAAGTCGGGACACCTTCCTTTACCACCAAGGATAATGGTACCGGGTTGGGGTTGGCGGTTTGCTTTAGTATTGCGCAGAGAAATAATGCGAAAATAGATATTGAGACTAGTGCTGGTAGAACAACCTTTTATGTTCGGTTTAAGACAAAAAGTGGTTAGAATTTGAATAGTCAATCGAGCATTAAATATATATCGTATTATGTCGGTATATTGTGGATTTTAGCCTTTGTCTTTTTGAAACATTTGTGTGGCTGGAAAACACCGTTATTTTTATGCAGATCCTTAAACAAGAATTTGTATAAGAATACGGTTTTTTTATTTTGTTAATTACACAACATATCAAGGAGCTAAGTGAAATAAACCCGTACTAAGGTATTTTTCACCCCTGTCGGGGAATATCACCACCACAAAGCCTTCTTCTATATCTTTAATACATTCCAATGCAGCAACCATGGCTGCCCCACTACTCATACCTACAAAGATACCTTCCTGCGCTACAATATTTCTGGCCATCTCAAAAGCATCCTCGGATTCAATCATAACACTTCGGTCGATCTGGGTGGGGTCATATATCGCCGGGACTATGGCCTCCTGCATGTTTTTTAGGCCCTGGATATAATGGCCAACAACTGGTTGCGCCTCAATTATCTGTATATTAGGATTCTTGGCTTTTAAGCCCATTCCCACTCCCATGAGAGTTCCTGAGGTACCAAGAGCGGAAACGAAATGGGTAACCTTGC
>JAENYF010000079.1 GCA_016841905.1 Desulfoscipio geothermicus | reverse complement strand
CCTCAGACACAAAGCGGAGCGGGACCATAGTATTGCCGCTGACAATTTTACCTGGCACTTGAAGGGTAACCGCTTGGCCGTTCTTGTAGGCAGTGCTGGAGCCTATCTGCAGTTTGACCGTGGTTTGTGCTTTTGCAGCTGTAACTGTCTGTGTGGACCCGTCCCAGTCAACGGTGGCACCTAGAGACTGGAATATGGATCGCAATGGCAAAAGAGTGGTGCCCTTTTCATTAATTGTTTGTACATTTAGTTGCTCACCGTCAACATACACCTGTGCCGACATAGCTGGTATTGCGAGTGCAAAAGCCATTACCAGCGTTAACAGTACAATTAAACCTTTCCTTTGCAAAAATACGCCTCCATTTTATTTCACGGCATATATCGCCGAAATTGATTGATCAACTTCATAGAAATTTAAAACAAAATTTAAGACATATCACCGTTACTCAGCCCTGTAATAGACTGCGCTTAAAAGATTAGCCTAACGGGTATATGGATAATTGGAAATTCATTTTAAAATGAATTTTATGGCGCATCTTCCTTTGTTATGAGACACAAAAAGTTCTCCAACCAACGCTTTCTTTTACAATTAATCAGCCGATTGTTTATTCTCTAAAGGCATTATCCTTTCTACACACATCGCTATTTGACCAGAAATCATTACTCTTACGGATTTTTGCAAACCTTTTACAAGAAGCAGATTTCCATGATATGGATTATTATCTTCCGGGTTTCTTTCATATGTTAGTCTGCCCTTACCGGTATGGCTAATTAATAATATATCAAGAATTTGCCTTGATAATATTGCTGCTCCACTTTTGAATTGCAACTCTCCTGTTTCTTTTCGTTTCTCAAAAATTTCAGTCAACGCACCTTCATCATCGAACCAGTTAATGGATGCTTCCATATAATCGTCATCAACACGGGCAACGTCATCAAATTGGAACAGCGCAGCACAAGCCCTTCCTTCCAAATCCAAAAAATCTTTATTTGCAATTCCACGGATCAATTTATCAGGAAATTCCATTATGTATTCCTCAAAACGAAGTTGATTATATTCTGTATAACGCTGTCAACTTCAACAGGAGTTAACAAATTTGCTTCAGACGAATATGCCCCACTAATCTTATCATCTGAAACTACATAATAACTGGATTCAGAAAGATTCGGCTCAATCGAAAAACCAATTCGAAAGTTCTCAAAGTTCCATTCAATCAATACAGACTCATCCGACATAATGCTTAGATTTAATTTTGACAAATTGTTTTTAATAATGTCTGTTTGATTAATTTGATGCAAGGTATTATTTAATGAAAGCAGTATTTGCAGCACGTAGTCATATATTTGGGGATCAGCTATATTCTTTGCCTTTTTAAGGATACCAGAAAAAATATCAATGTTTTGAGGTAACACCATACTATAATGATCTTTTTTTTCATTGTTTGTAATATAATACCTATCATCGCCCGAATTTATAGAAATACTATTTCCAGTAGATGTGATGTTTGTTTCATCCATAGACTTTTTTTGTTTTATACTCATAATTCTATCGGCTCCATTGCTTCGTGCAAAGTATCCGTAATAATCCACCTAATTAGCCGACCAGAACGATCATGCAAGTAATTCAACTTTGGCCAAGCATCTAATCCGCTTTTCCCTAGAGTATAGAGATCACTATCTATAATAAAACGCTCTTCAGTATCACCATTAACATTTCCAGTTGTGGCAAGTATTTTTGCTATGCTTTTATCATCATCTAAAGTTATTTCTGCTCTAATACTGTTCATACGAACCCTAGACGAAATATTTTCTTCAGATGAAAAAAATCCTGCCGCACACGGCCTAATCAGGTCAGACCATTTCTTTTCGCACAAACCCAGTTCAGACCGTTTGAATGCATCAATATACCGCAATCCAATCCGGTCAAAAAAAGCAGGTTTATAAATATCAACCAAAGCTTCGAGTGGTTGAGTAAATTTTGCTTGGAAATCTTCCCATCTCAAATATTTAGAAGTAGACATCGCAATAAAAGTACTTGTTAAATTAATGTGCCATTGATTATCTTCAGTTGAAAATCTATAATTTCGATTAGTACCAGTCTGCAGAATCCGTGGGATCGTAGGTTGCCCCATCTGTGGTTCCAAAGAAATTTGTTGCTGCTGTTCAATTTCCATTTTATAAATTGGGTATTCTCCGCGAATGCGCTCCTGAAAATCAGATGGTTCTCTTGTATTAATACTCAATATTGGTGGAAATCTTAATTGACAGACCACCTCTATTAATGGGTCGATATTATAAATCACACGTTCACATACAGGAAATGGCATAATAAATTCCTCCAATCCAGCCAATTGCTAACATTAGTATATACTATTTTATAATACTGAGCCATGTTACTGTTAGTTTAAGCAAGTTGCGCAGTTTAGGCAAACTCCCCATTATTAGCCTAATATGAATAATATTTCGGTAAATCCTCTTATTTATCATACTATTGGAATTAGTCTAAAATAATCAATTAACTGATATATTTTCTTGCAATATGGAATACCCAAGTGTTATTGTAGCTGAAAGAAGTGCATTTACATTATATGCTGCTATACTTTCCGTTAAATAAATTAATATAATTGGGTCTAGATTAGGTATCTCTACCTCGATTCTTTTTAAATATCCATTTGGATCGTGAGGAATTGGAAAGGAAGAGTTAACTACATCTGTCCCATATTCAGTAAGTCTCAGAAAGGCCATGCTGGATTAGAACTATTCATGCCAATCGTAACAACTCTCTCTACCACTAAATCCAAACGATTTCCCTAACTCTATCTTCGTCCCTTCCACATAAAGAAAATGAACCCCCATAAACATGTATATTACCTCTAGGATTTATTACAATTTCCTTTTCGACAGCAATATTTGCAACTTCGTTACAAATATTTAAATATTGCGTTTGGGGAGTTTTTTTAAATGCATCTAGCACTAATGACCTTAATTCGTCTAAAGATAGATTTATATTATCAATTCTGTCTGACATCATGCACCTCTCTTTTTTGTTTTCGGCTAACATAGGCACTTGTCCATTCTATATGAAACTCTCAATCTTATCCTGTTCAAACTGGGAATTGTCTTTGACCTAGAACAATTTATACTTATTTAAGGTTTTAACCAATCTCTATCTGGTTTTGCGAGCAATCTAGCATTGTTAATTGCCATGTCTAGAGTTAAGCAAGTAGATGCTCTATACATAGTCCCATAATCCTCTACTACTATTGCCAAATCTGCTGTATTGGGATTTGCTAAACATAGTGGTATAAGTAATTGGATATTGTTTTTATAATATTGAGGTACTGCAATTTTATAATTTCTCTTTAGCCTCTCTAATGAACTATTAATGCATCCATCTACATAATTGGAAAGATTATAGTCAGGCATACTTCGATAAGGCTCTGGAAATCTATCTTCCTTATTGTCATAAATGATATGTTCAATATTGACAACTAAATCCTTTTTTGTGTCATATACAAGTTTAGCAGGGTTGTCAAAATAAAACGCCATTTCTGGAATCTTAGTAAAGTTTTTCATATCATGTTCACCCTTTCGAGAGAACTTCCAGAAATGCCAATAACATTGGTGATCTAGCAACTTATTTTCAGTAAATAATATATATATTGGTTCACGTTGTTTTTGAGTTACCAATCCAGTGTCAAAACACGCATACTTTTCGTCTTTTGAAAAAGATACTTTCTTTTCTTCAGCAATTCTTTTATATGTATACTTAAGGTAATTTTCAAGTATGGGAAATTCGGATTCCATTGGTGTATTTTGGTAGGTCCAATCTTCAAATTCAGCTATCGATTGTAGGTGTTTTATATTCTCAGTATATTTAGGCATGAGTGCAAAACTTTTAAAATCATCTGGCAAATCAAATTTATCGTTCTTCATAACCACTTTCCCTTCTCTCAAACTAATAATAAATATATGTTAATTTTTTTGGTATACTCCTTTCTGTATTTTTTAGTTTAGCTACTAATTGTGTTCTTAAAAATCCCTGTTTCAACAAGTATCTGGCACTTTCAATCTCTGAATAAAATATATCTGCTTGAACAATATTTTTTATTTCATATAATACCTATCAAGACGTTCAAGTGCAGATATTAAAACATTTAACTGTTGTAAAAATTTTGAAATATTTAATTGAATAGAAAATTAACTAATGTACTCTTGGGCTGTAGAAACAACCTTAAAAAAGTAATCAACTTCTTCCACGCCAACATAATCAGTCTCACTAATTTTTCTAAAACCACCAGCAATTAAGTAATAACCTTCTATGGGAAGCTGCTCATTTATTATTTCTATTAGCTTGTTATCCCTTATAAGATAGGTTTTCTTCTCCTCTACGGCATATTTGGATTGTTTGGCAGTAGAATTAATGAAATACCAGGCACATTCATCAGTCGGCATTAGCTTTTTTATGTCTAGAACGCTTAATGTACTAAAGAATTCACTCGCAGGTAACTGACGTCCATAATGTAACCACTCTTCAACCCTTTGACCTTCTATAATATATTCATTTGATTTCGGATTAACTTTAACCCAATAATGCATAAAATCATCTGGATAAGCGCCTATGAGCTGAAAAAGAACAACCGCCCACTCTTTTTCAAAATCCATTTCGAATATATTAGCATTAAAAAACTTTACCTTAAGTTCACTATAAATCAGAATTGCAGCTAATGCTATTGTAAGTATAACAAATATTGCTATTATTATTTTTTTGCTCACTGCGTTGCTCCCTTGGCAGCAGTTTTAATAACTTACCAGATTTATGGTAAGTTACTTGTGGCATATTTTTAATAATATTTTCCATACAAATTATTATCTTCCTTTAACTCCAAAAAAATTATTTAAATGCTTCTTGTAGTCTAAAAACCAAAGCCCTTTCCCCAAAATTTTTATGATGACTGCCATGAAAAATTTGAATGAAAATGTGACAGTATGTGAGCTGTACACGCAAGTGTTTTTCACTGGGGGCAGGTTTGTAGGGAAATAATAAAAAGGAAGCCACACATCACCAGGCCCAGCTCTGGGGTCAATTCTTTCGGGTCGGGCCTGGTAATGTGTGGCTTGATTTAACGTGCATGCTATTCCTCTGAGGTCCTGTGCATGTCGGCCAGAGTGCCTCTGCTCCGCTCCGCTGTGCAGCGGCACACTGTCCAGCTCACGGGTCCTTCAACCCTCAACCCCCCAAACCCCCGCCCCCATTCATGGGGGCCGGGGGGCTTTAATGTTCCTACGGTTGTCTTCTCCTCCCGTTTCTTCTCATTATACCGCCGACTTTCGCGGACCTGGGCCAAAGTTATCTGTTTCGCGCGGAGCCTTAGACCAATTATTTTCCCCTACGAACGGAGTGATTCCCCCGCGCGTCTACTCGCGCGGCGGCCCAGGTCCTGCGAATGCAGCCGTCAAGGGTAAATCGCATAAAAACAATTTTCAAAGAACGAAAATTCTTTTTATTGCGACGGGCAAAAAACGCCCGCCCTTGACAGCTGCACCGTCGTCGGTGTGCCAGAAGAAAACGGGAGGTTGAAAAGATGTTAAGAAGACTATTAGGCAAGGTTGATGATGGCAGGTTTGGCAGGGCGCTGGCGGGTTTGAAGGCTGGCTGGCAGTGGCAGTGCGAAGTGCGGCAAGATGGGCTGGTTGAAGGCTACGTGCAGCATGGCAGCAAGAAGTATATGGTGGTTATCGGGCAGCGGGGCAGGCGTTACTTCGCGCGGTGTGGCTGCGAAGATGCAGTCAAGCGCGGGGTTCTTTGCAAGCACATCGCGTTCGCGGCTATGTCGGAGCTGGGGCTGGCAGCGGCGGCGCGCAGTGCGCACAGGCAGCTGCCGCAGCTGGGGCGCTAAGGCGCCCTTTTTTGGTCGTGATACCCGATCCGCTGTTTCATCGGTTGCGTTGCGGCTGCACAGATTCGGCGGCGTTGCAGCCACTGGTACTTCGGCCGCAGTTGCGCCCAAGTGGCAGCTGCAACAACATACCCGGCAGTTGGTGGCCAGCAGCGTTGCCCTGCTCCAGCATTGTGCTTTGCGTTGGGAGCAAGTGTTGGTGAAAAAAAGGAAGCCACGCATCACCAGGCCCAACTCTGGGGTAGTACTTTGGGGTCTGGCCTGGTAATGCGTGGCTTGATTGAACGTGCATGCTCTGTCTCTGGAGTCTTGTGCATGTCGGCCAGAGTGTTGAAAAAGCCGCTATGGGGTACATAGCTTACAGGTCTGGCTTTTCCAGCACACTGGCCAGCTAACGGGTCTTTGCATGTATTCCTTTGGGGTCTTCAAAAAGGAACGGTTAGGTCATGCGCAAAAAGCGCGCATCACCTAACCTCGTCTAACAGGCCGCCGGCTTCGCCCGCGGCCATGCCCGCGCAATAAGTTGTATCGTCCCGCACACCCACCCCGCATTAGGTTAGCATACGCGCATGGCCTTGTGCCACCAGATGGGCGGCGTTCTGCCCCGGGAACGGGGGGCGCGGCCGGCCCCACGCGCACAAAAGCGCGCGATCTTCCGTCAAATCGGCGTAAATGGGAAATTAAAACATTTGTGTTGCTATACCGATGAGTGTGATGCATATATAGCATATAGGAAAGCAGTTAAAAAAATAGAGGGCGAAGATTCGTGTATTTTGTTTAGGTAATTTAATTATACTCTGCTAAAGTGAAGCCTCACGTTATGCGTGAGAGATTGATGTAGGGATGCTGGAGTAATTTGCTATAGGAGGCGTGAGCCGTTAAAGATATGATAGATGAAGAAGTTTTTTAAACCAAACATATAGTGAAGTGATAATTTAATAGGAAGGAAACACTTTTCTTTTGCTGAAGTATTGGGAAAAGGGAGGCGTCAAAATTGCTTGATCCTAAAAGTGTTAGTGGTAACATATTATTTCCTATATATCTTCATGAATTAATATGGTTAACGGAATCCATAATTGAAAATTGTGAATGTGTATTTAAAGAGGCTTTAATACCTGAGAAAGGTTATTTTATACAGGTTGACCCGAAATTGCACTCAAAAATCAACGACATTTTAATAAGTTCTGCGAATATCGCAAAATTAATAACAGGACAAGCAAGAAAAAAAAGCGAAACGGACAGTTTATTTAAGTGCCGAAAATTTAGAGCTGATACTATAAAAGAATTACTCATTGACATTGATTTAACCGAAATTACTAATAAACAGGTTAGAAATAGTATCGAGCACTTTGAAGAGTACCTGGATAAAATGCTGTTAAAAAATATAAAAGGGCAAAAGCCACATGATATTATTGCCTACAATATGACAATATCACATTGGGAAGTAACTGAACCAAAGGCTTATCCTATGCGCCTTTACGTTGCTTCTGAGAAAAAATTCTATAACATGAATTATGTAATTGATATTCAAAAGCTTTATCAGGAGGCTATTGAAATACATACACGTATCATTAAATATTTAGATAATATTGAGAATGCTGGCGGAATGCTAATTTCCTGTAAATAAAGCCTTAAAAAAGGAACGGTTAGGTCATGCGCAAAAAGCGCGCATCACCTAACCTCATCTAA